>NZ_JAZDRP010000010.1:0-65244 GCF_036330345.1 Hyphobacterium lacteum
GGGTGGCAGCGGTGTTGCCGTTGGCTGCAGCGTCCTGAACGACCGCCCCTGCAACATCGACCGTGACAACCCCGTCAGAAGCGGGCGTGATGGTGACAAGAAAGTTTGTGGCAGGCGGAATAGCACTGGAAGAGGATACTCCATTGGGAAGCGCAAATTCAGCGCGCAGATCCTTTGCTGACCCATTGCCAACTATGATCTCAGAAATATCAAAACCGGTGATCGGCTCAGAGAAAACAAGACTGGCAGTAAATTCTCCACTTACGGGACCGGCAGGACCGGTAATCGCCAGCGTCGGAGCCGTTACATCATTGGTGACAGAGAACTGGCTGGCTGCTGTGTTGTTATTACCCGCTGCGTCAGCAGCGACGTCTGCTGCTACGTCTACCGTGACGCCCCCCTCGGCCGCAGGCGTGATGGTGGCCGTATAGACTGTCGCTGATGTCGCCTGGAAGTTCGAGGCTGCGCCATTGCCGACACTGATATCGCCCACCACGAAGCCCGTGACGCCTTCATTAAAGGTGAAGGTGGCGGTGAAGGCGCCCGAGACAGGACTAGCAGGGCCGGTGATGGCTAAGGTCGGCGCTGTCTCATCATTCGTTACAGAAAACTGCGTGGCCGCGGTGTTGTTATTACCGACTTCATCAGCGGCAACAGAACCCGCGACATCTACCGTGACGGCCCCCTCGGCCGTCGGCGTGATGGTGGCGACATAAACGCTCGCGCTTGTCGCCTGGAAGTTGGACGCTTTGCCATTGCCCACACTGATATCGCCAACAACAAAACCCGTGACATACTCAGAGAAGGTGAAGGTCGCCGTAAACGCGCCAGAAACAAGACCCTTAGGACCGGTGATGGCTAGTGTCGGAGCGGTGTTCTCTATAACAAAAGCGTTGTCATTTGTGCCGGTAGGCGTGGCATTGGCGAGAAAGTTGCCCGCAAAATCACTTATAGCCGGTGGCCCAAAGGAAAATACACTCACCGCATCATCAAGATATCCCGCCGCGAAGAGATAGGTTGTGTCATCCACTACAGCTGTTGTGGCTGAACTGGCTCCACCAAGCCGCAGGTCACCGCTATCCCTATCCGCGACATTGGCGACATTGGTCAGACTGCCATCATTGGCGACAGAAAAGACACTCACGCCATCATCACCGTTCCGACCTGCATCATCACTCCGACTTGCCGCGAAGAGATAGGTTGTGCCACCCACTACAGCCGTCGTGACGGAAGAGGCTCCGTCAAGCTCGAGGGTGACGTCATCCGTGACATTGGCGACATTGGTCAGACTGCCATCATTGGCAACCGAAAACACACTCACGCCATCATCGAGATTTCCCGCCGCGAAGAGAAAGGTTGTGCCACCCACCACAGCCGTCGTGACGGAATAGGCTCCACGAAGCTCGAGGGTGAAGTAGTCATCCGTTACATTGGCGACATTGGTCAGACTGCCATCATTGGCGACAGAAAAGACACTCACGCCGTCATCACTTTGACCCGCAGCAAAGAGGTAGGTCGTGCCCCCGACCAAAGCCGTCGTGACGGAAGAGGCTCCATCAAGCTCCAGGGCGCCGCCATCCGTGACATTGGCGACATTGGTCAGACTGCCATCATTGCCGACAGAAAACACACTCACGCCATCATCAATTTGCCCTGCCGCAAAGAGATAGGTTGTGCCGACCACCTCTGCCGTCGTGACTGAACTGGCTCCATCAAGCTCCAGGGCAGGGGCATCCGTGACATTGGCGACATTGGTCAGACTGCCATCATTGGCGACAGAAAACACACTCACGCCATCATCAACATATCCCGCAGCAAAGAGATAGGTTGTCCCGCCCACCTCTGCCGTCGTGACTGAATAGGCTCCACCAAGCTCGAGGGTGACGTCATCCTTGACATTGGCGACAAAGGTCAGACTGCCATCATCGGCGACAGAAAACACATTCACGGCATTATCGTCAGCTCCCGCCGCGAACACGTAGGTTGTGCCCCCCACCACAGCCGTCGTGACGGACAAGGCTCCATTAAGTTCAAGGGCGTCGTAATCAGCAATATCCCAGACATTGGCGACATTGGTCAGTGGGGGCGGCCCTGTGTTTGCAGCGAGCGTTACTGTCGCATCCAGCGCCGCCATATCACCGCCAGACAGTGTGACATCTGTCTGGGTATTTGAATTGTTTGTGACGCTAAGCGTTCCGGTTGTTCCCGTGACATTGAACATGTCTGCGGTCACAGACTGAACGGCCTCATCAAATGTCACCCGCCAGGTGACGCTATCCGCATTCGTCGGCGAGCTCGCCGGTGACAGCCTTTCAATCGAAGAGATGCGCGGCGGTGTTGTATCCTGCGCTGCGGCTAGGCCGGCGCTGGATATAGCCATCAAGGCGGATATTCCGATAAGGTGAGTAATTGAGCTGCAAGTGTTAGAAAAGTGGCGCACAGCCAAGATCAGGCCAAGCATGACTACACGAGCAAAACTCATTTTCATGATCTCCCCCAAGACCCTGAAGGAAGCTGCTTGCATCAAGAAACGCTTTCACGAAAAAGCCGCTCCCGCCCCAATTAGAATTAGTCTAAAAACGAATTAGTGCTTTGACAATAAAGATCCAGAGGCGCGCTTTCGTTACTTACTCAGCGGTAAGCTGCGGCATGAGTTTTAGAGAAAGCGCTTGTATGCCAGCGTCCGTTCGTCTCGGCGGTTCAATCAAATACTAGACCGTGAACCGCGGCAGCGTTTCGAACAGTAACGAACTTCGTCCCAGTTTCGAGACCACTTTTTTCACCATGAATAACTGCGCCCGCAAACGGGACACGACTTATGCGGTAGGTATAAAATCGAAAGTCACATCCACCCGCCAAAAGCGATTTAAACTGTTGTTTTATATCGCTCTTTTAATGGTGCCCAGGGGCGGAATCGAACCACCGACACGCGGATTTTCAATCCGCTGCTCTACCAACTGAGCTACCTGGGCGCCGTCTTGCCCTGTACAAGCAGGGCCGTTGGAGAGGCGGGTTTATAAGCGCGTGTGGTGGCCCTGTCCACGCCCTCTTGCGCTTTGCTTTCAGTCTTCTGCAGACGGGTCTTCTGGCGCGGGTGAAACCGGCTCTCCCGGAATGGCATAATCATCCGATAGCCAGTGGCCGAGATCGGCATCGGCACAGCGCTTCGAGCAGAAGGGCAGCCAATTTTCCTCTGCCGGCTTCTTGCAGATGGGGCAGGCAATCTTCCGCTTCGTCATGATGTCACCTCGATGAAATCAGGAGGCGCCCCCTCTTTCATAGCCAGTTCGAATCGAGGCCCGAGGCGATCACTCATGGCTTCCTGCCAGCCGATTTTCGATGCCGACAGCCAGTCATGGATTCGCGGCGCGATACGCAGGGTCAGACGCGCAGCGCGATTGGCTGTCCCTTCTATCTGCAGGCGACGCAAGGCGGTCAGCGCCAGCGTTTCCGCCGTCGGCTGGCCGTCATCGCCCAGCAGATGCTCCATGACAGAGCGGCCGGCACGCTGACGTACCATCTCGATCAGGCCGAAGCGTGAGATGGACGTGAGATCAACGCGCGCCGGATCGAATTTCAATGCCTTCTTCAAAGCCCCTTCGACGGCCTTGCGGTCCGGCTGGGCCCGCATGTGCAGGGTATCAATGACGATATTGCCGCCAATGCCGCGCAGCCGGATCTGACGGGCGATTTCCGGCATGGCCAGCGTGTTGACGTCCAGCGCCAGCTTGCGTCCGGCGTTCACAGCCCGGCCGCCACTGTCGATGTCTATAGCGGTCAGCGCGCGTGTCGGCTCGATATGCAGGCTGCCGCCACCTTTCAGCGGCATGGCAGAGTCCCGTGCCGCCTCGATAGCACCGTCGATGTCGATACCGGCCTCGTCGGCCCATTGAACATCCGCTTCCGGATAGCGGCGCAGCAGGCGTTCGGCGAGATTGGCATCGGCCTCGATCAGAGCGGGTGCCTCGGGAAGGTTTTCGATATTGGCAAAAGCCAGTGTCGGACCTTTTTCGGCAAAGGCCTCACGCGAAACACGAACCGCAATTGCGGCTCCCTCATGCACGCCTTTGGGCCGGCCCGCCTTGCCAAAGGGCAGAAAGCCCGGCTCGCCCCGGCCCAGATCGACAAAGGCGGCGTTCAGGGATGTGTCGACGCGGGTGATCCGCCCCGCATAAACCTCGCCCGTATGGGCACGGGTTTCCATTTCGCTCCAGCGCTCGAAATGCAGCTCGACCACTTTGCCATTTTCGACGATGGCAGCGCGGGTTTCACCAACCCATTCCTCGACAGCGATCAGACGATTCATGACTTCAACACCGGATAACCGAAACCGCGCAGAAGGCTGGCCGTCTCATACAATGGCAGCCCCATAACGCCGGAATAGGATCCGACCAATTTCGTCACGAAGGCTTCAGCGCGCCCCTGAATGCCATATCCTCCAGCCTTGCCCTGCCACTCACCACTGGCGAGATAGGCGGCCACCTCGTCTTCGGTCAGGCGTTTCAGGCTGACCCGGGTTTCGACCACGCGGACGGCCTGCCGGCCATCCGGATGGATCAGTGCGACGCCGGTCCAGACACGATGCCCCCTGCCCGACATCAATTTCAGGCAGGCACGAGCCTCGGCTTCGGTTTCCGTCTTGGCAAGGATCCGCCGGCCCACCGCCACCACCGTGTCCGAGCCCAGGACCAACGCATCGTCTGCCGGGATGGCCGATGCCTTGGACACGGCGAGGCGCTCGGCCAGCTGGCGCGGCGTTTCTCCGGGAATTTCGGTTTCGTCGATATCGGCTGGCTGAACCCGGTCAGGTTCCACACCGATCCGGCGCAAGAGCTCGAGCCGGCGCGGCGATGCGCTGGCCAGCACGAGCTGCAATGGCTGTGTCATGCTGGCCGCTCTAACGTTTACTTGAAGCGATAGGTGATCCGGCCTTTGGTCAGATCGTACGGCGTCATTTCGACAAGCACCTTGTCGCCCGCCAGAACGCGAATGCGGTTCTTGCGCATCTTGCCTGCCGTATGGGCAATAATCTCATGGTCGTTTTCCAGCTTCACACGGAAGGTCGCATTCGGCAGCAATTCCGTCACTTCGCCAGGAAATTCCAACAATTCTTCTTTCGCCATGAGCTCCTCGTGATGGCGGTGAATCAACGCGCTAGCATACCACAAAAGGCCGCGCGGCGCGGTATATAGTCTTTGCAGGGGTAAAAAGTCGAGCCCGGACCTGTCTTAAAATCAGGCTCCACCGCGATGATGCAGGGCGCCAATCAGTGTGAACAGTCGCCTTGCGGTCTCGAAGTCGACTTCGATCTTGCCCGAAAACCGCTCGCGCAGCAGTTCGGCGCCTTCATTGTGAACCCCGCGCCGGCCCATATCGATGGCCTCGATCTGGGCCAGCGAGGAATCACGAACGGCTTCATGATAAGTCTCGCAGATCATGAAGTAGTCCTTGAAGATTCCCCGGAAGGGGCCGAGCGAAAAAAGAAAGGCATGGACCGGGTCCCCGGCCTCCGTGCGAATATCAATCGTCAGACGGCCGTCGTCGATGGAGAGCTGGACATTATAGGGTCCGGCACTGGCGCCTTCAGGGGCAAACTGGTTGGC
Source organism: Hyphobacterium lacteum (assembly GCF_036330345.1). Taxonomy (NCBI): domain Bacteria; kingdom Pseudomonadati; phylum Pseudomonadota; class Alphaproteobacteria; order Maricaulales; family Maricaulaceae; genus Hyphobacterium; species Hyphobacterium lacteum. The sequence goes on from NZ_JAZDRP010000010.1 coordinate 5,604, forward strand.
GTCGAGGAGGTCCGAGATAGCCACACGGCGCTCACGATCAGCGGTCGTATCTCCTGTCTTCAGACCGACGAGATCAATGGATGCAATGTACTCATTCCCGCTCATTTGCCGTCCTCATGAGCCGGGCGCGATTTCACCGGCCAGGGTTCCGAGATGTCGGCCAGAAGCGCATCAATACATTCAAGTTCCAGCTTCATTTCACCTCCGCCGGAAAAAGCCAGCACCAGAACACCACCCGGCGCTTCGCCAGGTTCGAAGGAGATTGAGAGCAAAGAAACGATAGCCGATGGCGCGCCACGCTTCAGGCGTTTGGATTTGACACCGAGCACGCCGGAAACATCGAAAGCCGAGCGCGTGCGCCAGGCTTCACCAAATCCACGATCCTCCCAGCGAAAACGATTGAAGACGGCCGTAAACCGCCGCCGGCGGCGATCGAAGCTGAAATCGCCCAGCTGGGCGACAGCGTCCTGCAAGGCAGCCGACAGCACTTCCAGATCGCCTGCATCCTCGGCAGCCAGCCTGAGCGGTTTGCGTCGTGCCACTTGCTTCGCCCTACTCTTTCACGCGCTCGATATCCGCCCCGCAATTTGCGAGTTTTTCCTCGAGTCGCTCGAATCCCCGGTCGAGATGATAGACGCGTCCGATCATTGTTTCACCTGCGGCAACAAGTCCGGCAATGACCAGCGAGACCGACGCTCTCAAATCCGTCGCCATGACAGGCGCACCGCGCAGTTTTTCGACCCCTGTGACGATCGCTTCATTGCCGCGCAGATCGATCTTCGCCCCCATGCGCATCAATTCCGGCGCATGCATGAAACGGTTCTCGAATATCGTCTCTCGAATGACTGAACGGCCATCGGCGACACACATCGCAGCCATGAACTGGGCCTGTTCATCGGTCGGGAACCCCGGATAGGGGCGCGTTTCGATATCCGTTGCCTTCAGGCGGCCATTCATTGACCGCACACGAATGCCCCCGTCCTCGTTCGACAAATCCGCGCCGGCCTTCGACAGCCGGTCCCATAGAGCTTCGTTGTGCTTCCAGACAGCGTCTTTCAGCAGCACATCGCCGCCAGCCGTCGCCACAGCCAGCGCATAGGTTCCGGTTTCGATCCGGTCGGGGACAACCGCATGTTCCGTGCCGCCCAGCCTGTCGACGCCGGTGATGCGGATAGTGGCACTGCCAGCGCCTTCAATCTTCGCGCCCATGGCGATCAGGCAATCGGCCAGATCCACAATCTCGGGTTCCCGCGCGGCATTCTCGAGCAGAGTGTCACCCTTGGCCATGACGGCAGCCAGCATGGCATGTTCTGTCGCGCCGACGGAGACGAAAGGAAAGATCACTTCGCCACCGTGCAACCCTTTGGGCGCGCGCGCCTCGACATAGCCTTCGGACAGTTCGATCTCAGCCCCCAGCGCTTCCAGCGCCTTCAGGTGAAGGTCCACCGGGCGGGCGCCGATGGCGCATCCCCCGGGGAGCGAGACGCGGGCTTCGCCATTGCGGGCCAGCAGAGGCCCCAACACGTTAAAGCTGGCGCGCATTTTCCGGACGAGGTCATAAGGCGCTTCGGCACTATTCAGCCTTGCCGTCTGCAGCTGCATCCTGTCACCCGTGCGGCTGATCCCGGCGCCCAGATGTTCCAGCAAAGTCGTCAGGAAGCGGGTATCCGCCAGATCGGGCATCCGCGTCAAAATCAGCGGCTGATCGGTCAGAATGGTGGCCACCATCAATTTGAGCGCCGAGTTCTTGGCGCCGGAGATGTCCACTTCACCGTTAAGCTGGCGGCCGCCACGAATCTTTATTGAATCCATTGATGTCCTGCTTTCGCGCTTACCCCAGACGAATATTCAAGCGTTGCACATGGCCATTTCAAGGCGACTTGTCAGCCTTTCCAGGTGCTTTTCGCCGTCTGAGGTTCTTTCGCAGCGCCTCAGCCAGTCGGGCTTCACGCTCGGCCTGTTTGCGTGTCTTATCTGCGGATGATGGCTTTGAATCGTCTTGCGGCATTTCCTTCGTGTGCCCATGCTGCGCCTTTGCGTCAAGGCAGGCTTGGCGCGGGCTTCGGCTTGGGTTATACGCCGCGGTCCATGGCTTTGGGCCGCAGTAGCTCAGTGGTAGAGCGCGTCATTGGTAATGACGAGGTCGGGAGTTCAACTCTCCCCTGCGGCACCATCCTCCCATGAGCCTGTTTCCAGAGATACAGCCCCGTGAAACCGGTTTTCTTGAGACCGCTGATGGCCACAGGATTTACTGGGAACGCTGCGGCAAGGCGGGCGGTGTTCCGCTCGTTTTCCTGCATGGCGGGCCAGGGTCAGGATGCACGCCGACTCACCGGCGCTATTTCAACCCGGATGTCTTTGACATTGTTTTGTTCGACCAGCGTGGATGCGGGCGATCACGGCCGCTTTTCGACATCGCCAGCAATACAACCCAGCATCTGATCGGCGATCTGGAGGCGCTGAGGTGTCTGTTCGGCTTCGAGCGATGGATTGTTGGCGGAGCGTCCTGGGGGTCAACGCTTAGCCTTGCCTATGCGCAGACTCACCCGGACGTAGTGGCTGGCCTGTTCGTGGAAGGAGTCTTTCTTTCCACTGGCGCGGAACTGGCCTGGTGGCACGCTGTGCCAGGCGTGCCCAGTCTTTTCCCGGACGCTTTTGCGGATTTTCTAGGGAATGGTAACGCGCCTCAGGCGCAAAAAATAAGCGATTTCTTCGCCGCCAGTGTTGCGGACATGCAAGCAGAACTCGCTTCCGGTCTATCGGCTTTGCGCCGGATAGAAGACGCTGCAACGTCAATCGAAGACTTGCGCCATTCGCTGCTTTACCGCTGGACGGAATACGAAGAGCGGATTTCCTGGATCGAAAAAAAACCGGAGGAAGCGAGGCAATCCATGGCCGCACGCGGCCTGGATTATATCGTCAGCCATTCACTGATCGAAGCTCACTACTTCGCGAACAATTGCTTTCTGGAAGACGACCAATTGCTCCGGAATGCCGGCCGGATGATGGATATTCCGGTCGAGATCATCCAGAGCCGGTATGATGTGGTCTGTCCTGTGCAGGCTGCATGGCGGTTGCGCACAGCCTGCCCGGGATCGCGCCTGTCCATAATCAACGCCAATGGTCATGCCATGACAAACAAGGTCTATCCGGCCCTGCAAGCGGCGCTGATGCGCCTGGCGAAGTCCTTCTAGCGGAATTGCCGCGCACGATCGCCGAACCACCAGAGCGTCGCCGCACTGGCGGTGAAGGCGATATTGGCAATGAAATACCCGACAAATTCTGCCTCGGCGGCATCATCGAGAAACTGATCGGCCGCGCCAGACATGACCGAGAAGAAGACGATCAGATAAAGCAGCCAGAGAAACGGCGTCAGTACCGGGCGGACCAGCGCCCGAACGGCAGCCACCCAAGGATAGCCGGATTCAAGTACGGCTGCGTTGCGCTGGCTTTCTGCAAGGGCAGAGTAGCTGGCAGTTTGCTGCGCGCTGCGCTGTCCCAGTTCGGCGCCATCCACTGCATGGCGGGCGCGCGTTTCCTCCAGTTGCAATTCATGTTGCCAACGTTCCCTTTCCTGATGGTGTTCGGCGCGGCGCTCGAAATAGCCCGTCACCCGGCCAAGTGCGGTCCCCAGCGTGCCCAGCACACCGCCCGAGACTGCTGTGGCTCCAATGTCGAGAAAATCCATGTTCTGACCTTTCTGTGTGTGTCTACAGTTCTGCGTCGGCAGTGATGTGGACATGGGCGAGCGTCAGCGTTCCGTGAGCGGCACTCTGGATGGCGACACCATTCACTGAAGCTGAGATTACGCTGGCAGCGATATCCGTTCCGGACGCATCGACCATTCCGCTGGCGCCAGAGGCCGGCGAGTAGACCTCAATAGCCGGAGTAGCGCACATCTCCACCGGCAGTCGCCAGTCGAACACCGCCGATTGCGCTGGCCCTGACGTCGATGTTGTCAACCTGCCGGCTATCCCTGCTCCCGCGACGAGGTCGTCCACTGGACACGTCTTCACGAAATAGCGCTGGCATAGCCGGAGATTTTCAGACATTGACCGGCGCTCGAACTGCGTCGCCAAATTGCCTGCCTCCAGCTGGATGTCGGCCAGCCGGATATCGACATCGGTTTCTCCGCCGAGAAGGTAAAACTCCACACTGATGCGATGGCCCTGCCCCAGTGTCTTGCCGGACAATGCCGGAATGGCAGCGGCGACAGAATACCGTTGCCAGCCGGTCGACAGTGACAGTGTCTGCTGAAAAACAACGTCGGTCGGCGAACCTCCCGAACCGAAGTGTCGCCTGACCCTGACAACCATCGAAACGCTGCGTGTTGCATTGGCAAATAACGACAATGTGGCCGGACCTTCGGCCAGTCTGTCCACCCCCTCGATGCGCTGTTCAATCCAGGGATTGCCGGTCGCAAGGCCTGTCAGCCGCCATTCGAGGAAGTGTCGCGGATTGCCGGAAATGTCCGTTTGGCCAGTACTGAAATTCTCTCTTGAGAATTCGCAGCTCATACCTCCGTCAGAGACGAACTTCCAGCGGTCCAGAAAGTATTCACCGGCGACGGGCGAAAGGAATTGCTGGCCGCGCTGACCGATAGAAAAATCGCCATTGATCAGCAGATTGCGGCGCGCCGAAAGCGCGTCGCCATTGAGACGTTCCAGCCACAGCCCCTCAGTGGCGCCGACGTCGACGCGATCCGGGCTGGCGCGAAGAACGTCCACCCAGCTCACTCCATCACTACTGAGCTTCAGGAGCAGATTATTGTCGCCGATAAGACCGATTTCCGCCCGGCCCTCATAATCCGATTGGAACAGAAGCGACAGAATGTTGGCGCCGGATTCCTTGTTCAGCGTGCAACGCAGATCCCCCGTACCGCCTTCGGCAACGCCAAGCGCGGTCCACAAGGCGGTGTTCAATTTGGCCGCGAAGGGATTGGCCTCATCCGCCTGCGTCCCGACCCCCAACCGGGCAAGTTGCTGGATGACCGAGATCAGCGCCGTGTAAGACTTCCAGTCCGACCCATCGAACACCAGCAATTCTTCAGAGTCTTCCAGCCAGACCCGCCAGCCGGTCGATGGCATGATCTCTGCCCATTCAGAATCCCTGAAAACCGCAAGCGAATTGGGTTGCATCAATGCCCAATTATTGCCGACCAGATTTTCACCGAGGATATAGGCGTCGCCCTCCGACGGGCTGACCGGTTCGATATCAACACTCCGGCTGTTCGCACTGGCCTGGACCAGTGCGTCGAGGCGCCGGAAGGTCTCGTTGACGGTGACATGCTTCTGGGCCTGCGCCGCCATGACATAATCAAGGCCGAGGCGCGGTGAGGATTCTGTTGTCATGACCTGCTCCTGTGATCACAGAAGCCTATGTGACTGCGTATGGGCGTGGAGCAGTTGCCACCCTATCCTTGAACTGCGTCTTGACCTAGGCAGCGGGGACGCCTTTCTTCCAGCCTTATCCGGCCCATGGGATTCTAGATGTCTGACCAGGAAATCCACGCCCCCGACGAGGACATGTCGCAAAGCCTGTCTGATGCCTGGCGCATCATTGCTGACAAGGCGCTTCGCGGTGCCGATTTCGAGGAAACGCTGGTGCGGTCTACCGCGGACGGAATTCGCCGCGGTCCGGTCTTTTTCTCGGCGCCCGGCCTGCCCGATATGGCGCGCGCGACGCGCCCGGTCCATCTGCCCTGGCAAATCCGCCAGAGTTTCGCCGACGCCTCACTCAAAGACGCCAATGCCGCGATTATCGCCGATTTGCTGGGCGGCGTGACCCAAATCGGACTGCATCTGGATCCGGCAGGCCGCTACGGCGTCCCCGTCACGACCGGTGACGACCTATCAGCGGCACTTGAGGGCGTTGATCTGTCCATTGCCCCCGTACATATCGAGCCTGGCGGCGCGTTCAATGCTGCAGAGATTGGCCGCGCCCTGATTTCATTGGGAGCCAAGTCCGGCGGGCTGGGTCTGCGCGCAGATCATTCGGACCTGGCATCGCTCGCCAGCGAATTTGACGGCTTCATGATTGCCTCGATCGATGCACGGACGGTGCATGAAGCTGGCGGCTCGGAAGCCCAGGAAATTGCCTATGCGGCATCCGGCTTCAATGAAGCCCTCGGACGCCTGCTGGAGAGCGGCATGGATGCCGCACGAGCAGCCTCGCAAATCGAGACCGTCATGGCGGTCGATGCCGATATCCATCTCTCGATTGCCAAATTGCGAGCCGCGCGCCTTGTGCTCGCAAATATCCTGCAGGCTTATGACATCTCTAAGCTTGTCATGATTCGCGCTGTAACCAGCGGGCGCATGATGACGCGGCAGGATCCCTGGACCAACATTATCCGTATTTCGGCTGCAGCCTTTGCCGGCGCAGTCGGCGGTGCGGACACGATGAGCATTCATCCGGCAACACATGCGCTGGGCCGGCCTGACCGTCTGGCGCGGCGCACGGCTCGGAATTTGCACATTTTGCTGCAAGAAGAATCCCATGCCGGCGTGGTTGCCGATCCGGCTGCTGGTTCCTTCCTGCATGATAAGTTGAGCGAGCAACTGGCCCGGCAGGCCTGGGATATCTTCCAGACGACAGAGCGTCATGGCGGTTTTTCTGTTCTGGGAGACGCTGAAGGCTTTGGTGGCGATGTTTCATCTGCAAGCGGCAAGCTGGCTGCGCGTTATCGCGACAAACAATCGGTTCTGATTGGTGTTAGCCGACACGCTGCGCCGGACCTTCGGGAAATGAAATTTTTGAACGGCGATACTCCTCCCTATGGAGATGACCGCTTCACGCCGATCCGCCTTGAAGACTTTTCAAATCCGGGAGAGTCCGCATGACCGCCCGTATCGATTTCAGCGACCGCGCCTTCAATATGCCGGCGGGTGGCGGAATAGCTGGTGGAGATGTCTGGCAATCGCCCGAAGGCATTGCAATCAAACCGGCCTACAAAGCCGGCGATAGTCAGCTGAACCTGCGTTCGACGCTGCCGGGCGAAGCACCATTTCTGCGCGGGCCATACCCGACAATGTATCTTCAGCGCCCCTGGACCATTCGCCAGTATGCGGGCTTCTCCACGGCGAAGGACTCCAACGCCTTCTACCGGCGCAATCTTGCCGCTGGACAGAAAGGTCTGTCAGTGGCTTTCGATCTCGCCACCCACCGGGGATATGACAGCGATCATCCACGCGTTGCCGGCGATGTTGGCATGGCCGGGGTGGCGATCGATTCCATCTATGACATGCGCGAGCTCTTCGACGGCATACCGCTGGATGAAATGAGCGTATCGATGACCATGAACGGGGCCGTTTTGCCCATCATGGCTCTTTATATCGTGGCCGCCGAGGAACAGGGCGTGTCTCCCGACAAGCTGACCGGAACGATTCAGAATGACATTCTGAAGGAATTCATGGTGCGCAATACCTACATCTATCCACCTGCACCATCGATGCGCATTATTTCGGATATTTTTGCCTATACTGCTGAAAATATGCCGAAATTCAATTCGATCTCGATTTCCGGCTATCACATGCAGGAGGCTGGCGCGCCGGCGGATCTCGAACTGGCGTACACGATCGCCGACGGGCTGGAATATATCCGCACCGGTGTCGAGGCCGGCCTGGACGTGGACAGGTTTGCGCCCCGCCTGAGCTTCTTCTTCGGCATCGGCATGAATGTCTTCATGGAGATCGCCAAGCTGCGCGCCGCGCGCCTGCTTTGGGCCGGTCTGGTCAAGGACCGTTTCAATCCGCAATCCGACAAGTCGATCTGCCTGCGCACCCATTGCCAGACGTCGGGCTGGTCCCTTACCGCACAGGATGTCTTCAACAATGTTGGCCGGACTACGCTGGAAGCGATTGCCGCCGTGGATGGGCATACACAGTCGCTGCATACCAATTCGCTGGATGAAGCCCTGGCACTGCCGACAGATTTTTCGGCCCGGATCGCCCGCAACACACAGCTGGTTCTCGCCGAGGAAAGCCGGCTGATTGATGCCATCGACCCCTGGGGCGGATCCTATTTCATCGAGAGCCTGACACAGGATCTGGCGGCACGCGCGTTGGGCCATATTCGTGAAGTCGATGATTTGGGTGGAATGGCAAAAGCTATCGCGGAAGGTACTCCGAAACTGCGTATCGAGGAGGCGGCTGCCCGAACCCAGGCGCGTATCGATTCCGGCCAGCAGACCATTACCGGCGTCAACAAATTCATCCTCAACGAGGAAGAGGATGTGCCGGTTCTCAAGGTCGATAATTATCAGGTCCGGAAGGAACAGGAAGAAAAGCTGGCGCGATTGCGCACGGAAAGGGACGCCGCAGAGGTTTCATCAAGGCTGGCCGCTCTGACAGAAGGCGCCCGCAATGGAGGTAATCTGCTGGCGCTGGCCGTTGATGCCGCACGCGCCAAGGCGACGGTCGGCGAAATCTCTTCAGCTCTCGAGACAGCCTTCAACCGACACGAAGCGGATATCCGGGTGATAAAGGGCGTTTACGCCGAGGAAGCTGGCGACGATCCGAAAGTCGAGCGGGCACGAAAAGCGGCCATAGCCTTCAAGGACCGCACGGGCCGCAAACCGAAAATCCTAATCGCAAAGCTGGGCCAGGACGGTCATGATCGCGGTCAGAAAGTCGTGGCATCGGCTTTTGCCGACATGGGATGGGATGTCGTAATCGGACCACTCTTCCAGACGCCTGAAGAAGCCGCCGAGCTTGCCGATACCGAAAATGTCCACGCGGCAGCCATGTCGTCACTCGCAGCGGGCCATTTAACGCTCCTGCCCGAATTGAGGAATGCCTTGCGTGATCGCGGGCGTGGGGACATGCTGATTATCGTTGGCGGTGTGATCCCGCCCGACGATGCTCCCGTGCTCCGCCAGATGGGCGCCGCGGCCGTTTTTCCGCCCGGCACGGTTATCGCCGACAGTGCGCTGGACCTTCTCGACCGGATGGAGGTGTCTGTCGCCAGCTCGAAAGGTTGAAGATGAGACCACTGCTTATTGTTGCGATCACTAGCACCCTGGTTGCCTGCGCGTCGACGCCAACCACCTATGCGCCGGCAGCCGGAACCAATCGCGGCTATTCCGAGCAGCAGATCGAGGCCGATCGGTATCGCGTCCGCTTCGATGGCGGTTCTGACGTCACGTTCAGCGAGCTTGAGGACATGGCCTTCCGCCGAGCGGCGGAACTGACGCTGGAACAGGGCGGAAGCTGGTTCATCGTCGTCTCGCGCTCAAGCCAGGGCGATGACGACCGGCCGGTCAGTGTCGGCGGCAGTGTCGGGCAGACCTTTGGCAGCCGGCGGTTTTCCGGCTCAAGCGTTGGCATCGGCATCCATCTGGACCCGAGCGCTGGCGAAAAGTCGATTTTCCTGGAAATCCTGATCCGGAGCGGCGCCATGCCGGACCGGCCGGATGCCTATAACGCACAGGACGTCCTGCACTGGCAAAACTAGCCGATGCGGGCCTTCGCCTGACCAACCCAGTCATCGCGCACAATCCGGCCGCGGGCCGTCAGCTTCTCATCCCAGCTGGCGATATCCTTCGCGGTCCAGGCTGCGATCTGGGCAAATGTCGTGACACCGTCCGCATTCAACGCCTCTGCCGCTTTCGGGCCCAGGCCCTTTAGCGCTGTCAGATCGTCAGGCTTGGCCGGAATTGCCTTCTTGGCCTTTGGTTTGGCGGACGCTTTCGGCTTGGGGGTTGTAGCGCCCTTTTCCGACGCGCCGGTCTTCACCGGATCTGATCCATGTTCCCGGGTCGCGCTTTCGAGTCTGGCCTGACGCTGAGCTGCGAGTTTGGAAAGGCTGTCATTCTCGCGCTGAAGGCGCGCGATCTGTTCTCTCGCGTCATCAAGCTCCTTGCCGATTATTCCGGACGACGACCAAAGCCGCCAGCCAAGACCCAGCCCCAAAGCAAAGGCGATGAAGAGAAAAATCCACATCTGCCAGATCAGCCAAAGCATCTAACCGTCTCCTTCGGTTCGCGGCGTGACCAGAACAAGCTGGTCCTGTTGAGCATTGATGAGCACCAGAATACCCGCCGGATCGATATCCCTTTCGGCCAGCGCCGAGCGGATCGATTCTCCCCTGGCCATTGCCAGTGTCTCGGCTTCCCCGTCGCCAGCCACGACCGGCCTTACGGAAACCGTCAATGCGGCTGCCGGGCAGGCCCGGGATACGGCCGCCAAATGCTCAAGCGTTTCGTCAGACGAGGCCGCCAAAAGGGCACTTCCCGGATTGAACCGCAACCGGCCCAGCAAGCTGGCGGCATCCATCAGCCGTGAGCAATCCTGCAATGTCAGGATCGTGCCAACCGATGTTGTGTCCGTGCGTATCCAGCTGACCGGGTGGAATGTGGCCGGGGCCGCCTCGATAGCGGTGATGACATTGTCAGCCTGGGCTTGATTGCTGGCGACGCCATAAACCGTGATGTTGTCCGCCTCCAGCCGTCCCGCGCCTTCTTCAAGGCGAGAAATGGCCGACAACAATTGCGAAGCCGCCTCGGTCCAGCCTGCCGTGCTGGCGTCACCATCGCGGGTCGACATCCGGATCGAGACGCGTGACGGGAAGAGAACATTCGCCAGGCTTGTGATGTCTTCGCGGGCAGAAGCGTCAGGTGCAATGCCCAGAACCTCCAGACCATCGCTGGAGAGGATAAGTGTTAACTGACTGGGGGCATCGCCTTCCTGGGCAACCGATTCATCGATCACGCGGGTAATCCCGCCAGCGAGCGCGCCCCCCGACCATTCGGCATTATAAATGGCCTCGATCGCAGCCTGATGCACCCCTTCATTTGGCCAGCGGCCGCGCAGCGTTGCCACCTGCCCGTCAACGGTCACGCGAGTCCAACCGAAGGAGCGATCTGCCAAGGCTTCATCGACAGCTGCCTGCAGGTGTGCTTCCAGCCGTCCGGGCGCAACGGAGGTCATGTTGGTGACCACAATTGCGAAAACCAGGAACACCCCGAGCCCTGTCAGCAATGTGCGTTGAACTGGTGTCATTCAGAGTCCTTCGATGGCCGGAAACAGGCGCCGGCCCCCTTTGTATCCAGAAATCCCGATTCTAGCACAATGAAAAAGGGCCGGAGTGGAACTCCGGCCCTCTTCCCCGTTTGCGGACCGCCTAGCGGCGGGCGCGAAGCGTCAGACCGATTGTCCGCGGTTGCCCAAGGAAGGCATTGAACGAACCCGGTTGGAACGGACCGTCGAAAGCAACCTGGATGTAGTCTTCGTCGAAAATGTTATTCGCGAAGAGTTCCAGCGACCAGCTTTCATCCTCGGCACCAATGCCTATGCGGCCGTTGAACACAGCATAACCATCCTGGACCTTTTCCGGGTCGAGGTCGGAACCGGTGTTCTGCTCGGACAGCAGGCGGCCATTCAGATGGGCCAGCCACTGCATGCCGTCACCGAACGGACGGACATAGCTGATCGAGCCGGAGGCATACCACTCTGGTGCCAGCGAGAAGTTCTGGCCGGACAGACGGTCGACATCTGCCGTTCCTGTCGGTGCAAAGCTGTTATAGCTGGCATCGGCATAGGTGATGCCACCCTGCAGGGTGAGGCCCGGAGCGCTTTCAGGGAACCACAGCAGCTCGAACTCTGCACCTTGCGTAACCGCACCATTGTTCAGTGACGTCACGAAGAAGCCGAGACCGTTGAACGTGTTCAGCTGGAAGCTCTCGAAATCCGAGTAGAAGATGTACAGGTTAGCCAACAGCGTGTCGTTCAGGGCTTCGGTCTTGATGCCGATTTCAAACGAGTTGACGATTTCCGGATCGAACTGGGCCGGATATTCGCTGGTGCCTGCCAGAACGTTGGTAAAGTTCACGGCATTCGAACCGGACTGTGTGAAACGGTCGAGGTTGAAGCCACCGGCCTTGTAGCCGCGCGAATACGTACCATACATCAGGAAGTCTTCGTTGAAGCGGTGCGACAGGGAAATAAGCCCCGTCACTTCGTCTTCCGACAACGACTGGTCGAAGTTGATGTTGGAATACGCATCACGCGCGCTCGGCAGACAGGTAAAGGTACCAAACTGGATCAGGCTCGCCACCGGAACACCCGAAGCTCCCGAGAACCCAGCGAGGATTGCCTGGTTCTGGGCCGTGCTCCAGTCGAGCGCTTCGCCGAACACCGTTTCCCAGACATCACAAGCCGGAGCATTCGACGGGGAGAAATTCGCCATTGCGTCTTTCTCGGTCGAATTCCAGCGCAGGCCGAAGGTCAGTTCGGTGCTGTCGGAAATCGAGAAGGTGTTGTGCGTGAACAGGCCGAAGACCTGACCATCCTGCTCATAGCGGTCACCGCCGGAATTGGCGCTGCCCGCCGGGAAGCCTTGCCCCGGAGCGAGCGGCGTATAGCCCGGAATGAAAGCACCACCCAGACCGTTCGCCAGGGTCGTCACGAGTACCGGATTGCCGCCACCGATCAGGCCCAGATAGGCCTCGAACTGGGAACCGTACTGGATGGCATCACGCCGAACGAGATCCTCGTTCGAGAAGAATGCACCCACCAGCCAGTCCAGACGCTCCGTCTGGCCTTGAGCGCGTAGCTCGAAGGTCGAATTGCCAAACTCGAACGAGTTCAGGGCCGGGTCACGATAGACGATATCAGCACCGGTGAAGTCCGTATCCTGACCGGTGACGATTTCATAATCGCGGGTCGAACCGATCGCCGTCAGCTCGAAATTGTCGAACTCATACGTGTATTCGAACTGGAAACCGCCGTCTTCGATGGTCTGGTCTGTCGGACGATTGGACTGGATCACCCGGCTGAACGGATCTTCAGAACCCGGCATCGGACGGCCGCCCGGCACCAGTGCGTTGATCGCTGCAGCCGTCGGGCCGGAAACGATGGACGGAGCGCCGCAGCAGAACTCATCCCGCTCGGTCATATCGCCCTGGATCGTCAGCTCGCCACGGTCGCCGATATTGAACAGGACAGCACCACGAATGGTCCAGAAATCCTGATCATTGTCTTCGGTCTGCGTACGCGGACCGTTGAAGGTTTGCACCGACTGGAAGCCGTCGCGGTCGCCGCGAGCCGCATACAGACGGAAGGCTGCCTGATCTTCGGCGAGCGGTCCGGTCACGCTACCGGCAACGCGGAAACCATCAGCACCGTCAGTGACATAGGTCGCTTCAAGGCTGGCGCCGAATTCGAATTCAGGGGCTGCGGTAACAATGTTGATGATACCGGCCGACGTGTTGGCGCCGAACAGCGTGCCCTGCGGGCCGCGCAGCACTTCAATACGTTCGATCTCCCCCAGATCGCCGAAGCTCACACCGTTACGTGCACGCGGCACACCATCAATAACGACGCCGACCGACGATTCGAGACCGGGGTTATCACCCACGGTGCCGACGCCACGAATACGGGCCGTGGTCGAATATTCACTGGACGTCGAGGTGACGTTCAGGCCCGGAGCGATGACAGCCAGGTCACGGATGTCACGGACACCGGAATTTTGCAGCAATTCACCGCTATAGGCGGTCACAGCAACAGGAACGTCCTGAATGCCCTGCTCACGCTTTTGCGCGGTAACGGTAATCACATCGACCGTCTGTCGGTCCTGTGCGAATGCCGGAGCGGACAATGCCCCTGCGGCAACCGCAGCCATAAGGGCTGCACGGCTTACAAGCTTCATTCGATATTCCTCCCGGTCCTGGTTCTAACCAGTTTCGATTGCGCGGACTTCGCCGCGTTTTTGATGGCCCAAGTTTGGCTTATTTCCTTTGGCGGAAAAAGCATTAAGGGCGCTAAAAGGTAGCTCAGCTCCCTTTATTAGAACTGTTTCAAAGCAATTTCGGACCAAACGTTGCAGTGATGTCACATATCTGTCGTCATGCCTTCGCGCTTGGCCGCTCGCTAACGGCCTGACGCCACTCAGCCAGAGCCGCTTGATTCTCGTCCGGAACCATTTTGACCCAGGATGCGAATTCGACCGCAACAAACGCGGTGATATCGGCAAGAGAGAATGCGTCACCACCAACATAGGCAGACTCGGCCAAGCGGTTTTCGAGCGTCACGAAAAACTGTGTCACACGGGCTCTGCCGCGCTCGGCCAGTTCGGGGATTTGCTCGTAGGATTTCGGCCCCGTCAGCCCCCTGCCTTTCATGCCCGGCAAAGCGTTCCGGACAACTTCCGCAATCCCCATCAGCCCTTCAAATTCAACGATGGCATTCCATTCCGCAATGATCGCTTTTTCCACCGGTGTCCGCCCCATCAGCGGCGGTTCAGGGCGGATTTCCTCGATATAGCGCGCGATCGAAGCATTATCGCCGAGGACGGTACCATCCGGCAATTTGAGGGCGGGGACAGTACAACGCGGATTGATCGCCCTGAACGCCTCACCCAATTGCTCGCCATGCCGCAAATCGACCTGGACGGTCGGTACTTCCAAGGCTTTTTCCGCGAAAACCATCCGGGCGCGACGCGGGCTGGGTGCGGTCGCGCAATCATAAAATACGTGGTCCTGCATCATGAGAATGCCTCCGGTCGCTCGTTTGCGACCCCGAGGCGATCCTGAATCGCCCGCCCCAGCAAGATCAGACGGTCCTCACGGAACAGCGGCGCCCAGAGGCTGGAGCCATATGGCATTCGGAAGGTTTCCTCCTGCCGCTCTGCTCCGCTCGCCGTCAGCGGATTGAGCGTCCGCTCGGTAAAGCCGCTGCGCAGGATCAGGCTTGGATGACCCGTGAAGTTCGTAATGAGCAGCATGCTGGCGGCAAAGTTGGGGCCGATGATCACATCGCAATCCTCGAATACGCTGTGCATCATCTGGCAGACATCACGTCGGAACCGGTCGACATTGACGAAATCGACTGCCGAATTCAGCCGCGCACGCCGCCAGGTGTTCGGCCAGGCCCGCGGCTCCTGCCAGCGCAGATCGTCATCCCTGCCAGACAGCGTCAGTTCCTCGAATGCTGCTGCTGCCTCGACCTGCAAGATCGTGGACAGAGCGCCATAAGGCAATTCAGGCAGTGAGATCTCGACCAGCTCACAGCCCAGATCTCGTACCGCTTGCATTGCTGCCCGATCCGGCTCGGCAGCGTTTTCCATGATTTCGGGAATATAGCCGACACGGAAACTCGAGGGATCAGTGGACCAGTCTATGCCGAACGCGGAATCGGAAGATGAGGCATCCTTCGGATCGCTCCCGTTGATGGCGGCAAGGACGAGGCCCGTGTCGGTAACATCCCGGGTGATGGGGCCGATCTTGTCCAAAGACCAGCACAGCGCCATTGCGCCCGCCCGCGACACCCGCCCGAATGTCGGGCGCAACCCGGTTGCACCGCAACGGTGCGAAGGCGAGATGATCGATCCCAGCGTTTCGGTGCCGATCGCAAAGCTGGCCAGGCCTGCCGCTACCGCAGACGCCGATCCAGCGCTTGAACCAGACGAGCCTTCATCCGTATTCCACGGATTCCGCGTCAGGCCATCAAACCAGAGATCATTGTAGGCGATGGCGCCGCTGGTCGACTTTCCAAGGAGCACCGCTCCGGCGGCGCGCAAATTTGCTGCGACGGTCGCGGTTTCTTCAGCGATCCTGTCCTGAAAGGGTGTCGCGCCCCAGGTGCTGCGAATTCCTGCAATGTCGATAATGTCCTTCATCGCATAGGGCAGCCCCTGCAGCGGTCCAGCCACTTCACCACGCGCAAACGCCGCATCAGCCTCATCGGCCTGGGCCAGAGCAATGTCCGGGGTGACCGTGATGAAGCATTCCAGCTCGCCGGAAAAACGTTCAATACGTGACAGGTAGATTTCGGTCAGCCGACGGGATGTGATTTGCCCGTTGCGTAACCATGCCGACTGCTGCCAAGCGGGCGAAAACGCAATATCGGCGTCAGATACTGGCATGGCAGACGAGCCGTCAGAGCGAAGGCTGATGCCGCTCTCGGGGAGATCATACGCCACTCCAGGCAGCCGGGGATCAAAGACAGTTGCCGGCTGAAGCGTATTCGGCTGATCAATAGCCCGGAACCGGGCCATGCTGTCCGCCCAGTCATCAAGGCCGATAAGCATCTGCTCGATCTCTTCGCCGGTATAATCAACTCCGAAAACACCACCGGCACAGTCCAGTGATTCTGCCGTGAGCCTTTCCTGAGCGCCCGCCGGCCCCGCCGCCAGAGCTCCTGCCCCGACCGCCAATCCACCCAGTAATTCGCGTCTTGTCGTCGCCATGCGCACCTCCCTTTATGAACCAAACATAAACGGTTCGATCCCATTGCCCATCAAATGACCCCAATTCAGCCCGTATTGCCGCCGTAATCTGCCACATTTCGTGGTTAACCAATTCCTTGCGTCACTCCCGACGCGGGCTGTCTAATTGAAATTCTTGGGGGAGATCATGGCTGCAAACGACTTCAACCCGGTAGCGGGTCCTCAATATTACAAACCTGAAGACGAGCGTGACCATCGTTCACGTTCGCTGGCGAGCGATCACTTTGCCAGCGGTGCACACATTCAGGACTTTGACCTGCAATTCTCGTTGTCCCGGGCACGCCGCGATTTCGAAAACCTGAAAGCTTTCCGCCGCACTTCCGGCTGGGCCTTCGACGACCCGATCGGCAAGGAAAAAAGCGGCAATGCCGGCAAGCCGATCGAGCGTTCGGCGATTTACCCGGACTCACACATTCTGACCTTCTCGGTTCTGGCTGTGCTGGTGCTGTTCGAAGGCCTCGCCAATGCCTACTTCTTTTCCGGCAGCTCGGATCTCGGCTTGCTAGGCGGATGGCTGCAAGCGATCACCGTATCCTTTGTGAACGTCATCACGGCCTTCTTCGTGATCGGTTATCTTTGCCTGCGGCACATGACCAATCCGCAGAAGCGCTGGTCCTTCATGGCGGCCATTATCGGCCTGCCGGTCGCAGTGGCCTTTATTGCGGTCCTGAACCTGGCCGCGGCACACTATCGCGACTTGCTGGAAATCCATGCCGCTACCCTGGCACTGGGCGGAACCGAGGTAACGGGCGAACTGATCGCACCGATCCAGCACCTGATCGCCGCTCCGTTTTCTTTCCAGACGCTGGAAGCGTATCTTCTGCTGACATTGGGCCTGACCTTTGCCATCATCGCCGCCTACAAGGGCCGCACGTTTGATGATGCGATCCCGGGCTTTGGTGTGGTGCAACGCCGTGCCGAGCGCTCGGCTCGCGAACTGAACCGTGTGGTCAAGAAAGCGGCTGGCGGACGCAATTCGCCGGACGAGCAAATCGCAGAAGCCCAGCTCCTGTTGATGGAGATGGCAGAAGATTTCGGATCAGCCCGTCCGCGCTGATCCCGCCTTGGGGGAGGTGAATTATGTCCGGTCGTGACCTTATCGGTATTTTCAACCTGATCGTGGTAGCTGGCGTTATTGCAGCCGTCAGCTACTTCGCGATCAATCTGAGACCCGCAGAATATGACGCTGACACTTTGTGTATCGCCGGCGTCATTCCTCCCCACCGGGTCGTTATTATCGACAAGACAGACCGCTACTCAGCCCAGCAGGCAATTGCGATCGAGCAGATTATTCTGACGGAGCGCGATAATATGGCGATCGGTGAGCGTCTTTCGCTTTTCGAACTCGACGAGTCTGGCCGCCTGGCCGACACCAATGAGTTCTCGCTGTGCAATCCGGGCAGCGGCGATCAGGTCAATCCGCTCTATCGCAATCCTGAACGGATCCAGGCGCGCTACGAATCGCTTTTCGATGCCCCCCTGCAGCGCGCCCTTGCCGACCTTGTTGTGCCCAAGGATGCGCCGCAAAGCCCGATCCTGGAAGCCCTGGCGGCTCTCACGCAGAACGAGACAATGGCGCAGACGGTTCCCGGCCGCCGCATGGTCCTGGTCAGCGATATGCTCCAGAACTCCGATATCTTCACGGTATATGGCCGGTCGCGCGGCCCATTGCTGGATCGTCTGCCGCCGGTCGAACAGACCGTTCAGGCCATTCGCAACGAATACGGATTTGCTCTGGCCGGTGTTACGATGGAAATCCATCTGATCGAGCGCCCGGGCTGGGAGACCGAACAGAATGGCCCGCTGCGGGCCTATTGGACGCAGGTCTTCAACCAGCTGGGCGTAGCCGTCAGCTGGCGCTCACTGCCCTCCAGCGCACTTTCCTGATCGCCTAGAAGTTCCAGATCGCCCGGGCAATGAAGGCCTGGTCATCGGTGTCCCCTACACCGAAGCGGTATTCCATCTCGAGGTCGAGACGCTGGCGTGGTGCCGTGGTGCTATCTTCATCAAGCCAGCGGGAGAAAACCACACCCGGACCGACCTCAAGCCGCTCGCGCGTCTGGAAGGTGTCATCCGACCATTGGCCGACTGCCGTCACATAAGGGGTCACAGACCAGTTATCCCCTGTGCGGAAACGCCGGCCCTGACGCACAGAGGCGTAGGCGGAGAGGAATTCTGGATTGTCAGGAATATAGGCGAGGTCAGCGAATACCGTCGTGTAATTCCAGTCGGTCGCGGTCGGATTCCAGTCCAATCCGTTTGACCAGCCATAGCTGGCACGGAGCAACCAAGCATCGCGGGCCTGATCCCCGCCGGCAATAAGACGTTCGCCCGCCAGATAGAAGTCATGATCGTCAAACGGCTTCCAGCGCGCACCAATACCCAGCTGGAGCGTATCCTCATTTAACGTAATCGTGCCCGGGTCCGCCGAGACATAACCTCGCCCAAACAGTGTAATGCCGGTATTGGCCGTATTCAGCGCATCGGGACGCCAGCCGAACTCGGCACCGACCTGTGTCTCATTCGGACCGGTCTCGGGCAGATTGATCGTATTGGGAGCCGTTCCATCCCGATAGGAGGCGAACATAAAACCGTAGGTCCGGCGTTCAACCTGCTCGACCTGACGACGCAGCCGGTAGATGCGGTCTGCGCGTTCGGATTCACTCTCGCCGGCTCTCGGTGACGGATCGTTTATGACGGCCCGGAACGCGGCAGCCGCTTCCGCCTCGCGGTCGGCAGCGATCAGGGCATAGCCGAGATCCTCGCGGACGGCAGACCGGGAAGGATCGATTTCAATCACCCGGGAAAAAAGCTCTGCAGCCAGATCCGGATCACCAGCGCGCTGGGCCGAATACGCAGTCGACAAAAGGATATCGACATTTTGCGGGTCGGATTGCAGCGCATTGCGGAACTCCTGTAACGCGCCCCGTTCGTCTCCGGCTTGCTGCAGATAGAGGCCACGCTGGAAACGGCGGTAGCTGCGGTCCTCGATCCCGATGGCCCGCTGCATGTACATCGCCGCGGCCCCGGGCTGCATCTCTGCCATCCCCAGCGCTCTTTCCTCGAAGTAGAGCGCCAGCGCGCTGCCTTCGAGGCCGGAGATGTCCAGCCGCTGCAAGCGTACAGATCCCGCTTGCGGCCGGCCATCAAGACGGGCGGCGCGGGCCGCCATGACAATGTCGAACGCGTCGCCTGTCAGACGCGCCGCTTCATCCCAGGCGATAGCGGACCGCGAAAATTCACCGGCGGCTTCGGCCTGATAGCCGAGACTGCGATAGACATAGTTCCGCTGTTCATCATTTAGCTGGTTCCGATAGATCACGGCCTGCCAGAAGGCCTCGGAAGCTGCAGAAGTCTCGCCAGCTGCAATGGCGCACTCGCCAGCCGCAATCCAGTCCAGAGCGCGTCGGCTATAGTCTGCGACGGCCTCATAGTCCGGCAGAGCTGCGGCGCACCCGGCTTGCTGGGCCAGGCGCTCAGCTTCCAGCCGGCTTTGCTCGACATTCATGCCGTCCTGGTCGGCACCTGCCGAAACCGCAAAACTCAGCGCGGTGACCGACGCCGTGGATGCCAGCAATAGACGTGGACGGAAATTGTAGCGGGCCGGTTTGATCCAGGCTTTTCCATAATATCGGGACATCATGCATCCTCCATGATCAGGTCGGCGTGAGCCTCCTGAATTTCGGTCCATTCCACGTCGGTCAGGTAGCCCAGCGCTCTCGCGCGCTGCACAAAGCCGAGAGGCGGCTGTGGCTGAGCGGCTGTCGCCGCCAGTAGATCGTTTCGCTTGATAAGGCGCTTTTGGACCAGCGTTTCGCCGAGCTCGGCTTCATCGAGCGCGTCAACACCCTTTTGTTCGGTCAGCAAGCGGGTATGGCTGATCGCTCCCCGGCGGACCAGATGATCGCCGAGCCGCGCCCAGTCCTGACGCAGGCTGCGCCAGACCTTCCTGATTTGGTCATCGTCCAGAATGGACAGCTTTCTGAGCACCCGCGCGGCACGGAAATCCGCAGCGAAGACCTCCCGGTCTTCATAGGCAAACCGGATACCGAAACTGACATCACTTAGGGGCGCCACAACGACTTTCAGATGTCGGCCGAGCTTGTGCCGCAAGTCGGCCAGCTGGGTCTCGCTGAGCGGCTCGCCAACTGCGATGGTCAAGGACCGTCCCTCCCGAGCAACTGGGAAGGCACCGTATTTTGCTGCTTCGGCTCGCGGCATGTGCCTGAGCAAATCGGGCTTTGCCGCCAGTGGGTCCAGATCGACGCGCTCCCAGCCCATATGCTCGGCCACGCCATCGGCGAGCTGATCATCACTGATTTCGCCCAAATCCAAGAGGAGCAGGCCCAGCGGGCGGTATTCGTCGGCTTGAAGTGCCAAAGCGCGCTGCAATACCGTCTCGTCGATCGCGCCCCAATAGATCAGCGCTTCACCCAAGCGGTTGCCTTCACCCTGACCCAGCTCGGCCATGGACGGATAGGCATGCATTGTCTTGTCCCAGGTGAGCTGCTTGCCGCTGATGACGTGCCAGATATAGCGCCGCGCAGCTCGCATGGAAGCGAGGTAACCAATCCAGTTGGCCCAGACCATCCGGACCGGGGCCAGAGCGGCGTATTTCAGCCCGTGCGCCCATCCGGTGAATATCAGCCGGTGAATGACCCGGTTCACGAGGAACACGAAGTTGATGAGGACCAGTGTCCACACCCAGCTGTTCGGATCGATGAGCGGCGGCAGTTTCCCGGCCTGCGGGAACACTGTGGCGATCAACCAATACAGCGCCCATTGAAGCAGAATGGCGTAAGCCAGCATCCCGGTGGGAGCTGTCCAGATGGCCTTGCGGTCGCGGTAGAGAAAATACCGGTGCGATGGCGGCCCGATCCAGCCAAGCTGTTTCCAACCGAGATAGGATATGCCCAGCATCCAGCGGGATTTCTGGCGGACCGAGATCTTGGCAATGTCCGGGAAGAATTCCCGCGTACACACCAGCTCCCGCCGGTATTTGTAGATATCCCGGCCACCGATCCAGGCCTTGCGTTTGGCATAAGGCATTCGCGCCCAATAGCGCACGAAAAGCGACTTCAGACCGGCCTCATAAAAGCGGTGCCCGATATCATAATCCTCGGTCAGCGAATCTACATTGAAAGGCTGATTGTGGCGTTCCTTGCGAAGGAGCTCGATGGCTTCACGGCTGAAGGCCGTCGCAACACCGGCCGACGGAACCAGATCGGTCATGTGCGAGCGGGCAATCAGATCCTTGCCGTGCCATTCAGCAAACTCGTCCATATAATGACAGGCTGTCAGCGAGCTCCATTTGCGCGGCATGGACAGCACGGGCAGCTGGAGCATGTCGGCCCGGTCGAGATAGGCATTGATCACCTTGAAGGACATCGGGTGAATAACGTCCTCGGAGTCCTGCATTACGACGCCATCGAACATCTGGCCAAGCTCGGCCTCGCGCTTGACGATCCCGGCAATCATCCAGTTCAGATTGTCGGCCTTGCAGGTCGGCCCGTTGTGGCCAACATAGGCGATGTTGATCCCGGGATTCTGACGGACAATCCGCTCGACCTCGTTGATGGTCTCCTGATCATTGGGATAAACGCCTACGAATATCTCGTAATTCCGGTAGTCCATCGTCTTGAGCGTATTGACCAGCATCCGGCCGATCACATCCGCCTCGTGCCAGGCCGGCACCATGACAGCCAGCTTCTTCTGGTCCATCTCATCGAGACGCTTTTGCGAGGGCACGAAACGGAATGGACGGGTGATAACGCGTTGCGCCGTCAGCACCCAGAAATACAGGTCCAGAAAGGCGTCATCAGCCGATGAGATGAAAATGGCGATCGCGGCATAAACCGTCAGCCAGCCCAGCACCGTCCAATAGGTCCGGAATGCGTCGCCAGAAAGAAGATCGGCCAGCGCCGATTCTATCCAGACGCCGACGCCTCCATCAAACGCCATCGCCTGGGCGATTGCAGGATCAAAAGTCTCGATCATGCAGCGCCGGCTCCCGCCCGCGCTGGCGACAGTTCGGCCTTCAGAATTTCGGCAATGCGACGGCTGGCCTGACCGTCCCCGAATGGATTATTGCGGTCAGCCATCTCGCGGTGAGCTGCCTTCTCCGACAAAAGCCGGGAGGCCTCGCGCACTATCTTTTCCGGATCCGTCCCCACGAGGCGGGCGACGCCCGCATCAACGGCCTCCTGCCGCTCGGTCGTCTCGCGAAGCACGAGAACAGGCACATCAAAGCTCGGTGCCTCCTCCTGCACTCCGCCGGAATCCGACAGGACCAGATGGCTGGCCTTCAGAACCGCTATGAATTCCGGATAGGAGAGCGGCTCGGTGACATGGATGCGTTCAGCTTCTCCCAGCTCGGCCAGGACGGTCTCCCGCACGCGGGGGTTCGAATGCGCCGGAAAGACAATCCGGATATCGTCATGCCGCTCGACGAGCTGGCGAGCTGCACTGCAGATTGAGGAGATGCCTTCTCCCCAGTTTTCCCGGCGATGCGCCGTGAGCAACACGAGCCGTTCACCCGGCTTCAGCGCGTCCAGGACGGCCGGATGCCGTGTGTGGGCGGCCATATCGAGTACAGTGTCGATGATCGGATTGCCGGTGATCCAGATCCGGCGCGCCTTGATCCCTTCAAGTCGCAGATTCTTTTCCGCAAGCCGGGTTGGCGCGAAATGAAAATCGGTGATCGGTGCGATCAGCCGGCGGAAGCTTTCCTCAGGAAAAGGGTTGGCCGGATCGCCGCTGCGCAAACCAGCTTCAACATGGCCGACAGGCACCCGATGAAGATGCGCGGCCAACGCGCCGGAATAGGCGCTGGCTGTATCGCCTTGCACGAGTACGGCGCGCGGTGAGCATTCAGAAATCCATAGGCCAAGCTGGCCAAGCAGGCCCGCCGTCAGATCCGTAAGCGAACGCGGATCCCACCCGCCCGGAAGGCGCATGTCCGGCACAATGCCGATGGATTCTTCAGCCTGCTGTGCCAGATCGCCGTGTTGTCCCGTGGCGATCCAGACCGGCTCCAGTCCAGCCGTTTTCAGGCTGCGATAGACCGGCGCAAGCTTGAGTATCTCAGGCCGAGTCCCCGCAACAATCGCGATTCCCATAATCGCCCCCAACGCGATCGGCAGGCAAGCCCGCCGGAAATCCCTCGCACTGGGGAAAGTCGTCTTGAATCAGGGACTAATAACTGCCGCGGCTAGGCATTTTCGCGGCCGAAAAGGCAAAACGGCCCCAATTGGGGCCGTTAAGTGTCTGTTAGCTTCAATCGAGGCGATCAGAAGGCAGAGTTATTCATCCTGCGTTCGGAATTCGACGTCGGTCTCGGCCGCCAGCCAGGTAATCGCGGCCCAGGCGGCAACATTCTGCGCCATGGAATCGGGATCAATCTTGTCGAACGTGTCATCAGGTGTGTGGTGCAGGTCGAAATAGTCTGTGCCGTCCTGATTGAGGCGGAAAACAGGGACACCCCGGGCTGCCAGCGGAATGATGTCCGGGCCGCCACCATTCGAAGCCCTGTCACCGCGAATAATGCCCAGCGGCGCAATGATCTGCTGTGCTTCATCCATGAAGCGCGTTCCTTCTTCGCTTGTGCCGGAAGCCAGCGACCAGACAAGGCCAGCGCCAAAATCGGATTCGGAAGCCAGCACGATGTTCCCGATGTCCTCGGAATTGTCCCGTGCATAGGCAAATGCACCCAGAAGTCCGACTTCTTCCGCGCCAAAGAGGACCACGCGGATCGTCCGCCGGGGTGCGCGCGGCAATTGGTCAATCAAATGGGCAGCAGCCGTTACGATGCCCACACCTGCCCCGTCGTCAACGGCGCCGGTGGCTTCGTCCCAGCTATCGAGGTGCGCGCCAATGAGAACGATTTCTTCAGGCCGTTCCCGGCCGGGAATCTCGGCTACGACATTGCCCGACTGACGGGAACCTCTCCATCCGGCAATGACCGACAGACGCACCGTTACTGACTCGCCGGATTCATGGATGCGTTCGATCTGGTCAGCATCCGGCGCCGACAACGCGACTGCGGGGATCGAAGACCACATCCGGTTTTCGGCATAATCGGGATGCTCCTCCCGGATATAGGCAATTGCGACATCCGAATGCGTGCCGCTGTTGATTGTGCCGTCATTGGGCGTGCTCATCATGCCGGTGTGCGGGAAGCGATGGGAATCGGTCCCGACAGAGCGGATCATCACGCCGAGCGCACCGCGTGCTTCGGCTTCCAGCCAGGCAAAGCGGCGCTTCTGGTTCGCCGGGCCATAACCGGCCCCGGTCTGCGCGCTGATCATGCGGTCGTTGACATAGGCAATGCGATTTTCCAGTGAGCCATCGAAATCGCGCAGCGCCTCGAAGCTTTCGAAGAAGACAATCTCAGCCTCGATGCCCCCTTGCGGAGTTGCCGCAGAACCACCGAGCGCAGATGCGCGGAGCGGCTGGGGAAACGGCGCCACAATCGAGGTGCTGATCGCTCCGCGGTCCCAGTATGGCATCTCGAACGGTTCGATGCGCACATTCTCGAAGCCCAGTTCGGTGAACATCTGTACCGCCCAGTCCCGGGCACGCGCTTCCTGACGCGAGCCGCCCAGACGCGGGCCGACTTCCGTGGTCAACGAACGTACAATTTCATAGCCGGAATCGGACGCGAGCCCCATCTCGATCAATTGTTCAGCCGTGGATTCCTGAGACTCGCTGATCAGGCTTTCCTGCATGGAAAATACCGGAACAGCAGAAACCAGAGCGATTGCGGTCGCGATGCGAACAAGCATGCCGATACTCCCATTGGCGATTTGGCCAGAAAGCTAGCCTGCAGCGATAGCTGCCTCAAGATTGCCAGACATGTTCAATTCGCCAAAAACAAGCTTATATCGGTTACGGGCAGCAGGAGCGCGCATTCATGATCGAAATGACGATAGCCGGGCGAGCAAAGGATCTTGGCGGCTTCGAGGTTCGTCGCGTCATCCCCGTGGCGAAAAAACGCCAGGTTGGTCCCTTCGTATTCTTCGACCATATCGGCCCCGCTGACTTTGCTCCCGGCGAAGGCATAGACGTGCGCCCTCACCCGCATATCGGCCTGGCGACAGTGACTTATCTTTTCGACGGCGAAATGGATCACCGCGATACGCTCGGTGTTGAACAGACAATCCAACCGGGCGCCGTGAACTGGATGACGGCCGGCAAAGGAATTGTTCACTCGGAACGCACAGGCCCGGAGACGCGCGCCGCCGGGCACCGGCTTCACGGGATCCAGACCTGGGTCGCTTTGCCTTCCGAGCAAGAGGAGGCGGATCCGTCCTTCTTCCACCACAAGGCAGAGGAACTACCGGTCATCGAGCGGGATGGCATCTGGATGCGGCTGATTCTGGGCTCGGCCTATGGCGAAGTTTCACCGGTGAAGACGTTTTCACCCATCTTCTATTTACACATGGAATCCAAGGCGGGATCCGTCTTCAAATTGACCGACGAGCACGAGGAACGTGCCGTTTATATCGTCAGTGGCGAGCTCGAGATTGATGGCTTGCTGTTCGGAGCAGGTCAGATGGTGGTTCTGGACAATGAAGCCTCGATTGGCATCCGCACAGTCCAGGACGCGCGGGTGATGATCTGTGGCGGCGCTCACCTGCCGGGTGAACGATTCATGGAGTGGAATTTTGTATCCAGCCGCAAGGACCGGATAGAAAAGGCGAAGACCGATTGGCAGTCTTCCGCTGATGCCGGTTTTGAAAACAGCGTATTTGCACTCCCACCGGGCGAATCGGAGCATATTCCGCTACCTGAGTCATAAATCTTGAATTGGCCCTGCACTTGCACAGGGAGAATAGACTTGATGCAGGCGTCCGGGTCCCTTAGTGAGGACCTTTAACCGGCTGACAGCAAACCAGATTGGAAATTTCCGCGGCTAATAGCGGATTCCTTCACCCGGGGGGTTTCATGTTTGAGCAGGCGAATGACCGCGGAACGGGCGTTTTGACCTATTTGGGTATCACCAATACGGGTCCGCTGAACCATAACTGGACTGAAGCAGCACTGTACCAGGAAGCGGTCCGCCGCGGCGAAGGCGAAGTGGCCAAAGGCGGCGCTCTTGTCGTCAAGACCGGCCAGCACACAGGCCGCTCCGCCAAAGACAAGTTCACGGTTCGCGACGAGACCACAGAGGATACGGTCTGGTGGGACACGAATGCGTCCATTACGTCTGACCAATTCGCCGCGATCTGGGACGACTTCCAGACGCATATGGCGGGCAAGGAATTGTTCGTTCAGGACCTTTTCGGCGGCGCTGACCTGGATCACCGCTTGCCGGTAAGAGTGGTTACGGAATTTGCGTGGCACTCTCTTTTCATCCGCCATCTGCTTCGCCGCCCTGAAGCCAGCGAACTGGCGGGTTTTGATCCGGAGTTCACGATCATTAACCTGCCGAGCTTCAAGGCAGATCCCGACCGCCATGGCTGCCGCAGCGAGACGGTCATTGCCGTTGATTTCGCGCGCAAGATGGTTCTGATCGGCGGAACGTCCTATGCGGGTGAAACGAAGAAGTCGGTCTTCACTATTCTGAACTATCTGCTGCCGGCAAAGGGCATCATGCCGATGCACTGTTCGGTCAATACAGATGGTGAAAACGCCGCCATTTTCTTTGGCTTGTCGGGCACAGGTAAAACGACCCTGTCGGCTGATGCCAGCCGTACGCTGGTCGGCGATGACGAGCATGGCTGGTCGGAGAACGGCCTCTTCAATTTCGAAGGCGGCTGCTATGCCAAGATGATTCGCCTTTGCCCGGACGCCGAGCCGGAGATCTACGCGACGACGCAGCGCTGGGGCACGGTGCTGGAAAACGTGGTGATGGATCCGGTCACGCGCGAACTGGATCTCGACGATGCAACGCTGGCGGAAAACAGCCGCGGTGCCTATCCGATCGATGCGATCCCGAATGCATCCGATACGGGCCGCTGCGGTCAGCCGAAAAACCTGATCATGCTGACCTGTGACGCTTTCGGCATCATGCCGCCGATTGCCAAGCTGACGCCAGCGCAAGCCATGTATCACTTCCTGTCGGGTTACACCGCCAAGGTGGCTGGCACGGAAAAGGGCGTTACTGAACCGACGGCGACCTTCTCGGCCTGCTTTGGTGCTCCCTTCATGCCGCGTCACCCTGCAGAATATGGCGCCTTGCTGCGCGAGTTGATCGCGGAGCACGGTGTGGACTGCTGGCTGGTGAATACAGGCTGGACGGGTGGGGCTTATGGCGAAGGCCGCCGCATGCCGATCCAGGCCACTCGCGCACTGCTGAATGCCGCGCTTGATGGCACTCTGAACAATGCGACTTTCCGCGAGGATCCGAATTTCGGTTTCATGGTGCCGACAGAGGTTCCCGGTGTTGATACCGGCATTCTTGATCCGCGCAGCACATGGGCCAATCCGGCCGCGTATGACGCTCAGGCCGCCAAGCTTTGTGACATGTTCATCACGAACTTTGCCAAGTTTGAGGATCACGTCGCGCCTTATGTGCGGGCCGCTGCGCCGCGCAACACAGACATCAAGGTCGCCGTTGCGGAATAGGTTCGTCTAACGACTGATTTTTAAGAGAGGCCGCGCTGTACAATCGACTGCGCGGCCTTTTTTCTTGCTATAAATTCCTGACAAATCAAGCCGAGGAAGAACTCATGAAAAAGATACTGACCGCCACTGCTGCTCTCGTCCTCGCTGCCAGCCCGGCCTTTGGCTGGGGCAAGACCGGTCACCGTGTGACGGGCGCAATCGCGCAGCAATATCTGTCGGATGATGCCCGGGCGGCAGTTGAGGAATTGCTGGGCGTGGAAGACCTGGCTGAAGCGTCCACCTGGCCAGATTTCATGCGCTCGAGCAGCGAGGAGTTCTGGGCCGCGGCGGGGCCCTATCACTATGTGACCATCCCTGAAGGCACGCAGTATGATCTGTCCATGGCGCCGGAAGTTGGCGATGCCTATACGGCCCTGCAGCAATTTTCGGCCATCGTCACAAACGAGGACCTGCCCTTGGACGAGCGCCAGCGGGCTCTCCGTTTCATTGTTCATATCATTGGCGATCTGCACCAGCCCTTGCATGTCGGCGATGGGACGGATCGAGGCGGTAATGATGTGACAGTGGTATTCTTCGACACTGTCACAAACCTCCATCTCACCTGGGACGATGAGATGATTGATTATGACCGGCTTTCCTATTCGGAGCTGGCCAACTGGTTGTCGCGCCGGATTACGCCGGAGCTGGCCGATGAATGGATGGTCGCCGACCCGCTGGTCTGGATTTCCGAGAGCGCCCAGATCCGCCCGTCGCTCTATCCTGATGATGCGGAACTACAATACCAGTATTTCTTCGAACATCGCGATACGATGCGCACGCGCATGTCGCAGGCGGGCATTCGCATGGCGGCCTATCTGAACGAGTTGTTCGAGGACTAAGGCGGGCCGGTCAGCCGTCAGTGTAATATTCCAACGGCAAGCTCGGCCCAGACCAGCAAGAAAACAACCAATACTATCGCGATCCCGATCAGCCGGGCCCGCCGCCCCGCCAGCCGTGAAACGATCACATCGATCAGGGCTGTCAGAGCCAGCAGCAGAAAACCCATGACGAGGAAGTCTTCTGGGCCCCACGCGACTTCGGCCGTGAATTGCATGACAATGGCCGGAATCGCCAGGAGCGCAAACGGCATAAGCCAGAGAACAAGACGCCAGGGTTTCATGAGATCAGTCTAGCCAAAACAAAACCCCCGGCCATAGCCGGGGGTTTTTTGGGTGCGGGAGTAGGATTTGAACCTACGACCTTCAGGTTATGAGCCTGACGAGCTACCGGGCTGCTCCATCCCGCGTCAGAAGCGCCGCCGTTCCCGGCGGGAGGGCGTATCTAGGACATCCCGCGAGCGGATTCAAGGCCTATAACACCAGCATGACAGCTTGGCGGGGGTTTCTCTCTCGCCTATGCAAGCAGGATGGAAAACACCGCAGATATCCCTTGGGGAGCGTTGGCTCCGTCGGGCCTGTTCAAGGCCAGTGTCGAACGGGCACGCAAGAGCGACAGTAAAGTCTGGGCCCGCATTGCCAGCTGGCTGGCCCCCGACACCGTCGACATTGAGACGCTTGGCTTCAGGGCCCGGTTGCACCCGAAGGATAATCTCTCAGAAAAGCGCATTCTTTATAATCCCGGACGGTTTGATCCTGCAGAACTGGCCTGTCTGTCGGCTAAAATGGGCGCTGGCTTTGTTTTCGTGGACCTAGGTGCCAATTGCGGGACCTATACCTTCCATCTCGCCAGCCAGGCCGATGCTTCGGCGCGATTTTACGCGATTGAAGCCCAGCCGGAGATGGCGCGCCGTTTTCGTTTCAATCATATGGCCAATGACTTTGCGGCCAGCATACAACTCGATGAGCTCGCGATTTCAGATGTCGCCGGCGAGATCACCTTTACCGTCAACCGGCATAATCGTGGCGAAAGCGGGCTGGAAGGTGATGGCGAGCAGATCCGGGTTCCCGCCATTTCACTGAAAGATTATCTGGCCGACCGCCAGCTGTCTCATGTCGACGCGATGAAGATCGACATTGAAGGTCAGGAACACCGCATCCTGAAGCCCTTTTTTGAGCAGACGCCTCATGAGTGCTGGCCGGATTGCCTGATCGTCGAACAATTACTCGCTACGCCCGAAAAGGACCCGGTTCAGTTGGCGCTACAGCATGGCTATCAAGTCGAGCAGGATTTGACCCGCAATGTGATCCTGCGGAAAAGAAAGACAGGATGAACGCGACCGCTCAATTGCAGACCGCGCAGAAAGCATTCTCCGAAGGGCGACCGGAAGAAGGACGCCGATTGCTGGAAGCAGCAGCCAAAAGTGGCGATGCCAGCGCAGCCTATTCATTCGCAGTTGCCCTTGCTTACGGTCAGGGCGGGCCGGTGGATCGAAGAATTGCGGCCAGCTGGCTGGCAGAATCCAGTGCAGAAGTTCCGGCCGCGAGGCAACTTCATCGTTTTTCGCTGGCCCATGGTTGGGCCGGCGAGAAGAACTGGGAGGAAGCCGTTAGCGATCTGACGGAAAGCGCTAAATCCGGAAACCCTGCCGCCCTCCGCGAAGCCGGGCTATTGTGCCTGATCCTCAACGAAAACGAGATCGCTCTCAGTCTCCTAGACCAGGCTGCCAATACGGGCGACATGCCGGCGGGCATGGCATTATTGCGCCTGGAACAAGCTATTGCACCGGATGCCGGGTGGGCGGAAACGGTGCGCTCCGGGCTGTTGCGCTCGAAACACCCGCTGGCAAACGAGTTGTCGGAAAACCCGCTAGAAAAATCAGGCGGCGAAAGCACGGGCCTTGATTGGCCTGCCGTTACCGCAACGCTCTCACGTTTCGCCCGTGCCGGAAGCTCAGGCGAAACTCTGATTGAAAACATTTCTGCTGTTTCATACCCGGGCGCGCTGCCGGCTGCAGTTTGCGATTATGTGATTTCGTCAGGATTGAGAGCGCTTCAGCCTTCCACCATTGTGGATCCGCAAACCGGCCAAAAAATCCACGACCCCCACCGGCAGTCGCTGTCGATGACATTTGCACCGCATCTACAGGATCTGGTTCACGTGGCTGTCGAGCGTGTCATGTGCACACTGGCAGGGTGTCCCGCCGAAAATTCGGAGCGACTCAATCTTCTGTTCTATCGGCCCGGGGAGCAATACCGGCCGCATGTCGATTATTTTGCGCCGGATGACGATGGAAATTCAGCCGAACTGGCGCGTTCCGGCCAGCGGGTCGCGACCAGTCTCGTATGCCTGCACGCTGCCAGCGAGGGTGGCGGCACAGGCTTCCCCCGTTTCGAAACAGCCTGGAACGGACAGCCGGGCGACGGCCTGACCTTCCGCAATGTCAAAACAAGCGGAGAGGTCGAGCCGCTTTCGCTCCATCAGGGAGAGGCTGTGGCGGCCGGATGGAAGGCCCTGGCCAGCCTCTGGATTCGTGATCGCGAATTTGCAGCCTGACTAACCCGCTGCGGGTTCCAGCCGATATTCCCAACGCAATACCCAGGGCGCGTCAGGCGCGCTGCGGGTTTCCACCCGGAAAACCACGCGTTCCGCATTCAATTCGACCCAAGTCAGGCGCTGCAAGCTTTCGGACATGTCATTGCCGGCATTGGTGATATAAGGGGTTTCCTCGTCCTGGATTACAACTCCGGTATCCAGCCGGAACTCAGCCCCCTCGCCGCCCCTTTCGCCAACATAGTAGCGATGGTTTTCGCCGCGCTGATTATTCAGATACAGGCCATACCAGCGCTCCAGCGCCGGGCTCCATGAGTAAAAAACGGCAGACCGGTAACCTGCCTCCGGGCGCTGATAGACGCTTACAATCCCACAGCCATCCAGCATGCGGCCGGCCGTAATGCTGGCCGGTTGGCTTTCACCATCTGCGTTGACCGCTATACCCGACCAATTGCCGATCAGCGGATCCATTGCACGGTGAGCTTCATCTGTGCAGAGCTGCCCCTGATGAAAGCCCGGCAAGGGCTGATCGACCGTTGGCAGGTCCACATCCGGATTGATTTCCTGGAAGTCGACCGCCATCCAGGTGAACCAGTTATTCCCGCGATCAACCGTGTTCGCTCCATCCCAACGGAATGCATCCTCGCGAATATCGGAGAATGTGTACCGGCGGATCTGAGGATCGCCGTCCGGCGTGGTGCGGCGCAAATCGGCCCCGTAGACCTGCACGCGACCGAAGTGTTCTTCGCCCGTCAGCTGATCGAGGAAAGCGAAACCGTCATTTTGCGGCCCCGGCCAATGCTGGGCCATGACCCACCGCCCGGCCTCCTCGTTGAAATACCGGATGGAAAATCCTCGCCCCTGGGCGGTTTCGGGGTCGAGATCGCGCGGCATCGCCAATTCCATGATGGCGCGTCCATCGAGGACCGGCATCACATATTGATGGGTGTGGCGCCCCTCCTCGACATGATCGAGGCCGTCTTCCTCCCGCGGGCGCCAATTGGCATCCCACTCTCCGATCCAGAAATCATATTGTCTGTAGACCGGAGCCGACCATTCTTCTGCAATCTCTGTTCCCAGCACTTCATCCCAGTCTGCAGGCAAGTCCTGGATCAGCAACGCAGCAGCAAATAATTCCAACATCCCCGAAAATCTCCCCTGTTCGTGAAAGAGACTGCCGGAATATTGGTCGTCAGCAAGGCACGTTTTTGTGAGGATGCGCGTTGGCGTCAATTGGCCAAAGAAAAAGCCCCGCGGCGAACCGACGGGGCTTTGTTTTCAATTGCAAGATCAGGGTCAGATCAAACGGGCAGACCGGGCAGCGACCTACTCTCCCATGCCTTAAGACATAGTACCATCGGCGCAGAGGGTCTTAACGGCCGTGTTCGAAATGGGAACGGGTGGGGTCCCCTCGCAATAACCACCCGGTCGGCGCGTTTGATCCATAACATTGAGACATTCTGTAACCGTCGCTCTTGATTGCACGCGAACGAAGCGTTCGCCGTGCATGAACTAAGAGATCAAGCCAATCGAGCTATTAGTACCAGTCAGCTTCATGTGTCACCACACTTCCACACCTGGCCTATCAACGTGGTAGTCTTCCACGACTCTCAAGGAATACCTGGTTTTGAGGGGGGCTTCCCGCTTAGATGCATTCAGCGGTTATCCCGTCCGTATATAGCTACCCTGCTATGCCGCTGGCGCGACAACAGGTCCACCAGAGATACGTCCATCCCGGTCCTCTCGTACTAGGGACAGCTCCTCTCAAGTATTCAACACCCACGGCAGATAGGGACCGAACTGTCTCACGACGTTCTAAACCCAGCTCACGTACCGCTTTAATTGGCGAACAGCCAAACCCTTGGGACCTGCTCCAGCCCCAGGATGCGATGAGCCGACATCGAGGTGCCAAACAATGCCGTCGATATGGACTCTTGGGCATCATCAGCCTGTTATCCCCGGCGTACCTTTTATCCGTTGAGCGATGGCCCTTCCATTCGGGACCACCGGATCACTATGGCCGTCTTTCGACTCTGTTCGACCTGTCAGTCTCACAGTCAGGCGGGCTTATGCCATTGCACTCAACGAGCGATTTCCGACCGCTCTGAGCCCACCATCGCGCGCCTCCGTTACTCTTTGGGAGGCGACCGCCCCAGTCAAACTACCCACCACGCAGGGTCCCGGATCCGGTTTCACGGACCGCGGTTAGACGTCAACAAGGATCAGGGCGGTATTTCAAGGATGACTCCACCATGACTGGCGCCATGGCTTCAAAGTCTCCCGCCTATCCTACACAAATCGTCGCTAACGCCACTGCGAAGCTGTAGTAAAGGTGCACGGGGTCTTTCCGTCTGACCGCGGGAACTCCGCATCTTCACGGAGAATTCAATTTCGCTGAGCCTATGCTGGAGACAGCGGGGAAGTCGTTACGCCATTCGTGCAGGTCGGAACTTACCCGACAAGGAATTTCGCTACCTTAGGACCGTTATAGTTACGGCCGCCGTTTACCGGGGCTTCAATTCGGAGCTTGCACTCCTCCTTTTAACCTTCCGGCACCGGGCAGGCGTCAGACCCTATACGTCGTCTTGCGACTTCGCAGAGCCCTGTGTTTTTAGTAAACAGTCGCCACCCCCTGGTCTGTGCCCCTGGACACCGCTTGCGCGGAGCCAGGCTCCCTTCTCGCTAACTTACGGGAGCAATTTGCCGAGTTCCTTCAGCATAGTTCTCTCAAGCGCCTTGGTATACTCTACCTGTCCACCTGTGTCGGTTTCGGGTACGGTCTAATGCGGGAGCTATTTCCAGGGACGGCTTGGCTGCCCACCCAATCCAATAAGGGTGAACAACTTCCGCTATCCGTCACTACCCGCTGGCCCAGGAATATTGACCTGGTTCCCATCGACTACGCCTTTCGGCCTCGCCTTAGGGGCCGGCTAACCCTGCGCTGATTAGCATTGCGCAGGAACCCTTGGACTTTCGGCGAGAGTGTCTCTCACACTCTTTGTCGCTACTCATGTCAGCATTCTCACTTCTGATACCTCCAGGAGCCCTCACGGGTCTCCCTTCATCAGCTTACAGAACGCTCCGCTACCGCTCTTTCGAGCCCGCAGCTTCGGTGTATCACTTAAGCCCCGTTACATTTTCCGCGCAGGAGCGCTTGACCAGTGAGCTGTTACGCTTTCTTTAAAGGATGGCTGCTTCTAAGCCAACCTCCTGGTTGTCTAAGCACTCCCACATCGTTTCCCACTTAGTGATAACTTAGGGACCTTAGCTGGCGGTCAGGGCTGTTTCCCTCTCCACTACGGACCTTAGCACCCGCAGTGTGTCTGCCTCGCAGTACTCATCGGTATTCGGAGTTTGGTTAGGTTTGGTAAGTCGGTGGGACCCCCTAGCCCATCCAGTGCTCTACCCCCGATGGCATAAACGAGACGCTCTACCTAAATAGATTTCGCGGAGAACCAGCTATCTGCAGGTTTGATTGGCCTTTCACCCCTAGCCACACCTCATCCCGTTCTTTTTCAACAGAAGTGGGTTCGGCCCTCCAGTGAGTGTTACCTCACCTTCAGCCTGGACATGGCTAGATCACCTGCTTTCGGGTCTTATCCCTCGAACTAAATCGCCCTATTCAGACTCGCTTTCGCTACGCCTACACCTATCGGCTTAAGCTTGCTCGAGAGACAAAGTCGCTGACCCATTATACAAAAGGTACGCCGTCACGCTTGCGCGCTCCGACTGCTTGTAGGCATCCGGTTTCAGGGTCTGTTTCACTCCCCTCGTCGGGGTGCTTTTCACCTTTCCCTCACGGTACTTGTTCACTATCGGTCATGTAGGAGTACTTAGGCTTGGAAGATGGTCCTCCCATGTTCAGACAGGATTTCACGTGTCCCGCCCTACTCAAGTCTCTCTCATCGTCGCTTCATACGGGGCTATCACCCGCTACGGCCCAACTTTCCAGAAGGTTCTGATAAATTTAGAGAGAGCACTGGCCTGATCCGCGTTCGCTCGCCACTACTAGCGGAGTCTCAATTGATGTCCTTTCCTCCAGGTACTGAGATGTTTCAGTTCCCCGGGTTTGCCTCCTGCACCTATGTATTCAGTGCAGGATACCCTTGCGGGTGGGTTTCCCCATTCAGAAATCTGCGGGTCAAAGGTTGCTCGCACCTCACCGCAGCTTATCGCAGCGTGCCACGTCTTTCATCGCCTCTACATGCCAAGGCATTCACCAAATGCCCTTTTGACGCTTGATCTCATCGAAGCTCATGCACGGTGAATGCCTCGTCCATCTGTAACTCGTGCAGGGTCACAGACGCCAACAAGACAACGCACATGAGCGTCGGTCAGGATGTCTCAATGATTTGTCCTTGGAAGGCCGGACAAACCCTAATCTATACAATGTCAAAAATCCGCTATTCGCGCCGCAGCGCAAATAGCGAAACTTGTTTAAACCGCGTTCTGGTGGAGCTGGACGGGATCGAACCGACGACCTGAAGCTTGCAAAGCTACCGCTCTCCCAACTGAGCTACAGCCCCTTGAGAACGCGTGTCGCCGTCTCCTCACCTCAAAAGCAATGGTGGGCCTGGGTAGACTCGAACTACCGACCTTACGCTTATCAGGCGTACGCTCTAACCACCTGAGCTACAGGCCCGAAAGAGGACATACGCCAGCCAGCGGAGAGGAACGCGGCGTCCCCGATCCGATGACCGGGGCGCTTGGAAAGAGAAACGAAGACGGCGGCATCCGCCAAGTTTTGCTTCACGCCCGAAGGCGATCGGCTTGTCTTTAGGATCCGAAGGAAGGCCGAAGCCTGATCGATCGGAAATCCTTAGAAAGGAGGTGATCCAGCCGCAGGTTCCCCTACGGCTACCTTGTTACGACTTCACCCCAGTCGCTGACCCTACCGTGGCTGGCTGCCAGATTGGCGCACCATCTTCGGGTAGAACCAACTCCCATGGTGTGACGGGCGGTGTGTACAAGGCCCGGGAACGTATTCACCGTGGCATGCTGATCCACGATTACTAGCGATTCCAACTTCATGCTCTCGAGTTGCAGAGAACAATCCGAACTGAGACGGTTTTTAGAGATTAACTCACTGTCACCGCCATTGTAGCACGTGTGTAGCCCTACCCGTAAGGGCCATGAGGACTTGACGTCATCCCCACCTTCCTCCGGCTTGACACCGGCGGTCCCGTTAGAGTGCCCAGCCAAACCTGCTGGCAACTAACGGCGAGGGTTGCGCTCGTTGCGGGACTTAACCCAACATCTCACGACACGAGCTGACGACAGCCATGCAGCACCTGTATCCAATCCAGCCTAACTGAAGGAAAACATCTCTGTAATCCGCGATTGGTATGTCAAGGGTAGGTAAGGTTCTGCGCGTTGCTTCGAATTAAACCACATGCTCCACCGCTTGTGCGGGCCCCCGTCAATTTCTTTGAGTTTTAACCTTGCGGCCGTACTCCCCAGGCGGGATGCTTAATGCGTTAGCTGCGTCACCGAACAGCATGCTGCCCGACAACTAGCATCCATCGTTTACGGCGTGGACTACCAGGGTATCTAATCCTGTTTGCTCCCCACGCTTTCGCGCCTCAGCGTCAGTACCGGTCCAGTGAGCCGCCTTCGCCTCTGGTGTTCCTCCGAATATCTACGAATTTCACCTCTACACTCGGAATTCCGCCCACCTCTCCCGGACTCTAGGCCGCCAGTATCAAAGGCAGTTCCGGAGTTGAGCTCCGGGCTTTCACCTCTAACTTAACGACCCGCCTACGCGCGCTTTACGCCCAGTAATTCCGAACAACGCTAGCCCCCTCCGTATTACCGCGGCTGCTGGCACGGAGTTAGCCGGGGCTTCTTCTGCAGGTACCGTCATTATCTTCCCTGCTGAAAGAATTTTACAACCCTAGGGCCTTCATCATTCACGCGGCATGGCTGGATCAGGCTTGCGCCCATTGTCCAAGATTCCCCACTGCTGCCTCCCGTAGGAGTCTGGGCCGTGTCTCAGTCCCAGTGTGGCTGATCATCCTCTCAGACCAGCTATAGATCGTAGCCTTGGTAGGCCTTTACCCTACCAACTAGCTAATCTAACGCGGGCCGATCCTTCGGCGATAAATCTTTCCCCCTAGGGGCGTATACGGTATTAATTCCAGTTTCCCGGAGCTATTCCGTACCGAAGGGCACGTTCCCACGCGTTACTCACCCGTCTGCCACTCACTCCGAAGAGTGCGTTCGACTTGCATGTGTTAAGCCTGCCGCCAGCGTTCGTTCTGAGCCAGAATCAAACTCTCAGGTTGAGTTGGATCCCGACTGCGCTTGGCATTAAATCTCAAGAAAGACAGGAGCCAATTCGATGACCGGCAAGCCGGCCATAAATTGGCAATTGTCTGTACTTCTAGAGAAACGCTTTCGCGTGTCGGTATCAATTGATGGCCTGAGCCATCCGCTAGACACCGCCGCCTGCGTCTCTCTTTCCAATATTCACGATGTTAAACAAACAGATAGGTCAACTTCCGTTTCGCTATCTGGTTCGCCGCTGGGGTCCGTTTCGTGGGCCCGTCCCGGCGAGGAGCGCGGTATCTATGCCCCGCTCTCCAAAGTGTCAACCAACTTTTTCCAGAAACTTGCAGCGACCGCAGTTTGATGTGCCGACGGACAAAAGTTTGTCTGCCGGCGTCTCTTGTTGCAACGCCGTTTGGGCAAGTCTCCGGATCGTCGGAGGAGGCGCGATTATATGTATTTTCCCCTCTCACGCAACCGGCATTCAGAAAAAATGCTGTAAGGCCGCATAGGCCATGGCTGCAAGGGCTGCCCGGCCCGCCACGGCCGGTATCAGGACGCGCATTCCTTAACGTGAATCCGATTTTCGTAGCCGGGTTGGATTCCATTTTCTAGGCTTCGATTCGAAATGAGAGAGGCTTGGTCATGAGCAAATCGCGCTATCGGCAGCGGCTGCAAAAAGATCTCGATCGATGGATTACCGGTGGCCTGGTAGCAGCCGAAAACCGCGATGCCATTCTTTCAGACATCGCCGATGCCCCTCGAGGATGGTCGGCATCGGGCGCTCTGGCGATTCTTGGCGCGGTCCTGATGGCCCTCGCCGCAATCAGTTTCGTTGCTGCCAACTGGACACATCTGGGCAATCTGGTGCGGTTGATCCTGGTTTTCGGCACCCTCTGGGCCTGCTTCCTGTCATCGGGCTGGGCCTTTGGCCGTCAACAACCGGCGCTCGGACATGCCCTCGCTTTGCTGGGCGCTGCTCTGTTCGGTGTCGCCATCGTTCTTGTGGCCCAGATATTCAATATGAGCTCCTGGCGATACACGGTTCTGTCGATCTGGGCCGTCGGCGCTATCGGCACCGCGCTTGTGATTCCATCCCGCCCGGTTCTGATTCTGGCGGCTTTGCTCGGATCATCGTGGGTCTGGGCAGAAACTTTCAATCCCTATGCGCCAGGCATTTTGTGGAATTATCTGCCGCTCTGGGCCGTCACGGTGATTGCAGCCTCCCGCATGCGTTCACTGGTGACCGCGAATCTTCTGGCGATCGGCATCAATGTCTGGATCATCTTCCTGCTCTGGGATTATGCGCAGGACGGCCGGCTGAGCGAGCTTCAGTCTTCCTCGGTGCTAATTCTCGCCTGCGGGGCGTCTGCCATGCTTTTTGCGGCTTTTCGCGACAGGGAATGGTTCGGATTTGGCGCGCTGGCCAATTGGGCGACGACCCTCGCGCTGTTTTCCGGCTTTATTGCGCAGTTTCCACTCGACCGTTTCGAGGCCCGACTGGGCCGCAACGAAGAGGCCATTGATGGCTGGCTGGAAATCGCTGGCGTATCCGGACCTGATTACTGGCTGCTGGCAGGCGCATTCATGGCGATTCTCGCAGGCGCACTCGCCTGGCGCTTCATGACCCGCCCGGCAACACGCACTCTGACCATCCCGACGCTGGCGGCCGCTTTAGCGGCATTGCTGCTGCCGAGCCTAGCCGGCTGGCTGGGGGGCGAGTCGATTCTGGTGCTGCGGGTGATCGTTGGCGTCATTGTCTTCGCCCTTGCTATCGCACTCATACTCTATGGATCTCGCGAAGGGCGCCGGTACACAGGCGGCGTCGGGATCGCGCTTTTCATTGCCCAGACCCTCTATGTCTATGGCGAGACCTTCGGGGATTTACTGGACACCTCGCTCTTCTTCCTGATCGGAGGCCTGTTGCTGTTCGGCCTGTCGATTGCGGTCATCCGGCTGCAGAAGCGAATCACGGCTGATGCGGGAGCCCCTTCATGAAGCTGAGTATCCGTCTTATCCTCGTCGCGGCTGCCATGTCGGCCTTTCTGATCGCCATGATCGCCGACCACAATATCCGCCGCACGACCGGCGACGAGGTCATCCTGAATCTGGAACCTGTGGATCCCCGGGACATTCTGGCCGGCTATTTTGTCATTCTATCCACTCCGATCCATCAGATCGACCTCGTGGAAATCGCGGGCGATGATGAGTTCTCGGTTGATGGCGATATCTATGTGGTCGTCGAGCCGGATGACGATGGCAGCTGGCAGCCTGCCGCTGTCTATTCGGAGCCGCCTTCCGACGGCCTCTATATACATGGCAAGGTTCAAACGGCCTCTGTCAGCCGCGTTTCGGCCCATTACAATCTCGAACGTTACTATGCCGACGAGGAGACGGCGCGCGCCCTGGAAGAGCGCCGCAGAACGGATCGCGCGAGCATGCGCCTCATTGTTTCTGTCAGCGGCGATGGTCGAGCAATCATTCGCGGGCTGGAGATTGAAGGCGAGCGGGTGATCGCTCCATTCCTCTAAAGACGGCGGCTTCCGAATACCGCAACAAAGAACGGATAGGTCAGCGCCCCGGCGATCAGGCCGCCAAGATGGCCCGCCCAGGAAATCGGGATGGGCGAAAACTCGCCCATAAGCGCCAGCAACAGATTGAAAGCGCCCCACGGAAGGGCAAATCGCAACATGCCGCGATAACCGCCATCCGCCCAGCCAGCAGCCGCCAGAATTCCTGAAAGGCCCGTCGAGGCGCCGATCACCGGCACGCGCAGATCCGGCGCAACGGCAATCTGCAGCGCCGCACCGGCAATCGAGCAGAAGAAAAAGAACAGCAGGAAACCTGTACCGCCTCTAATGCCGGATCCAAAGGGGCGAAACGTTCCTGCTCCGAAAGTCAGTGTCGCCATGGAATTGAAGACGAGGTGCATCAGGCCGCCATGGAGAAAGACATGGAATATGTATGGCGACCATCCGCCGAGTATCCGGTCCCCCTGGCCGAACCCCAACGCCGGCACAATCGCGCCGACATTGTAGAAGAGCAGGGTCAGCTGCGGAAAAAGGCTCTGAGCTACAAATACCGCCACAAAGCTGAGCGCGAGCGCCAACGGCAGTCGCGGGACATTGTTGAAGACGGGCTGACGGGCACGGTACATTTCTTGTTATCCTTAATCTCTTGTTTGCCCGTTCTGCCTAGGTTTTTTCCTGAACGTTCAGGATGAGCCTCAGGTCGATTGCGTACTTGGCGTCTCATCCACCGCTTAACAAGGGTGCAGCCCAATGGTTGCCCGGGAGACAAACGCCATGTGCCGTCAGGTGATTCTTGCCGCCAGCACGTTGATTGTCATGACCTCTGCGCCGGCACTTGGCCAGTCCGCAGGCGAGTTCCAGCGTCCCTGGGGCACCGATTCCACACAGAACAATCAGCCCTACCGCGCCGGAACCCGTGATGCGAATGGCAACCGGGTGGTGCTCAATGGTGTGCTGCAGACCGGCGTCGGGGTTCAGGCCCAGATGTCGGGCGTTGGTTCGGTGGGCAATGCGCCGACTCAATCCAGCCAGGGCACGGGCGAAACCGGGATGTTTTCATCGGGACGCAATTCCAGCGCCCTCGCCGTCGGCAACCAGCTGAACGTGGTGGTCCAGGGCAATTACAACACCGTCATCGTCAACTCGACCCAGGTCAATAACGGCACAGTGACGGCGACTTCCAGCACCGGCAGCGGTGAGGACGACGAGAATGGCAATTAAGCGACTGACTATCGCTGCTGTGGGTGCCCTGCTTCTTGCGGGGTGCGCGGTGACGCCCAATTCGGGCTTTGACGGCCGTTATGCCAATCCGATCGGCAACGCGCCGGTGACGACCAATCCCACGCCCTATTCCGAAGCGCTGGTCTGCCTTGGCAATTCCGCGCGCGCTCAGGGGCGCCCTTCCCCGCGCATCGCGGTTGGGCGGATTTCGGATTATACCGGTGCGGGCAACCCGGAAGGCGGTGGTCCAGCGATCACCCAGGGCGCTTCGCTTATGGCGATGTCGGCGTTTGCAAAGGCCGGGATCAACCTGGTCGAACGCTTTGATACATCCGTTGCCGAGCTTGAACTGCGTTATGCCAATAACCGCCTGATTGGCGATGCGGCCGAAGAAGACGGTTTTCGCCTGATCCACGCCGGCAGCATTCCCGGATCCAATTATCATCTTGTCGGCGGCGTCACCGAGCTCAATTACAATATCCGCTCCCAAGGTCTCGACTTCCTTGGCGGGGACCGGATCGATTCCGACCCGACCGGCGTTTTCAATGGCCGCCTTTACGTGATGAATGTTGCCATTGATCTGCGCCTCGTGAATTCCGAGACGCTGGAAGTGGTCGATGTAATTTCCTACCAGAAGCAGATCATCGGCCGCGAAGTCAGCGCCGGTGTCTTCTCCTTCTGGGGTGATGCCGTGATCGACATTTCCACCGGAGGACGCTCGCTCGAGCCGATTCAGCTGGCTGTGCGCTCACTGATCGAACGCGCTGTCCTCGAGTTCTCGTCCACCCTTTACGGAATTGAAGCGCGCAGCGTCTGCGCCTTTGACGATCCGCTTGGCCTGACCAACGGTTCCGGCGGCGTCAATCCTCACACCTCTTATGCCTCACGGCCTGGAGCCTCGAATGTCCAGATACGCCAGAGCGTTGACCGCGGGCACGAGCAGCGCGATTCTGCTGTGCGCCGTGGCCTCCGCGGACGATACGACTGAGATCCTGAACGGGCAGATCAATCTGCAAGCACAGGTGAACGCAAACGGGCAGGTCGTTGCCGGTCAGACCGGTAATGTGAACCTGACGGCCGTTGGTGCTGGAAACATGCTGGATGTCGAAACCCAGACCAGCCATGACGTCACCAGCGATCAGCAGTTTGGCGGCTTTGTTACGTCGACGGCCACGACGTCCGGAGTGGAACTGACCGGTACCACAACCACCACGTCCAGCGCCTATGGCAACAGTGCCGTTCTGGAACTGCGCGGTGATAGCGATATTGCGATCACCCAGTCCGCCACAGACGGATCAAACGTGTTTTCCGGCGCTTCGCTGAATGTGGACGGCTATTCCTTCAGCAATATCACTGCCGCAACCGCTGCCGCCAATGCGGTCGAGACCGTTGGCTCCTATGGTGGCATTGAAGGCCCGATTTCACAGGATTCCGGCGCGGCCGTCGAAGCCCGCGCCAATGTCGAGGCCCGTACTGGCGGTCTGGGCGAGTTTTCGGTGACTGCCGCAACCGCCTCTGGCAATGCCATCCGCTCGGAGGGCGATGAGTCCTCGGTCATTCTCGCTACAGATCAGGCCAATCGCGGCGCAGTGCGGGCTTCCGCGCGCGTTAATGCAGGCGGTGGCGGTGTCTTCACGACAGTCGCAGCACAGGCGCAAGGCAATGGGCTCGATATCGCGACGGAGTGGGCCTATGGCGAAGCCCGCGGCACGCAGGTCAATAGCGGCACGACAGATGCCGAGGCCAATATCAATATCGGCAATTTCGACAATGAGAGCATTCTGGCTTCGTCAGAAAGCCTAGGAAACTCTGCCATCCTGACCAATCTGGGAACTGACACATTTCTGGGCCTCGCCCAGACCAATACGGGCGGCGTCAGTTCGATCATGCGGTTTGACGGCAATAATGGGGGCGAGGTGATTGGCTCCTCATCAGCATTCGGCAACGCGGCCACCAGCTGGGGCTGTCAGGCCTGCCCCGACACACAGACCGAGGGAACGATCAACCAGGTCAATACGGGAACGGTCAATTCAACCTTCCAGACACAGTACCTGACAGGTTGGGGGACAACCGGAACGGCGACCGCCATTGGCAATTCCGCGACCTTTGTCATCCAGGACAGCGGACAATAAAAAAGCCCCGGCATTGCCGGGGCTTTTTCTTTCAATTGTGATCCTGATCAGCGGTAACCGCCAACGCCGCCATCCAGCATCAGTGTCATATTGCTGGTGTTGACGATCTCGCGGCGCTGCTCGACCATTTCGGTATAGCGCTCCTCGCGGCGGACATAGACCAATTTCACGCCCGGACCGTAAAGGCGCAGCAAGGACCGCTCATTGCAATTGCGGCGCGCTTCCTGGGTCGCACAGAAGACACGGCCACCCTCGCCATGACGCAGCGCTTCGCCTTGCGAACAGACCATGGAGAAGGCGTCGTCGAAAACATCTTCGCCGTCGATCCGCCAGCCGATCGTCACCTGCATGAATGTGCCGGACATGCAGCGGAAGAGCTCACCTGAGAAACCTTCCTCAACGCGCTCGCCAGGATCGGGACGCGAGGCCGGGTGCGGCGTACCACGATCATCCATACAGACGGCGCGAATGACGCGCCATTCCTCGAGGATGCGGGTGCGTTCCTCTTCGACCATTTCAATTTCAACCAGACCCGCAACATTCAGCCCGTTGATCGCCGTGGCTGGAGGAGGCGCACCAAAACTGCCACCGCCGCCGCCCAGCGAAATGATGGTCGTGCCGCTGCCGGCGCGGCTGCCTGCACCCGCCCCGGCGCCGGAATTGGCACCCGCATTGGCATTGGCGTTCGCATTTGCGCCAGCGTTGACGTTCGTCGTGACATTGACGTTGGTATTGACGTTGACGCCGACATCGATGCGCGGACCGTAAATCCGGATGTCCGGCGTGCGGACACGATGCCCGCCTCCGCCACTACAGCCACCATAGCTGCCTCCGCCGCAACTACCGCCTCCGCCATAGTTGCCGCCTCCGCCGCCGTGACCTCCATGGCCACCACCGCCACCGGCGAATGTGGGCGAACCAATTGTCAACGCCAGAGACGCTGCAGCAGCCAGAACGTAAATTGGCGACGTGCGCATGGCCGTCCTCCTGTCATTTCCGCGAGTAAACA
This sequence comes from Hyphobacterium lacteum, assembly GCF_036330345.1. NCBI lineage: Bacteria > Pseudomonadati > Pseudomonadota > Alphaproteobacteria > Maricaulales > Maricaulaceae > Hyphobacterium > Hyphobacterium lacteum. The sequence continues at coordinate 49,985 of NZ_JAZDRP010000010.1, forward strand.
TGGTTCGGTGCGCGTTCTCCACGCAGGCGAACCCCTACTCTCGCGACAAGCGTATGGCCCAAGGATTGAAATTGCGTTGCCAAATTGACCGATCCCGGCACAGGCCGCGTAACAAAGAGTGACCGTTGAAATGCTGCACAGCCATTCCAGAACCCTGGTTTCTTATTGGGACTCCCGGCGCCGGGAAGCTTCAGTGCCCGCCCGTGCCGATATCGCGGCCGGCGAGTTGAAGGCCATTCTTGGAAATCTCTTTATGTTACAGAGGCATGATCCATCCCATCATGTCTTCCGCCTGGCGGGAACGCGACTGTGCGATCTCCATAACCGTGAATTGCGGGACCAGAACTTCCTGTCGCTCTGGCGTGGATATGACCGTGCGCAGATGAAGCTGCTGCTGGAATCTGTCCTCGCCAACCGGGCCCCGGCCCATGCCTATGCGACCGCGGAAACGCTGAATGGTGACAAGATCGAGGTGGAAATGGTCTTTACGCCGCTTGCCTCGCGCGCCGGACAGGTCGACCGGATACTCGGCCTGTATCAGCCCCTGCAATCACCTGACCGGTTCCGCAAGAAACCCGTCATCCGCCATGATCTGACCCGGATCACACTACCGGTGACCCGCAACTGGGCCCTGCCGGAGACGCCGCCACCGCCGGTTCCAGATCCTGCAAATGATGCCTAATCCTTCAAAGGGTTCTTAACGCCCTTTTGCCATACTGCCTTGCCAGAAGAGGTCAGGATTATGGCGGAAACTTTCACACGTCTCGATCGCAGGAAAATCCGTATCGCCGCGCGCGGTGCCGAGGAAAGACGGCGTCATCGCCGCCTGCCGCTGCACCTGCACGGGCGTTTTCTCGATTCCCGGCATCAGGAAGAGAAGTGCCGGCTGATCGACATTTCGCCGGGCGGCGCCAAGGTCGCAACGCGCGTGCCGCCCATGCCGGGCGATTTCGTCGTGCTTCTGGTTGACGGGCTGGGCCGTCTGGATGGCCGCGTCCTGCGCAAGGGCGATAACTGGTTTTCCCTGCAATTTGCGGCACATGCGCGCAAACGCGACCGGCTGGCCGACGCCATCACCTGGCGCTTCAACATGCAGCGCCTGGGCCTCGAGGAAGACCGTGCCGCGCCGCGCAAGGAAGGCCGCGGCCGGGCCAAGATCCATTTCGCCGATGGCGTGGTCATTGATGCCGATGTCATTGACGTTTCGATCTCCGGCGCAGCCTTTGCCTGCCTGGAACGCCCGCGCAAGGGCGAAGAGGTCCGCGTGGGCGAAATGCGCGGTCATGTCGCCCGCATCTGGGATGGCGGATTTGCCGTCGCCTTCATGCCGCCGAACGCCGCCTCCGCCAGCGCTGCATAATCCCTGACATTTGGCCTCATTCTTGCCGCGTGACCGGTCTAGGAATGGAGACCGTCTTAAAGTGGCGCATGTAATGAGTATCGAAAACGGCCAGGCAAGAACGTGGTTTGTGAAGGTGGATGGGCGCGTCTACGGCCCCTACACATCTCCGCAAATGCGCGGCTATGTGTCCGAAGGGCGCGTCGCGGAATACACGCTGGTCAGCGTCGAACGTGATGGTGACTGGAAACCGGCTGGCGATGTCGAGATCCTGAAGAGCTGGATCGATGAGAACCGTCAGGTCGCCATGGCGGCAGCCTCGACCGAGGACCCGGCCAATCTGCTCGTCATCACCGAAGTAAAATCAGGCGTCAGTGACGCTGTGGCCTCTGTTCTAGGCCGTTATGGCGAGGCTGTTGATATCGTGCCCGGCGTATGGTTGGTGCGTGCCCGCACGACGGCCTCGGCCCTGCGCAATGACCTTTCCCACCTGCTGGACCGTGAAGACCGGCTGATGGTGATTGATGCCAGCCGCGACCGCTCTGCCTGGTTCAACTTCGCCACGGATATCGACGCAAAGGTACGTGAATTGTGGCGTGGAGAGACCGGCGACAGCGCCGGCTAGCTTGCCCGGGCATTCTTATGCTGTGAAATACGGGCCTGCCCCTGTTTCAGATGTGTTCCCGATACTGTTTCAAACCGGCTTGAGTCCCGCTTCGTGACGTTTCCAGTTGGCGACGTAATGATCGGCTGACGCCTTCAGTATTTCGTACATGTCGGCATCCAGTGTCCGGATCACTTTTCCCGGTGATCCGACGACGAGGGAGTTGTCGGGGATCTCCTTGCCTTCCGGCAGCAGGGTATGGGCGCCAATGATGCAATTCGTACCGATCTTCACACCGTTCAGCAGTGTCGCGCCGATTCCGATCAGCGAATAATCGCCAATCGTACACCCATGCAGCATCACCCGGTGACCGACGGTGACGCCCTTCCCGATCTCCATCGGAAAGCCATGGTCTGTGTGCAGTACCGAATTGTCCTGGATATTGGTGTCCTCGCCGATCGTGATGTCGTCGACATCGCCGCGGACCACCGCATTGTACCAGACGCTGGAATTTTCCAGCATCGTTACGCGGCCGATGACATGGGCGCCCGGGGCAACCCAGTAATTGCCTGACTCGGGGACGCTCGGCGTGTGATCGTCAAGGGCATAAATCGTCATGTGGCTCTCCGGACACGATGTTGATGAAAGTGATGCGACGGGGGCGCTTAAGGTTTGTTCACCATACTAGACTGATACTGCGTATGCGATTCGACATTGTGTTGCATCGCAGACGCTTCGAAGAGGAGGCGAGCGGCCAGTGCGAGAATTACGCACCCACAGGCCTGACAACCGGGGTCCCGACCGTCCTGACTCCGCATCCCCTTCCGCGCATCTCTCAGTTCCAGTTCATCCACAACCCTCGCCCGCCGGTGAGGGTTTTTTTGTTTCAGGAGAGCCCTTCCATGGCGAAACGTTCCGCTAAGCGCCGTCAATCCTCTGGCGAGTTCAATTCCGGTCATTATCAGGACGAACAGGCCAAGGTACGTGCGCTCTTTCCGGGGACCAGTTGGTCACCAGATGAAAAGGAACCGATGCGCGACCAGCGTTATGTAAAGAACGTCAAACCGCGTTCGGAAGGACAGGCCAGGCTGATGGCCTCCATCGACAAGCATTCCATGGTGATGGCGCTCGGCCCGGCCGGCACCGGCAAGACCTATCTGGCGGTCGCCAAGGCTGTCGAAAAGCTCGAGAAAGGCGATGTCTCGCGCATTGTGCTCTCACGCCCAGCGGTCGAGGCCGGCGAAAGCATCGGCTTCCTGCCCGGCGCGATGGAGGAAAAACTCGCCCCCTATCTGCGGCCGCTCTACGACGCGCTGTCGGACCGGCTGTCGCCGAAACGACTGAAAGCGCTGATGGCCGAAGGCCTGATCGAGATCGCGCCGATCGGCTATATGCGCGGGCGCACGCTGAACAATGCCTTCGTCGTCGTCGACGAGGCCCAGAACTGCACCTACGGACAGCTGAAAATGCTGCTGACGCGTCTCGGCTGGCATTCAACCATGGTGGTTACCGGCGATCCGGCCCAGACCGACCTCTTACCGGAACTCAGCGGGCTCGCCGAGATCTCCAACAAGCTGGAAAACGTGCCGGACATCGGTGTCATCCGCCTGCAGGCCGAAGACATTGTGCGGCATCCCCTGGTTGCCTCCATGCTGGACGTGCTCTAGCGGCCAGTTAGCGATAAATGGAATGAGGCCGGCGGGGCGAAAGCTCCGCCGGTTTTCTTATCCCCCGATCTCCCCCCACAACCAGTCCGCCGCCTGTTCCGGTGTCTGGCCGTCCAGGTCCACACGGCGATTGGCTTCGCGCATCATCTCGGGCGTGATGGCGTTGACCAATGGTGCCAGCGCGGCCGCCACAGCATCATCGGCAGCGGCTTCGGGCGATAGCAGGATCATGGCGTCATAGGGCGGCAGGATGGCGCGCGGGTCTTCCAGAATAACAAGGTCATAAGCCGGGATGCGCCCGTCTGTCGTGTATGCGGTGATGACATCGACCTGACCGTCGCGGACGGCGCCATACATGAAGGTGGAGTCCATCGGGCGCGGTGTGGCGTCCTGCAATCCATAAGCCTCACGCGTGCCGGTCCATTCCGGCCGATTGAAGAAGACGGTGTCAGCTCCGATCGTCACGCGCTGGCCGGCGAGGTCAGCGATGGACGTGACGCCGAGGCGCTCGGCCCCTTCCCGGCTCATGGCGAAACCATAGGCGTTTTCAAAGCCCAGCGATCCGGGCGAATAGATGCCGTATTGTTCCAGCAGGAAGGCGTTGATGACGGCCATCATGCGATAGCGGCCGATCATGTCTTCGCGGCGCAGCGTGTTGGTCCAGAGCGTGCCGGAATAATCGATCGAGACGTCAATCTCATTGTTGGCCAGGGCATCAAAGATGACCGCTGTGCCCAGCCCGTCGCGCCGTTCCACAATGGCACCCTCGTCTTCCAGCACGCGTTCCATCAGGGCCACCAGAATGTATTGCTCGGTAAAAGGCTTTGAGGCGACGACCACTGTGCGCCCCTCCAGACCGACGGCCTCGACCAGCACATTCTCGCCGGCCTGCCGGCTTCCCGCATTGATCCAGCCCGGCGCCAGCGCCGCCCCGATCAATATGACCCCGCCCAGCGTGGCCAATCCGGCGACCATTCGATTACGTTGACGCGCGGCGATTTCGTAGTTGCGCACGATCTGGTCGAGCAGGATGGCCAGCAGCGCCGAGACGACGCAGCCAAAGAGGACCGCTGTCCAGTTACGGGTCTGCAGACCTGCAAAGATGTAATTGCCCAGGCTGGAGGCTCCGACCGGTGTTGCCAGAACGGCCGCTCCGACCACCCAGACAACGGCGGTGCGAATGCCCGCAACGATGGTGGGCAAGGCCAATGGCAACTCGACCTCGATCAGGGCCTGCTGGCGGGTCATGCCCACGCCCCTCGCCGCCTCGCGGACCACCGGGTCCACGGCCTGCAGGCCGACAATCGTATTCCTCAGAATGGGCAGGATGCCGTAAAGCGTCAGGGCCACGAAGGCCGGGGCAAAACCGATGGCTCCGCCGAGCACAGGCACCATCAGGGCCAGCAGGGCGAGGCCGGGAATGGTCTGCAGCGTGCCGGCAAAGCCAAGCGCCGGTCCGGCCAGCCAGTTGCGGCGGGCCGCCAGAATGCCCAGCGGCAGGCTGATCAATATGGCGCAGGCAATCGCCGCCATGGACAGGCGCATATGCCCGCCGAGATAGTCCGGCAGAACGGCAAAGGCTTCGGCGAGCTGTTCGCTCATGCGCTGTTCTCCAGCGCGGCCACCGCTTTCGCCTGTTTTGCAGGCGCGGCCAGAAGCTCCGTCACGTACGGGTCGGCCGGGCGGTTGACGAGGTCGGACGGTGTGCCGGTCTGAATGACCCTGCCACTCTTCATCACCAGAATGCGGTCAGCCAGCAGCAGGGCTTCGGCCATGTCATGGGTGACCATGACGGCAGCAAATTGAAGGCGGTGCTGAAGGGCAACAAAATCGTCCTGCAGACCCGCCCGGGTGACCGGGTCCAGCGCGGAAAATGCCTCATCCAGCAGAATAAGCGGTGGTTCAACGGCCAGAGCTCGCGCAATAGCGATCCGCTGGCGCTGCCCTCCTGACATCTGGTGAGGATAGCGGTCCCGGAAATCTTCCGGGTCCAGCCGGACCAGTTCCAGCAGTTCATCCACGCGCGCCGCAATACGGGCACTATCCCATTTCAGGAGGCGCGGCGTCACGGCGATATTCTGGGCGGCCGTCAGATGCGGAAACAGGCCATCACCCTGCATCACCCAGCCGATTTCCCGGCGCAGGGCATGGGATTCCAGTGCCAACACATCGCGGCCCTGGAACAGGATCGTGCCCGCACTGGGCTCGATCAGACGGTTGATGGCTTTCAGTGTGGTGGTTTTGCCCGAACCGGACTCGCCGACAATGGCAACCAGTTCGCCGGCGGAAACGGTCAAATCCACCGCATCAGCCGCGATAACGCCGCCCGGATAGCGTTTGGTCAGTCCTTCCAGGCGAAGGACGTCTGTTCCGATGGCGTTTTCGCTCAAACCTCTTCCAGGTCGATGTCGAGGATCGTGATCTCGAACGAATAGCTGGTTTCGCCCTCGTCAACGATCTTCTGGACCACGCCCAGGCACTCGTCGCCGATATGGATTTCGGCGCACTCATCTGCCCGTTGGCGCCGCTGGACCACCATGTCGGGGTTCAGCTTCTTCTTGAGGAAGATTTCCAGCAGTGCGGCTTCTTCTGCGGTGACGATGTTGGTCACGTGTCTCATCCCTGATGTCTGATTCTGCTCCGGACCATAGCCCCGGGGCCTGCCAAGGCAAGACCTGCCTCAGCTATCGCTTTCCAGTTGCTGGTTCATGGTCCGGGCCGGATGGTTGCAACGCCCGCCGACGGGTTCGGCCGGCACACCGGCGACGGTGCAATGGGGCGGCACGTCTTTCAACACGACAGAGCCGGCAGCAATCCTTGCCTCCTCGCCGATGTTGATGTTGCCCAGCACCTTGGCTCCTGCACCGATCAGCACGCCCTTTCCGATCTTCGGGTGGCGGTCGGTATCGGCCTTGCCGGTTCCACCGAGCGTAACCGAATGGAGCATGGAAACATTATCATCCACGACGGCCGTCTCGCCGATCACCACGCTGGTCGCATGGTCGATCATGATCCCCTGCCCGATCCTTGCGGCCGGGTGGATGTCGACGCCGAACCGCTCGGAAATCCGGCTCTGGAGATGGAAGGCAAAGGTCTCGCGCCCCTGCCCCCAGAGCCAGTGCGCCACGCGATAGCCCTGAAGTGCCAGATATCCCTTGAAGTAGAGGAAAGGCTGAAGATAGGACTGGCATGCCGGATCACGCTCCTCGATCGCCACCATGTCTGCGGCTGCCCGCGCCGCGATCGAGGGATCAGCCGCAATCGCTTCTTCGACCACATCCCGGGCCAGCATGGCATCCAGCTGGGCATCGGCCAGCTTGGACGCCAGCCGGTAGGCCAGCGCGCCCTCGAACCGGTCATGGCGCAAAATGGCGGCATTCATGAAGCTGGCAAGAATGGGCTCTTCTGCGGAGGCCTGGGCAGCGGATACTCTCAAGCTGGACCAGACCGAAGACGGTCCTTCTGTCAGCGCTATGGTTTCTGCGGGCATTGTCTACTCCCGGGTCAGCATGGCCGCGGCAAGGGGGCCGTCGATCCGCCCGTTACTGGCCATGTAGTGTGCCTTGAGGATCATTGCCACCGAACTGAGATCACGGATCTTGCCGCTCATCACCCATTCAAGCGCATCGAGAAAGTGCAGGCGGCGGGTTTCGATGATCTCGGTTCCTTCCGGTTCCGGCTCGCCTTCGACAAGGCCGGTGGCGAGATAACCAAAGGCCACTTCATCGGTGAGCGAGTTTGAAACCTCGGCCTGCAGGATTTCCTGCCAGTACGCAGCGGTCAGTCCGGTTTCCTCTTTCAGTTCGCGCTTTGCGCCATCAAGAGGCGGGTCGGATTTGAGACTACCGCCTTCCGGAATCTCCCAGGAATAATTGTCGAGGGCAAAGCGGGGCTGGCCCACCAGCATGATGGTGCCGTCTTCAAACAAAGGCAGGATCAGGATGGCATAGCCTTTGGGCGACATGACACCGTAAGTGCCGGGCTTTCCGTCCGGCCGGATGCCCTCATAGCTATTGAGCTCCAGCCAGGGATTCTCGAATACGGTTTCCCGCGATGTCACCGTCCAGCCGGCCCGCTTCATTTTGTGGTCCATCATGTCCGCAGGGTTGGCCTATTCGGCCGGCTGCATCAAGGCTCCCCGTCTCACGCGCTTCTTGAGGCGGGCATGGAATTCCCGGCGTTTCTGCCGGGCTCTGGCCAGCATGACAAAGGCCGCCGGAGCGAAAATCAGCGCCAGTAAAGCAGATCCGGCGACACCGCCGGCCACGGCGGCTGCAAACGGTAGCCAGAAGCTGTCACCCGACAGGATCAGCGGAACGAAGCCGCCAATTGTGGTCAGCGTCGTGGAGATGATGTGCCTTGTGGCATCCACCACCGTGTCCTCGATCGCCTGCAGGTCCAGCGCATTGGCTGCCGGATTGGCGCGCAGGGCGGACAGCACCACGATCGTGCCGTTGATCGACAGGCCCACCAGGCCCATCGAGCCGACAATGGCGTTGAATCCCAGCGGCGTGTTGAACATCCACACGCCGAAAAGGGCAAGGCCGACGCTGAGAAATCCGGTCACAAAAACCACACCGGCCAAGCGGAAGGAATTGAAGGCCAGAACGACCGAGCCGATCATCAGGATGAGAAGCGGTCCGGCCGTGCCGAACAGATTGCCGATCGCATCGCCGCGCGCCTCGGCCTCGCCACCGATCTGCAGGGTATAGCCGGGCGGCAGCTCGACACCGGCAGCGTCAAGGCGAGCCATGAAGTCCTCCAGCACTGGCGCTGGCAGGCTGAATGGCTCCAGATAGGCGTAGATCGGGTTCATGCGCTCGCCATCCTGACGGCGTATACTCGCCACTTCCGGCGACAGGCCGACACTGCCCAGAGCCGAGACCGGGGCTGACAGAATGCCACTATCCGGCTCGGTCAGGAGCGGTGCAGAGGACAGGTCGCTGACGCTGGCACGGCGGTTCTCGGCGGCGATGACGCGAACCGGCATCTCTTCGACTCCCTCGAGAATACTGCCTCCGGGTACACCATCGAAGTCGGCCCGCAGACGGCTCGCCAGATTGTCGAGGCGGATGCCCGCCAGCTCTGCGGAAGCCTCATCAACATTTACCCGTGCGACCGGCTCGCCCATGCGCATGCCGGCAACGGTGGCCGTCACACCCGGCGTTGCTGCCAGGATGTGGCGGATTTCATCGCCCAGACGGTCGAGGGTTGCCAGATCAGGCCCGAAGATTTTCAGCTCAATCGGTGCGGCAGTCGGCGGGCCCTGCTCGAACGGCAGGGTCAGGAAACGCGCCTGAGGAAAGGCTGCAATCATATCGTGCTGCAATTGCGGCAGCAGATCATGCGTCACTTCCGGTGACGCTGTCCGGACCCAACCGGCGGCCAGATAGGGGGCGGCGCTCTCATTGCCGATGACATTGTAATAGGTGCGAGGCGGGCTTTCCCCCAGCGTCCAGCCGACATCGATCACGCCGTCATAAGCCTCGATCAGTTCGGTTGCGCGCAGGACCTGACGCTGCGTTTCAGCAATCGAGGTGTTGGCGGGCAACACCATTTCGATCTGGAACATGTCGCGATCGGTTGGCGGGAAGAATTGCATGGGCAGGGTTGTAGCTGCGGCGAAACCGGCCACGGGGAGGATCACGCCGCCCACCAGACCGACCCAGGGGCGGGACGTTACGGCCTGAAGAATGCCACGATAGAAATATTCCAGTGGCTTGAAGCGAAGACCATCGCGCAGGAAGGATTTCCGGCCCTCTGCGTAATTGTCGTGGTCGAACCAGCCCGCGAATGCCGGAACCACGGTCATCGCCAGAATGAAGGAGGCGACGACCGCGAAAATGACGGATACGCCGATCATGCCGATGAATTCACCGGCGGCACCCGGCATCAGGGCAATGGGGGCAAAGGCAAAAACGGTCGTCAGCGTCGAGGCCAGCAGCGGGCCAAACAAATGTTTCAGCGATTTGTTGATGGCATCCAGCGGCGGCAGCCCCTTGGCTCGCATCAGCTGGTATTCGTCGACCACGACGATGGCGTTATCGATGAGCAGGCCCAGCGCCACGACCAGGCCGGTCACAGACATCTGGTGCAGGGGCTCGTCGAACACCCGGATCAGGAACAGCACGAAGAGAACGGTCAGCGGCAGCGCTGAACCGACGATCAGAGCCGCGCGCCATCCCATCAGCAGGAAGAGAACGGCAAAGACGATCAGGGCCGAATAGCCCAGATTGACCGAGAGCCCATTGAGGCGTGCTTCTACGTAATCCGACTGCGCAAAGACGATATCGACAATCACGCCCGGATTTTCCGCCGCGAAGATGTTCACCACTTCGCGGGCGCGATCTGACCAGACATCGACACGCAGCTCCGGCTGCAGGAAGCCGGCGACATAAACAACGCGATCGCCGTTGAAATAGGCCATGGCCTGTTCCGGCGTTCGCACGCCGCGCTCGATCTCGGCAATATCTCCGAGGCGGACGAACTGGCCATCATCAGACTCGATCACCGGCACGGTACGGATCCGGTCCAGGGTTTCGAATTCGCCACCGATCTCGACATTCAGATTGACGTCGCCCGTGCGCAATTCCCCTGCGGGCGTTTTGGCGTCGGCCTGGGACACCAGCCCTGCCAGATCGCCCACGGTCAGCCCCAAGGCTGCCAGCGCATCGGGGTCTGCCAGCACCCGGATTTCCTCCTCGGCAATGCCGAACAGGCGGGTCTCCTCGGTGCCGGAAATATTGGTCAGGCGGTCTTCCAGATCACCGGCCAGCCGTGACAGAATCGCCATGTTGGGATCGCCATCCGCGCGCCAGCCCAGTGAAACGATCATGGTCGCCGCACCGATATATTGACGCCGAACGTCCGGCGTCCCCGCTTCGGCGGGAAGAACCGGCCGGACAGCATCCACCTGCTCGCGGATTTGGGTCCAGGTCTGATCAACCTCGGTGGCGGAAAGGTCCTCACGGATGTTGATATTGATCAGCGACATGCCCGAACGCGACGTCGAGACCACCTCGTCGACCTCGGGCAGTTCCCGGATCGAATCCTCGATAGGATCGGTGATCAGTGCTTCGACCCGTTCCGCCGATGCGCCCGGAAACGGCGTGACGATAACGCCGAACCGCTCGGTCAGACTGGGGTCTTCCTGCCGCCCCAGCGTGAAGAAGGCTCCCAACCCCGCAATGACCAGCAGAATGACGGCAAGGATGGAAAGGCGCGAAAAGCGGTAAAAGAGCGTTGCCATGGGTCTAGCCTTCCACCGGAACGACGCGTTGGCCCGGTGTCACGCGCTGAAGGCCAGCCGCCACGATCAGTTCGTTGTCGCTGACCGCCCCGCGAACGAAAGCCCGGTCGACCTCAACCCGCAGCGTTTCCACAACGCGCGGCTCCAACATCCAGTTTCCGGTCTCATCCTCGACCAGGACCTGTACCGACCAGAGCCCGCGGCGGGCTTCTGTGAGAGCGCTCGTCGGCACCCAGAAACCACGCTCACCAATCCCGGTTTCCAATTGCAGACGGGCAACCTCGCCCGCGCGTGCCGGACCTGACGAAATGTCGAAAAGCGCGGTGATTGTGCGGGTCCGGACGTCCACAACCCCGGTCGAATTACGGAAAACCGCTTCTATGCGGCCAGCATTGGTTTCGAATGCATAGGTTTCGCCGACAATAAGCGGAGCGGCCGCGGCAACCGGCAGGCCGATACGGATTTCCAGAGCCGTGTCCTCGACCAGACGCAGGACCGGGCTTCCGGGGGCAGCAATAGCCCCCTCGTCCGCCATTCGAGCGGTCACAACGCCGCTGAAAGGCGCGGTCACTTCGGCCAGCGCCAGCTGGGCGCGCAGCGCATTGGCCTGTGCGGCGGCGGCGGCGCGACGCGCTTCAGCCGCTATCGTCGTGGTCGCGACCTCGTCGAGGCGCTGTTGGGAGATATGGCCCCGCTCCAGCAGGATTTGCTGGCGTTGCTGCGTCGCCCGCGCAATCTCAACCTGGGCCTGGGCTTCATTCGTCTGGGCATCTGCGGCAGCGATCTGTGCGCGCAGCGTGCTGGTATCGAGAACCGCGAGGCGATCTCCCGCTTCAACCCGGTCACCGACATCGACCGCCATTTCAGCAATCCGGCCACCGCTTTCAAATCCAAGATCACTCTCGCGGCGCGCCGTGATCAGTCCCGGATAGGCCTCGCTGATCGCCGCATCATCCTGATGGACGACCCGCAGCACATTTACCGGCAAGGCACCCGGCTCGGCGTAATGGACATCTGCATTGGCGGCCCGGGAAGCTGATACCAGAAGGACAATGGCTGCGATGCCCAGCGCCGCAGCAATTACAGCAAAGCCCGCACCAAGCGATTGAAGGCGATTTCTGAGAGCAGACATGACGGAGACCCCTCACGAACAAACGTTGAGCGATCACATAGGGCATCTAATGCCGTTTGAAAAGTGAACAATGTTCACTTTTTTGCACTCATGCCTGCTCTCAGGCAGAAAGTCCCCGTATAATCATGTCAGTATGGAAATCGATGACAGCGTCGCGCGTGACGTGTTCCGAGCCTGGCATGCCTTGCGGAAAGTCTTCGATGGAGGCCATCAGTGTCGCGATTCCATGCACGCTGGCCCACACACTTTTCGACGCCACCATTGGATCCATGTCCCGGAAAAGTCCCTTTTCGATACCGGAACGGATCATGCCGCAGAGCTGTTCCTCGGCATGGAAGGCAAACGAGTTTTCATCCGGCGTTTCGTCCTTCTTCCAGAATGAAAACGCCATCAGGTAATGGTTCGGCTCTTCCAGCGCGGTCTCGATATAGACGCGGCCACAGCGGGCACACAGAACGTGTTCGTCCCCGCCGCCTTCAGCCGCTTCATTCATTCGCCCGATCAGGCGCTCGAAAAACAGCTCCCGCATTTCCGAGAACAAAGCTTCCTTGGAATCGAAATACTTGTAGATCGCCGCTGGCGAGTAATCGATCGCTTCAGCGAGACGGCGCATGGAAATGCCCTGCTCACCTTCCTTCGTGAATAGCGTCTCGGCCGCCTCGATAATAGCGTCGCGGACTTTCAGCCTCCGGCGCTCGGCCGGGGTGAGGCTATCAATGGCTACATCTGCGTTCATTGGCTTCCCAAGTCTTTCCTGCGGCACAGTTCTGGCGCTGCGCTGACCACCCATATAAGGTCGCAATTCCAGAATCGTCAAAATCTTGCGACAGGATACCTCCCCATGAGCTCTCCCGAAGATGCAGAATTTACGCCGGAATTTCCCGAGCAGGGAGAACGCCTTTCGCCGCACCATAAAAGCGCCGAAGCCCTGACCCTTCTGGCGCGGCGCAGATCGACAGCCGCCATCGCCATGCGCGAACCCGGACCCTCGCCAGAAGAACTGGATACGCTGTTATCGATCGCTGCCAGAGTGCCCGACCATGGCAAGATGGCGCCCTGGCGCTTCCTGCTATTCCAGGGCGAAGCCCGCCTCGTGATTGGCCAGATCATCGCCAAGATCTGGGCGTCGGAAAATGAGGCCGATGAAGCCCGGCTGGCGCTGGAAACCAGCCGTTTTGTCCGCGCTCCGCTGGTGATTGGTGTCGTCTCCCATGTTCTCGAAAAACACGCGATTCCGGAATGGGAGCAGATCCTGTCGGCCGGAGCCGTCTGCCAGAACCTGCTGCTGGGCGCGCAGGCCATGGGCTATGCCAGCCAGTGGCTGACCGAATGGTATGCCTATCATCCGCTGGTCAAGGACACGCTGGGCCTGAGATCCGGCGAGCGGATTGCCGGCTTCATCCATATCGGCTCGACGGATGACGAGCCGGTGGAGCGCCCGCGTCCGGAAGCGCAGATCGGGGTCTGGCGCGGCTAGCCCCGGCCGCGATAGGGCGCCACGCCCTGATCGGGCAACCAGACGCCATCGGGCGCTTCGCCTGTCTGGAAGAAAATATCGATCGGGATGCCCCCGCGCGGATACCAGTAACCGCCAATCCTCAGCCATTTGGGCGATAATTCATCGATCAGGCGCTGAGCGATCATCATGGTGCAGGCTTCATGGAAAGCGCCATGATTGCGGAAGCTGGTGAGGTAGAGCTTCAGCGACTTTGATTCGACGATCCACTGGTCCGGCACATAATCGATAACAATGTGCGCAAAGTCCGGCTGACCGGTCACCGGGCAGATGGATGTAAATTCCGGACAGGTAAAGCGGACGAGGTAATCCGCCTTTGCCGGATTTTCCACGCGCTCCAGTGCCGCTTCTTCAGGTGAGGCCGCTATCGCGCCTTCACCGCCCAGCATGTTCAGCTTGTCATATCGTGTGTCGCTCATGGCGGTTTCACTAGGCGGCACTTCACATTATTGCAAGCTGCGCATGTCGGGCATGGTCAGAGCGGAAATTGCCATGTAAGAGGGCGAAAATTTGATCATAACCGCCGGTCGCGCGGGAATTTTCGGGAGCTTTCTGATGCGCGTTGGGACACCAAAGGAAATCAAGGTTCGTGAAAACCGGGTCGGCCTGACGCCTGATGGCGCAGCGGAACTGGTTCGTGCCGGTCATGAAGTGGTCGTCGAGACCAATGCCGGCGCGAATATCGGCTTTACTGACGCGATGTATGAAAAGGCCGGCGCAAAGATCCTGCCGGATGCGGCCGCCGTCTTCGGCGAAGCCGACATGATCGTGAAGGTGAAAGAGCCCCAGCCGTCCGAGACGGCCATGCTGACGCCGGACCATGTGCTTTTCACCTATCTGCATCTGGCACCCGATCCCGTGCAGACCGAAGGCCTTCGCAAGTCCGGCTGTATCGCCATTGCCTATGAGACAGTGACCGATTCAGACAATCGCCTTCCCCTGCTGAAGCCGATGTCGGAAGTGGCCGGCCGCATGTCGGTCCAGGTCGGCGCACACTGCCTGGAAATGCGTCAGGGCGGCCGTGGCATGCTGCTGGGCGGCATTCCGGGCGTCACACCTGCCAAGGTCGTCATCCTGGGCGGCGGCGTTGCCGGCACCCATGCGGCCGAGATGGCCGTTGGTGCGCGCGCTGACGTCACCATTTTCGACCGCTCGATGAAGCGCCTGGCCGAGCTGGACACCCAGTTCGCCGGTGTTGCCAAGACCGCCTTCTCGACGCCGGCTGCCGTGGAAGCGGCCTGCCGCGAAGCCGACCTCATCATCGGTGCGGTCCTGATCCCGGGCGCCGCTGCGCCCAAGCTGGTCACACGCGACATGCTGAAAGGCATGAAGGACGGCGCCGTGCTGGTGGATATCGCCATTGACCAGGGTGGATGTTTCGAAACCTCGAAAGCCACCACGCATGATGACCCGACCTTTATCGTCGACGGTGTGGTCCACTATTGCGTGGCGAACATGCCGGGTGCGGTGGCGCGCACGTCAACGCTGGGCCTGACCAATGCCACCCTGCCCTTCATGATGGCACTGGCCAACAAGGGCGCGAAGAAAGCGCTGAACGATGATCCGCACCTGGCGCGCGGCCTGAACGTGGCCCATGGCGAGGTCGCCTATGAGCCGGTCGCCAGGGATCTGGACCTGCCCTATGTGAAGCCGGACTGGCTGACGAGCATCTAGGTTCCGGTTTTCTCCCCCTGCTTGCGGGGGGAGTGGTCCGCCTGTCCCCGCGAAAGCGGGGAAAAGGACCGAGGGGGGC
>NZ_JAZDRP010000011.1:0-64432 GCF_036330345.1 Hyphobacterium lacteum
CCCTCGGTCCTTCGGACCACTCCCCCCGCAAGCAGGGGGAGAAAGTGGTTTTGTGAGCCTCGAAGGGCGGAGCAGAAATTGGAGACGGCGGACTTATGTTCGACGCACTGACAGAACGGCTTTCCGGGGTTTTCGACAAGCTCACCGGACGCGGCGCCCTCTCGGAGAAGGACGTCGATGCAGCCCTGCGCGAGATCCGCGTGGCGCTGCTGGAAGCCGATGTCGCGCTGCCCGTGGTCAAGGACTTCGTCAAAACGGTGAAGGAACGCGCCGTCGGCGAGGACGTGATCCGCGCTGTCGCCCCGGGCCAGCAGGTCATCAAGATCGTTCATGATGCGCTGGTCGGCCTGCTCGGTGGCGAAGGCGAGCCGGAAGGCCTGTCGCTGACCGGCGAACCGCCAATCGTTATCCTGATGGCCGGTTTGCAGGGCTCGGGTAAAACCACGACCTCGGCCAAGCTGGCGCGCCGGATCCAGACCCGCGACAAGAAAAAGGTCCTGCTGGCCTCGCTCGATACGCGGCGCCCGGCGGCGATGGAACAGCTGCAGCAGATGGCCGAGCAGGCCGAAGCCGGCTTCCTGCCGATCGTTCAGGGCCAGGGCGCGGTCGATATCGCCAAGCGCGCCGTGCAGGCGGGCCGCCTGCAGGGCTATGACGTGGTGATCCTGGATACCGCTGGCCGGACCTCGATCGATGAAGACCTGATGGCCGAGGCGAAGGCCATTTCCGATGTCTCCAATCCGCGCGAGACGCTACTGGTCGCCGATGCGCTGACCGGTCAGGACGCGGTCGAGACCGCAAGGCGCTTCAACGAGCGCCTTCCGCTGACCGGCCTGGTACTGACCCGGATGGATGGTGATGGCCGCGGCGGTGCGGCGCTCTCCATGCGCCATGTCACCGGCCTGCCGATCAAGTTTGTCGGTGTCTCTGAAAAGGTCGACGGGCTGGATGCGTTTGATGCCAAGCGCATGGCCGGGCGCATCCTTGGCCGCGGCGATATTGTCGCGCTGGTCGAGAAGGCCGCCGAAGAGGTTGATCAGGAAAAGGCCGAACGCCTCGCCCGCAAGATGGCGAAGGGCAAGTTCGACATGGACGACCTCGCCGACCAGCTGAACCAGCTGAAGAAGATGGGCGGTCTGGGCGGCATTATGGGCCTGCTGCCGGGCATGAATAAAAAGATGCAGGCGCAGGCCGCGGCTGCCGGCATGGACGACAATCTGCTGAAACAGCAGACTGCGATCATCTCCTCGATGACGAAGGAAGAGCGCAGGAAGCCGGAACTGATCAAGGCTTCGCGCCGCAAGCGGATTGCCGCCGGTGCCGGGGTCGGCGTGCCCGAGGTCAACAAGCTTCTGAAAATGCACCGCCAGATGGCGGACATGATGAAAAAGGTCGGCAAGAAGGGTCCGAAAGGCCTCCTGTCCGGCTTCACCCCGCCCGGTGGCGGCGGTGGCCCCGATCCGGCGCTGGTCCAGCGCATGAAGGGCGGAAATGCCGGCGGCCTTCCCGGCCTGACCGACAACCAGCAATCTTCTTCCGGCGGATCATCGCTGCCGGGCCTTGGCGGCGGTGCGCTGCAACTGGGTCCGGACGGGCTGCCGATCGGATTTGGCAAGAAATAACTCACGATATCAACTGACTAACTCTCAAGGAAAACCACAATGTCCCTGAAAATCCGTTTGTCGCGTGGCGGCTCCAAGAAACGCCCGTATTACCGCATCGTCGTCGCTGACTCGCGCATGCCGCGCGATGGCCGCTTCATCGAGAAGATCGGGTCCTACAATCCGATGCTCCCGAAGGATGGCGAGCGCGTCCAGATCGACCTGGAAAAGGCCAAGGCCTGGTATGCCAAGGGCGCCCGCCCGACCGATCGCGTTGCCCGCTTCCTGCATGAAGCCGATGGCGAAGCCTTCAAGTGGGAACACGGCAACAACCCGCAAAAAGCCAAGCCGGGTGCCAAGGCCCAGGAACGCCTGGCCGAAAAGGCCGAGAAGGAAGCCGAGCTGAAGGCGGCAGCCGAGGAAGCTGAAGCGGCTGCCAACGCTCCGGCCGAAGAAGAAGCACCGGCCGAGGAAGCCGCTGCTGAAGAGGCTCCGGCCGAGGACGCTGCTGCCGAGGAAGCCCCGGCTGAAGAAGCGGCTGCCGAAGAAGAAAAGACCGAAGGCTAGGGCTGACCCCTGGCCAGATCCGCGCTTTCCCTCCCCCATTGTGGGGAGGGGCAGTTCGGCCCGGCCCTTCGAGGCTGACTGCGTCAGCACCTCAGGGTGACGTGTTTGTTAGACGTATTCTCACCTCATGCTGAGGTGCGAGCGCAAGCGAGCCTCGAAGCACGTGGCAGGACCACACTGATGAAGCCCCAACTCATCACCATTGCCCGCATCAAGGGTGCGCATGGCGTGAAGGGCGAGGCCCGTGTCCAGTCCTTCACCGCTGACCCTGCCGCCTGCTTTACCTACGGCCCCTTCCTGGACCGGGATGGCAAGCCCTTCCTGACACCCGTCAAATGGCGGCCCCAGAAAGACGACTTCATCGTGACCTTCCGCGAGGCGTTGACCCGCGAAGAGGTGGCGGCGCTGCGCGGCCGCGAATTCTGTGTTCCCCGGAATGCCTTGCCCGAGGCCGGGAAGGACGAGTTCTACATTACCGACCTGATCGGGCTGAGGGCGGTCACCTCTGACGGGCAAGCGGCCGGGCGCGTCGTGGCGGTCGAGAATTTCGGGGCGGGAGACCTGCTCGAGATCGAAGGTGATGAGGGGCGTTTCTATGTCGCCTTCACCCGCGCTGACGTGCCGGATGTCGACCTGGCGGGCGGCATTGTCACCATTGTGATGCCGGATACAGACGATACGCCGGAAAACGGCTGACAAGCCTTCCTTTTGCCTGCTAGGGTTGCAGGAGAGGGGAGACACAACATGCTGGCATTGATGATGGCGGCGCTGTTGCAGGCGCAAGCACAGGACGTGATCTGCGAGACCGATCTGAACATCCCGACGGGAAGGCGGCGGCACGATCCGAAAACCTTTACCGTGGAATGCCCGGACTATGGCCTGCGCTATGAGGGGATGCAGGAACAGATCGAGGCCCATTTCGATGCGCTGGACCTCGACTTCCGGCATGCCGACTGGACGCGCTGGCCAACCCGTGTGCGTTTTCGGCTGGATCCCGAGCGGGGCTGGATACCCGACGGGCCGCAAATGATGATCATTTCTCCACCGGAGATGCCGCGCAGTATCACCAATAGCGGATATCGCGACCTGGAATGCATCTGGATGGCCTATCCGGAAGCCGACGGGGTGGTCGAGGTCGAGGACTATCGCTGCCTGCTGGATGGAGAGGCTGTGCCCGAGCGCATGGAACGCCGTGTCCGGCGGGTGTTCGAACAGGCGATGGAAACCTCGCGCATCATGCCGGAAACGCCCGGCGCCTGTGTCCAGGATGTTGTGCGCGTGTC
Source organism: Hyphobacterium lacteum (assembly GCF_036330345.1). Classification (NCBI taxonomy): domain Bacteria; kingdom Pseudomonadati; phylum Pseudomonadota; class Alphaproteobacteria; order Maricaulales; family Maricaulaceae; genus Hyphobacterium; species Hyphobacterium lacteum. Next base: position 3,452 of record NZ_JAZDRP010000011.1, read on the forward strand.
GGCTTTTGTGTTCGACTATCACTATGCTTTCGGCTGGGATGGCGACGGGCCGAGGCGCTCGGCCAATAGCCGGTTCGATCCCCTCTGTCCGCCCGGGGGTATTGACGCCGCGCCGGACAGTGATGACGGAAAACAGGGTTGAGGAGCGTATCAGGTGTTGAGTTTTCTTCCGGTCTTGTTGCTGGCGGTCTCGCTGGATACGCCAGCCATGGCGGACAGTGATGGCAGCGTCTATTGCGATGCGGTCTATCAGACCCGCAATGGACGCACTTTCCGCGTCAGTGTTACCTGCCCCGATGTCGAGCACCGCGAGAGCCTGCAGCGGCAGGCCGAACAGCAGGTGGAAGAGGCCCGTTCCGTGCTGCGCGATGTGTCGATCCGCGATCTGCCGGGCCGGGTTCATTTCCGGCGGGTGGAAACCGCCAACGGGGTGGACTGGCAGGTGCAGCCCGGCGTCATCTCGCGCATCAATGCCTATTATCCGCGCAATCCGGTCCGCGCCAATGTCAGCGCTGCCTGCACGGCGCGCTATGACATCGTCGAGGGTGAGCCGGAGAATATCTGTATTGTCTGCCGCGCGACGGATTTCCGCGGTGATTATATCCGTGAGATGCGGCGGGCGATCCGCCGCTCCTTCTTCGTTGATACAAGCGAGCCGGTGGAACAGGTCTTCAGCGTCGAATTCCCGTTGCCGGACGCGCCGTCGCCCGGCATTCCGCCCGCGCCTGATTGCAGTGAGGACAGTGAATGATCGAAATTGCGCTTGCCCTTCTGATTCAGACCGCGCCGCTGGAGACAGTTTGTGACCTTGATATCAAGACGGCCGGCCTGTCGCGCGCGCGGCGCGTGGTCGAGGCGGATGTGGCCTGTCATGAAAACGTGCCCGGCCGCGATGAGCTGAACCAGCTGGCCGAACGATATGCCGGGCGGCTGAATACACGGCGGTTGCGTTCGGAAAACCTTCTGACATCGCACACGGCCCTGTTCAGCCGCGGCGAGGCGGGTGGCTGGGAGCCCGTACCGGGCCAGGTGGTGATTACCGTGCCCTATGTCTTCCCGCGAGAGCTGATCGATGCGGCGGTTGATACCGTGTCCTGTTCCTGGTCGGCCTATCCCGACCGGACGGGTGCGCCGCGCAATGTGCGCGCGACCTGTTATGTCGACGGGCGGGTGCGGCCGCGCAACCATATCCGGCAGGCTGAGCGCGCCGTTGAGGACATGGTGCGCCAGACCCGATTCTTCCCGGCGGATGTCGATTATTGCTTCCAGGACGAGGTGCGCGTGGTCGCCCCGGTGATCGAGGTGACCGGCGGGCGCTACAATAATGACAATGATATCGAACCCGACATGCGGCCGCTGCCGCAATTGTGCGGGTAGGGGTTGATCACGGCGCTTCTGGTTTCGCTGGCTTTGCAGAGTGTGGCGACAGATGCACGAGAAGTCGAAACCTGCCGCCTGATCCGGACAATTTTGACTGAAGTGGAGCAGCAAAACCCGGGCCGGGATATCGTCATCGATACTCACTTCCGCGGCGCATCGATTGAGATCGATCTCGATGAATTTGTTTTTGGGCGCCATACGCGTTGCGTCGGACGATGTGATCTGCGCGCAATTATTGCCTGGCATGAAGCCTTCAACGCCGCACCGATCCATCAAATCCGTGACGCATTCGGTTCGATTGTCGAAGCCGGTTCTGAGATTGAATGTGAAAGACGCGACGGCGAGCAATGGTCGGACGCCGAGCGGACGATCGCCCGGTATGACATGGTGATGGAATTGGCAGACATGGATAATCATGCAGTCGTTACCGACCCGCCAATCATTATTTCGATCTCGCCGCCCGCGTTTGATTTTGACAGGCAAACGGCGCTGTTCATGGAGAGCTGCCGACTGGTGTTCTATTCGCGCAACGATGATGGTGCTTGGCAACCCTTGGCGCGTTCGATCATGCCGCTGTGCGAAATGCCCTTTTAACCCTCGACTCGCCAAGGCAATCCGGCTCTGCTAAAGGCCGCCACCATGTTTACGGCCAGCGTGCTCACCCTCTTTCCGGATGCGTTTCCGGGCCCTCTTGGCGTCTCCCTGATCGGGACTGCTAAAAACAAGGGCTTATGGGCGCTAGAAACGGTGGACATACGGGAATTTTCCCGTCATAAGCACGCCTCCGTTGACGACACGCCTGCTGGCGGCGGGGCCGGAATGGTCTTGCGCCCGGATGTGGCGGCGGCGGCGATTGATGCGGTGACAGCCTCTGATGAGGAGGAACGGCCGCTGATCTACATGACGCCCCGGGGCCGCCCGATCACCCAGACCCGCGTTCGGGAATGGGCGGATGGGCCCGGTGTCGTTGTGTTTTGTGGGCGTTTTGAAGGGCTCGATGAACGGGTCATCAAGGCGCGCAGGCTGGAAGAGGTCAGCGTCGGTGACGCGGTCCTCGCCGGCGGAGAAGCGGCAGCCATGTGCCTGATCGAGGCGTGTGTGCGGCTGATCCCCGGAGTGCTGGGTGATCCGGCATCGGCCGAGGAAGAAAGTTTCGAGGGCGATCTCCTCGAATACCCTCACTACACGCGGCCGCGTGAATGGGAGGGGGAGGAGATCCCGGAAGTGCTGTTATCCGGTGATCATGGGGCGGTGGCCCGATGGCGGCGGGAAATGGCGGAAAAGACGACGCAGGAACGCCGTCCGGATTTGTGGGAACGCTATATCCGCCGGCAAGGAGAAGACCGATGAACCTCATCGAGAAGATTGAAAACGCCGAAGCCGCCCGTGTGCTCGGTGACAAGGCCCACCCGGATTTCGATCAGGGTGACACGCTGAAAGTTCACGTCCGCATCAAGGAAGGTGAGCGCGAGCGTATCCAGGTGTTCGAAGGCGTTTGCCTCGGCCGCTCGGGTGCCGGCCTGCAGGAAAGCTTCACTGTCCGCAAGATATCCTTCGGTGAAGGCGTGGAGCGTGTCTTCCCGCTGCACTCGCCGAATGTCGAGAAGGTGGAAGTGGTCCGCCGCGGTAATGTCCGCCGCGCCAAGCTGTATTATCTGCGTGGCCGCCGCGGCAAGTCCGCCCGGATCGCCGAGCGCACCACCGGCCGCAATATGGAAAACGGCCGCGAGAAGAAGTCGTAAGACGGCTTTTCCGGGGAAGGCTGTTCCTTCCCGCGCAAAGGTTCGAAGAAGCCCGCCAGCGATGGCGGGCTTTTTTGTTTTTCGTTTCGGTCTTCCTCCCCCGTTCACGGGGGAGGTGGCAGCGAAGCTGACGGAGGGGGCCATCGCCCCCCTCGTCCGTATGGGACACTCCCCCGCAAGCAGGGGGAGAAAAGGCAAGCGCACCCCGCTGCCCCTGCCGGTTGGCCTCGGGACAGCTGCGCGGCACAGTGCGCGCCATGAAACCCTCCCTCCTCATTCTCACCGGGTCCGGCGTGTCGGCGGAAAGCGGACTTGGCACCTTCCGGGATACGGACGGGATCTGGGCGAAATTCGACTGGCAGAAACTGGCAACACCCGAAGGCTTTGCCGAAAGCCCGTCGGAAGTGCACGCCTTCTATAATGCGCGCCGGAAGGGCCTTCTGACGGCGGAACCCAATCCGGCGCACACCGCGTTGGCCCTGCTGGAAGCGGCCTGGGTGCGCTCGGGCGGGGATTTCCTGCTGGTCACCCAGAATATTGATGATCTGCACGAGCGTGCCGGGTCGGAACGCCTGATCCACATGCATGGCGAGCTGCTGCGCTCGCGCTGTGCGGGCTGCGGGGATTTGCGGGCGTGCCGCGAGGATCTGTCGATCATGATGAGCTGCGGGGCGTGCGGCCGGGAAGGCAGTTTGCGCCCGCATGTCGTCTGGTTCGGCGAGGTGCCGCTGGGGCTGGATGAAATCTTCGACCGCCTGTCGTCGGTCACCCATTTTGCCGCGATCGGCACATCGGGTGCGGTCTGGCCGGCCGCCGGCTTTGCCGAGGAGGCCGGGCGCGCCGGTGCCGAAACCTGGGAGCTTTCCCTCGATCCAGGCGAGAGCGGGCACAATTTCAGTCACAGCCAGTATGGCCAGGCGAGCGAGACCGTACCGGACTGGTGTGAGACGATATTGTCGCGGGCCTTTGCCTCATGAGCGAACTGATCCGGCAAGCCCAGTCCGCGCTCAATGCCGGCAATGCCACCGCCGCCCTGCAGGCGTCGCAGGCGGCGGTGCAGGCCAATCCGAATGATGCCAACGCCCATTACCTTGCCGCTGCCGCGCTGCGCATGGCGGGCCGGGCGGGCGAGGCGCTGCGCATCCTGGATTTCCTCAATCAGCGCCTGCCGGGCCAGCCGGACCTGATCAACATGACCGGGCTGTGCCGCCGCGATATGGGCGATGCCAAAGGCGCGATTGCCGACTTCGAACGCGTGATTGCGCTGAACCCCGCACATGCGCCAGCGATGGGCAATCTGGCCGGGCTGCTAGCCGAGACCGAACCGGAAAAGGCGGTGCCGGTGTTTGAAAAGCTGGCGGGGCTGCATCCGCAATCGGCCGAGCCTCTGGCGCTGGCGGCGTCTGTGTGTTTGCGCCTGCGCGACCCCGAGCGGGCAAAGGCCTTTGCTGCGCGCGCTGTGGCGCTGGCACCGGATGCGATGCTGGTGCGCTCGGTGGAAGCCGGAATTGCGCTGGCGGAAGATGATGCCGGGCGTGCGCGGGCCAGACTGGAAACCGTTTTGCCCGGAGCGGCCGGGCCGGTTTCCCAGCTGACGGTTGCCTGGGGCCGGCTGGCCGAAGCCTGTGACCGGCTGAAGGATTATCCTGCCGCATTCGCCGCCTGTCAGTCGGCCAATGAGATCCAGCGGCGCGACTGGGATATCCGCTTTGCCGGTTATGACGGGCCGCGCTCGCTGGCCTCGGCAGAACGGCTGGCGCAATGGTTTGACGCGAATGATCCGGCGCCCGTGGACGCCGCGCAACTGGAGGGGCCGGCACCGGTCTTCCAGGTGGGATTTCCGCGGTCCGGCACGACGCTGCTGGAACAGATGCTGGGTGCGCACCCTGATATCGAGACACTGGAAGAGCAGGATGCGATCGGTCCGGTTATCCGCGGCGTCGGGGACCGCCGCGAACAGCTGGAAAAACTCGGCGCGCTCACACCGGACGCGATCAATGCCATGCGCCGGGATTACTGGCGCCAGGCCCGGACGGAAGGGCCGCCGCAGGCCGGCAAGGTGTTTGTCGACAAATATCCGATGAATCTGGCCTGGCTCGGCCCGCTGATGCGGGTCTTCCCGGATGCGAAGATCATATTCTGCCTGCGCGATCCACGTGATTGCGTGCTCTCGGCGTTCCAGCAGCGTTTTGCCGTAAACCCGGAAATGTACCGGATGCTGAAGATCGACGAGTGTGCCCGGCTCTATGACACCGCTATGCGGGCCGGACAGGCGGCCCTGGCCTCGTCCCATGCCGTGCCGGTGCATCGTCTGCGCTATGAGGATCTGATCGAGGATTATCGCGGCCAGATGACGGCATTATTCGGCTTTCTCGGTCTGGACTGGCATGACGATGTGGCGGGCTATCGCGAGCGCGCAGCGGTGCAGACCATCAAGACGCCATCTGCGCCCCAGGTGGTGAAACCGCTTTACAAGGGCGCGATCGGCAAGTGGAAAAACTACCGGTTTGCGCTGGAGCCGGCCCTGCCGGCGCTGGCGCACTGGATCGAACGCTACGGATATGAGGTCTCATGAGCAGTGATCTTCAATCGGGCTTTGCTGCCCTGCAGACCGGGAATGCCCAGCGGGCGCTGGAGATTGCCCGGGCCGGGGGCGACGATCCCAATGCCCGCTATCTGGAAGGACTGGCGCTGCGCGCGCTGGGTGACAGTCAGGCCGCGCTGGACGTGTTTCGCGCACTCGGCAAGGCGCATCCGCAAGTCGCTGACTTCGCCAATCTGGAAGGATTGTGTGCCGGAGACCTGGATGATGTCGCGGGCGCAAGGGCGGCGTTTGGCCGGGCGGTCGATGCGCATGCGGGCTTTTACAATGCGCCCTTCAATCTGGGCCGCTTGCTGGCCGACAAGGGCGAGTTGGCCGAAGCGGCAGAGGCTTTCCACCAGGCGCTGGCGATCAAGCCGGATCATCTGCCGAGCCTGCGCAATCTGGCGCATGTGCTCGAGCAGGCCCATGCGTATGAGGCCGCAGAAGAGGCCGCCGATGCGGCGTTGAAACTGGCCGGCAGCGATCCGCTGGCGCTGGCGGTGAAGGCAGGAGCCCTGACCCGCAAGCAGGCCTATGGCGAGGCGGCGGATCTGATCACGCGCCAGCTGAAAGCCGATGCGCCGGCCATCAATGCGGCTCTGGCGTTGGGGCGGAAGGGTGAAGCGCTGGAAAAGGACGGCGCGTTCGATGCGGCGTTCGGCGCTTTCGCGGCGGCCAATCAGAAGCTGAAGCAGAAATATGCCGTCCAGTATAATGGCGTCACGAACGGGTTTGCGCTCGACCGCGTGAAGGCGCTGTCGCGCTGGCCGGGCGTGCCGGTCGAGGCGGAGACCGGCTGTGAGGGACCGGCACCGGTTTTCCTCGTCGGCTTTCCGCGCTCGGGCACGACGCTGGTCGAGAATGTGCTCGCCGCCCATCCCGATATCACTACGAGTGACGAGGCCGAACTGTCCGCCCCGCTGATCGAGGCGGCCGGTGATACGCCGGAAGACTGGCTGGCCTTCATGGAGGCCATGCCGGAAAAGCGCGCGGCACTCCGCGCGGCCTACTGGGAGGGCTGGACCGGTGCGAAACCGGGGGCCGGTCAGGTCTTCATAGACAAGCTGCCGCTGAATCTGGCCTATGTGGGCCTTCTGTCGGCGGTTTTCCCGGACGCGAAATTCATTCTCTCCATCCGCGATCCTCGCGATTGCGTCCTGTCAGCCTTCAAACAGCGTTTTGGCATGAATGCCGCCATGTTCCGCATGCTCACCATGCCCGGCGCGGCCTCCTATTACGACGCGGCGATGCTGGCGGGTACTCGGGCGCTGGACCGGGTGCCGCCCGGCCAGCAGCGCCAGGTCAAATACGAGGATTGCGTGGCTGATCTCGAAGGTCAGACCCGGCAGCTGGTGGAATTTCTCGGTCTCGCCTGGAGCGATGATGTGATGGCCTATCGCGAGAAGGCTAAAGCCCGCGCCATCTCCACCCCGTCTGCTTCGCAAGTAGTTCAGCCGGTCTATGACAGCTCGGCCGGCCGCTGGAAGGATTATGCCGGCCCGATGCAAGGCGTCAGGTCGGTACTGGACCCCTGGGCCCAGCGCTGGGGGTATGAGGTCTAGGCGGTTTCTGCCGCGTCCTCGATGGCGTGCATGTCCTCGTCGGAGAGGCCGAAATGATGGCCGATCTCATGGACCAGCACATGGGCGATCAGGAATTTCAGCGAGACATCGCCGCGCTCGGCCCATTCGGCCAGGATCGGCTTGCGGTAGAGCCAGACCTGGTCGGGGAAGGCCATCGGATCGCTGATCGATTTCTGCGTCAGGTCGACTCCCTGGTAGAGGCCCGACAGCTGGTACGGGTTGGTCATCCCGAAATGGTCGAGAATCTCGTGGTCGGCAAAGTCGGCGACACGGATCGAGACATTGCCGCACATGCGGCGGAAGCCTTCGGGCAATTCGTTGAAGGCCTCTTCGGCGAGGCCAGCGAATTCATCAATATCGGGGAGTCTTTGCATGGGTCTGATTTGGGGTGTCCGCCGCGATTTGCCAGAGCGGTGCTTGATTTTGGAACACAAGTGGAACATTGTCCCCGGCATGGACACGCACGCCCTGGCCTCGAACGATAATCCGGCGATTGATGATGCCCGCCTGCTGGCGCGCGGCGCGGCCCGCCTGCTTTATGATCTGGGCTATACGGCCATTCCCGAATTTTCGTTCAAGACCGGGCGGCGGGCAGATCTGTTTGCCATCGGGCCGAAGGGCGAGATGACCGTGGTCGAGATCAAGTCCGGCATGGCGGACTTCCGTGCCGACAATAAATGGATGGAATACTGGGGCTGGTGTGACCGTCTGTATTTCGCCGTCTCCGACCGCTTCCCCCATGATGTGATCCCGTCACAGGCCGGGCTGATCGTGGCCGACGGATTTGGCGCGGCGATTGTCCGCGAAAGCCCGCATGACCCGATCAATGCCGCCCGCCGCAAATCGGTGATGCTGCGGTTTGCCCGCACTGCTGCGGAACGGCTGGGCCGCCTGGGCGATAGCTAGCGCGGGGCGCGCTTGGCGAGGATGCGCTGCAGGGTACGACGGTGCATGTTCAGGCGGCGCGCCGTCTCCGAGACATTGTGATCGCACAATTCGAAAACGCGCTGGATATGCTCCCAGCGGATGCGGTCGGCCGACATCGGGTTTTCCGGCGGTGCCGGCTTGTCACCGGGTGAAAGCAGCGCCTTGACCACATCATCGGCATCGGCCGGCTTGGCCAGATAGTCGATGGCGCCGGATTTCACCGCGGCAACGGCGGTGGCGATATTGCCATAGCCGGTCAGCATGATGGCGCGGCAATCATCGCGCGACGCATGCAGGGCGCGGACAACGTCCAGACCGTCCCCGTCTTCCAGGCGCAAATCAACCACGGCGAAGGCCGGCGGATTGCCACGGGCAATCTCCATGGCCTCGGACACCGTGCCGACCGCCGACACGATGAAGCCACGGCTGGTCATGGCGCGGCCGAGACGGGTGCGGAAAGGCGCGTCGTCATCGACAATCAGCAGTGTCTTGTCTTCCGGCAGGTCGAGTTCGGTCTCGCTCATTTATGGGCCCCCGCTTGATGGTCCGTTTTCTGTTTAGTCCGCTTCTTCAGGGGCTTCCACCTGCTTGCGCGGCCATTCCACATGTATCAGCGCGCCGCCCAGCTCGCCGCCATTGGCAAATCGGGCCCGCCCTCCCAGGCGTTCGATCATGGTGATGGCGATAAAACTGCCCAGGCCAAGCCCGCCGCCCACTTCTCCATTGCGTCTGGATATATATGGCTCGCCGATCCGGCCCAGTACATCGGCGGCAAATCCCTTGCCATCATCATTGATGATGACGCCGATCCCGTCTTCGCTCCAACGGCCTTCAATGAGGACGCGGCCGGCGGCAAACTCGACGGCATTCTCGATCAGGTTGCCCAGCCCGTAGAGGAATTCCGGCTGGCGGGCGATGACCGGCGGTTCGCCTTCGCCCTGCATGCGGATGGTGATGGAGGCACCCAGACCCCGCATCGGGCCGCACACCTCGTCCAGCGCATCACGGAAGGCGATGCGGTCGTGAACCTTGTCGCGGGCTGTCCGCTGGGCCGATAATTGCTGAAGGATGTCGCGGCATCTCTTGGCCTGCGAGACCAGCAATTCGGCATCCTCCCTCAAGGTTTCATCCTTGATCTCGCGTGCCATTTCCTTGGCTGTCAGCTGGATGGTGGCCAAAGGCGTGCCCAGCTCGTGTGCGGCAGCAGCGGCCAGCGAGCCAACGGCCGACAGTTTCTGTTCGCGTGCGAGAATGGCCTGCGTCGCTGTCAGGGCGGCCCCCATGCGCTTGGCCTCATGTCCGATCCGCCAGGCATAGGCGGCGGTAAAGGATACGGCGATGACGAAAGCAACGCCCAGGCCGGCTTCATAAAGCGGCGGCAGGTTGAGGGTCTGTCCGGCAATCCAGGGCAGGGGCAGGGAATAAAGTGACATGGCGCCCATCCCCAGAAGCCCCAGAACCGCCAGGCCGACTGAAAAGCGCGGGGGCAGGGCAGCAACACCGATCGTCACCGGCGCCACCAGCATCACCACGAAGGGGTTTTGCAAACCACCGGTCAGCACCAGAAGCAGGGACAGCTGGATCACATCAAAGGCCAGCTGGGCGAAGGCCTCGTGCTGGGAGGTCAGCTTCTGGATGTCGCGGCTGATGATCAGGCCGAGATTGAGCACCGCACTGGCGGCGACCACAATACAGCACAGCAAAAGCGGCACCTCGAAGCCCAGCACCAGCGTTACGAAGAGCAGGGTGGCGGCCTGTCCGACGACCGCCATCCAGCGCAGAACGATGAGGGTTCGCAGGCGGACCCGGCCGAAGAAAGGGGCGACGCCGGGCGGCGGTGTCGGGCTGTCGAATTCGTAAGACGTCTGCATGTCAGACCTATATCCGCATTGCCCGGGGTCAGGCCAGACAGATTGCACCTTGCTGCATTGCACAATGACCGGTTTGGGGCCATCTTCCCGATCCCTTGAAGCAGGAGACGCGTTTGAATCGGGGTTCTGGCCTTCCGATCTGGGTGATTCCGCTCGCCGCCGGTATCGGCGCGCTGGTTCTCGTTTTTGCGATTCTGATGGTGATGGATGCGCGTCCGCAGCCGGTCTCCGGCGAGGTGGTCTCTACGGGCCGCGCAGATATTGGCGGCCCTTTCACCCTGGTGGATCAGACCGGCGCAACAGTGACCGAGGCCGACTTCCTTGGCCGGCCCATGCTGATCTATTTCGGCTTCACCTATTGCCCGGACATCTGCCCGTTCTCGCTGCAGGTAATGGCAGCAGCGCTGGACCAGCTGCCGGAAGACGAGCGCGCAGAGTTCCAGCCCATCCTGATCACCGTCGACCCGGAACGCGACACGCCCGAACAGCTGGCGCTCTATGTAACCAGTGACGCCTTCCCGGATAATCTGACGGGCCTGACCGGAACGCCGGAACAGATCGCTGCTGCTGCCGCGGAATACCGGGTCATCTACCGCCGCGCGCTGGAAGAAGGCGCTCCGGAAGATGCCTATACGATGGACCATACCTCGCTGATCTATCTGATGGACCGGCAGGGCGAGTTCCATTCCGTCTACGCGCACGGCACGCCGCCGGACGTCCTGGCCGAGGGATTACAAGACTTCCTTGAGGAAAATCCGGGATAATCCCCGGACGAAATAAGGATATTTCCATGCTCTACAGCATGTACGAACTCTCGAGACTGGCCCTGACGCCCTGGCGGGCGGCCGCCAATGCCACGCGCCGCACGCTGCGTGCCCCGTGGAACCCGATGGGCGAGACTCTGGCCGGGCGGACCATGGCCGCAGGCGCGGATCTGTTCGAATCGATGACCCGCAAATACGGCAAGCCGTCCTGGGATCTGCCGACCACGGAGATCAATGGCCAGACGGTGAAGGTGACGCCGGAAATCGCCTGGTCCTCGCCCTGGTGTGATCTGTTGCATTTCAAGCGTGAGGGCGCGCCGCCGGATCAGCCGAAAGTGCTGTTCGTGGCACCGATGTCGGGCCATTACGCGACCCTGCTGCGCGGTACCGTTCGAACCTTCCTGCCGGATGCCGAGGTCTACATCACCGATTGGGCGGATGCGGCCATGGTGCCGCTGACCGAAGGCCGGTTCGATCTCAATGATTATATCGATCATGTCGCCGACATGATCCGGGCGATTGGCGAGGGTGTGCACGTTGTCGCCGTTTGCCAGCCGGGCCCGCCGACACTGGCGGCGATCTCGCTGATGGCCGAGGACAAGGACCCGCTGCGCCCGGCCTCGATGATTTTCATGGGCTCGCCGATCGATGCGCGCTTGTCGCCGACCGTGCCGAACAAGCTGGCCGAGGAAAAACCCTTCGAATGGTTCGAGAACAACGCCATTCACACCGTGCCGGCGCCCTATCCGGGCACGCTGCGCCGGGTCTATCCGGGTTTCCTGCAATTGTCGGGCTTCATGCAGATGAACTGGGAACGTCATGTCGATGCGCACTGGCAATTCTTCAATCATCTGGTCGAGGGCGATGGTGACAGCGCGGAAAAGCACCGCAGCTTCTATGACGAATACCTCGCCGTGATGGATCTGACCGAGGAGTTTTACCTGCAGACCATCACCGACGTCTTCCAGGAACACAAGCTGCCGCGCGGTTTGATGGAGCATCGCGGCCGCAAGGTCGATCCGGGCGCGATCACCGATATCGCGCTGCTGACGGTTGAAGGCGAGAATGACGACATTTCCGGCATCGGCCAGACCCAGGCTGCGCATGATCTTTGCCGCAATCTGCCTGAGAGCCTGCGCATGGACTGGGTCCAGCCGCAGGTCGGCCATTATGGCGTCTTCAATGGCAGCCGGTTCGAGCGCGATATCGCCCCGCGGATGAAGGCCTTCATGGTCGAGACCGGCCGGAAGGCCTAGGGCTTGCGCGGCGACAGAACCGCAAACACCCATCCACCCGCTGCCCCGCCCAGGCCGATGACCGCCAGCCCCCAGACATCGCGCCCGGCAGCGATCGGTGTGATCGTGGAACCGAGAACCGTCTGGTAGAAAAGCTCGATGGCAAAGATCATCACGATGATCATGACATAGCCGGACAGCATGTAGCCGGTCGTCCGCAAGGCTCCGATCCGCCTGGAGATCAGGCGCGCCACCGGGAAGGCGATGGCATAGCCGATCGCCGAAAGCGCGATCAGGGTCGGAGCAAAGCCGTTCAGATCCAGCCAAATCGCCTGCGCCCTTGTGGCCAGCGGAAAGATGGCGCCCGCTGTCTCCAGATAGCGCAGGATAATCTGGGTGGAGAGAATGCTGGTCAGCACCCCGCCCATAAGGGCCGCCATGGCAAAGGCAAAAATGGTGCGGACATTGAAGGCCATGGGCAAACCGGATTTCATCACTATCTTCTTGCGCAGCCTATCCAAGTGAATCGAAGGTGCCAGCATGTTGTTCCGCCTGACCGCCCTTTTCCTGCTCGTCAGCGCCCCGGCTCTGGCCCAGCGCGACCGCCCGAATGAGGTCTTCGACGGGGAGATGGAGGTGATCGCCTCGGGCCTGGTTCATCCCTGGTCGCTGGCTTTCCTGCCGCATGGCGATCTGCTGGTCACCGAGCGCGATGGCCGGTTGCGCCTGATCACCGAAGGCGGTTTGCAGCCCGAAACCGTCAGCGGCGCGCCCGAACCCTATGTCGCCGGACAAGGCGGCATGCTGGACGTGGTGCTGCATCCCGCGTTCGAAACCAATGGCTGGATCTATCTGACCTATGCGAGCGGAAACCGCCGCGCCAATGCGCTGGAGATTGCCCGCGCCCGCTATGCCGATGGCGCGCTGAGGGATCTGGAAGTGATCTTCACGGCCAATATCAACAAGACAACCGATGCCCATTATGGCGGGCGCATGGCTTTTCTGCCGGATGGCACCTTCATCGTGACCATTGGCGAAGGGTTTGATTATCGCGAACAGGCGCAGGACCCGTCCAATCATCTGGGGACAACGGTCCGGCTGAATGATGACGGGTCGATCCCGGACGACAATCCGGTCATCGAAGACGGCGCGCCCGGCGTCTTCTCCTGGGGGCACCGCAATCCGCAGGCCATCCTGCATGATTCCCAAACCGGCCGCGTCATTTCGCACGAGCATGGCCCGCGTGGCGGTGACGAGCTGAACGTGATCGAGGGCGGGGTCAATTATGGCTGGCCGATTGCCACTTTCGGCGTCGATTATTCCGGCGCCATCATTTCGCCTTTCGAGACCTATCCGGGAATGCGCGATCCTTTGCTGGCATGGACGCCCTCCATCGCGCCAGCGGGCATGACGCTCTATCGCGGCGAGATGTTTCCCGAATGGGACGGGGGTCTGCTGATCGCCACCCTGCAGCCGGGCGATGCCGATACACGTTCAGGCCATATCCGCATCATCGACATGGAAGACGGCCTGCCCGTCGGGCAGACCGTCATACTGGGAGAGCTGCAATCACGCATGCGCGATGTCCGTACCGCGCCTGATGGCAGTGTCTATGTTCTGACCGATGCCTATGACGGTGCGGTCATCCGGCTGTTCCGCTAGTCGCCGCTGTCTTCCGGCGGAATGGCCGTGATCGAGATGCCGGCCGCATCATAATCGATATTGCCTTCACCGGCTTGCTCGATGAGGGTGGCCACACTCAGCGGTTCCGGTGGAGCGATCCGCAGTTCGACCGATCCGCCCTCGGCGATAAATGCACTCATTGCGGTGGAGAATTCAGCCAGCAATTCCCGCGGGATTTCCGCCGGCGCTCCCAGCGTTGCCAGAGCGATCAGGCCGCCGGCCTGCATGCGCAGGCTCTCCTTCGGCACACCCTGGGCGGCAGACGCAGCCGTCAGGGCACGGTCCAGCAAGGACTGGTCCTCCAGCCGGAAGACGAAATTATTGAGCACGAGCGGGCGCAGCATGTCCATCATCACGGCCGGATCGCTCTCATCCAGCATCGGACCGGCCCGAAGCGCTCCCAGCGTGTAGGCCATGATACCGGCAATATCGGTTTCCACATCGACGCGGAAGCCATCGCGCATCTCGAAATAATTCTCGCCCGTCGTGTAAGAGCGATCAGTGTCGCGCTCATAGACAGAAGCGCCTGCAGAAACGAACTCCAGCTGCTGGTAGCCCATCAGGCCCAGACCCAGTGCCAGCTGGGCGCCAAACGGGTAATTGGTGTCGGGGGCGATGACCAGCGGGGTCATTTCCCCCGTGCTGACGACCTCATTGCCATTATGGCTGACATCGGCGGTAAACGAGTCGAGGGTCACAACAACGCCGCCGACATTGGCATTGAGGCCGCGGATCTCAGCATGTTCATAGGTATTCAGCGGATCGAAGCCTTCCGGCATTTCCGGCATGTCGGCTGCAATGTCCTCATTCGGCGTGTCCGCCGAGAATGAGGATGACGCCATGGCGAACTGGGCCGCGAACGGATAGGTGATGGCCTCGCCGATATTGTCAGCCGACAATTCCGCCAGGCTGATATTGATGATGCCGACATCGGCACTGGATCCGGCAATGGACAGATTGGTGAGCTCGAACCGGCCAATGGTGTACTCACCGAGATCCTCGATCGCGAACCGGTCGAAGGCGGCGGTGAAATCGTCGGATTCGTCAGCGCCCGTGAAATTAAGACCTTCAATGGCGAACAGGCCATAGGTCCAGTCCTCGCCATTGATATCGTCCTCATCGCCCGTTTCGTTGGAGAATCCGCGGGCAAAGGCCTCGGCCATGGCGGCATTCGGCTGCTCGATCACAAAACGGGTGATCGTGCCTTCGCCTTCACCGTTCTCGTCGCGGATATCGATATTATCGATCGACAGAAGGTCGAAAATGACATTGCCGTCAGCATCAAACCTCGGTGCGGACAGCGTCATGGTTTCGGCATGGACTTCGCCGGCCTCGACCTCGATCTCCATTTCGCCTCCGGCGTCACCGTCCTCCCCGGCCTCGTCGTCACTGTCTTCCGGTGCGCCGTCTTCCATATCGAATGTCACACCGGTGAAGGTGAAAACGCCGTCGTTGAAGCTGCGGCTCTCCCAGCTCACCGCGCCCTGGCCGGATTCGGCGAGGTAAAGAGCGGCCAGAGCGCTTGTCGCTGTGGCCTCGTCGACCTGCGTGGTGACGTTATCGCCGTCCGGTTCCGATCCCTGTTCCGAGCCGCAGGCGGCCAGAGCGAGTGCAGAGACGGTGACGATCAAGGCATTTTTCATGGAGGTTCCCCGGTTTGATAAGGCTGTTCAGGGTCATTCAACCCGTTCGCTGCCCTGTCTGCCAGAGAAAAGTGACGCGGTTAAGGCTGTCCGCCCAGACCGATCCGGTCGAGCAGGCTGGAGATCGGATCGCGGCGATCCTCCTCTTCCGCCTCTTCGACGCGTTCCTGCCAGTTGGCGGGCACGCTGGCCTCGGCCGGCGCGGCGCCCATGAAGGCGCGGAAAATGGCGGCGGGCGGGCCAGACCCGGCGGCCCGGTCGGTCGGTGTGAAATCATCATTGCCGACCCAGACCGCGGCGGTCAGACCGCCGGTATAGCCGGCAATCCAGGCATCGCGATTATCATTGGTGGTGCCGGTCTTGGCTCCCGTGGTGGCGCCGGGAGTGGCGGCAAACCGGGCCGTGCCGCTGCGGGCCGTGGTTTCCAGAAGACGGCGCATCCAGGACAGGGTGCGCTGGTCCAGTACGCGCTCATCATCGGGAATATCACGCTCATACAGCACTTCGCCGTCGACGGTCTCGATCCGGTCGATGGCATGGCTGTAGGCGCGATAGCCGCCATTGGCGAAGGCGGTATAGGCGGTGGCCAGCTCGATCGGGGTGACCTCGAAGGAACCGAGTGCCATGGAACGATCGACACGGATCTCGCTTTCAATGCCCAGACGCCTGGCCAGCTGGGCGATAAAGCCGTGGCCGGTTTCCTCGGCCACCCGTGCCGCGACCACATTGGAGGAGCGGGCAAAGGCGGTTTCCAGCGTCATCGGCCCGGAATACTGGCCATTATAATTCTGCGGTGACCAGTCGCCCCAGGCGACCGGCATGTCATCGCGCACATCTTCGGGGCGCAGCCCGCCTTCGAAAGCGGCAGCATAGACAAAGGCCTTGAAGGCCGAACCGGGCTGGCGCCGGGCCAGAATGGCGCGGTTATAAGGGCTGGTGGCATAATCCACCCCCCCGACAAGCGCTCTTATCGACCCGTCGCCGGACATCGCCACAAGCGCTGCCTGGTCGGCACCGCGGGCTGTCTCCGGATTGGTCATGACGGTGCGGACGGCGTTTTCGGCGGCGCGCTGGGCATCAATGTCCAGCGTAGTGAAAACAACGATGTCGGCTTCGCGGTCACCGGCCAGTTCGCGCGCCTCTTCCTCGATCCAGTCAATGAAGTAGCCCGAGCCCGGTGTCGAAGCGGCGCGGGCGACACGGATCGGGGTTTGGGCCGCCTCGATGCGCTCTTCCTCGGTGATGCTGCCGGTTTCGAACATCAGATCGAGCACGACGGTGGCGCGGGCCGCAGCGCGCTCGAGATCATTCGCGGGAGAATAACGCGAGGGCGCTTTCAACAGGCCGGCCAGAAGCGCGGCTTCACCCAGCGTTACATCGCGCGCCGAGCGGCCGAAATAGCGCTGGGCGGCAGCCTCGACGCCATAGGCGCCGGCACCGAAATAGACCCGGTCGAGATAGAGGGCGAGAATTTCATCCTTGGTGAAACGCTGTTCCAGCTGCCAGGCCAGCACCATTTCCTGGATCTTGCGGACGAAGGTGCGGTCGGAGGTCAGGAAAAGATTCTTGGCCAGCTGCTGGGTGATGGTCGATCCGCCCTGAACCACACTGCCGGCGCGGATATTGGCCCACATGGCGCGGGCAATGCCGCGCAGATCAATTCCTGAATGATCATAGAAACGCCGGTCCTCGACCGAGAGCACGGCATCGATCAGATAGGGCGGCAATTCGTCGACGCTGAGGCTGGCTCCGCGGCTGGCGCCCCGGCGCGCAATGACCCGGCCATCACGATCAAGATAGACCTCACCACCCATGCGGGGCTGGGCAAATTCGATGTCGGAAACATTCGGCAGATCGCGGGTGATAGCGACGAGGAAGGCGGCAACGGCCAGGAAGCCGATCAGTGCCAATGAGAAAATCGCCCGCAGCCAGGAAAAGCGCGGCGCAGAGGATCGCGCCCGCCGCTGTCGCGGCGCGGAAGCCTGGCGTTTTCGCCAGGGGGCAGGCGGTCTTTGCGGGCTCACAGGGCTGATCCCCTCCGGTTCCAAGGTTCAGCGCTTATTCCAGACAAGCTTGATCGCCTGACGGCGTTAAGGCGGCGTGAATGTGGCGAAGACGGCTTGTCGCAGCCAGCCGGTAAACGGGTCAGTTTCCGGGCGCTGACTGGGATCCTTCGAGGCGCTGAATGGCCTGATGGACATGCCGGCGCCCGATCATCACCCGCATCATCAGATACAGAATGGCCAGCATGACGGCTCCCGCCAGAATGCGGTAACCGAGAATGATTCCGGAATATGTCAGATTGCCCGGATTGTTCTCGATTGGTGAGAAGCCGAGGCCGAAGACTTCAAAACTGTCGGCCAGCCCGCCGCGAAGCGCCTGATCAGCGAGGAATATGCCGAGATCGGCATAGCCGAGTTCCTCGACAGGAAGGGCCATTCCGTTCGTAGCGAGGGCTGACGGGCCCGGCAGGAACCAGTCCTGATGAAGGACGAGGGTTGCGATCACCGCTCCGGGAACAATCAGGCCGACAATGATCAATCCGATCGCGCGCATGGCAACGCTTGCCGCGGCCCGGTCGGCATGGCGCCGGAGTTCCGCAATCCGGCGGTCTACGGCTTCCGAGCGGACCGGTGGCGGGCCGGGAAAGCGTCGCAGCACGTCAGCTTCGCTGAAAGTCCGGGCAATCCGCAGCAAAAAGCGGGCGGAGACCAGCGAGACCATCAGCACGCCGGCCAGAACCATCCAGCTATAGACATAATAGGCGGACGTGCTGGTCAGACCCGCGCTGACCTGATCAATGAAGCTGGCGTCCATGTTTCCCCTCCCCAAAGGCCTGCCCTGTCTAGCACATCCCTAACGGGAGGAGGAGCGCCAGTTGCCAAGTTTCCTGACCTGCGCCAAGGTCATAACCGGTTCCCTGTATCGGAGCCGGAGGGGATGTCATGGTAAAGCGTTTAAGCGTACTGGTGCTGGCGATTGCGGGCGCTCTGGCCCTGTCGGGCTGCATCACGCCGTATGAGGGGCGGCCATCGACCTGTGAAGGCAACGGGCCCAGCGATCCGAACTGGCCCTACTGCACGGGCTGACCGTCTGCACGAAGATGAATGCCCGGTGAGTGCGGGCTTCAGTCTTTGCTCAAGCGGGTTTGTGTTCTCTTCCCCTGCAACACAGGGGAGGCCTGACATGAATTTGATACCCGCAGAACTCGACCTGGTGGCGGTGTCCGCCGGTTCCGCCCTCATCATGGGCAGTGTGGTCCGCATTTTCGGTGCACGCTGGCTGTTTTCCATTCTTCGTCATGTCGGCGGTTTTGCCATGCGCCGCCGGGCGGTTTCGACCGCTGTTCTCGGTGCCACGGCTTCGGCCGGCCTGGCGGCCGCCAGCGCATTCGGCCTGCAACCGCCGGAATTTGGCGATGCGGTTGGCTGGTTCCAGTCGCAATTTGCCGGTCTGGATGCGGCCGCCGAGATGTTCGAGGCGATGAACGACTAGACGTCGCCTTCATCCGAATGGATGAATTCGAAGCCCATCTCGCCGCCGCCATAACTGCCATTGGCATAATGGTCGGCGCGATCATTGAACCAGTCGGTCAGATATTCGAACAGCACGTCGTGGAATTCGGTCAGCCGGGCTTCCTCGACCGGAAGGCGGAAGGAGAAATCGCGTCCGCCAATGATGGAAACGTCGAGATCGGGGCCTTCCTTCTCGGCTGAAATCACCACACGTATCCAGTCTCCGCCATCGGATACGCGCACCGCCAGTCCGAAGCGGATCGGCCCCAACGGCAAGAAGCCCTGGCCGGAGACCGAGAAGGCACCCGAGCCATGATCGACGGGAGTAAACGGCCCTTCCGGCGGCACCAGATAGACGCATTTCCTGTCATCTCCGAGATAACGACAGAACCCCGTGGCAACGCGTTCGGCCAGAGACCGGACAAGCGCGTAATTGTCGAGGCTGGCATCGCCATAGCGCCCGGCCGCCTTGGCCAGAACATCAAACCTGGTCGCACTGCTCATCACCGTCTCCCATTCGTTACAAAGTCAGGCTAGCGTGCCGGAAAGGAATTGGGGAGGGCTTCGATGAAACGCTGGCTTGTCATGATCGGTCTGGGCCTTGCGGCCTGTTCCGCTTCGCCGCAGGGGAACTGGAACACGCTGTCGGGTGAGGCTCCGCTGGTGATTGCCCACCGCGGTGCCAGCGGCGAGCTGCCCGAGCACACGCTGGAAGCCTACACGCTGGCCATGGAGCAAGGCGCTGATGTGATCGAGCCGGATCTGGTGGTCACCTCTGACGGGGTGCTGGTCGCCCGGCACGATGCCTATCTGTCGACCACGACGGATGTCGCCAGCCATACTGAATTTGCGGCGCGGCGGCGGGAGATGTTCGGCCGTGATGACTGGTGGGTGTTCGATTTCACCGCCGAGGAATTGCGCTCGCTGCGGGCGGTGCAGCCCCAGGAAGGGCGCGATCCGTCCTATGACGGGCAGTTCCTGATCCCGACCTTTGAGGAAATCCTGACCCTGGTCAATCAGTTCGAGGCGGAGTGTGGCTGTGTCATCGGCATCGAGCCGGAAGTGAAGCATCCTGCCGAGTTTGCCGCTGCCAATCTCGACCCATTGCCGCTGCTGAACCAGGCCCTGCTTGATCATGGGCTCTATGCCGAGGATGCGCCGGTGGTGATCCAGTCCTTCGATGCCGGTTTCCTGGTACGGATGAATGCCGTCGCGCCGGTGCGTCTGGCCATGCTCTATTCCTCGCCGGACGAGGAAGACGGCAATATGAGTGGCTACACGCTGGAGGCCGTGGCCCAGTTTGCCGACGGGCTGGGCGCCAATAAGGCGCTCTTGCTGAACCCGGACGGGACGTCGACCGGGCTTCTGGAACAGGCCCATGCGCTGGGACTGGAAGTGCATGTCTGGACGGTGCGCGATGACCGCGAGCCGCTGGTGGGCGAAACTGTCGAGGATGAGCTGCGCGCGCTCTATGCGCTGGGCGTTGATGCCGTCTTCACCGATTTCCCGGTGACCGCTCTGCGGGTGCGCGACGAGATGTAGGCAAAAGAAAACGGCCGCCGGTTTCCCGGCGGCCGTGTCCTCGTCAGAGACGGTAGTCCGTGATTACTCTGCGTATTGCAGGTTCACAGCCTTCGGACCCTTGCCGCGCTTGTCCGGCTCGGTGTCGAAGGTGACCTTCTGGCCATCTTCCAGACCCGGCAGGCCCGAAGCGTTGACGGCAGAGATGTGAACGAACACGTCCGAGCCACCCTCGTCCGGGGTGATGAAGCCGAAGCCTTTGGAATGATTGAAAAATTTGACCGTACCTGTGGCCATGATAGAGGACCTTCCTCGAAGCGCCGCGCGTCCGCGACATTCGCAAAGGGTTCCGTCAGCGTCCTGTCGGAACAGCGCACTTGCAGTATCGGGGAAAGTCGGAAGTCTTACGTGCCTGATGGCTCAGGTATGCAAATAAAACAGTCTTGTATTTCCGCCGGGCCTGAACAGGCCGCCCGTGCCCGTGCTATATGCCTGAAAACACGGATTCACGCAATGAGAGAAAATGTGACCGCAAAAGGGATGGTTGAATGAACCGCCGCAGGGGATTTCTCGAACGCACCTACCGGGCCCGCGACCGCAAGGCGCGGCAGTCGCGCGATCTGATCAATCCGGCCGCGATGATGCGTCTGGCGGGGCTGGTCGCGGTCATTCTGATCGCGCTCGCCGTCTTCGTCGGCTTTGATGCCGAACGCATGGAAGGCAGCTGGGTGCAACAATTCGCCAGCCTGGAAGGGATCACCCGGCCGGTTCTGTTTGGCGGCTCTATCCTGGAGATTGCGATCATACTGGCGATCGTGGCTTATGCCGGCTTTGCGCTTTGGCGCCTGTCGCAGGCCCGGTCCCGGCCCGATGACGAACCCGGCGGGGACAGCTGATATCAGGGCAAGGCGTTTGCGGGGCTGGACGTTACCGCCTGCCGCTCCCTATATGCGCGTCAGATTGTCAGGAAGGACATTCCCATGGGTTTGAAAGTCGCGGTCTTCGGCGCTACGGGCGCGGTCGGCAAGGAAATGCTGACTATTCTGGATGAGCGCCTGTTTCCGGCAGACGAGATGCATGCGCTGGCGACCCGCAAATCGCTGGGCGTGGAGGTTTCCTATGGCGACCGTGATCTGAAGATCAGGGATGCCGAAACCTTTGACTATTCCAAGGTTGATCTGGTGCTGATGTCGGCGGGTGCCGAGGCTTCGCGCGAATGGGCGCCGAAGATTGCTGCCGCCGGTGCCATGGTGGTCGACAATTCCTCGGCCTGGCGGATGGATCCGGACGTGCCGCTCGTCGTGCCCGAAGTGAACCCCGAGGCGCTGGACGGTGCGGCGTCCAAACGCATCGTCGCCAACCCCAATTGCGCGGCCATCCAGATGCTGGTGGCGTTCAAACCCCTGCATGACAAGGCGAGGATCAGGCGCGCCGCGATTTCGACCTATCAATCGGTCTCCGGGGCCGGCAGCGCCGCCATGGACGAATTGTGGACCCAGACGCGCGGTATCTTCGTCAACGATCCGGTCGAGAAGAACGAATTTTCCAAGCAGATCGCCTTCAATGTGATCCCGCGCATCGGCGATCTCCTGAAAGGTGGCATCACGTCTGAAGAGCAGAAGATCGTCGAGGAAACCCAGAAAATCCTCGACCCGGATGTCCGTATCGCAGCGACCTGTGTGCGCGTTCCGGTCTTTGTCGGTCATGGCGTCTCGGCGCATGTCGAGTTCGAAAACCCGATTTCCGCCAAGGAAGCGCGCGATCTGCTCCGCGAGTCGCCGGGTCTGATGCTGGTCGACAATCGCGAGGATGACGGCTTCGTCACTCCGGTAGAAAGCGTTGGCGAGTTCGCAGTCTTTGTGTCCCGCGTGCGCGAGGATGCCAGCGTCGAGCACGGCCTGTCGATGTGGATCGTCTCCGATAATCTGCGCAAGGGCGCGGCGCTCAATGCGGTGCAGATCGCCGAAGCGCTGAACAATCGCGGCCTGATTGGTTAGAATTCACCGCTGAAACAGAGCGCATGCAATCGTGAAGGGCGCGCTGCAAATATCGGGTCGCGCCCGGGCGCCGCGCTAACTAAATGACCGTCTCTTCCTGGAGACGGTCCGCCATGACGACATCTGCCACATCCCCGGCTCGGGCCGGCCTCGCCGCCGTGGCGTCCTACACGATCTGGGGGCTGTCGCCGATCTTCTACAAGCTGCTGGGCTTTGCCTCGGCCTCGGAGATTGTCCTGCACCGGGCCGTCTGGTCGGTGCCGACCCTGGCCATTTTCATCTGGTTGGCGCGCAGCTGGACTCAGGTCGTTTCCGTCCTGACACGTCCAAAGACGCTGGGCCTTCTGGTCCTGTCCGCCATGCTGATCGCGGCGAACTGGTGGCTCTTCATCTTTGCCGTCAATGCAGACCGCGTTCTGGAAGTTTCGCTGGGCTATTACATCAACCCGCTGGTCAATGTGGCGGTGGGGATCATCGTTTTCCGCGAGGATTTCGGCTGGTGGCGGGCGGCGGCCATTGCGCTGGCCGCGATCGGTGTCATCAACCAGATCCTGACCGTTGGCACACTGCCGCTGATCGCGCTGGCGCTGGCCGGGTCGTTCACCATCTACGCCTATATCCGCAAGACGATCGCGGCGGACGGCCGGGTCGGCCTGTTCATCGAGACGCTGGTCATCTTCCTGCCGTCCATCATTGCGCTGTCCTTCATCGAGACCTCGCCGGAGGGGCATTTCTTCGACGGGCCGCTGCAAGCCTCGCTGCTGATCCTCTCCGGTCCGATGACGGTAGCGCCACTGCTGCTGTTCATCATCGGAGCGCGCGGCCTGCATTTCGCCACTGTCGGGCTTCTGCAATTCATCGCCCCCAGCCTGCAGTTTGCGGTCGGTGTCGCCTATGGCGAACCGTTCTCGCCGGGCCATGCCATCACATTCGGCTTTATCTGGGCGGGTCTGGCGTGCTTTGCTGTCTCCATGATCCGCCGCAGAAAGGCCCTGCCCGCATGACACTTCCCGATCCTGTCCGCCTCAAATCCCATGATATCGAGCTGGCCGTGCGCCTGGGCGGACCCGAGGACGGCATCCCGCTTTTGCTGATCCATGGCTGGCCGGAGCTGTCCTATTCCTGGAAGCCGATCTGGGATCACATGGTGAAGGCCGGTTTCCGGGTCATCGCGCCGGACCTGAAAGGGTTTGGTGACAGTGATGCGCCGGAGGATGTGAAGGCCTACGGCATTGACGAGATGACGGCCGACCTCACCGGCCTGCTCGATACGCTGGGCATCGAGAAGGCCGTCTGGTGCGGGCATGATTGGGGTGGCATCATCATGTGGCAGGCCGCCTGTCTGGTGCCGGAACGTTTCATGGGCGCGATTGGCGTGAACACGCCGCACCTGCCGCGGCCGTCCACCCCGCCGTCGGAAGCCTTCATGGCGATGGGCGGTGAGGATCATTATATCCTGCAATTCCAGGATCCCGAGACGGTGCGAGAAGCCTTTGAAGGCCAGGAGGCGGCCTTCTTCAACTATATCTTCGCGCCGCCCCCACCGCCGGAATTGCTCGACACGCTGTTTCCCGGCGTCACTCACATCATCAAGAATTTCAAGAAGCATCCCGGCCGCGCCGAGACAGATCTGATTGTCGGGCCGAAAGACCGCGCAGTCTATGCCGAAGCCTATGCGAAGACCGGCGCCGTGACGCCTACCCATGTCTACCGCAATTTCGACCGCAACTGGGAACGCATGGGCGGAGTGGACCACCGCCTGTCCATGCCCTGCCTGATGATCGGGGCGGACGCTGATTTCATGCTGCCCCCCATGCTGATGCAATGGATGCCCGCCCTGTGTTCGGATCTGGAAAAGCACGTCCTGGAGGGCTGTGGCCACTGGACGATGTGGGAAAAGCCGGACGAGCTGGCCGCCTATATCGAGGAATGGGCGGTCCGGCGGTTCGGGTGAACCTGTTCTATTTGATGTTCAGGCCCATCCGGGCCTTCACTCCTCGCTTCGCTGCGGACGCGCAGTCGCGCTTTGGGCAGGCTGCGCCTGCCAACCAAGCACCTCACTCTGAGGTGCTCGCGTAAGCGAGCCTCGAAGAAGGCCTCACAAACACCCGTAGACCGCATTGATCAGCGACACGGCGCGGGGATCACCGGCGAGAAACCGGCCCAGCCGATTGGGTGTGAAACTGCCCGAGATATGACGTTCCGGATCAGCAAAGCCACAGGATCCGCCCATTCCATATTGACCAACGGCCAGCGGTTCCGGCCCGAAATGACCTGATGTGCGGTTGCGGATGACACTGATCCCGAAGGACAGATCGAAGGGCAGGACGCGGTCCTGGCGGGCCACCTGCTCGGTCATCAATTCCCCGACCGTCCCTGGCTGAAGCAGGGTTTCGCCCTGCAAACGCCCTTCATTGGCGAAGACCCCCATCAGGGTCGCCAGTGCTGCGGCATTGGAATGGCCGTTGGCGGCCGGAAACTCGGCCTTGCGCCATTCTGTCGTGCCCCGGCGGCCCGGTGTCGACCAGGGCTTGAGGAAGGCCAGTGTATTGAATTCGTTGATTTCCCCGAGATGGGGAGGCTGAGACGGCAGGCGGTGCTCTGCGACCCGCGCATGTTCGCTTTCCGGTGTGCCGACAAAGAAGTCGATACCGCGCGGACCGGCGATCTCGTCCTTGAGAATCTGACCGATTGTGCGGCCATCCGTCCGGCGGGCAATGGCATCGGCAATGAAGCCCGCCGTGATCGGGTGATACCCGGAGCCGTTGCCCGGCGTCCACAGCGGCGCCTGGGCGGCCAGCTTGGCTTCGATGAGCTGGCGATCGAACCAGTCCGTGGCCTCGCCCGGTTCGGACAGGCCGCACAGTCCGCCCTGATAGGACAGGGCCTGGGCGATGCTGATGTCCGCCTTGCCGTTCCGGGCAAACTCCGGCCAGTAGCTGGCGACATTATCGCTGAAGCCGAAATGCCCCCGATCCTTCAGCCAGCCCATGGTGATCGCCGTGATCGGCTTGCTGGCGGAGAAGACGGGCACCAGCGTGTTGTTGGCCCATTCCGTCTCCCGCTTGATGGATGTCCAGCCGGCATGAAGATCAACGACCCGCTCGCCTCCGATTTCGATGGCAAATGCGGCGCCGATCTCGTCCGTGCCGTCCCAGAGGGAGGCAAACATATCGGCAACAGGTTCAAATCCGGGCGCGGTATGGCCCTTGATGTCAGGGGTGTCGGTCATGGGCGGGGAGCTAGGCGTTCAGCGGCAGAAAATCAATCATCGCATCAGGATGGGGCGCGGTCTGGCGGGCGAGAATGTCGGGCAGTTCCGCGCTCTCAACCAGGCGCGCCTTGAGCGCAGTATCCAGCGTGCGGACCATGGCCAGTTCGAAGGCGCTGCCGGGATCGGACCCGGACACCAGCGCGGCCATCAGTTCGGCTGTCAGAAGATCCCCCGTCCCGTTGGGCAAATGGTCGAGCTTCGCGTGCCGGGCAAGAATGGCGGTACCGCCGGAATGATAGGCGGTGCCGAAATCCTCCCCGAATTGGGCCGATGTCATGAAGGTGACCGGAGACAGTTCTTGCGCGGCCGCCATGAACCCTGCGAGCGTCGTGACATCGTTGCCACTCAACCAGCCCAGCTCGAACGCGTTAGGCGTGATCATATCCGCCAGCGGCACCAGATGATCACGGATAGCGGCCGCCACCTCTTCTCCGACATAGAGCTTGCCGTCATCGCCGATGATCGGATCGGCGACGATCAGCGGATTGGGTGACGCCTTGCGGATTTCCTCAATGGCGGCGGCGGCGATCTCCACCTGCCCGGCGCTGGCGAAATAGCCGGTCAGCACGCCGTCGAATTGTGCAAACAGGCCTTGCGCCGCGACACCTTCCAGCATGGCGCCGAACTGTTCATCCGGCACCGGCCCGCCGCCCGGTGTGCCATGGCCGGGATGGCGGCCCAGCAGGATGGTCGGCACGAAAACGGTTTCGATGCCGCGCGCCTCCATCGCGGTGACGCTGACGCGGCCGCCGACCCGGCTGGCTGCAACATGCGAGGAGAGAATCAGGACGCGCTTCATGCGGTCATGTTATAGGCGCGTTGATGACGAGCCCAAGCCCGATTCGACCCATCCGCTCCGCCCTCTTCGTACCGGGATCGCGTCCGCGTGCCATTGAAAAGGCGGCGGGGCTCGGCGCGGACATGCTGATCCTCGATCTGGAGGATGCGGCCGGGCCGGACGAGAAAGCCGATGCGCGCGGCCGTGTGTCCGACGCGCTGGCCCAATGGGCCGGCTGCGGCGCGGTGCGGGCGATTCGCGTCAATGCCATCGGGACGGGGCTGGAGGCGGACGATATCGCCGCAGCAATGGGCGCCGATGCGATTGTCATGCCCAAGGTGGAAGGCGTGGCCGACATCGAGGCCGCCCGCGCATTGATGCCGGATGGTCCGCCGCTCTGGGCGATGATCGAGACCCCGCTGGCCTTGTTCCATCTGCGCGAGATCGGCGAGGCGGCGGGTGCGCTAAATCTTTCCGGCGTGATCGCCGGGACGAATGATCTCTCGAAGGAATTGAAGGCTATGGGCCGGGGGGCGATGACACCGCACCTGGCGCAGATCGTGGCAGCGGGACGCGCTTACGGGCTGACTCCGCTGGATGGCGTCTTCAACGCCTACCAGGATGCGCACGGCTTTGCCGCCGAGGCATCTGAGGGCCGCGCGCTGGGCTTTGCCGGCAAGTCGCTGATCCATCCTTCGCAGGTTCAAGCCGCCAATAAGGCCTTCGGTCCGTTGAATGACGAGATCGATGCGGCGCGCCGGCTGGTGGCGGCTTTTGCCCTTCCGGAGAATGCCGGCAAGGGCGCCATTCCCTTTGAGGGCCGGATGGCCGAACGGCTTCACCTCGCCGAGGCAGAAGCCCTTCTGAAACTGAGTGAGGACTAATCGAATGAGCCTTGTGATCTGGCACAATCCGCGTTGCACGAAATCCCGCGAGACGCTGAAGCTCCTGCAGGAGAATGGCTATGCCCCCGAGGTGCGCGAATATCTGAGCGATGTGCCGGACGTGGCCGAGATGAAAGCGGTGTTGAAGAAGCTGGGCTTTGCCTCGGTGCGCGACTGGATGCGCACCAAGGAGGCCGATTATCGCGCGCTGGGACTCAAGGATGAGAGCGATGAGGACAAGCTGATCGCCGCCATGATCGACAATCCGAAGCTGATCGAGCGCCCGGTGGTCATCAAGGGTGACAAGGCGGCTCTGGGCCGCCCGCCGGAAAGTGTATTGCGCATTCTTTAGCACTTTCACAGCCGTCATCCCTGCGAAAGCAGGGCTGACGATTAATTCAGCTCCCCCGCGGCCCAATCCGCTGCCTCAGCCACCACCGGATCAGGGTCCGAACGCAAGCCCTCCACCAGCGGCAAGAGTCCGGCATCTCCCGAATTCCCCGCCGCGATCAGGCAGTTGCGGATGAAGCGATTGCGGCCGATGCGCTTGACGGGAGAGCCGGAAAACAGCGCGCGGAACGCTTTATCGTCGAGCGCGAGCAGATCGGCGAGCGGCGGGCGTTTCAGATCCTCGCGCGCCACCAGCTTGGCCTCGGACGCGGATTTCGCGAACTTGTTCCATGGACACACGGCCAGACAGTCATCGCAGCCATAGATGCGGTTGCCCATCGGCTTGCGGAATTCTTCCGGGATCGGGCCGGCATGTTCGATGGTGAGATAGGAGATGCAGCGCCGCGCATCGAGCTGATAGGGCGCGGGGAAGGCGCTGGTCGGGCAGATGTCGATACAGGCCGTACAGGCGCCGCAATGATCGTGGCCCGGCGTATCCGGCTCCAGTTCCGCATTGGTCAGCATCACACCGAGGAAGAGCCAGGAGCCATGCTCGCGGCTGACCAGATTGGTGTGCTTGCCCTGCCAGCCCAGCCCGGCCTTTTCCGCCAGCGGCTTTTCCATCAAAGGCGCGGTATCGACGAAAACCTTCACCTCCGCGCCGGTCTCGCGGGCGAAGCGCTGGGCCAGCTGTTTCAGCTTGCCTTTCATCACATCATGATAATCGCGATGGCGGGCATAGACCGAGATATTGCCGGTCGAGGTGTGTTGGAGGTCTTCGAGCGGATCGCTATCCGGCCCGTAATTCAAGGCGACCACCAGCGCGGAGTTCGCCTCTGGCCACATGTTTGTGGGCTGCTTGCGCCGCTCCAGCGTGTCTTCCATCCAGCCCATCGTGCCGTGACGCCCGGCCGCGACGAATTCCTCCAGCCGCCCGGCCGCCGCCCAGGCCTCATCGGCACGGCAAATCCGGACGGCATCAAAGCCGAGGGCGGTGGCGATCTCGTCCGGAGATTTTCTAGAAGTCCAGGTCATCATAATGCTTTGCCGGGGGCAGGCCGGGCAAGCGGTCGGCGAGCAGGCCGCGGAAGGCCGGTCGGCACTTGATCCGCGAATACCAGGTTTTCACCGCCGGAAACTCGTCAAAGGGGAGATCACCGAGATAGTCCGCGCAGGACAGATGCGCCGCGCCGATAATGTCGGCGAGGGTGAAGCGCGGGCCGGCCAGCCCGTCGCGCTCGTCCAGCAGGCCGGCGAGATAATCGAGATGCCAGCGCAGATGATCGCGGCCGTCGCGGATGGCCTGCGGGTCCGGGGCGCCGAGCGACTGGGCGCGCTTTTCCAGCTTTTCGTGCAGGAGATAGGCGTTGACCTCGCCATTGTATTTCACATCGAACCAGCCGATCAGCCGGCGCACCTCGGCGCGCTCGACCGCACCGCGCGGCATTAGCGGCTGTCCGGGATAGGCGTCTTCCAGATATTCCAGCACCGGGCCGATCTCGGCAATGGTCGCGCCATTATCTTCCAGCACGGGCAGGCCGCCGGCCGGGTTCAGCCTGAAAAGCGGCTCGGCGCGCAGCCAGGGCCTGGCCTCTTCCAGATCGACATCCAGCCCCTTTTCCGCCAGCGCGAAACGCGCGGCGCGGGAGGCGGGATCAAGCGGCCAGTGGTGAAGACGTCTCATGGCGGGAAACGCTATTGTGTTTCTTGGCAGAAATTAAGCGCCTTCAACCGCTTCGGGGTCGTCTTTCGACTGGAAGAAGGCCAGCCCGTGCGGCTCGGCTTTCCCGTGCGGGTCCGGGTGGATGATGATGTCGGCGGCCGGGTATTTCTCCAGCAGGCGATTTTCGGCAGCGACGACGATTTCATGCGCGGCTTCGAGCGTCAGCTTCGGGTCGAGATCCATGTGCATCTGGATGTGGATTAGCGGGCCGGCGGCGCGGGTGCGCAGCTGGTGAACATCGATGACCTGATCATCATCGCGGGCGATCTCGATGATTTTCTGGCGTTCGGCATCGGGCAGTTCGCGGTCGAGCAAATGGTCGAGCGCGCCCCGGGCGACGTTCCAGGCGGACCAGAACAGCCAGATCGCCACGCCGCCGCCGACGATCGGGTCGGCCATGGGCAGGGCGAAGAAGGCCGCGGCCGCAACACCGCCGATGACGGCCAGATTGGAGGCGAGGTCCGCCATGTAATGCGCGCGGTCGCCTGATACGGCCACAGAGCCGGTCTGGTTCACGGCGCGGGTCTGGACCCAGACCAGGCCGGCGGTAAGCACGATGGACAGGACCATCACGCCAATAGCCAGCGTGCCATTGGTGACTTCGCGCGGTTCGATGATGTGCTGATAGGCCTCGCGAAGCAGAAGTCCTGCCGACAGGGCGACGAAAAGCGCCTGCAGAAAGCTGGCAAAGGCTTCGGCCTTGCCATGACCGAAGCGATGTTCGGCATCGGCGGGCTCGGCGGCAAATCGCACGGCGAAAAAGGTGATCAGCGAGGCGGCCAGGTCGAGTGCGCTGTCGGCGAGCGAGGCCAGGATGGCCACTGATCCCGACATCAGCCAGGCCACGATTTTGGCAACAACGAGTATCAGGGCGACGGTCACCGACAGGGCGGTGGCCTTGCCGGTGATCTTGCGGGCCTCGCCCGGTGTCAGCCGCCCGGGGCCGGCATCATGGTGTGCGTGATCGTGAGGCATTTCACCGGTTATGGCGCGGTCCGGCGGGCAGCGTCAAACACCTTGTTTGCGACGGATTGTGAGATGCAGCTGCGTTAATCCGGCACTGACCGGGTGGCATGGCCAAGGGAAAGGACTTCCCCGATCCCCGCCCTTTCCCTTCAAGGTTCTTGCAAAAGGCCTGTCCCCCTGACGTGCCATCCGGTCAGCACTCGCCTGTGAAGACATTTGGCTTGCGCCCGGGCGGGCAGTGGGGTGTATATGCGAGACATGAAACACGCACTTCTTGCTCTCGCGCTGGCGGCTCTTGTGTCGGCCTGCGCCTCGAACAACAATGAATCGACCTTCCGTGGCGGAGCCGGCGGTGACGCTGCCTATGGCCGCGGACTGCAGGCGCTGGAGCGCGGCGATCATGCCGAGGCCCACGACTACTTTATCTGTGCGGCCCAGTTCGGCAGCGGCTATGAAGTGGCCTGGTATTATGCCGGCACGACAGCGCTGGAAGTGGCGCGTGCGGGTGGCGATGATGCCGATGAATACCGCGCCACCGGCGAGGAATATCTGACCCGGTCCGGGCTTGCCGGCTGGGGCGCTTCGCAAGCCGCGCTGGCCCGGCATTATCACGAGATCGGCAATCCGCAGGAAGCCGCTTACTGGGCCCTGCTCTACACCAATAATGTTCGCGAAATCTCGCTGGGACTGACGCGTATGGATGATGAAACCATCATCGCCATCCGCGATGGTGTCACAGCCGAGGAGCTGGCCGAGGCCGAGGCGCGGGCGACCCGCTTTGTTCCGGATCCGCTGCCTGTGGGCCGGGCGAGTGCAGAGTGCGCAGAAGCGATCCAGAGTGATCGGGAACGTCCGCAGCGCGCCCGTATCCCGGTCCGCGAACAACGACAGGGACCGCCGCAGCGCCCCGGACAGCGGCCGGGCTCGCCTTACTAGAGCTGGCCGATCTCTCTCAGGCGTGATGTCAGGGACAGCCTGTTCAGCGATTCGATGGGCAGGCTGATGAAGGCTTCAATCCGTCTTTCCAGGGCACGATAGGCGGCGGCGAAAGCCAGCCTGATTTCGGCTTCGCTGCCGGTCGCGGCCGCCGGGTCGGGTAGTCCCCAATGCGCGTTGACGGGCTGGCCCGGCCAGACCGGACACACTTCTGCGCCGGCGCGGTCGCATACGGTAAAGACGAAGTGCATCTGCGGGGCGTCCGCACGATCCGCCGAGAACTCATCCCAGCTTTTGGAGCGCAGTGCGCCCGTCTCATGACCCAGACTGTTCAGCAGAGCCAGGGCTTGTGGATGAACCTTGCCCGCGGGCATGGACCCGGCTGAATACGCCCGGAACCGGCCATCGCCCATCCGGTTGAGCAGGCATTCGGCCACGATGGAGCGAGCCGAATTGCCCGTGCAGAGGAATAGAATATTGTAGGGGTCTGTCATGTCCGCCACCGGTCTGAACCGGTGGCGAGACAACAATCATTCGATCACAGCTTGATGACAGGAACGGCTATTTGCTGCGGGCCTCAGACGGTTTCGAGAACCAGCGCCCGGCGGAAGACGGCAACATCGCCGGAGATCACTTCATCCAGACGCCAAGCCTCGTCATTCTGCATCTGCTTGAACAGGGCCTTGCCGTGTTCGGTGTCCAGCCCGTCGAGATAGAGCGAGCCGCCCGTGCGGATGCGGTGTTCGGCATGGCGGTAATGCGCGGCCAGAACGGCCAGCGAGCTGGTCCGTGACAGCCAGACGGCGTCAACCTCGCCGACATTGCCAGAGCTACCGACATTTTCAAACAGGCGCAGACGGGCTGAGGAACATCCGCGCAGCTGGCAGATCGCCTCAACCAGATCGGCCGCGCCGGAGCTGGCAACGAGGTTCAGATACACACCGCGATCGAGGAAAGCCGCCGAAATGCCGCCGCTGTGACCCAGCTGGAGCACCTTGTCACCAGGATGCGCGGCCTCGGCCAGGAAATCGTCCAGTGCCGCATCCAGCGGACCCCGCTTGCGCAGGGCAGAGCGCTGCATCTTGCGGATCGGCGCAGCGAGGCGGGACAGGAAGGACGGGGCGAAAGCGGTATCGACAGCGGCCATGAGCGTTCCAATCGTGAACAGTGTGTTAAGATCGGATGCTTCCCCCGCAAGGCGAGTGCCAAACCTTGCCAACAGGTTAATGCGGGGGGTGCTTGCGCGGTTCATGAGGGCTGTGATCAATGCGGTATGGACTATGCCTATGCGCCTCCGGATGACGATATGAGCCGTCACATTGTTGACCGGTTGATCGAGGAGCGCGCGCCGAAACTGACGCAGCGCGAAAAGGTCTGGTCGCTGATCAAGGCGATCGGCTATCCGTTGCTGGGTTACAGGAAGGCGGTTCAGATCGCGGATGCGATTGCGGATTTGCCGGGAACCGGAACCCTTGAATGGGTGAGCGATTATCTCTCGCTGAAGCCGTCACCGGAAAATCTCGACCAGATTCCCGAAACCGGCGGCTGTGTGGTGATCGCCAATCATCCCGGCGGGATTGCCGATGGCGTGGCGGTCTGGGAGGCGCTGCGCCAACGGCGCCCGGATGTCTGTTTCTTTGCCAATAGGGATGCGCTGCGCGTCAGCCCCGGCCTGTCCGAGCTGATCATCCCGGTAGAGTGGCGGCAGAATTTCCGCAGCCGGGAAAATGCCCGCGAGACGTTGAAATCAGCGCTCGATGCCTTCCGCTCTGACCGGTGTGTGGTGATCTTCCCGGCCGGCCGCATGGCGGAGTGGAGCTGGAAAGAATGGCGGTTGCGCGAAAAGCCCTGGATGCCGACCGCGGTCAGCTTTGCCCGGCGTTTCGGCCAGCCGATCATTCCGCTGGGCGTGCGCCAGCGCATGCCGGTTCTCTATTACGCGCTGGCCCAGATCCATGTCGAACTGAAGGACATGACGGTCTTCCAGGGCTTTATCGGCAAGAAGGGCGCGCACTATCCCTTGCGCTTCGGCCAGCCGATCGACCCCAAATCCCTGCCGGAAAGCGAGGCCGAGGCGACGGAACTGATCCGGGATGCGTGTGAGCGCCTCGCCTGGGGGCGTTAGCCCTCGCGCTCGACCATCAGCTGCTTGATGCCGGCGATGGCCTCGGCCGGGTTCAGACCCTTGGGGCAGACCTGCGCGCAATTCATGATGGTGTGGCAGCGATAGAGCTTGAACGGGTCTTCCAGCGCATCCAGGCGCTCGCCGGTCATTTCATCGCGGCTGTCGGAAATCCAGCGATAGGCCTGTAGCAGGGCGGCCGGGCCGAGATATTTGTCGGAATTCCACCAGTAGGACGGGCAGGCGGTCGAGCAGGACGCGCACATGATGCACTCATAGAGCCCGTCGACCTCCGAGCGGTCCTCGTCGGACTGGCGCCATTCCTTTTCCGGCTCGGCGGTCTTGGTCTGCAGATAGGGCTGCACGAAAGCGTGCTGGGCGTAGAAATCGGTAAGGTCCGGGATCAGGTCCTTGACCACGGGCTGGTGCGGCAGCGGGGCGATGGTGATGTCGCCCTTCACCTCGTCCATGCCCTTGGTGCAGGCAATCGTGTTGCGGCCGCCAATATTCATCGCGCACGATCCGCACACCCCCTCGCGGCAGGATCGGCGGAAGGCCAGCGTCGAATCGACATTGTTCTTGATCCACAACAGGGCATCGAGAACCATTGGTCCGCAATCATCGAGATCGACCGTATAGGTGTCCCAGCGCGGATTACCGCCGGCTTCCGGGTCATAGCGGTAGACCTTGAAAGTGCGGGTGTTCTTCGCCCCATCCGGATTGGGCCAGGTCTTGCCCTTCTTCGGCTGGGATCCACGCGGCAAGGCGAGTTCGACCATGATCAGTCTCCGGTGTCCTAGTAAACCCGAGCCTTGGGCTCGATATAGGCGATGTCGTTGGACAGGGTGAAGGTATGCACGCCGCGATAGCCGAGGCGGACATTGCCGGCCTCGTCACACCAGGCCAGCGTGTGCTTCATCCAGTTTTCGTCATCGCGATCGGCGAAGTCCTCGCGGGCATGGGCGCCGCGGCTTTCCTCGCGGGCGACGGCTCCGTTCACGGTGACGGCGGCCTGGGCGACGAGATTGTCCAGCTCCAGCGTTTCCATGAGGTCGGTATTCCAGACCATGGTGCGGTCGGAGACATGGATGTCCGGCAGGCCGGCATAGACCTGCTTGATGCGCTCCACGCCTTCGCTCATCACCTCGCCGGTGCGGAAGACAGCGCAGTTTTCCTGCATGGCGCGCTGCATGTCATCGCGCAGTTTCGCCGTCGGCGTCTTGCCCTTGGCGTTGCGGTATTTGTCGAGGCGGGCCAGCGTGTTGTCGCCTGCGCCCTTGGGCAGGTCGGGCTGGCTGGACGCCGCATCCACCGTATCGCCGACGCGCAAGCCGGCGGCGCGGCCGAAGACGACCAAATCGATCAGCGAGTTCGAGCCGAGGCGATTGGCGCCATGCACCGAGACGCAGGCGGCTTCGCCCACAGCCATCAGGCCCGGCACGGTGATCTCCTCGCCTTGTTTGTTCACGGTCAGGACCTCGCCGTGATAATTGGTCGGGATACCGCCCATATTATAGTGCACGGTCGGCAGGACCGGGATCGGATCGCGGGTCACATCGACGCCGGCAAACACGCGCGCGCTCTCGGAAATGCCGGGCAGGCGCTTGTGAATGATGTCCGGATCGAGGTGATCGAGATGGAGGTAGATATGATCCTTCTTCGGACCGACACCGCGGCCCTCGCGGATCTCCACCGTCATCGAGCGTGAAACCACGTCGCGGCTCGCCAAATCCTTGGCGGACGGGGCATAGCGCTCCATGAAACGCTCGCCCTCGGAATTGGTCAGATAGCCGCCTTCACCGCGTACGCCCTCGGTGATGAGCACGCCGGCGCCATAGATGCCGGTGGGGTGGAATTGCACGAATTCCATGTCCTGCAGGGGCAGGCCGGCGCGCAGCACCATGGCATTGCCATCACCCGTACAGGTATGCGCCGAGGTGCAGGAGAAATAGGCGCGGCCATAACCGCCGGTGGCCAGAATGACCGACTTGGCGCGGAAGCGGTGCAGCGTGCCATCATCCAGCTTCCAGGCGGTGATGCCGCGGCAGACACCGTCATCATCCATGATCAGGTCGAGGGCGAAATACTCGATGAAGAATTCCGTCTCTTCCTTGACGCACTGACCATAGAGCGTGTGCAGGATGGCGTGACCGGTGCGGTCGGCGGCCGCGCAGGTGCGCTGGACCGGGCCTTCGCCGAAATTGCGGGTCATGCCGCCGAAGGCGCGCTGATAGATCTTGCCTTCCTCGGTGCGCGAGAAGGGCACACCCCAGTGCTCCAGCTCGTAAACGGCATCCGGCGCATTGCGGCAGAGATATTCGATCGCGTCCTGGTCGCCCAGCCAGTCCGAGCCCTTGACGGTGTCGTACATGTGCCAGCGCCAGTCATCCTCGCCCATATTGCCCAGCGAGGCGGAAATGCCGCCCTGTGCGGCGACGGTGTGAGAGCGGGTCGGGAAGACCTTGGAGATGCAGGCTGTCTTCAGGCCGGACTGGGCCGCGCCCAGTGCCGCGCGCAGACCGGCGCCGCCAGCCCCGACAACAACAACATCATAGGTGTGATCGATCCAGGTGTATTCGGACATGTCTCTTCGTTTTCCCGTTCTAACCGGTCACGGCGAGGCGGATCAGCGCATAGGCGCCGGCCAGCCAGAGCCCGTAGGTGATCAGCGTATTGCCGATCAGAAGACCCATCTTCATCGCCGTTCCATGGATGTAGTCCTCGACGACGACCTGCAAACCCAGGCGCATGTGATAGAGCGTCGCACTCATCGTGATCAGCGTCAGCAGGGCACCCCAGGCCGAACCAAAGAAGGCGCGGCTGGCGGCCGGATCGGGCGCGCCCGATTGCGACAGGCAGATCATGAAGAGCGGCAGGGCGATCACCAGCGCGATCGCTGACACGCGCTGGGCAACAAAATGATGGACGCCGGACTTGGCCGAGCCCAGACGGTTGATGCGCTTGGCGGGGGTGACCATGCTCATGATGCGCCTCCCGAAAGGGCAAAGAACCAGATCAGCGCCGGCGGCACGAAAGACAGGGCGATGATCAGGATGGAGCGCATGTTCGATCCGGCCGGATCAAAGCCCTTGCCGATATCCCAGGCCAGATGGCGGATGCCGTTCAGCAGATGATAGCTGGCCGACCAGGTCAGCACGATCAGGCCGATTGCCGTCAGCCAGGACAGCGACCCGCTGGTGAAGATGGCGACCGCGTCTTCCGCGCCCGAGGCCAGCAGGACCAGCCAGACGGTCAGCGCGATGGCGCCGATATAGTTCACGATGCCGGAGAAGCGGTGGAGAATGGACGACAGCATGGTCGCATGCCACCGCCACACCGAAAGGTGGGGTGACAGCGGCCGCGTATCAGAGGTTCCGCTGGCCATTTGGTGTTCCCTGATCAGACAATTCCCAGTTCGGCGCAGACAATAAGCTGCGCCGGTCTCAAATCAATGCGGGGATGCGGCTTGAAGTGTTTTGATTCCCGAGTGGTATGGCTAGGCTGACGCCGGATGTGATGGATGAAGCCAAATGCCCTTACACAAAGTCTATGCAGCACTTGAGGCCAAGGGTTGGAAACTCTGCCGGGACGAAACCGGCGACCGTTATGCCAGATTGATCCTTCCGGACCGGGGCGCAGAGCTGATCTGCGACCTGCCCCATGGCCGGCAGTTTCGCTGTTGCTGGAGCGTCAGCGACGAAACTTTCACGCGAGCCTGCGATCACATCCATGAAGGTTTCGGCTTCCCCGTGTTTCTCGAACAATGGCAGCAAATCGCGTCGCTGGACGACATTGAAGGCACCATCAAGGCTGGAACGGAATGGGCCCTCAGTCGGGACATGCAAGCCCTAATCCGATGTCTGGCGGATGCGCCCACAAACCTTCCCGGACTGGCCGCATTGATGCATCTGGCAAGCTTGGCGGTTCTGGGACGAAGCGACACACTCAAGGACTATAGATCAACCTTCGCTACGGGTGACCGGCTCGGCATGCCTCCATACATCAAGGAAGACTATCTGGATCGTACAATCGAATTCGCAGAAAATATGAAGTCGGGCGGCTGACCATCACTCCATCCGCAGGCTCTCCGGCAGGCGTTCCTCGATGACATTTCCGTCCTCGACATAGACCACACCGCCTTTCATCACGAAGTCGACGCTTTGCAGGAGGGAGGGATAGGTCAGGAGATCGCCGTCGACGGCGATGATGTCGGCATACATGCCTTCCTGCACGCGGCCCCATTCATTCTGAACGCCCATCAGGACGGACGGCCAGTAGGTGGCCGAGCGGATGACATCCATCACCGGCACGTCCAGTTCGCGCGTCCAGATATCGATCTCGTTCCAGGTGGACTGGCAGTGGAATTTGGTCGGAATACCTGAATCCGTGCCGATCAGCATAACCACGCCCGCCTCGCGCAATTGCTCGAACTTGCGCGCCAGTGTCGGGCGGCGCAGCGGGGTGAGCTGCATGTATTCCAGCCGCTCGACATGTTCCAGCGAGCCTTCAATGTCGGCGATCGTGTCCGGCTGCAGGCCGCGATGCCAGCAGGTATTGTCCAGCCGTTCGGGATTATCGCGGGTGCGCTCGTAATTCCACAGGCCTTCAATGGTCGGCGTCCAGTAGAGCGGTCCGCCGCGCACGCGGCCCTGCGAGGTGCGGCGGCGCAGCGCCTCGATCACTTCGGGCGGATATTCCGGCGCGGTGGTGAGGCCGGTATGCTCGAAATTATCCACCCCGACTTCCAGGCCGACAAGGATTTCATCGGCGCGGTGCGAGTGACCAACGACCCGCAGGCCGTGGGCATGGGCCTCGTCCACCAGGGCGCGGACGGTTTCCAGTTCCATCTCGTCCTGATCGACCAGCTTGATGACATCGACACCGGCCTCGGCCAGTTCGCGCACGCGGGCGCGGGCCTCGCGGACCGAGGAAATGCCCCACCGGTAATTCTCGGTGCCCGGATAGGGTTCGTTCTGCAGGAAGGGACCGGAGACAAAGAGGCGCGGGCCGGGCAGCTCACCGGCATTGATGCGGTCGCGGATGGAGAGGCTTTCTTCCAGCGGCGCGCCCAGATCGCGGGCCGTGGTGACCCCGGCCAGCAAGAGCTGGACCGCCGAGGCCGGCATGATCTCGTCTTCCAGACGGTCGGCATAGGTCGGGTGCCAGTGCGAATAATCGGCATGGCCGGTCAGCATGAGGTGGGCGTGCATCTCCCACAGGCCCGGCAGGACGGTCATGCCCTCGGTGGAGATGATCTCATAGCCTTCCGGCACAGCCAGTGAATCCTGATTGCCGACCGCGGTGATGCGTTCGCCCTCAACAAGGATGACCGAGTTGAGGATGGGCGGGCCGCCATTGCCGTCAATCAGCGTGCCGCCGACCAGCGCCTGCCGGTCCTGCGCAGCCGCTGTGGCGGCGAAGGTCAGACTGAGTGTGATCGCAAGCGAACGGATAATCATGATGGCCCCTCCCAAGGTTTGTCGGAAGGCTAGCGCCGCAATCTGATTCGTCAAAAGCAATCTTCTTGGCCATGTTATGCGTAAACAGGACAATTACCGTCTGAGGAGCCACGCCATGACCATTACCCAACCCGCCGCAGTTGTCACAGGCGCTTCGACCGGGATCGGCGAGGCCACGACCCGCGTGCTGATCCAGGAGGGCTGGCATGTCTTTGCCGGTGTCCGCAAACCGTCCGATGCCGAACGGCTGAAGCAGGCTTTCGGCGATGCCGTGACGCCGCTCACCATGGAAGTTACCGATACCGCTTCCATGCAGGCGGCGGGCGACGAGGTGCGCAAGGCTCTGGGCGGGCAGACGTTGCGCGGCCTGGTCTGCAATGCCGGTGTCGCTGTCTCCGGTCCCTTACTGCATATCCCGATCGAGGAGGTCGAGCGCCAGCTGGACATCAATGTGCTGGGCGTTCTGCGGACCGTGCAGGCCTTCGGGCCGCTGCTCGGCGCGGATCAGAGCCTGTCCGGCGATAAGGGCCGCGTGGTAATGATGTCGTCGGTGGCCGGTGTGATGGGCATGCCCTTTGTCGGCCCGTATGCCGCGTCCAAGCATGCGGTCGAGGGCCTGTCGAAATCCCTGCGCAAGGAGCTGAATCTCTACGGGATCGGCGTGCATGTGATCGGGCCGGGCGCTGTGGCAACACCGATCTGGGACAAGGCGGACGATAATTCCGAGATCGAGAATTATCGCGGCTCGGACTATGAAACCTCCATGCAGCGTGTCCTCAACTGGATGCTGGATCGCGGGCCAAAAGGCCTGCCGCCGGAACAGATCGGCCGCCGCGTGCATCATTGCCTGACGGCGGCCAATCCGAAGAACCGCTATGCGGAAGTGCCCGAGCGTTTCCAGAACTGGACAATGCCGCGCCTCTTGCCGGAGAAAGTTGTCGACAAGCAGATCGCCAAGCGCCTCGCCCTGCGGCCGGAAGATCTGAAACGCAGCTAAGGGCTGACAAGCCGCAAATCCGCACTAGTCTCCCCGGAAAGTATTTGGGGAGAGAACACATGCTGCGTGCACTTCTGGTTTCCGGTCTTGTCCTGTCGGCTCCGGCCTTCGCCGATGATGCCGAGGATTTCGAGACGCTGATTGCGGATTTCGAGGCCTTCGAAAATCGCGAGGATCCGGAGGAGAACCCGGAATTTGCCCGCCGCTGGGGCGATCTCTCGCCGGAAGCGCTGGCCGAGGCGCGAGAGGCCGAAGCCGGTTTCCTCGAGCGCCTGCAGGACATTGATGAAAGCGCCCTGCCCGAAGACCAGATCGTGAATTATGCGACGCTGGACTATGTGCTGCGATTCCGGGTCGAGCTCGCCCAATATGACATGCAGCGCGCACCGTTCTCGAATGATAGCGGCTTCTTCTCCACCCCGCTCTATGCCGCGTCCTCGGCGCGTCCGCGCACGGTCGAGGCGGCGGAGAACTGGATTGCCCGGCTGGAGGATATCCCGCGCTATCTCGATCAGAACATTTACTGGATGCGCCAGGGCATTGAAGACGGTTACACCCAGCCACAAAACATCATTGGCGGTGTGCGCGACCAGATCGCGGCCATCGCCGCGATGAGCGTTGAAGAGACCGGCATGGTCGCCCCGATCGAGAATCTGCCGGCGACGGTCTCCGAGGTCGAGCGCGCCCGCCTGATCGCGGCTGCGACGGTTGCCGTCGAAAATGTCGTCCTGCCGGCCTATGCCGACCTTCTGACCTTCATGGACGAGGAATATGTGCCGGCGGCCCGCGAGGATCTGGGGATTTCCTCGGTCCCGAACGGCCGCGCGCAATACCAGGCGCTGGTGCGCTTCCACACCACGCTGGATACCTCGCCGGAAGAGGTGCACCAGCGCGGTCTGGCCGAAGTGGCGCGTATCCGCGGCGAGATGGAGGAGATCATCGAGGAGGTCGGTTTCGAGGGCACATTCGCCGAATTCCTCGACTTCCTGCGGACCGATCCGCAATTCTACGCCGAGACCGAAGAGGAGCTGATGATGTATGCGTCCTGGCTGGCCAAGCGCGCCGATGATGCCATGCCGCGTTTCTTCGGCCGCTTGCCGCGCCTGTCCTATGGCGTGCGCCCGGTGCCGGCCTCGATGGCGCCGACCTATACGACGGGCCGCTACTGGCCGGGCTCGCTGGAGAATGGCGTGGCCGGCGGCTACATGGTGAACACCTATAATCTCTCCCAGCGTCCGCTCTACAATCTGCCAGCCCTGACTGTGCACGAAGCCGTGCCGGGTCACCATCACCAGATCGCGCTGGCGCAGGAGCTGGAGGATGTGCCGGACTTCCGCCGCAACACCTATATCACCGCCTTCGGTGAGGGCTGGGGCCTCTACACGGAGTTTCTCGCCGAGGAAATGGGCATGTATTCAACGCCCTATGACCAGTTCGGCCGGCTGACCTACGAGATGTGGCGGGCCTGCCGTCTCGTCGTCGATACCGGCATTCATTACATGGGCTGGACGCGGGAGCAGGCCGAGGCGTGCTTCCTCGAAAACTCCGCCCTGGCGCCGCACAATATCCGCACCGAAGTGTCGCGCTATATTTCCTGGCCGGGCCAGGCGCTGGCCTACAAGACCGGCGAGATGCTGATGCGCGATCTGCGGTCCCGCGCCGAGGAGCGTCTGGGTGCCCATTTCGACATCCGTGATTTCCATGACGAGCTGCTCAGCGAAGGCGCTGTGCCGCTGGGTTATCTGGAAGACCGGACCGAAGCCTGGATCGAGGAAACGCTGGAAGCAGCAGAAGCCGACGAGGACGCGGAGGACTAGCGTCCCGTCCGGCGGGCCTCAAGGATGTGACCGCGGATGAGGAGGACGGAGACCGCTTCCTCGTCCGTGCCGGCCAGTTCCAGCGCGCGCTGCATGTCGCGCTCGGCAGCATCCAGATCACCCAGCTCCAGCCGGGCTTCAGCGCGCGAGCGCCAGCCTTCATAATTGCGCGGATCGTAATTGATCGCCTGGGCGGCATCGGCCTCTGCAGCGGCCCATTCGCCCATGCCGGCTGCGGCGCGGGCACGGCCTAGCCAGAGCGGGGCGGATTGCGGCGACATTTCCACGGCGCGGGAATAGGCGCGGCGGGCTTCTTCGGGATGACCGACCGTCATCCAGGCTTCGCCGGCTTCGGCGAGGTAAACAATTTTCATGGTGGTGGGGCCGCCATCAGGGGCTTCGGCCAGCGCTTGCAGGCGGAAGGCGCCTTCTTCTTCCTCACCGAGCGCAATCAGGGCGCGGCCAACGCAATGCCGGGCCGGCCAGCCGCCGCCTTCGAATTGCCAGGCCAGACCATCCTCATAGGCCATGTCCGGATCCGCTTCGATGCGTTCAAGACAGGCTTCATAGCGCGCGGTGTCGCGCGCCTGCGCAAAACCGGCCGACGCAAAGGCCAAGGCCGCCGTGCTGGCAAAAAGAATACGCTTCATGTCCAGAGCTCCCACTCGCCCATTGGAGACAGCATAGGCACGGCCTAGATTGGCGTCCATGTCATACACCCGCTCAGCCTTGTTATTGGGTTACGGCTATGTCGCAAAAGCCACGGCACCGCTTCTGGCGAAGGCCGGGTTTTCGCTCGCCGGAACCACCCGATCCGGAGAGAAAGCCGAGCAGATGCAGGCGGAC
The DNA here is from genome assembly GCF_036330345.1 of Hyphobacterium lacteum. NCBI lineage: Bacteria > Pseudomonadati > Pseudomonadota > Alphaproteobacteria > Maricaulales > Maricaulaceae > Hyphobacterium > Hyphobacterium lacteum. The sequence continues at coordinate 46,089 of NZ_JAZDRP010000011.1, forward strand.
GGTATTGCTCCGCTGGTCAATCCGGATGCGGAGGCCTTGCGCGCGGCGATGATGGCGGCAACGCATATCCTGGTCTCTGTGCCACCGGGCCCCGAGGGCGATCCGGTACTGGCAATGGCCGGGCAGCCGGATCTGCCGCGCCTGGAATGGCTGGGTTATCTCTCGACAACCGGTGTTTATGGCGATGCAGGCGGCGGCCGCGTAGATGAGACCACGCCGCCTGCGCCCGCCGATGAACGCTCGCGAAGGCGGCTGGCGGCCGAAAGAGGCTGGCAGGCCCTGTCGGACAGGACGCGGATTTTCCGCCTGTCCGGGATTTATGGTCCGGGACGCTCGGCGCTGGACCGGCTGAAGGACGGAAAGGCCCGGCGGATCATCAAGCCCGGGCAGGTCTTCTCGCGCATTCATGTGGACGATATTGCGGCCACGCTGATGGCCTCGATAGCCCGTCCGGATGTGCCGGGCCCGTTCAATCTGGCGGATGCCGCACCGCGCCCGCAGGCCGATGTGGTGGCGTATGCGGCCGGGCTGCTTGGTATCGAGCCTCCGCCCGAAGAGGACTTCGCTACAGCCGAAATGAGCCCGATGATGCGCAGTTTCTATGCGTCCTCTCGGCGTGTCTCCGGCGAAGCCACGCGAAAGGCGCTGGGGGTCGAGCTTGAATACCCGTCCTATCGTGAAGGGCTGAGCGCGATCTATGCCGCCTCGACCTGACGGACGAGCCGCTCGGTTGTAACGATCAACCGGGCCAGATCGGTTTCGGTCGACAGGCGGTGGTCGCCATTCTTGATCAGGGTCAGGACGACATTCTCGCTGGAGACCAGGTCGACACAGCGCTGGGCGTGCTGCCAGGGCACGCTGTCATCCTTCATGCCCTGCAGAATGCGCACCGGACCCTCATAGGCCAGGGGCTCGCCCAGCACTGACCAGTTCTTGCCGTCCTCGATCAGTTTCCGGGTGACGATGAAAATCTCGTCATCATAGGCAGAGGGTTCCTCGAACTTGCCCTCTTCCATGATCTGCCGGCGGACATCTTCTGAGAAGTTCGGCCACATAAGCTCGGACGTGAAATCGGGTGCCGGAGCGATCAGAAGCATGCCGCCGATCCGTTCCGGACGGGCCTTGGCGGCCAGCAGGCTGATCCAGCCGCCCATGGAAGAGCCGACAAGGATTTGCGGGCCCTCGGTCAGTTCATCAATCACAGCCAGCGCATCCTCGCGCCAGCGTCCGATGGTGCCATCCTCGAAGTTGCCGGATGATTGGCCATGCCCGAAATAGTCGAAGCGGAGCATGCCGCGGCCGGATTCCCGCGCCCATTCATCGAGCACAAGTGCCTTGGTGCCGTCCATGTCCGACTTGAATCCGCCGAGCCAGACCAGGCTGGCCTTGCCGGGCTGCGCCGCGCGTTCGACATAGGCGATCCTCTCGCCATCCGGCCGATCAAGAAACTGGATGTCCGGGGCGTTTGTCATGGTCCTGATCCTGTGAAACAAGTTGGCGCGACCTTTCCCGCAGAGTGGCGAACAAGGTCAAGTCCGAGAGAGCGTGTTCGCGCATGAAAGTTCTGCAAATCATCCCCCAGCTCGAAACCGGCGGCGCCGAGCGTACCACGATCGAGGTGGCGCAGGCGCTTGTTCAGGGCGGACATGAGGCGCTGGTGGCCAGTGAGGGCGGTGCCATGGAGGCCGATTTGGCCGAAGCGGGTGCCGAGCTGATCCGTCTGCCAATGGCGACGAAGAACGTTTTCAAGGCCTGGTCCAATGCCGGGGCGCTGAAACGGCTGATCAGGTCCCGGGGGATCGACATCGTGCATGCCCGGTCGCGGGCGCCGGCCTGGTCGGCTTTCAAGGCGGCGCGCGAGACCCACACGCCGTTCGTGACGACCTATCACGGCACCTATAATGCGAAATCATCGCTGAAGCGGTTCTACAATTCGGTAATGGCGCGGGGTGACCGGGTGATCGCCAATTCCGAATTCATCCGCGACCATATCGTGGCGGAGCACGGTCTGTCAGAGGACAGGATCACGGTCATTCCGCGTGGCGTGGATGCCGGGCGTTTCGAGATGACAGAGGCCGTTCGCCAGCGCGGGCGCGATCTCGCCGCCCAATGGTCCCTGCCTGACGGGGCCTTCATCGCCATCCTGCCGGCGCGGCTGACGCGATGGAAGGGCCAGCTTGTAGCGATCGAGGCGATGGGACGGCTGAAAGCCATGGGGGCCGAACTGCCGCTGCTCCTGCTGGTGGGAAGCGATCAGGGACGGTTCGCCTTCCAGGATGAGCTCAAGCTCGCCATAGATCGTTTCGGACTGGATAATTATGTCCGGATCACCGGTCATTGCGGCGATATGCCGGCGGCCTTCTCGCTTGCGGATGTCGCGCTCAACCCCTCCACAGACCCGGAAGCCTTCGGGCGGACGGCGGCTGAAGCCAGTGCCGCCGGCCTGCCAGTGATCGTTTCAGATCATGGGGGTGCGCGCGAGGTGGTCGAGCACGCGGTGACGGGTTGGCGGACGCTGCCGGGCGATGCAGCCGAACTGGCAAAAACATTGCAGTCTGTCATGATGCTTGATACGGCCGCCCGAAACGCCATGGGCGTAGCAGGGCGGGCACGTATTCTCGAACGGTTTACGGTTTCCGCATTACAGGAATCGACGTTGCGGGTTTACCGCGAACTTCTAGAGTAGGGCGATGGAGCAGACGGCCAAAGACATCATCTATGTCCTGTTATGGGGCGATTTGCCGTCGACCGTTCGCGGGCTGGCTTCCTGCCAGCGTATTCGCGAGACTTATCCCCGCGCCAAGCTGATCCTGCTGACGGCACCGGACTATGAAGCCCTGCTGAAGCACTGTCCCTATTTCAGCCAGATCGAGACCGATGCCACGGCAACGGGGGCGATGGCAAAGCTGACGGCCAAGCGGATCAAGGCGGTAAAGCCGAAAATGATCTATGATCTGGTCGGCGATGCCGATGCGCGCCGCATCAAGGGCGGGCTGCGCTTTTCCCGGATCAAATGGATCGATGCGGCACCCCGTATCCGCGAAGGGGAACACCCGGTCGAAGCGGCGGCCGCAGCGCTGGGCCGTACCGGCATGGGCCCGGATCAATTCCGGCTCGGCGAGGCGCCTTCGCCGGACGTATCCTGGGTGGACTATCTGGCGCGCAATTCACGCATGCTGGAACCGGAATATTTCGGCCTGAACGGGTCGTTTGTCCTGCTGGCGCCGGCAGGCGAAGAAGTGAAACCCAATCTGCGCTGGCCGCGCGAACGCTGGGCCTCGCTGGCCGAGGCCCTGATTGCCGAGGGGCTTATCCCCGCCATTGTCGGGGGACCGTCAGCGCGCGATACGGGCCGCTTTGTTGCCGAGACGGTTCGCGAGGCGCGTGATCTGACAGGCAAGGCCAAGCTGGTCCAGCTGGCCGGGCTGGCGCGCCGGACGCGGTTCGTTTTCGGTGAGGATACCGACCTGCTGCACCTGCTGGTCGCGGCCGGACCACCGGCGGCCGGCCTGTACCCGGATGGCGAGCCGCTGGAATTGAAGGCGCCGCGCGGTGCCTCGCCTGTGGTGTTGTTGCATGCGCCGGTTCTGGCCCAGCTGACGGCATCCGAGGCGCTCCAGGCAATGCGTGTGGCCGGCGGATTCGAGGAATCACCGCGTGCGGCTTGATTTTCCGGCTGTGACCCCCATAACACTCCCCGCTGCGGAGCGGGCGGAGGGCTGTCACACAGGCGTCGCCTTTTTCCTTATCTGTGGTATTTTTCCTGTTCTGGCTATTAGTGGAGAAGTTACATAGCTCGCCGACCTTTTGCTGCACCGCCTCCTAAAAAGGAGGGGCCCCGCGTCAATCATGATATTCGTGTTCCCCGTGTTCTGCTGATCGATGAGAATGGCGAAAAGCAGGGCATCATGCCTGTTGACGCTGCCATCGAGGCGGCTGAAGAGGCGGGGCTCGACCTTGTAGAAGTGTCGCCGAACGCTGATCCTCCCGTCTGCAAGATCCTGGATTACGGCAAGCTGAAATACCAGGAACAGAAGAAAAAGGCGGAAGCCCGCAAGAAGCAGAAGACCCAGGATATCAAGGAGATCAAGCTCCGTCCGAACATCGATATCCACGATTACCAGGTCAAGACCAAGGCCATGACCCGTTTCTTCGAGGATGGCGACAAGGTGAAGGTCACCCTGCGGTTCCGCGGCCGTGAAATGGCGCACCAGGACCGGGGCATGGAAGTGATGAACCGGGTCAAGGAAGATTTCGCCGCGCTGGCCAAGGTTGAGTTCGAGCCGAAACTTGAAGGCCGGCAGATGACCATGGTTCTCGCACCGCGCTAATTTTCGGCCAATTACTCGCCCAATACGCGAATTATGGCAGGAATCTGGCAGATTCCTGCCTCTGCGACGATTTTTCCGTTCAAGCAGGGTTCACGCATGAACGGGTTTTAATGTTAGTCTCCATAGCGAGAGGGGTCCGGGGAGGTCCAGGCCCACTCCCGCACCGGTCCCGATGGTCGGGAGCGGTCGATCAACAGGGGACATGAATATGCTTCGTAAACTTTCCATTTCCGCCGCCGTCTCTGCTCTGGCCGTGATGGCCATGACCGGTGCGGCCGAGGCTCAGGACTGGCGCCTGAACCCGACTTATGGCGGTGTCACCCTCAGCTCCGGCTACACACCGGACCCGTATCTGGTGAACTTGCAGTCGGGCGGCTCGATCAACGCCTCACAATCCATCGGCGGCAATTGCCGTGGTTATGTGGCCAATGCCCCGGATTTCCGGCTGCAATATCGCGCGGGCAACATCCTGCCGCTGATTATCTCGGTCAGCTCCAGCTCGGACACCACGCTGGTGATCAATGCGCCTGATGGCCGCTGGTACTGCGATGATGATGGCGGGCAGGGTCTGAATCCGTCGCTGCGCTGGAACAGCCCGATGTCGGGTCAATACGACATCTATGTCGGCACCTACGGTTCGGCTTCTTACCGGAACGCTACTCTGTCGATTTCCGAGCTCAGCTCCTACTAGAACCAACCCGATCCGGGAGAAGAAACCATGAAAACCATCCTTCCGGCTCTGGGCGTGGCGGTCATTGCCGCCGCGTCCGCAGCCGCACAAAGCGTCTCGCTAGCACCAAGCTACGGGTCGATCACACTGGATTCCGGTTTCCTGCCGGATCCTTACAGCGTTCAGATGCGCGCGGGTGGCAACATCTCCGTCAGCAGCAATGTCAACGGAAGCGGTGTCTGCCGCGGCTATATCGCTGATGCGCCGGACTTCAATCTGTACTATGGCGCCGGTCAGTTTGAACTCTTCCTGTCGGCCATCTCGCAAACCGATACCACGCTGGTCGTCCGCGATCCGCGCGGCAACTGGTTCTGCGATGATGACGGTGGAGAAGGCCTGAATCCGGGCATCAATATCGACCGTCCGGCCTCGGGTCTCTACTCGGTCTGGGTGGGGACCTATTCCTCCTCAGCCGGCCTGCCGCCGGCGACGCTCTATGTCTCCGAGATCGGATTTGGTCCGCGCCCGCAAGGTATTGGCCTGAACCCGTCGCTTGCGTCCAACTATGGCAGTCAGACCCTGCAGACCGGTTTTGTGCCTGATCCCGTGAACGTTTCCATTGCCGCTGGTGGTGATGTGGACGTCAGCGAGAGTGGGCTGGAAGGCTGCTGGGGTTATGCGACCGCAGCGCCGGACTATGAGCTGACCTATGCGGCCGGCAATACGTTCGACCTCTATCTGTCGGCCACCTCCAGCCGCGACACGGTGATCATCGTGAATGCACCGGATGGCAGCTGGCATTGCAATGATGACGGGGCCGAAGGCCTCAATCCGGGCCTGATGTTCGAGAACCCGCAATCGGGCGTCTACGACATCTGGGTCGGCACCTACTCGTCCTCTGCAGGAACACCTCCGGCCACGCTCCACATCTCGGAGCTGGGCTTTGGTGGCGAGTCCGCACCGCAGCCAACCGGCCTGCTCGACTATAACCTGCCGTCAAACTATGGCTCGGTATCGCTGAACAGCGGTTTCCTGCCGGATCCGTACAATGTGCAGATCGCTGCCGGCGGCAATATCGATGTCAGCGAGACCGGTCTGCCGGGTTGCTGGGGTTACGCCACGTCCGCACCGGACTATGAGCTGACCTATTCGGCCGGCAATGCGTTCGATCTCTACCTGTCAGCCACGTCCAGCCGTGACACGGTGATCATCGTGAATGCGCCGGATGGAACCTGGCATTGCAATGATGACGGGGCTGAAGGTCTCAATCCGGGCCTGATGTTCGAGAACCCGCAATCGGGCGTCTATGATATCTGGGTCGGCACCTACTCGTCCTCTGCCGGAACGCCTCCGGCGACGCTCCACATCTCGGAGCTGAGCTTCGGCGGTCAGACCGTTCCGCAGCAGTCCAACATGCTCGACTTCTCGCTGCCGTCGAACTACGGCTCGGTATCGCTGAACAGCGGCTTCCTGCCGGATCCGTACAATGTGCAGATCGCTGCCGGCGGCAATGTCGATGTGCGTGACAACGGACCGGATGGTTGCTGGGGCTATGCCACGGCTGCCCCGGATTTCGAGCTGACCTATGCGGCCGGCAATACGTTCGACCTCTATCTGTCGGCCACCTCCAGCCGCGACACGGTGATTATCGTGAATGCACCGGATGGCAGCTGGCATTGCAATGATGACGGGGCTGAAGGGCTCAATCCGGGCCTGATGTTCGAGAACCCGCAATCGGGCGTCTATGACATCTGGGTCGGAACCTACTCGTCCTCTGCAGGAACGCCTCCGGCCACCCTGCATATTTCCGAGATCGAGTTCGGCGACAACTAGCCACTTGTCGTGGCGGAATGCGAAAGGGCGGCCTTCGGGCCGCCTTTTTTGCTGTGAAGAACAGGCCGGCCGTCTTTCCTTCTGGCAGATGTTATATTATATCATCACCGCACTCGAACGTAGGCCGTCATGACTCATCGTACCAAATCCTTGCTGGATGTTTCCGGCGCCAGCCTTTCGGTGGTCTGCCTGCTGCATTGTCTGGCCCTGCCGACGGCGGCGGTTGCGGCTCCCGCACTGGCCCCGGAGCTGGCAGAACGCATGTCGCTGGTGGACGGGCGAGCCCATCTCATCCTTTTCCTGATTGCCGCACCGGTGACGGTGCTGGCCTTTTTCTGGGGTGAGAAAGCGATGCGTGCCGGCAAATGGACGATGGGCGTTGCAGGAACCGGCCTTGCCCTGATGCTGGCAGGTGCCTCACATCTGATTGCGCAGCCCGGCGAAACCGTCCTGACCGTGACCGGTGTCAGTCTGCTGATTGCGGCTCATATTGCCAATTGGCACCGCCGCCAGAGCGAAGGTCATGACCATGCCCGCGAATGCGGCATGTGTGAGGACTAGTCCAGCTTCCGCCGCGAGATCATCCGCCCCAGCCAGGGGAAAAGCAGGATAAAGCCGAACAGGCTCATCGCCAGGGCAATCACCGACGACCAGACCAGCAGCGGATGGTTGAAGTGCGAGCGGTCGCCATAATCCATGATGTGTAGCATCCAGAAGAAATCATAGAAGCGCCAGGCATCATTGCGTCGGGCCACCACTTCGCCTGTAGCGGTACTGACATAGAGGCGCGTGCCTTCACCATCTGCGAAATCCACGCGGAAAGTTGGTGTGTCGCGCCGCGATTCCCAGGTGGGCTCGGCAAAGAAGGTGACTGCTTCGATGTCCGGATCCCCGGCATAATCGGCGCGGGCGACTGCGATCGCTGTTTCCTCGTCAATTGGTGACAGGAGATCCCCCGAGACGGCATCGGCAATCAGCGAGGCTTCTCCGTTTCGGCCGAATTCATAGACGGTCCGGCCCAGCCAGGTACGCAATTCGACGCTTGAAGGCTCGATGCCGGCTTCAGCGGCAATATCCGCTGGGGAGCGCACGCCGGTCAGATCCAGCCCCGCAACAGGCTCGGCGATATTGTGTTCGCCCCGCACCTGCTCGATGGGGATGGCGCTCATCACCACACCGCCGGCAACCCAGGCCAGGACTTGCAGGCCGATGATCAGGGCCGCCCATTTGTGCAATCTGATCAGCCAGCGGATGAAAGGACGCATTATTCTGCCGCTTCCGGCTCGGCCTCGATCACGGTCAGACCACTCTCGCCCATCGTGGCGGTAATGGTCAGAGCCGCGCCCGGCTCGAACAGGGTCATGTCCACGCCCTCGGCGATGGAAAATTCCATCACCATCGCCGGCATGCCCAGTTCCGGCAAAGCCTCATGGCGTAACAGCGCGGTACGGGCATTGGCGTCAGACGTGCGGACATCGGCCGCGGCAGTCGACCGGGCGGCCATTTCACCGTGATGGTGGTGGTCATGACCATCATTGCCGTGGTCCACCGCAAGGGTCAGGAGCGCGAGAGCGAAAATCATATTCATGGCATTTCCCTATCAGTTGCGGCGGCTCGGGTCGATTCCGTCGCGCTGCAATTCGGCCGTTGTGGCCTGGCGGGCCTGTGTGCCGTCCGGTGCCTGATACCAGCCCGGATCAGCATTTCCTGTCAGCCGGTCACGTACCTTGAGAACGGTAAACATTCCACCCATGGTGATGTAATCGTGCGGACCGCGTGCCCCCACCATGGGAATGGAATTGTCGGGCACATCCATATGGCCCATCTCGATATGGGCGCCGTGCTCGCCCATACCGTCATGACCCATCGTCATATAGGTTGGCAGAAGCTGTCCCACGGCACGGTCGATATTGCGTGCATTGACGCCGATCATGTTGGGGAAGCCGTGGCCCATCTGGTTCATGACATGGTGCGTCATGTGACAGTGCATGGCCCAGTCGCCCGGATTGTCGGCAATGAACTCGACCGTCCGCGTGGCGCCGGTAGGGACCAGAACCGTTGTGTCGGGATGTTGCGCGCTTTCGGGAATCTCTCCGCCATCGGTTTCGGTGATGCGGAAGGCATAGCCGTGCAGATGGATGGGGTGGTGATCCATGGCCGACAGGTTTCCGAAGCGGATCCGGACGCGCTCGCCGCGCTGGGCCACCAGCGGTGCCGTCCCCGGATAGCAGCGCGCATTCATGGTCAGCACGTTGAAATCCGTCATCTCGTTGGGATCAGGACGGCGGGCGCCGGGCTCCAGCTTCCAGGTCGACAGCATGATGGCGTAATCGCGATCCGGCAGCGGCCCTCGCGGACGGCGCGGATGCACTACGATCATGCCCATCAGGCCCATCGCCATCTGGGTCATCTCGTCATGGTGGGAATGGTACATGAAGGTGCCGTGCTGGCGGAATGTCCACTCATAGACGAAGGTCTCGCCGGTATGGATGGAGCGCTGGTTCAGTCCGCCCACCCCGTCCATGCCGGACGGCAGGATCACGCCGTGCCAGTGCACTGTGGTGGGCGCGATCAGACGATTGGTGACATAGATGCGGACCCGGTCGCCCTCGACGCATTCGATCGTCGGGCCATGGGTGCGGCCATTATAGCCCCAGGTCCGGGCGGTCAGGCCCGGTGCGAACTCATGCTCCACCTCCTCTGCGATCAGGTGGAAGACCTTCACTCCGTCGACAATGCGATAATCCAGGGTCGCGCCATTGGGCGTTATCACCGGGCGATAGTCGGTGCCGGGCCGGCCGGGGCGATAGCTCTGGCCATGATCGACCGAGGTTGAATGCGCATAGGACGAAGTCCGCGACTGCGCGGCGGCCGCTGAAGACAGCATGGGTACGGCTACCAGACCGGTCGCCCCGGCGAGAAGCGCATCTCTGCGGGAAAAGCTCATATCAGTGATCTCCTCCGCCTGTTGCCGCGCTCAGATCCTGAGATGCGGCCATGCCCATGGGCGATCCACCCTGCATCAGGGACATCAGGGCGATGCGGGCGCGGTGATAGCGCTCCAGCGTATCGACCCAGGCGCGGCCGGCCTCGACTTGTGCATTGAAGGCATCCAGCAGGGCGTAAACGCCAATCTGCATGCCATTATATTGCTGCATGGTCTGTTCCAGCGCCAGCGTGGAGGCGGGCAGCCATTCCTCGCGGATCATGGTGGCGCGCTCCCCGGCGCGGTTCATTTCCAACAGCGCCAGTTCGATATCGGCTGAAATCTCGTCCTCGAGCGCGGCCAGACGGTCGGCGGCCTGCTGAGCGCGAATCCGGGCGGCGGCGCGCTGCGGATGGCCGAAACCATTCACCGGAACATCGACATGGGCGGACACACCGGTCTCGGTGTCGCCATCCTCGATGTCGAAGGCCGGGCCCAGCTCGCCATGGAAAAGGCTTTCAATGTTTGTATAACCCGCGGACTGTGCAGCGGCTTCGGCGTCAGCGCGCGCTGCTGCCAGGGGCAGGCTCGCTTCCAGCGCTGCAGACAGCGCCCTGTCGGTTCCCGCCATGTCCGCCATTTCGGTGGGCAGGCGGCCGGGAAGATCAACCGGCCGGGTCAACAGGGTTTCCAGCCGGATGCGAGCCGTCTGCGCAGCCTGTTCCGCGTCCTCGGCGGCGGCCCGGGCCGCCAGCGCATTGACCTGCTGGCGGGTCAGGTCGAGGCCCGGCGCATTGCCCTGTGCGTCGATCTCCTCGGCGAGGAGCAGAGCGGCTTCGGCGGATTGCAGAATGCGGGCATACATGTTGGCGCGCTCACGCGCCGCGACGGCCTCCACCCAGGCAAGACGCACTTCGGCCGAAAAATCGATCAGGCGGAGAAGCGCGCGCGATTGCGCAGCATCATAGCGGGCGCGGGCGGCGGCTTCGCGTTGCGGCCAGCCAATGATCGCGGCGATGGGCGCGCGGATATCGGCATCGAGGACCGCGCCGGCGCCTTCGGGATTGAACCAGGTCAGCTCGGCGATCAGATTTGGCGGCAGGACCGCCGACGCCCATTCGGCCCGCGCCAGGCCGGCCTCGGCCAGATCGGCCGCGAGACGGGGGTTTTCGGCGATCGCAAGTGCGACGGCTTCATCCTCGCTGATATCGCCGTCAAATGACGCCGTCAGGCCGACCGGAATCTCCAGCGCCGCAGCCCGGTCTTCGATGGCGGCGCGTTCCATTGCCGGATCGACAGTCACACAGCCGGCCAGGGCCAGCGGCAGGATCAGGAATAGAGCGCGCATTGACATGGCGGCAGCCCTATCATACCCCTAGGGGGTATTCAAGCGGATGGAAGCAGGCATGGCAGAAGCGTGCGGATCACATTCAAAACATGCCGACCATACGGCGTTGCTTGGCCGGTTAAGCAGGGTCGAGGGGCAGGTCAGAGGCGTTTCGCGCATGATCGAGAGTGATCGTTATTGCCTGGACATTCTGACACAGATTTCCGCCATAAAGTCCGCACTGACCGCTGTTGAGCGTGAGGTGCTCAAATCACATGCCGATCACTGCGTGAGCAACGCCATCGCTGCGGGTGACAAGGCAGAGCAAGATCAGAAGATATCGGAACTTGTCGGCCTGCTGCTTAAAGCCGTCCGATGATTCCGGTTCTGCCCGGACGAACAGGCGGACCAGCCCTCGCAGATATCTATAAGGGTCATGACAATCTCTTTACGCTGATACGTCTGTTGCTTGCGGGCGCGGTTTTGCTGGAACACGCTTTCATTCATCGCCTCCCGGTGTCAGCATCAGCCCCTCTCGAATGGCACGATATTTCACTCAGCTATGGCGGCGTGAACGCGTTCTTCATACTGAGCGGTTTTCTGATATCCGACAGTTTGAGACGCCGCCGAAGTTATGAAGCGTATGCAGCGGCCCGCATTTTGCGGATCTACCCGGCGCTGATTGCTCTCGTTTTTGCTGCGATTTTTATTGTCGGGCCCTTCTTCACAGCCCTGACTCCGACCGATTACTGGTTCTCACCCGAGATGTGGCGGTTTCCATTTGAAACGCTGACCTTTGTGAATGGCGAGGGCGGCCCTCCGGGCACGTTTCCATCCTCGGAACGCCCGGGCGAATTTTCCGCCAGCCTGTGGACGCTGCGATACGAAGTCATTGCCTATATCGGTCTGCCGATTTTTGCCGCCATTCCCCTTGTATCCGGGCGATGGGGCCAGCTGATCCTATTTCTCACGCTCAGCGCGCTTTACGAAATTCTGCTCGCAACGGGCGGTCAGACCGTCTGGTCCGCGACATTTGTCAGCCTCGTGCGGTTAGGGGCCTGCTTTTCACTGGGAATGACGATCTTTACTTTTCGCGAACATCTGAAGGTCGTCTGGTTGATCCCGGCCCTGCTGACTTTTCTGTGGCTTTTTTTGACTGGCGAAACAATCGCAGGGGAGTTCACTGCCAACCTGATGATTGCCGGCTGGATGTTTACGCTGGCGTTTGCCTCCGGGTGGGCCATTAAACGTCTCAAAACGATGCCTGACTACTCGTATGGACTCTACATCTGGCATTGGCCAGCAATGCAAATTGGCGGAGAATTATTTCCGGAAGCCGGTGCATTTGGAATTCTGGCCTTTTCTATTCCGGTGACAATGCTCTTTTCGATGTTTTCCTGGCACCTCATCGAGCGTCCGGCTCTAGGATCGAAGAAGCGGCTGGCGGCCTTGATAGAGCGAGTTGTCGGGCGCCATAAACAGCAGGGCAACTGACTTGCTTTCCGGCGCTTTTTCCCATATGACGCCCGCTCTTTGAAGAACCCGGCGGTGTGGGCCCGATCGACATGCCTGCCTGCCGAAACAACGCAAAGCGACGCAAGTTGCTGGAAATGGAGCGGAAATGTCGAAACTGAAGACCAAGAGCGGCGCCAAGAAGCGCTTCAAGCTCACGGCGACTGGCAAGGTGAAAGCTGGCCAGGCCGGAAAACGTCACGGCATGATCAAGCGGACCAACAAGCAGATCCGCAACAAGCGCGGCACGACCACGATGTCCGAGGCCGACGCCAAGATCGTCAAAAAGAATTTCATTCCTTACGGCCTTTAAGCCGCAAGCGACGTTTTCAGGAGCCTGAACCATGTCCCGAGTCAAACGCGGCACCGTATCCCGCGCCCGCCACAAGAAAGTCATTTCCCAGGCCAAAGGTTATTATGGCCGCCGGAAGAATGTTTACCGCGTAGCCGTACAGGCGGTCGAAAAAGCCGGCCAGTACGCTTATCGCGACCGCCGCGCCAAGAAGCGCAATTTCCGCGCCCTGTGGATCCAGCGTATCAACGCCGGTGCCCGCCTGCACGGCGTGACCTATTCCCGATTTATGGCCGGCCTCGCGAAGGCTGGTATCGAAGTTGACCGCAAGGTCCTCTCCGATCTGGCCATTCGGGAACCCGAGGCCTTCAAAGCCCTGGTCGACCAGGCACAGGCCGCGCTGGACGCTTAAAGCGCATGCCGCTCGAGATGAAGCCCGCTTGCGAGACCTGCGAGCGGGCGCTCGAGCCGGACGGCCCGGCATTTATCTGCAGCTTTGAATGTTCCTTCTGTGCGTCCTGCAACGAAGACGTTTACAATCACGTCTGCCCGAATTGCGGCGGCGAGCTGGTGGCCCGGCCCAAACGCAGAAAATCAACCGGCTGACCCTCGCCAACACCCGCAACGGGCGCTAGACCGCATCGCACCTCTTGTGTGCGCTGAAACTGGCGAGGAAATGACATGGCCGGAGCTTCCGATATCGAGGCCCTGAAATCCGAATTGCTGGCCGCCGTGGACGGCGCCGGTGACGAAGCGGCGCTGGAAGGTCTGCGCGTCGAAGCGCTGGGCAAGAAGGGCAAGATCTCGCTGATGATGCGCTCGCTGGGCCAGATGAGCCCGGAAGAGCGTCAGGTGATGGGCCCGGCTCTCAACGGTCTCAAGGACACGATCGGCGAAGCCATCACCGCGAAGAAGGCGGCGATGGAAGATGCTGCGCTGGATGCGCGCCTGGCGACGGAGCGGGCCGATGTCTCGCTACCGATCCGTCCGGAACCGCGCGGCAAGCTGCACCCGGTGACCCAGGTGATGGAAGAGCTGGCCGTGATCTTCTCGGACATGGGCTTCACCGTGGCTGAAGGTCCGGACGTTGAAGACGACTTCCACAATTTCACCGCGCTGAACTTCCCCGAAGGTCATCCGGCGCGCGATACGCACGACACCTTCTTCATGAAGCCGCGCGAGGACGGATCGCAAATGGTGCTGCGCACGCACACCTCGCCGGTCCAGATCCGCACCATGATGAGCGAGACACCGCCGATCCGCATCATTGCGCCCGGCCGGGTCTATCGCTGCGACTGGGACCAGACCCACACGCCGATGTTCCACCAGGTCGAAGGGCTGGTGATCGACAAGGGCGCGCATATGGGCCACCTCAAGGGCGTGCTGATGGATTTCCTCGCGGCCTTCTTCGAGACCGACACCGTCGAGGCGCGTTTCCGCCCGCACCATTTCCCCTTCACCGAACCGTCCGCCGAGATGGATGTGAAATATTCCCGCGTCGGCGAGGCCGTGAAGATCGGCGAGGGCGACAGCTGGATGGAAATCCTCGGCTGCGGCATGGTCCATCCGAATGTCATCAAGTCGTGCGGGCTGGATCCGGACGAATACCAGGGTTTTGCCTGGGGGATGGGCGTGGACCGTCTCGCCATGCTGAAATACGGCGCGCCGGATCTGCGCGATTATTTCGCCAATGATACGCGCTGGCTGGCGCATTACGGCTTCTCGCCGCTGTTGCAGGCGAACCTTGCGACCGGGCTGAGCTGATGCTCCGCTGGTTCAAATCCAATCACCAGGCCCTGACCGCGATCGGCGCCATGGTCGTCGGCCTGGCGGCGCTCTACGTGGCCTGGGACCAGGCCCGGGTGATGCGCGCCCAGCAACATGGTGCGGTCTATCCGGCGCTGCAGATGGACGGGTTCGTGACCTATCAGAATGGCCGTCAGAGCGTCGGCTTGCGCGTTACGAACAGCGGTGTGGGCCCGGCCATCATCGAGGATGTCGTGTTGCTTCGAGACGAAGAGCCTTCCGAAGAATTCCGCAGCGTCATCGATCTGGCTCCGGAGGGGAGTGATCTCAGCTGGACCACCATGATTGGCCGGGTGCTAGCGGCGGGTGACGCGGTTGAGCCGATCGAGATGAGTTGGTCCGCCGATGGTCCCTACCAGCCGGAGATGACCCCGATCGCGGACGAATGGACACACTGGGATATCAGCATCTGCTATTGCTCGGTCTTCGACCGATGCTGGCGCAGTGCCACAACCGGTGTGGGTCTCCGGCCCGAGCGCGTCCCGCACTGCGAACGTCCTGATTACGATATTTTTGAAGACCTTGGACGCGATGCCGACAGGTTGTCCAATCCGTTAGAAACTGACGAGTAGATCGATGAAATTCACCCTGTCCTGGCTGAAAGAGCATCTGGAAACAGACAAGCCGCTCGACGAGATCGCCGAGGCCATGACCATGGCCGGTCTGGAGATCGAGGATATCGATAATCCGGCCGAGGCCCTGGCCGACTTCACCGTCGCTTTTGTGAAATCCGCGGAGCCGCATCCCGATGCCGACAAGCTACGCGTCTGCACGGTCGACACGAAAGATGGTGAAAAGCAGATCGTCTGCGGCGCGCCCAATGCGCATGCCGGGATGAAGGCCATCTATGCGCCACTGGGCACTTATATCCCCGGTGCAGATTTCGCGCTGGACAAAAAGCCCCGCAAGATCCGCGGCGTGGAATCCTTCGGCATGCTGTGTTCCGCCAAGGAGCTGAATGCCGGCGAGGACCATGACGGGATCATTGATCTCCAGGGCGACTGGAAGGTCGGCGATCCGGCGGCCGAGGCGCTGGGCGCGAATGATCCGGTCATCGATTTCGAAGTGACACCCAACCGGCCGGACTGGCTGGGCGTGGACGGGATTGCCCGCGATCTGGCCGCCGCCGGTCTGGGCCGCGTGATCACGCCGCAGCCGGAAACGCTCAAGGGCAGCTTTGAGTGCCCCATCGATATCAGGCTGGAATGGGAAGAGGCCTGCCCGGTCTTTGCCGGCCGTTATATCCGCGGTGTGAAAAATGGCCCGTCGCCAAACTGGCTGAAGCGCAAGCTGGAAGCCATTGGCCTGCGCTCGATCAATATCCTCGCGGATATCACCAATCTGGTGTCCTATGACCGCTGCCGCCCGCTGCACGTCTATGATGCCGACAAGATCGGCAAGACGATCATCGCCCGCCGCGGCAAGGGCGAGGCTGACACGTTCGAAGCACTGGACGGCAAGCATTACACGCCGGGCGCAGAGCAATGCGTCATCGCCGACGAGAATACCTGCCTCGGCTTTGGCGGTGTGATGGGCGGCGAGGAGTCCGGTGTCACCAACGATACCGTCAATGTCTTCATCGAATGCGCCTGGTTCGATCCGGAAACTACCCGCGCCACGGGCCGTGCAACCGGCATTGAATCCGATGCGCGCTACCGGTTCGAACGCGGCGTTGATACCGGCTCGATCCAGACCGGCATCGATCTGGCGACGCAGCTGGTGCTGGAATTGTGCGGCGGCGAGGCCTCGGAAGTTCGGGTTGCGGGCAAGGCCCCGGCCAATCCGGCGCCGATCGATTTCCCGGTCTCCGAGGTCAAACGCCTGACCGGTATTGATCTGCCGGCGGGCATTATCACCGACATGCTGCAGAAGCTGGGCTTTGGCGTGTCCGGCATGGGTGACAGCCTGCATGTGGAAGTGCCGAGCTGGCGCCGCGACTGTACGCAGAAAGCCGATCTGGTCGAGGAAATCGCCCGCATCCACGGCTTCGACAAGATCGAGGCGATCTCGCTGCCGAAACTGCCAGGACGGCGTGAGCCGACCGCGACGATCGGTCAGAACCGGGCGCGGCATGCGCGCCGGGCGTTGGCCATGCGCGGTTATAACGAGGCCGTCACCTGGTCCTTCTGCCATCGCGATCATGCCGCTCTGTTTGGGGGCTTTGGCGAAGGGCTGGAGCTGGAAAACCCGATCTCTTCGGATCTGGATGTGATGCGCCCGACCGCGCTGATCCATCTTTTGACCGCGCTACAGGCCAATGAGGACAAGGGTATTGATGATCCGCGCCTGTTCGAGGCCGGTCCGGTCTATCTGAGCGATGCGCCTGACGGGCAGCGCATGGCGGTGTCCGGCGTGCGGTTTGTGGCCGCCGGCCGGCACTGGGCCGGAACCCGCGAGGCCGATCTGTTTGATGCCAAGGCCGACGCGCTGGCCGCGCTGGAAGCGGCTGGTGCTCCGGTCGACTCCCTGCAAGTGGCTGCGGAAGCGCGTGACTGGTGGCATCCGGGCCGTTCGGGCGTGCTGCGCCTGGGCCCCAAGAATGTGCTGGCCGAGTTTGGCGAGCTTCACCCGCGCGTTCTCAAGACGCTGGGGGTGGAAGGCCGGGCCATCGGGTTCGAGATCATTCTCGACAATATCCCGGCATCGAAGAAGAAGGCCGAGACCAAGGCGCGTCCGGCGCTTGACCGGGCCGAGCTGACGCCGGTGAAGCGCGATTTTGCCTTCCTCGTCGGTGCGGATGTCGCCGCCGACACGCTGGTGCGGGCTGCAAAAGGCGCCGACAAGGCGATGATTTCCGATGTGTCCGTGTTTGACGTCTATGCCGGGAAGGGCGTGCCGGAAGGTCAGGTCTCGCTGGCTATCGAGGCGGTGATCCAGCCGCGCGAGAAGACGCTGACCGACAAGGAAATCGACGCCGTGGCGGCGAAGATCGTTGCCTCGGTCGAGAAGGCGACGGGCGCCAGCCTCAGGGGCTAGACATGGAGCAGGATCCGCGACGACTGGCGAATGCCCCTGAAGCCGAGCAAAGGGAATTCGTCATCGAGGCGGTGATGTCCAACCCGACCGCGAAAGCGGTTCTGGAACAGGCGCATCAACTGGATCTGCCTGACTGGGCGCTGATGGCCGGGGCCGTGTATCAGGCGGTGTGGAACCGGCTGACCGGGCGTCCGGCCGATTATGGCGTCAATGATTACGACCTTGCCTATTGCGATCCGTCCGATCTGAGTGAGGCGGGTGAGGCCGAGGTCATCGCGCGGGCCGAAGAAGCGTTTTCCGGTATCGATGCCGAGGTCGAGGTGTGCAATCAGGCACGCGTGCCGCTGTGGTTCGGAGCCAAATATGGTGTCGACCGCCAGCCCATCCATTCCACTGAAGACGCGGTGAGGGAGTTTGCTTCCATCACCCACTCGGTCGCGATCCGGCTGGATGGGGATGGCTGGCCGGAACTGATTGCGCCTTATGGTCTGGATGAATTGTTCTCACTGTGTGTGAGACCGGTGCCGGATATTTCGACACCGGCGCTGTGGAACGCCAAGATCGCCCGCCAGAAAAAGCTCTGGCCGGAGATCGAGTTCGTCGAGGCGGCGGAGTAGTTTATTTTTCCTCCCCCGTTCACGGGGGAGGTGGTCGCGAAGCGAGCGGAGGGG
>NZ_JAZDRP010000012.1:0-20825 GCF_036330345.1 Hyphobacterium lacteum
CAACGGCAACACCGCTGCCACCCAGTTCTCTGTCACGAATGACGCCACCGCTCCGACGCTGGCGATCACCGGTCCTGCCGGACCTGTTTCTGGCGCTTTCACCGCCACCTTCACCTTCGATGAAGACGTCACGGGCTTTGTCGTAGGCGATATCAGTGTCGGCAATGGCGCCGCCTCGAACTTCCAGGCGACATCGGCGAGCGTTTATACCGCCACCATCACGCCGGCGGCTGATGGTTCTGCCACTGTTGACGTAGCATCAGACGTCGCCGCTGACGCAGCCGGTAATAACAACACCGCCGCTACGCAGTTCTCTGTCACCAATGACGCCACCGCTCCGACGCTGGCGATTACCGGCCCTGCCGGACCTGTCTCTGGCGCCTTCATGGCGACGGTCACCTTCTCTGAAGATGTGACCGGCTTTGTTCTCGCTGATCTGACGGTGGGCAATGGCGCAGCGTCGAACTTCCAGCCAACCAGTGCCACGGTCTACACCGCGACCATCACGCCCGCCGCTGATGGCGCAGTGACGCTGGATGTCGCTGGCTCTGTCGCCACAGACGAAGCGGGCAATGACAACACCGCGGCCACCCAGTTCTCCATCACCAATGACGAGACGGCTCCGACCGTCGCTTCTATCGTGCGCCAGTCACAATCTGTCTCGCCGACCGATGCGGACAGTCTGGTTTGGCGGGTGACCTTTTCTGAGACGGTGGTCAATGCCGGGGCGGCAGATTTCTCTGTGACTGGCACGACGGGGACGGTCACGGATGTGACCGCCATTGATGGCGCAAGCTATGACATCACGGTCTCGGGCGGCGATCTGGCTAATCTCAATGCAACTGTCACGCTGTCCTTTGCGGCCGCTCAGGATATCGCGGATGAAGCGGGTAATACGCTGAGCGATACGACACCCACAGGTACTGATGAACGCGCCTGGTCTGTCATCAACGATGCGGATGCGCCGACGGTAGTGTCCATTGCCCGCAACACACCAACAGCTGAGCTGACCAATGCGGATACGCTGGTCTGGACAATACGCTTCTCTGAGGATGTAACCGACATTGATACGGCAGACTTCGCCGTCTCGGGCACAACGGCCACGGTGACACGGGTCTCGCCGCAAGCTGTCCCGCTGCCACCCAGCGTGACGGGTAATGGGTATAGCGCCCCGCTAGCCGTATCATCGTCGACGTTTGAAGTAACGGCCTCCGGCGGGGATCTGGCCAGCTATAATGGCGTGGTCACCTTGTCCTTTGCACAAGGGCAGAACATCACCGATGAGGCGGGCAATGCGCTGACCAACACCACGCCGACCGGTGCCAATGAGAACAGCTATACGCTGGATAACACCGCACCGACGGTGATGCTGACGACCAGCGCTGCACCGTCCATCTCCAGCCCCTTCACGGTCACCGCCACCTTCTCGGAAGATGTCACGGGCTTTGATGTGAGCGATCTCACCGTCACCAACGGGACGGCGTCCAACGTCCAGGCGACATCCGCCACGGTCTATACCGCCACCATCACGCCGGGTACGGGAACGGCTGTGGCCGTTCTTGTCGCCGCCAATGGCGCTTCAGATGCGGCGGGGAATGGCAACACGGCCTCGACCCCGCTGGCACTTGGCCATGATCCGAACCGCACGCTGACGGTCATCCTGCCGGGTGTGGGCGTCGGTACCGTCTCTAGCGCGCCGGCTGGCATTGATTGCGGTACCGATTGCACCGAGGACTATGCGCTGGGGACCGTGGTCACGCTCACGGCGACTGCAGATACCGGCTCGTCCTTTGACGGATGGACGACGGGCCCGTGCATCGGGACATCAACAGCGACCTGCGTGGTAACAATGAGTGGCGACACGATTGCGTCGGCCCGCTTTACGCTTGATGCCCCGCCGGCCGGCCGCATTGTGGCCGCCACGCTTCCAGGCGCACGCTCAGGCCATGTCGACGGTCCGGTTATCACCGCCCTGATGTCTGTGGTGTCGCAGACAACCAGCCCGGCACAGTCCTGCCAGGCGGCGGCACCTGCCGGCGCGCCTGTGGGGCTGACCTATCAACAGCTTGATGGTGACGGGGCTCCAACCGGTCCGCAAAATCCGCTCTTTGACATTGATGCCGGCGGGTCGCTCAACTTCGTCATCGCCATGAGCCCGGACCGGCAGACAGCGGCCAGCGGCTATGAGTTCATGCCAGTCATTGCCTGTCAGAATGCCAGCCTTGATCCCATCGTCGGTGTCAATTCCGTGCTTTTGACCATAGGTGATGCTCCAACACCCGACATTCTCTCCATTGCCGCGACACCGTCCAATGACGGCGTTATACGCATCCCAACAGCTGGCGGCGTTGGCTTCATGACTGCCTCTGCTGTCAATATCGGTGTCGGTGATGGCTCCGCCGGCACCAATGAGATCACCATGACCACATCGGTCGATACCGGCGCAGCCAGCCTGCCCGTGACCGTGGAAGTCTGTCAGATCGATCAGACCACCGCGGCCTGCCTGACACCGCTTGGACCAAGCGTTTCAACAGTCGTGGCCCAGAACACGCCGGTCTTCTTCGCCGCCTTCGTACGCGATACTTCAACCGGTGGCATACCGTTTGATCCGGCCAACTCCCGTATCTTCCTGCGCTTTGCAGATGCCACCGGCACGATCCGGTCGGCTACCAGTGCAGCGGTGACCGCGCCGGCGCCTGCGGCCGCCGCTGAGATCGCCTCCAGCCTGCCGCAAGGCCGCTGGAGCGTGCTGCTGCGTCAGCCCGACGGCATCTGGCCGAGCCTGGCACGCGCCTCGCTCTTCATCATGGAAGATGGAACCGCCATCATTGATGATGGAACCACACCGCGCATCACGTCGATCGAACCAGTGGCGGCCAATGATGAAGACGGTTCTCAGGGCTTCTTTGCGAGTATCGGCTATATTGGCCTTTGGACGACAATGGGTTCTATCCGCCTGGGCGATCCATGGGCCCCGCAGACCGGTGAGTTTTGGGGCATCAGGGATACCCGCTCAGATGATGTCACACCCTGGTCAGATCTGGCAGGTGCATTTGGCGAAGGCCTCAACCTCTCTGAGACCGGAGAGATCAGGGGCAATGTCGGCGGCTGTGCTGTTTTTGGTGAGGCTGTCGGAGTGGCCTCACGGTCAATGACGCTGAACCTTTCAGGCTGTGACCGATCTGGCACCTATTCCGCTGTCATCGACCTTCCGGCCAACGACAATGGGCAACCGGCCCTGCTGATCGTCAATGAAGAGGCTGGGTGGAGGCTTGGCCGCTAGACCCGGCAAGGCTGCCGCGAACCTCCAAGAATGCCAGGCGATAGGGTGGACGACTAGAGCGCTCAACGCCGGGTGCGCATATTTTCTGTCCACCTTTCTATCCCCCTTTTGAGGTTGGATAGAGACGGTCACCACAAGACATGGATGGACACAAAAACGCTGCAGGGAAGGGGAGTTGGATGCACGGATGAGCATCCTAGAGCATTGATAAACAACGCTTATATGCCGCCCCTGGGCACCATCACCCAATGAAAATCAGCTACGCCGCGCAGCCATGAGCAGGATGATCAGCATCAGGGCTGTAAAGCCGCCTGATATCCAGAGCGCCTGGTCGGACGAGTCCATCATCAGGCTACGCGACGCCATCACAACTTCCTCACTATCGCTGCCTTGCGAATAATCGAGCACCGGTGCCGAAGCGTCCTGAGCCGATGAGCCGAACGCCGCAAGCGCGATCTGATCGACCTGAAAGCCGAACCAGGCAAAGAAATCCGAGGCGACAGCGGGCAGGGCACGCAACCAGTCATCCACCGGAACACCGAAGCGTTCCAGAAGGTCGAGCCCGCCGGTGACAAAACCGAACAGCGAACCGATCGAGATCAGGAAACGGAAAAACATGGTTCAAGCCTCCCCATAGCCACGTCCAGAGTGCAGGCGGAGGATGGATCGTGCAAGCTGAATACCGGCTGACGCCGCCGGTTGTCAGCTGTTCATCCGGCCGCCTGTTCCGGTGAATTGACCCTGTGGGGGAAACGCCGTCTATTTGGCCGCGTGCGCGGGGCAAGGCATGCTGTTCAACTCCTTTGAATTCCTGTTCCTGTTTCTGCCGGCCACGCTGGGCGTTTATTACGTGCTGCGCCGCTGGGTGGCGCACAATGCCGCACTGGTCGCGCTGACGATCGCCTCCTTCGTTTTCTATGCGTGGTGGGATATCCGCTATCTGCCGCTCCTGCTGGGCTCGATTGCGGTCAATCATGTGCTCGGTCTGCTGATTGAAAAGCGCGGCTCGCAGCCCTGGCTGGCGATCGGCATTGTCGCCAATCTGGCCAGTATCGGCTTGTTTAAATATGCCGACTTTTTCCTTGGCAATATCAACGCTGTCGCGGGAACCGAAATCCCGCTGCCGGGCTTTGCCCTGCCACTGGCGATCTCCTTCTTCACCTTCCAGCAGATCAGCTTTCTGGTGGACGTCGCCCGTCGTGAGACAAAAACATCCGGCTGGCTGGGCCATGGCCTTTTCGTTTCCTTTTTCCCGCAGCTGATTGCCGGTCCGATTGTCCGTCACAACCAGATTGCGCCTCAATATGAGGACACGGACCGCAAGGATGACTGGGCCGAGAATATCGGCGTCGGGATGTCGATTTTCGCGGTCGGCATCTCCAAGAAAGTTCTGCTGGCGGACAATTTCGAACCCTATGCTGCCAGTGCCTTCAATGCCGCGGCGAGGGGGGACGAGGTTGGTCTTCTTGAGGCCTGGACCGGGGCACTTTGCTATACATTCCAGATTTTCTTCGACTTTTCCGGCTATTCCGACATGGCGATCGGGCTGGCGCGCATGTTTGGTTATCGCCTGCCGATCAATTTTAATGCGCCGTATCGAGCGCGCTCCATCATTGATTTCTGGCGCCGCTGGCACATCACCCTGTCGCAATTCCTGCGGGACTATCTCTACATTCCGCTCGGTGGAAATCGCAAAGGCCCGGCACGGCGGGCGATCAATCTGGCGCTGGTCATGCTGCTGGGCGGCTTGTGGCATGGCGCGGCCTGGACCTTCGTCTTCTGGGGCGCGTTGCATGGCCTCGCTCTGGCCTGGTGCAATGTCCTCAACCGGTTCCGTCCGAACGGGCTGATCCCGTCCATGCCGTGGGTTTCGGTCCTTTGCACTTTCCTGTTTGTCGTTTTCGCCTGGGTATTTTTCCGGGCGACGTCGTTTGATGCCGCCATCCTGATGCTGCAAGGCATGGCCGGTTTCAACGGCGTTGGTCCCGGCGTCAGTGACGAGCCTTTCATCGCTATTGCTATTGGTCTGGCGATTGTCTGGGGGCTGCCGGATACCGCTTCGGTTTTCAAGGACTGGTTCGACGATGTCACGCTGAAAACCGCGGGTCTTGTGCCCCAGAAAGGTCTGCGCTTCACCACTCGTCCGTGGATCGCCGGAACGCTGGCCTTTCTGCTTTTCCTGTCAATCGTAAATGCCTGGAACACTGCGGAGTTCATCTATTACAACTTCTGACAAGAAACCGCCGCTCGCGATGAAGGGCTATGCCATCCGCCTGGTGCTGACACTGGCGGCGTGGTTGATCCTGTTTGGCGGCTTCACCTTCATCGTTGACCCGTATCATGTGAATGGATGGAGCTCGATTCCTGGCGTCAATGAGCGCCGTACGCGGGCGCATAATGACGGATATCGTGTGGCTGTCGGGCATGGCCTGATCGAGACGCAATCTTCCACCCTGCTGTTCGGGTCATCGCGCTCGAATGATGGCTTCCCGCGAACCATCGAGGATTGGCCCGGCGGTTTCGAGAACATGGCGATGGGCGGCACGAATGCGTTCGAGCTCGCCAACGCGGCTGTGCTGGCGGCTGAAAACGATGATGTCGACTGTGCCGTGATCGGCCTCGATCTGCGCGAGTTCGGCGATTATCCGCGCGCTGATGCGACGTATTGGATCACGCCCCTGGCCGGCGGCTCGCAGCTGCAATCCCATATCCAGACATCGCTTTCGCTCAACGCCTTTGCGCGGGCGCTCCAGACCGTCGTCGACAATGTCAGTGGCGGCTCTGACGAGCGCTGGGAAACCGCCTACGCGCCGGAGAATTCGCGAGAGCGGTTCGATACCGAGCTGGCCAAACGTTACCGCAGCTATCTGGGTTATGTGTACGATCCGGAGCGCCCGGAATTCGTCTTCCGCGGCATCGACGCCCTGCTGGCGCGGGGTATTCAGGTCCGCGTCTTCATCCATCCCATCCATTCCCGGATCGAGGAAGCCCGCTGGCGCGCCGGCATTGACGGGATTGACCAGCAGATGCGCCGCGATCTGGTCCGGCTGGCCGAAGAGCGTGATCCGGCACCGTCGCGTGCGCCCTGCTTTCCCGGTGGACCGCTGGAAGTCTGGGATTTTTCCGGCTTCCCGCTTGTCGCTCAGAGCGGGCCGCCATCGCCGTCCGGGGATATTCTGAACCCGTGGTATTACGAGCCGTCACACTACCGGCCGAACCTTGGGCTGGTGATCCTCGATCGCATGCTGGGCGTGGCGCACGAGTCACCGGTATCGCCGGAGGAATTTGGCGTTCGCCTGACCTCGGAGAATGTCGAGCAGCACTGGCAGGATGTGACCGAAAGGCGCGCCGACTGGCTGGCCAGCGATGACGAATGGGCGCGCTGGGTAACCGAGCAGTATGACCATTTGGAAGACGATCCACCGGCGATCGAGCAGCGCCCGCACATCTTCCTGAACCGGGATGATTTCATTTCGCTGGAGCGCCGCGTGTCGAGGATCGAGGCACAGGCCGCACGCGAACGCGAACGGGCCGCGGACGAGTGATGCTGCGCAGCCCGGAACAGGAAAACCATGACCGCGGGAGCGATATGACTTATGTCCTCCCTGACACATATTCTGACCACGCCACTGGGGGAGCCCGCTGATGAAAGCCGTCATCTGCAAGGAATTTGCGCCATACGCTAATTTGACCGTTGAAGAGGTCGAGGATCCGCAAGCCGGCCCTGGCCAGGTGGTGATTGATGTGAAGGCAGCGGGGGTGAACTTCCCGGACATTCTGCTGGTCGAAGGCAAATACCAGATGAAACCGCCGCTGCCCTTCATTCCCGGCGGAGAGGTGTCGGGCACGGTCCGGGCGATTGGCGAGGGCGTCCAGGGCTTCAGGGAAGGCGACCGGGTTGTCGCTGCCACCCTGCTCAACGGCTTTGCCGAACAGGTCGCGACCGGTGCCGCGCAGGTGGCCCCGATCCCGGATGCCATGCCGTTCGAGGAAGCGGCCGCTCTGATCACGACCTATGCGACCACGATCCACGCCCTGAAGCAGCGTGCCGATCTGAAAGAGGGTGAGACCCTTGTTGTGCTGGGCGCGGGCGGCGGTGTCGGCACGGCAGCCTGCCAGCTGGGCAAGGCGTATGGCGCACGGGTGATCGCCTGTGCGCGGGGCGAGGAAAAGCTGGCCGCGGCGAAAGAAGCCGGTGCGGACGAGCTGGTTGATTATGACGCCGAAGACCTGAAAGCCCGCCTGAAAGAGCTGACCGGCGGCAAGGGCGCCGATGTGGTTTATGACGCCGTGGGCGGACCCTATTCCGAACCGGCGATGCGCGCGCTCGGCTGGGGCGGGCGCTTCCTGGTCGTCGGGTTCGCGGCGGGAGATATTCCCAAAATGCCGCTGAATTTGGCTCTGTTGAACAGCCGCGACATTCGCGGCGTGTTCTGGGGCGCCTGGGCCGGTCAGAACCCAAAGGAGAATGGCGCCAACATGGCCGAGCTCTTCGAGCTGTACACCGCCGGCAAGATCCGCCCCATGGTCTCGGCCAGCTATCCGCTCGACCAGGTCACCAGCGCGTTTGACGATCTGATGGAGCGCCGGGTCAAGGGCAAGGTCGTCCTCACCGCCTGACGCTAGAAGCTCTCGTTTTTCAGGCGGTTGCGATAGTGCAGGATCTCGCCCTTGTCGCGGCGGATCTGGTCTTCCAGCCCCTTGTCGATCCCGGACGTGTGAAAGCGCGCCCACTCGCTGGCATACATTTTCCGCTCCACCAGTTTCGCCGGGTCGATACAGACATGGAAGATGTAGAAATAGGGCAGCACCATAAACCAGGCTGCTGCCGCCGCCGAGATCGTCAGCGCCTCATGCACTTCCAGTGAAAACAGGAAGGCCGCGCCGGAAAACACCGCACCGGAGGTGATCAGTATGGCCAGCCCGCCCCATTTGTAGAGATCGGTATTGCGCCGGATCTGGAAGAGAATGTTGCGGATACCATGCTCGTTCAGGAAGGATCGCCAGATCATCCAGTGATAGCAGAGCATCCAGTCGACCGCCGAGCTTAGAACCTCGGCCTCATTGGTCTTTTCCTTCTCGGCATTCGCGGCCTCTTTCAGCGCATCGGCGCGGATCGTGTTGATCCGGTTCAGCCGCGTTTCGATATAGCCGTTGAAATTCTGCGCATTGCGGATCTGCTGGTTCTTGTAACTGACGAAATAGCTGAAGGACGCAAACCCCATGGCCAGGATGGGGCCGGCCAGGCTGATCAGCATCCACTGATCGCGGAAGATCTGGAAACCGGCAAACACCTCGTTTCCGCGGGCATGCTCGATAAAGGCTGCATAGAAGGGCGCGAACCCCAGGATGAAGGCAATCGGCAACAGCCACAGGAAATAGGTGGCGGTATTGTTATTGGTGGTATGCCGCATGCGCGTCAGCGTGCCGACATAATAGCGGTCTTCCTCGTCAATCGTGGCCAGTTTCTCGTCGCTGGTGGCAAAGGCCTCGGCCGGCTCGTCGCTGGCCACGGCAGAGGCCATTTCCTCATTGCCATAGATCGACTCGATGTATTCGCCCTCGGATTCCTCGTAGAATACTGTGTCCTGGCCGAACAGATTGACCGGGTGGGAAAAGAATTTCCGCGCCTTCGAGGCATAGGCTTTCGCCACATCATGATCGACGTCGGATGCACGCAGCGCAATGATGCGCGGGCGCGGAAAGCTCTTGAAGAAGACTGATTTTTCAACATCGCGGGCCGTCTCGCTGATCTCGGCCTGGGCGGTGCCGGCGGTCGCGCGCACGGCGCCAGCCTGCGCGGCGCGCTTGGCAGCGGCGCTCACCCCACCCCTGGATCGTCCGAGAATACGCAACAGGCCCTTGAACACGGCTAACTCCTTTCGGTCTGCCTGCCATAATGGCCGCAAACACCCCCGATAGTCATCGGGATTCCTGCGTTGCGAATCCTGCTGACGCTCCGTAGTTGCATACAGGTCATATCCGCGCCGCGAAACGCCGCCGGAAGGCGGGGCGTGGATAAGACTCCGGTTTTTGCGATTTCGTCTCCTACGACTCCTACTACGACTGGCGCGATTGCAGACGCGTTCATCTGCCGGATCGGCCTGTCTGTATTGGGAAATGCGGACATGGACGAGGCTCCGGAGCGACTCCGGTCCGTCTCCGGTTTTTGCCGCCACCTCCTACGATTGTTCCGGCGACGCCGGAGGGCAGGAGGCAGGCAGAGAGATGGATCGGGCGGGGAGTGTAAGCGGGAAACGCCGGGTGTGGACAAAGCCCCCTTGCATTCCGGCGCTGATCAGGTCGAATGGCGGCAACCAATTCCGGGAGGCGGACATGCGGATTTTCACAGCGGCGATTGTGGCGGGGTTCATGGCCTCGGCGGGCTTTGCGCAAGACAGCGAAAACGCGGCACAGGATGACGGAAGCTGGGCCATCGTGGTGCATGGCGGGGCCGGCGTCATCGAGCGCGAAAGCATGACCGCCGAGACCGAGGCCGCCTATCGCGCGGCGATGAATGCGGCGCTGGACCGGGGTGGCGAGATCCTCAGCGCGGGCGGCAGCGCCATCGATGCCGTCGAGGCCGTGATCCGCGCCATGGAGGATGATCCGCTGTTCAATGCCGGGCGCGGCGCCGTGTTCACCGCGGCAGGCCGCAACGAGCTGGATTCCTCCATAATGGACGGATCGACCCTTAATGCCGGTGCGGTCGCTGGCGTCACCGGGATCCGCCATCCCATTACCGCCGCGCGCGCCGTGATGGAAAACTCCCGCCATGTCATGCTGACAGGCGAGGGGGCCGAGGCCTTTGCCCGCGAGCAGGAGCTGGAATTCGTCGATCCGGCCTTCTTTTTCACCGAGCGCCGCTGGCGCTCGATGGAGCGCGCGGTGGGCGATATGGGCCTGCCCTTGCCAGAACGCCCGGACGGCGCACCCGAGCCGGAGGAAATCGAGGAAGGTCATCTCGACCTGCTGGAGCGCGAGCACCGCTTCGGCACGGTCGGCGTGGTGGCGCTGGATATGTCCGGCAATATCGTGGCCGGCACCTCGACCGGCGGTACCACCGCCAAGCGCTGGGGACGGGTGGGTGACAGCCCGGTGATCGGTGCGGGGACCTATGCCACGAATAGCTGCGGCGTTTCGGCGACCGGGACGGGCGAGTATTTCATCCGCCTGAACATTGCCGCGCGCATCTGCCATGAAATGGAGATCATGGATCGCGGCGCCGAAGAGCGGACCTATGCTGCGCAGGACGCCGCCGATTCTGTGATCCAGGGCGATCTGACGGACCTCGGCGGGGATGGCGGCGTCATCGTCCTGTCAGCCAGTGGCGAGACGGCGTGGAGCTTCAACACGCCGGGCATGTATCGCGCCAGCTGGGGCTCGGACCGGGACCGGATTGTCGCGATTTATGGTGATGAGGAATAAGGCGGCTTCCATTTAGTTTCATTTGTAACTAAATTGATCCCGAACACGGATTTCGGGAGAGTTCGCCATGGGCAATCGCAAATGGATCTATGCTTCGCGCATTGAGGGAAATGCCTCGCGCCAGGCCCACGCCGACATGCCGGAAGGCACATATGAGCGTGAAATGTCCAAGGAGGGCTTTTTCGGCCCGGCCGCCTTCTTCCACCACCAGAGCCCGCCCACCGGCTGGGTGAAGTTCGAAGGCCCGCTGCAACCGCGCGCCTTTGACCTGGCGAAGCTGAATGCCGCCGAGCCGTCGCCCTGGGATTCGCGCTCTGTCCTGTATAACAACGCTACGGACATCCGCTTCTGGAAGCTGTCCCAGCCGATGACCACGCTGGCGCGCAATGGCGATGGCGACCAGCTGCTCTTCATCCACCAGGGCCGGGCCGCTCTGTTCTGCGATTTCGGCCATCTGGAGGTCGAGGCCGGCGATTATGTCTATCTGCCGCGCGGCACGATGTGGCGCCTGTCACCGTCCGAGCCGCTGGCTGTACTGATGATCGAGGCGACCAATACGCACTACACATTGCCGGATCGTGGCCTGGTCGGCCCGCATGCCGTGTTCGACCCGGCCGTCATGGATGCGCCGAAAGTGGATGAAGCCTTCAAGGCCCAGCAATCGGATGAGAATCACGAATGGGTGGTCGAGGTGAAAAAGCGCGGCGCGGTCAGCCGCATCACCTATCCCTTCAATCCGCTGGATGCTGTTGGCTGGCATGGCGAGCTGGCACCGGTGCGCCTGAATGTGCGGGATATCCGCCCGCTGATCAGCGACCGCTATCATCTGCCGCCGAGCGCCCACACCACCTTCCTGTCGGATCGTTTTGTGGTCTGCACCTTTGCGCCGCGCCCCTTCGAGACCGATCCAGGCGCGCTGAAAGTGCCCTTCTTCCACAATAATGACGATTATGACGAAGTGCTGTTCTACCATGCGGGTGACTTCTTCAGCCGCGACAATATCGATGCCGGCATGATGACCTTCCACCCGGCAGGCTTTACACACGGCCCGCACCCGAAGGCGCTGAAAAACATGCTCGTTCAGACCAAGGAAGCGACGAACGAGTATGCGGTGATGATCGACACGCGCGATCCGCTGGATATCGGCGAGGGTGCGACCAGTGTCGAGAACCGCGATTACGTGAATTCGTGGAAGACACCGGAGCCGGCGGAATAGGGGCTGTCGGCACGGCTTGATAGACCCGGCAATTCGTTGGAACGTTAGGCGCGGATCAACGACAGCCGAGGCGATTCATGCCCAAGCGCTCCATGCCGACAGACCTTTCGGACGGTTTCGACCGCTTCCGCGCGGAGCTCTATCCGCGTCAGCACAAGCTGTTCGAAGACCTGGCGGACCGGGGCCAGAAGCCGCACACGCTGGTCGTGGCCTGTTGTGACAGCCGGGTCGATCCCGCGCAGATTTTCGATGCCCGGCCGGGTGAGCTGTTTGTCGTGCGCAATGTCGCCAATCTGGTGCCGCCCTGTGAAATGGATGGCGCGCATCATGGCGTCTCGGCGGCGCTGGAATTTGCCGTCAAGAAGCTGGAAGTGCCCAACATCCTCGTCCTTGGTCATCGCCATTGCGGCGGGGTGAATGCCTGTGTCTGTGGCGAGCACGACGCAGACTCCATGTTCATCGAACACTGGATCGAACCCATTGAAATTGCCCTGGCCGATGCGCGCGCGGAATTGCCCGATGAGACCGATATCGATGCGCTGTCTGATAGAACCGAGCTGTGCTCGATCAGGCGGTCCATGGAGCGCCTGTTGACCTATCCTTTCGTGGCCGAGCGCGTCGAAAACGGAACGCTCCGCATTCACGGTGCCCGCTTCGGCATTGCCGATGGCGAACTGGAATGGCTGAACATTGATGGCGATTTCACGCGGGTCGATATCCGCAGCTAACGCCTGCTTGATGAAATCCGGCGGGTTTGCTAGCAGCGCGCCAATCAAGTCGCGGAGTAGATCATGGGCCTGTTCGATCTGGCGCTGACCAATCTTGTTTCGCCGCCCATCCTGTTTTTTGCCCTCGGGCTTGTGGCCGCGCTGATCCGGTCTGACCTGGCCGTTCCCGAAGCGGTCGCCAAATCGCTCTCCATCTTCCTGATCATGGCCATCGGCTTCAAGGGCGGTGTCGAGATGGCCAGCGCGAGCCTGTCCGATGCCGCCATGGCGATCGGCGCCGGCATATTGATATCCTTCGCCCTGCCATTCATCAGCTTCGGCCTGCTTCGCGCGACCAGCAGGACAGGCCGCGTTGATGCCGCGGCCATTGCCGCGCACTATGGCTCGATCTCCATCGTCACCTTTATTGCGGCGTCCGATGCCGGCAATGCGATGGGGCTGGCCGCCGCCGGTTTCATGGTCGCCGTCGCCGCAGCGATGGAAGCGCCAGCCATATTCTCCGGCCTCATCCTGGCGGGAAAACAGGAAGGCCAGTCCGATCGCGAGCTGTTCCGCGAAGTCGCCGTCAACGGCTCGATCGTTTTGCTGGTGGGCGCCTTCCTGATCGGCTGGGCGACGGGCGAGACGGGCCGGGAAGTTGTCGAACCGCTCTTCTATGACGTCTTCCGCGGCGTGCTCTGCATCTTCCTTCTGGATATGGGGCTGGTGGCTGGCCGTGGCCTCGTCCGTCAGGCTGGAGCCTTGCAATGGCCGGTTATCCTGCACGGCCTCTACATGCCGGTGATTGGCGCTTCGCTGGGCCTGTTCATTGCCTGGATCATCGGCCTCGCTCCGGGAACGGGCGCACTCCTGATGACGTTGTCGGCCAGTGCGTCCTACATCGCCGTGCCGGCCGCCATGCGTCTGGCCCTGCCCAAGGCAAAGCCGGCCGTGGCGCTGACCCTGTCGCTGGGCGTCACTTTCCCGTTCAACCTTGTTTTCGGCATCCCGATCTACTTCGCGATCGCGCGCGCCGTGCTAGGATAGGCCCATGGAAACCACGACCAAGAAACGGCTCGAAATTGTCATTGAAGCTCCGGTGCTGGAGCGGCTGACCCGCAAGCTCGATGCGCTGAAATTGTCCGGCTACACGGTGATGCCGGCCGTCTCCGGTCGCGGCCGCAATGGCAGCTGGTCGCGCAAGGGCGAGATCAGCGACAGCCAGCGCATGTTTGTCCTGTTCGCCGTGCTGGACGAGGCGGCGCTGGCGAAAGTGCTCGATGAGGTCTATGCGCTGGTCTCTTCGCAAATCGGTATTGTCACGGTTTCGGACGTTGAAGTCGTCCGTGCCGAACGGTTCTGACCGCCAACCGGGCTTGCCCCCTCGATTCTGGAAGTTACACAGACAGCCAATCGCTGGAATTGGAGATCGCCAACATGAAACTCGCCTCGCTACGTAATGGTCATCCTGACGGTCAGCTGGTCGTCGTTTCCCGCGATCTGTCCCGCTATGCCGATGCGTCCGCTATCGCGCCGACCCTTCAGGCCGCGCTCGATGACTGGTCGCGCGCCGAACCGGCGCTGAAGGCGCTGTCGGACAAGGTCAATGCAGGCTCTGTCGAGACCCAGGCCTTTGATACGGCGAACGCGCTGTCGCCGCTGCCGCGCAGCTATGCCTGGGCCGACGGCTCGGCCTACGTCAATCATGTCGAGCTGGTGCGCAAGGCGCGCAATGCCGAGATGCCGGAAACCTTCTGGACCGACCCGCTGATGTATCAGGGCGGTTCTGATGCCTTCCTCGCCCCCACGCAGGACATTCCGCTGGGCGATGACAGCTGGGGCTGTGATTTCGAGGGCGAAGTGGCTGTCATCACCGGTTCCGGACCCAGCGGTCTGACCGCGGACGAAGCCGCAGACCAGATCCGCCTGGTCATGATCGTCAATGATGTGTCCATGCGCGGCCTGATCCCGGCCGAACTGGCCAAGGGTTTCGGCTTCTTCCAGTCCAAGCCGCCGACGGCGTTTTCGCCGGTCGCGGTGACGCCGGATGAGCTGGGCGAGGCCTGGGATGGCCGCAAGCTGCACCTGCCGCTGGTCAGCCATCTCAATGGCGAGAAATTCGGCGAGCCGGAATGCGGTGTCGACATGACGTTCGACTTTGCCCAGCTGGTCGCGCATCTGGCCAAGACGCGCCCGCTCACCAATGGCACGATTGTTGGCTCGGGCACGATCTCGAACAAGATGGATGACGGGCCGGGCAAGCCGGTCGCCGAGGGCGGGAAGGGCTATTCCTGCATCGCCGAGATCCGCATGATCGAGACCATTTATGACGGCGCACCGAAAACGCCCTTCATGACGCCGGGCGATACGATCCGAATCGAGATGTTCGACCGCGAGGGTCAGTCCATCTTCGGCGCGATTGATCAGAAAGTCGTGCGTTACACGCGTTAGTTCGGCCGGATATCGGCGGTTTTCAGCCGATAGCGCTCGCCGTCAAAGGCTTCGAACAATTCGCGCGTCTGCGGATGGCGGACCGGGCCGGCCTCGGCGTCGGGCAGCAGATTCTGTTCCGACACATAGGCGGTATAGAAGCTGTCCTCATTCTCGGCGAGCACATGATAGAAGGGCTGGTCCTTGTGCGGACGGATCGCCTCGGGAATGGATTGCCACCATTCCTCGGTATTGGCGAATTCCGGATCGACATCGAAAATCACGCCGCGAAACGGGAAGAGGCGGTGTCTCACCACATCCCCGATGGCAAATCTGGCGTCGCGTTCGATCGTCATGGTCCGGTCCATTCCCTTTCAACTGTGCCGCAACAAGCCAGTTTCGCTTGAAGCCGCCCGTCTTCGCCTTATGCTGACAGATGAAGGCAAAGATCAGGCCGAAACGCGGCGTGCCCATATGGAGCAGCGCGCGGACGGCGAGAGGTAGGTATTTAATGGCGCAGGACAAGCCTGCTGCCGCGCGATCGCGTCCACGGGGGTCAAAACCCGCGGGGCGAGGCAGAACCGGTCCGGGACCGGCCTTTGCCGCGATCGATCTGGGCACGAATAATTGCCGCATGCTGGTGGCGCGCCGCGCCGGCCGCAGCTTTCGCATTATTGATGCCTTTTCCCGCATTGTCCGCCTGGGCGGCGGGCTGACCGAGACCGGACGGCTCAATCCCGAGGCCATGGACCGCGTCGTCGAGGCGCTGGAAGTGTGCGCCGAGAAGATGGAGCGCCGCGAGGTCATCAAATACCGTGCCGTGGCGACCCAGGCCTGCCGACTGGCCGAGAACGGCGAGGAATTGATGCAGCGCATCAAGGACAAAACCGGGCTGAATTTCGACATCATCTCTCCGGAGGAAGAAGCACGCCTGGCCGTGCTGGGCTGTCTGGACCTGATGGATGAGGATTATGACGTCGCGCTGGTGGTCGACATTGGCGGTGGCTCGACAGAATTGTCCTGGGTGGATCTGGCGCAATGGCGCGAGCGCGGCGGGTTTGATAGTGGCGGCCGTCCGCCGGTGCGCACCTGGGCCAGTGCGCCCGTGGGCGTGGTCACCCTGTCGGAGCGTATCCCCGAGGCCGAGCATGGCGCGAACTGGTACGAGGCGATGCGCGCCTTTGCCAGTGATGCGCTGAAAACGCCGCGCGGCGCGCGCAAGCTCAAGAGCCTGTTCGATGAGGGCAGGGCGCACATGATCGGCACATCGGGCACCATCACCTCGGTCGCCGGCGTGCACATGCAATTGCCCCGTTATGAGCGGGCCCTCGTGGATGGCAGCTGGATGACTGCGAAAGAAGCTCGCGACGCCTGCCAGGATCTGGCGTCCAAGGATCTGGACGGACGCGCGGCCAACCCGGTGATCGGCACCGATCGCGCTGATCTGGTGCTGGCCGGCTGTGCCATCCTTGAAGCGGTTCTGGACAAATGGCCGGTCGAGAAGATCCGCGTTGGTGACCGCGGCCTGCGCGAAGGCCTTCTGCTCAATCTGATGCGCAAGCCCAAGCGCCGCCGTTCGCGCCGTGCTAAGGGCGCTGCCGGTAATCCGCCAAAGGCCGCCCAATGAGCGACGACGACAAATCCGAGGACGAGCGCCAGCCCGAAGAGCGGCGCAGGCGCCGCCGCCGGTCCGGCCCGGTCAAGAAGGGCGGCGATGCCCGCGCGGCCAAATCCCTGCACGAGAAGGTAAAATCCGCGCGCGGCCGCAAGCTTTCCTCGACGCGCTGGCTGCAGCGCCAGCTGAACGATCCTTATGTCCAGCGGGCCAAACAGGACGGCTATCGCTCACGCGCGGCCTACAAGCTGATCGAGCTGGACGAGCGCTTTCACCTTTTGAAGAAAGGCGACCGCATCGTCGATCTCGGCGCCGCGCCCGGCGGCTGGGTGCAGGTGGCCTTGCAGAAAGGCGCCAGCGAAGTCGTTGGCGTTGACCTGCTGCACATCGACCCCATCGACGGCGCCACGCTGATGCAGCTGGACTTTTCCGAGGCTGATGCGCCCGACAAGGTGAAGGCTGCGCTGGGCGGGCCGGCCGATGCGGTGATCTCGGACCTCGCACCCTGGACCACCGGGCACAAATCCACGGATCATCTGCGCATCATTGCGCTGGTCGAGCTCGCCGCGGAATTCGCGCTGGAAACCCTCAAACCCGGCGGCATCTTTGTCGCCAAGGTCTTCCAGGGCGGCACCGAGGATGACCTCCTCGCCACGCTGAAGCCGCGTTTCGAGACCATCCGTCACGCCAAACCGCCCGCCAGCCGCTCGGAAAGCGCCGAGACCTATCTGATTGCGAAGGGTTTCCGGGGGTAGGGTTCCTAATTTACCAGAGGAGGTAAAAATTCGCGCGCGGTCGATGATGCGCGTGATCGGGCCCTGTAAACTCCGTGCTTTAAGCTATCAGTCCTATTCCGAAGCGGTATCGCCGGTGAGATAAGCGTGAAGTTGCCCCAGAACCCATGCATTGGCACGCAGGAAGCCCGTGCGCATTTCTTCATCCTCATCGGTATAGCCCACGGCTGAAAGCGTGATGCGCGTACGCGAAGGGCCCACGGCTTCAAACTCCACGATTGAGACCAGCCGATCTAAAAGCTCTGGCGTCGCGAAACCGGGCGGGGCCTGAATGGTTTTCATTACCAGTAGACGTTCGGGCAGGTAGGCCGGGATGGAAATCACGATATTGGCCGGGTCTCCAGCCACAGCGTTTTCCGCATAGGATGCTTCAATAGTGCCGTTAACGCGCAAATCGACAACAGCGAAGGGCGCAGCCCAGGATGAGTAACCCTCGCTGGTGGTGAACGCGGCCCACGCATCTGTAACCGAAACAGGCAGCACGATGGTCTGCGACGGAATAGGGTACTCACTCAGCGTTTCGACGACGCCGGTTTCGCTAACTTCAGATTGGGCCGATGCATTGCTAGCTGCCAGCCAGCAAACGCTTGTCAGGCAGACCAGCATCAGGAATGATCGAAATACGGTACGCTCACTGAAGGGCATGACAGTTTCCCGCTGGTGGTCAAAAGATCAGTTTGATTGCGAACGCCGCATAATCAATCAAAAAACCCGATATACGCCCCAAATTTGGTGGCTTTGAAGCTCGAAAGCCCCCTTGACGCTTTAGTAAACACTGTTCACTTATGTCTGGTGTGGAGGAGTTGATCCATGCCTGACGGCCAGACATTCAGCGAATTGCCGCCGCCGCTTCCAGCCACGGAAGCCGGGGATATTTCAGCCTTTCCGGTCAAGCCCATCCAGCCCTTCAAGGCCTGGAAGGCGTTTCAGGGACTGGTGCGGGACAAGGAGGACACGCGCTATGTGTTCGCCTTCTTCGAGAATGTGAACGGCCGCTCCTATTCGCGTTTCTACGAGCGTTTCGTGGCCAGTGATTACGGCAAGTCCGTGCTGGCCGATCCGGCCGGCATTGGCGGCCAGCTGACCGATCGCGATACGCTGGAAAGCTATGGCCCGGACAGTTTTGCCGCCGCCTATCTGCACTATCTGGACACTGAAAACCTGCAGCCGCTGGGCGTGTTCGAGGCGCACTGGAACCAGGCGCCGCAGGCGATGGCCTATATGCGCGATGAATGGCCGGGGCTTTATGCCGTTTCCTGGATGATGAGCCTGTCTCACGATCTCTATCATGTGCTGACCGGCTATGGCCGCGATCCGCTGGGCGAGGCATTGCTTCTGAAGTTTACCGGCACACAGACCGGCGGGCGCGGGCCGCGCTGGCTGGGCTCTCTGGCCGGGCTGAAGATCCGCTCCGAAATCCCGTCCTGGCCGGTGGGCCGGATGATGGCCGAGGCCGTGCGTCTGGCGAATGGGGCGGAGCCTTTCTACACGACGGATTTGCCGTCCCTGTTACCGCTGCCTCTGGCCGAGGCCCGCGCGCGGCTGAACATGGGCAAGCCCTCGCTCTATCTGGACACGCTGGCCAGTTGGGATGGCGAGATGCCTGTGGCTGTGCAGGGGTAGGCCTGCTGCGTGCTTCGAGGCGGACCTTCCGGTCCGCACCTCAGCATGAGGTGGCTTTGGAACTGAATTAGCTTTTACCTCATCCTGAGGTGCGAGCGCGGGCTTGCCCGCGGGAGCCTCGAAGGACGAGGTGCAATTCTCCCCCTTGCGTCCCCGGCGATTCCCCGTTAATCCGCCCCCGCAAGCAGCAAGGAGGATCTCCCATGGAGATTCGCGAAGGCCTCACCTTCGATGATGTGCTCTTGCAACCCGGCGCATCAGAAGTTTTACCCGGCGACGCGGACCCGCGGACGGCCATTGGCGAAGGCGTCAATCTGAACATTCCGATCCTGTCGGCCGCGATGGATACGGTGACCGAAGCTCCCATGGCGATTGCCATGGCACAGGCGGGCGGTCTGGGCGTCATCCACCGCAATCTGACGATCGAGCAGCAGGCCGAGGAAGTGCGCCGCGTGAAGCGCTTTGAAAGCGGCATGGTGGTCAATCCTGTCACCATCGGCCCGGAAGCCACGCTGGCCGAGCTGCAGGCGCTGATGGCCCATCACAAGGTTTCGGGCATTCCGGTGGTCGAGAATGGTGATGGTGGTCCGGGCAAGCTGATCGGCATCATCACCAATCGCGATGTCCGCTTTGCCGATGATCCCAATGAGAAGGTCGGCAATATGATGACCCGCGAGGTTGTCACTGTCGGTGAAGGCGCTGGCGAGGACGAGGCCCGCCGCCTGTTGCACAAGCACCGGATCGAGCGCCTGCTGGTGGTCGACGACCAGCACAATTGTATCGGCCTGATCACCGTCAAGGACATGGAGAAGGCGCAGACCCACCCGCTGGCCTCCAAGGACCGCCACGGCCGCCTGCGCTGCGCAGCGGCAACGACCGTCGGCGATAGCGGCTATGAGCGCGCCATGGCGCTGGTCGATGCCGGCGTCGACATGGTGGTGATCGATACCGCTCATGGCATGTCCGCTTCGGTGCTGGAGCAGGTGCGCCGCATCAAGCGCGAGAGCAATCGCACGCGCATCGTGGCTGGCAATGTCGCCACCTATGACGGCACGAAGGCGCTGATTGATGCGGGCGCCGATTGCATCAAGGTCGGGATCGGTCCGGGCTCGATCTGCACGACGCGCGTGGTCGCCGGTGTCGGCGTGCCGCAGCTGACGGCGATCATGGATGCTGCAAGGGCCGCCAAAGGCTCGGATGCCCGTATTATCGCCGATGGCGGCATCAAGTATTCCGGCGATTTCGCCAAGGCGCTCGCCGCGGGTGCGGATGCCGTGATGATGGGCTCGGCGCTGGCCGGCACGGAAGAGGCGCCGGGCGAGGTCTTCCTCTACCAGGGCCGCTCCTACAAATCCTATCGCGGCATGGGCTCGGTAGCGGCGATGGCGCGCGGCTCGGCCGACCGCTATTTCCAGAAGGATGTCGGCGACCAGATGAAGCTGGTGCCGGAAGGCATTGAAGGCCAGGTGCCCTACAAGGGCCCCATCGGGGGAATTCTGCACCAGATGGTCGGCGGGTTGCGCGCGGCCATGGGCTATACCGGGTCGCGGACGCTGGCCGAATTCCGCGAGAAGGCGCAATTCATCCGCATCACCAATGCGGGCCTTAAGGAAAGCCACGCCCACGACGTGACGATAACGCGGGAAGCGCCGAACTATCCGACGCCATCGTGATTTTTCCTCCCCCGTTTTTCGGGGGAGGTGGCAGCGAAGCTGACGGAGGGGGCCAT
>NZ_JAZDRP010000013.1:0-17953 GCF_036330345.1 Hyphobacterium lacteum
CCACCGTCGAAGGAGCGGCCGAAGGTCGCGCCATAACGGTAGATCTGGCCGTCGCCTTCCGAGGTCACATCATATTGAGCAAACAGCTCGACACCCTCGACATCGTCGCGGGTGATGATGTTGACCACGCCGGCAATCGCGTCCGAACCGTAAATCGTCGACGCGCCGTCACGCAGCACTTCCACACGGCCGATCACGGAAACCGGGATCATGTTCAGGTCGGTAAAACCGCCGGTCGAGGACGGCGTTGCACGCCGGCCATTAACCAGGAGCAGGGTCCGCTGCGGGCCGAGACCGCGGAGCGAGATCGTTGCCTGACCGCCCGAGCCGTTGTTCACGCGCGAGTTGGTTTCACCACCCGGCGCAAACGTGATCTGGTCAGCGAAATCTTCGAGTGTCCGGACCGCCTGAACATTCAGGTCGTCCTGACCGATAACCGTGATCGGGCTGACCGAGGTCAGCTCGCTACGGCCGATCCGCGAACCGGTAACGATGACGCGGTCATCCGCACCATCCTGGGCAAAGGCAGTTGCACCCCCCAGGGTTGAAGCGAAGGCAATCGCCGCACAGGACGACAAGGCCAACGTCTTCAACGAAGCGCCTGAGCGCCGTTCAAGAACTTTCATCTGAGTCTCCATTATTTCCCCTCCGAACGCCATGACGGCGTGCGAAAAAAATGCCCTAGCCAAGACGGCCGGAGACTTAAACAGGCGAGCGACAAACCGTAGAAATTGTGCGACGAAGCGTAATTTGTTGACGCTACCTGTCTGTTTTTTCACATAAATTTGTTCACAGTTGTCACGGACCCGTTACCGGATCGTGCCGATTTGTGATTTCAATCGCCAGCGCCAAATCGCGACCATAGGAGCAAGCGAGGGAGCTGGCCTGAA
Source organism: Hyphobacterium lacteum (assembly GCF_036330345.1). Classification (NCBI taxonomy): domain Bacteria; kingdom Pseudomonadati; phylum Pseudomonadota; class Alphaproteobacteria; order Maricaulales; family Maricaulaceae; genus Hyphobacterium; species Hyphobacterium lacteum. Next base: position 891 of record NZ_JAZDRP010000013.1, read on the forward strand.
CCTGGATGAGACCGCCGGACACGCCACCGACAATCCTGCTTTCGGCACCGGAAGCACTGCAACGACGGCTACAATCCGTTGTTGCAGGACGGGCGCGTATTATCCTGATGCCGGGCCCGGAAGATCTCGGTCACTTTGAAAAGCTGCCGGGACTTTCAGCCATTGAGGGTGTCATTCTTGCCGAGGAAAGCGTTGGCATGGACGGTCGCCGGTTCGCCCGCTTTCTGGAGCAGGAGAACGTTCCCTATTTGCTGGCAACGGCCAGCGGCCATCAGGCCCATCTGGTGTTTGAACTGAATGCCCGGGGCTATGTTCTGCTGACGCATCCTGAAGATCAGATTGCTGACACGGTGGGAAAGTTTCTGGCCTCTCTGACGCATTCGTCCGATCCGTCAATTCCGGGAAACGCTGCTGTCGCCAATGGCGATGACGTGATCTGGGTTCGAACCGGTCATGCAGAACGGCGCATCTGCTGCGAGGACATTGTTTCGATCAGTGCCGACAAGGATTATGCGATTATTGAACTCGGTAACGCCTCGATCCTGGTCCGCACCACCATGACGGCGCTGGAGGAGGAGCTGGATGCCAGCCGGTTTATCCGCATTCACAGGTCACATATCGTCGCAACCGACTCGATCGAGGAATTGCGGACGCTTGGCCCCAACCGCCATGAGGTGTCGCTGGAGAATGGCCGCCGCTTCCCGGTTGGGCGGACCTACTGGCCAAAGCTGAAGCATCAGCTCAGAAGCGCAAGGGTCGAAAGTCAGGCCCGCGCCGGTTGAAGCCGGAAAAAAGGGCGGGAGCCGCTGAAGGCGCCCGCCCGTCATCACATTTTCCGGATATCAGAAGGGGAGAAATCCGTGCCCCGGGACTACGCCGTGTTTGTGACAGCGGCTTGACCGCCGGATGACGGTTTTTCCGGTACCCAGAGATCATGCTTTTTCATGATCCGCGCAAAGCGGTCTGACGCGAGATGACCGGCCAACCAGCGCTTCACATCCGGCCAGTCCTGCGCATCGAACCAGTCCCGGTCCGTATTCGCGAACTGCCGGATAAACGGAAAGATCGCTATATCGGCCAGGCTGACAGCATCGCCCATCAACTGTTCCGAACCGGCAAGCCGGCCGTCCAACCCGCCGACAATGACCGACGCCTCGGCCCGGTGTTCCTCAGCCACAGCGCCATCATAGCGGGTCGCATACTTATAGCGGTCGAGATGGTGCTTGAATTCGCCATCATTGGTGGAAATCAGCGCCGTCATGTCCTCGCCCGGCGCCAGCCAGTTCTCCGGGTCATTCTGCGAAAGCGCCCAGTTCATGACGTCGAGGCTTTCTTCGATCACCGTACCATCCGGCAGGACGAGGACCGGCACGGTACCCTTGGGGGACGCAGCCAGCATGTCCGCCGGCTTGTCCTTCAGCAGGATTTCCCGGTGTTCGAGCTCGATGCCCGCGACATCCAGCGCCATGCGGCCTCGCATGGCATAGGGGCAGCGGCGGAAGGAGTAGAGAACGGGAAGCGTCTTACTCATCCTCACCCTCGGTGCGGTAGACAGCACCGACATGGCGCTCACCCCTCGCTGCAGCCAGTTCTTCCTGGCGCTGGCGCTCGGCATAACGCTGGCGCTGCTGCCCGGTGCGCTCGGCATGGCAATGCGGGCAACTTTCACCGGCGACAAACAAGGGTGATTTCAGATCCTCCGGCGCCAGCGGTTCGCGGCACGCATGGCAGGTCGTGTAATCACCCTCTTCCAGCCCGTGGCGCACCGCCACCCGGCGATCAAAGACAAAGCAATCACCGTCCCAGAGGCTGTCGTCCTCGGGGATGCGCTCGAGATATTTCAGGATCCCGCCCTTCAGGTGAAACACTTCGTCCAGCCCCTCTGTCAGGGCGAAAGCGGTCGATTTCTCGCAGCGGATTCCGCCCGTGCAATACATGGCGATACGGGCATTGGGCCGGGTCTCGCGGAATTTCCGGAACCATTCGGGAAACTCCCGGAAGCTCGTCGTCTCGGGATTCACCGCGCCTTTGAACTGGCCGATCCGGACCTCGTAATCATTGCGGGTATCGATGGTAACGACATCCTCGGCGGAGATCAGATCATTCCAGTCTTCCGGTTCGACATAGGTGCCGACAGCCTTGCTCGGATCCACACCGGGAACGCCGAGGGTCACGATTTCCTTCTTCAGCCGCACCTTCATGCGCAGGAAGGGTTGTTCACTGGCGGCTGAGTCCTTGTGCTCGATATCGCCGCAGCCCGGCAGCGAGCGGATCACATCCAGCACAGCCTCTATGGCGTTATGAGAGCCGGCAATCGTGCCATTGATACCTTCGGAGGCGATCAGCAACGTGCCCATCACGCCATTGGCCTGGCAGGCTGACAGCAGCTTGTCCTGCAAGGCCTTGTCGGCCTGCAACGGCGTGAATTTGTAAAGCGCGGCAACGCGGAATTCGGTCATGGCGCCCTTATGCCAAAACCTTCCGCGCCTCGCATCCCCCGGATTCAACTGGCTGCAGAGCCGCCCCGGCGATATGGTGCACGGCAGTAATCCGGGGAGGGTTGAATGCTGCGATATATTCTGGCCGGGCTCGGCGCCCTGGCGGTTTCCGCGCCCGCACTGGCACAGGCTTGCGATGATCGCGATCCGGGACTGCTCGCCCGCTTTGAAGGCGAATGGCAATCAGACGGCAACGCATTCGGCCAGCCGGCACAAAGCACGATGCGATGGACGCCGGTTTTGGATGGCTGCTTCTGGCAGATGGAATATCTGATCGAGTACAATCCCGGCACGGACGAGGCCGGAACCTTTCACGGTGTGGGCGTGCATCACCATGAGAGCGACCTGGTCACCGGTCACTGGGTCGACAATTGGGGCGCCATGCACCAATTGCGCGGTTCCACGACAGAATCCGAGATGATCGTCTTCTGGGGCGAACCCACCGCCCAACTCGGCCGTTCGCGCTATACGCTGACCGAGGATGGTGCCATCCAGGTCACCGACTGGATCCTGACCAATGATGCCTGGCAGCAATTCAACGACAACCGGTTCGAACGCGTTGCCGACTAGCCGAGCGCTTTGGCATGATGGGCAATGTGATCGTCCATGAAGGTCGAGATGAAATAATAGGAATGATCATATCCGGCCTGCCGCCGCAGGGTCAGCTTCTGACCCGCTTCGGCGCAGGCGGCTTCGAACAGGTCCGGCTTCAACTGGTCTTCGAGGAAATTGTCCGCCATCCCCTGATCGATCAGGATGTGGGCGCTCGATGCCTGCTGCCGGACCAGTTCGCAGGCATCATATTGCGCCCATGCAGCGCGGTCCTCGCCCAGATAGGCAGAGAAGGCCTTCTCGCCCCAGGGCACTTGCATCGGCGCCACGATCGGCGCGAAGGCGGAGCAGGTCTGATAGGTTCCGGGATGTTTCAGATGCAGGGTCAACGCGCCATGCCCGCCCATGGAATGGCCGAAAATGCCCTGCCGGCTCATATCCGCCGGGAAGTTGGCCGCGATAATGTCCGGCAACTCGCCGGTGATATAGCGATCCATCGCGAAATGCTGTGACCAGGGCGCTTGCGTCGCGGTCAGATAGAAACCCGCCCCCTGCCCCAGATCGTAGGCGTCATCGTCCGGAACACCCTCTCCGCGCGGGCTCGTATCGGGAGCCACCACCATCACGCCATGGCGCGCAACCGCCTGCTGGAGATTTCCCTTCTCCATTACATTCGACCAGTTGCAGGTGAGACCGGACAGATACCAGAGCACCGGCACCGGCCCGTTTTCCGCCTGCGGCGGCACAAAGACCGCAAAACGCATCACCGTGCCCGTCACCGCCGAGTCATGGTCATGGACGGACAGCGTGCCGTCGAAGGATTTGAAGGTGGAGACGGGGGTCATTGGACTTGGTCCTCGCCCAGTATGGCTTCATCGATCCAGCCATATCCCGTTTGGCAGGATGTCTTGAGACACTCGAAATGAGCCCAGAATTGCTGGTTCCTGGGCTCTGGAGCGCCCTCAATCCAATCTTTCATATTCATGGCATAGAGCACCACTGCCTGGGCGATCTGGCTGGATTCGATAGACTTTTCGCAAAAGCAGCACTGATAGCCCTTGGGTGTCATGATGATGCCTCGGATAGAGCGCCGCCGAAGGTACGGAAGGTGGAGACCGGATTCATGGAGCGCGCCTAGATCGAAAAAACGCACACCCTCTATCTACATCCTCACCGGCCTCGCCAAACACGCAAAGATTTTCATTGAACTGCATCTCTAGCATCGCTCCTTCGAGCTGCACCAACGCCTCAGCTAATCCAACGTTTGAATACTCGCCCGCCTGGATATTCACGTTGGCGTCGAAACAGTCTTCCGCGAGGAGCCAGACGAACTCGCCGAGCTCGAGCGAATGCGTGTAAGGACTCAACGCCTCATAAAGCGTCAGATCGGATGTATCCGGCTCGCAGCCTGCTTCCGAACAAGCCGTCATTCGGGCGCGGATAGCGATGACGTTCTCGGGATACTCCCAATTCCAGATTGCGATCCGCTCGGATTCCCGGCCTTGGAGCGCCCAACTATGAAGCGCCTCGCATCGTTGTTCGCTGATAGCGATTTGGGGCCTGTCGATGCTCGAGCAGCCTGTAGCAAATATAGCTGCAAGAACGAACGCCCAAATGCGCATCAATAAACCACCACGCTGCGAATGCTCTCGCCCGCATGCATCAGGTCAAAGCCCTTGTTGATGTCTTCAAGGTCCAGCCTGTGGGTGATCAGCGAGTCGATATCGATCCGCCCGTCCATATACATGTCGACGATTTTCGGTACGTCGGTCCGCCCTCTCGCCCCGCCAAAGGCGGTGCCGCGCCAGACCCGGCCGGTCACCAGCTGGAAGGGTCGCGTGGAGATCTCGGCCCCAGCCGGAGCCACACCGATGATGACGCTCTCGCCCCACCCCTTGTGGCAGCATTCCAGCGCAGCGCGCATCACATCGACATTGCCGATGCATTCGAAAGAATAGTCCGCACCGCCACCGGTCAGCTCGACGAGGTGGCCGACGAGGCCGTCATGCCCACCGGGAATATCCTTGGGATTGACGAAATCCGTCATGCCGAACTGGCGCGCCATGGCTTCGCGGCGCGGATTGAGATCAACGCCGATAATCTGCTTCGCGCCGATCAGCTTGAGGCCCTGAATGACATTGAGGCCGATTCCGCCGAGCCCGAAGACAACGGCGGTGGAGTTGGGCTCCACCTTGGCGGTGAACATCACCGCACCAATGCCCGTCGTCACGCCGCAGCCGATATAGCAGATCTTGTCGAACGGGGCGTCCTTGCGGACCTTGGCCAGCGAGATCTCCGGCAAAACGGTGTGGTTCGAAAAAGTCGAACAGCCCATATAGTGCACGATTTTCTGACCCTTGTAGGAAAACCGGCTGGTCCCGTCCGGCATCACGCCCTGCCCCTGCGTGGCCCGCACTTTCTGGCAGAGATTGGTCTTGGGATGCAGGCAATATTCGCATTCCCGGCACTCGGCGGTGTAGAGCGGGATGACATGATCGCCCGGTTCCAGACTGGTCACGCCCGGCCCGACTTCCAGCACCACGCCGGCCCCTTCATGGCCAAGAATGGCCGGAAAGGCGCCTTCCGGATCCGCTCCTGACAGGGTGAATTCATCGGTATGGCAAATGCCGGTCGCCTTGATCTCGACCAGCACTTCCCCGGCTTTCGGACCCTCGAGATCGACCTCGCAGATCTCCAACGGTTTGCCCGCCTCGAAGGCGACAGCGGCGCGTGTTTTCATCGTGTGCTCCCTATTCGGCCGGCAGGATCACATTCGGCGCCTCGGTGAAAGGCACGATACCGAATTCCGGATAGATCTCGGTCGGGAAATAGACCCGGCCATCGGCCATCACCATGGAAATGGTCTTGATGTCGCTCAGATCCTGCGTCGGATCGCCCGGCACCAGGAAGAAGTCGGCCAGATAGCCTTCCTCGATCAGCCCGACCTCGTCACCAACGCCCAGATATTCGGCCATGCCATGGCTTGCCCAGGCGAGGATTTCCGGCGGCGTCATGCCGATATTCTGATATAGCTCCAGCTCGCGGTGATAGGTGAAGGATCCGCCAAGGTCGGTGCCCGGAACCAGCAGAATGCCGGCCTCGCGCATCATCCGCAGCGTTTCGGTGATCTGGTCGAAGGCGCCGCGATAATTGGCGTCATCTTCCTCATTGGAGATATCGGCCCAGGCCGAACGCGCCTGACGTTGGGCATCCACCGGCAGATGATCGACATAATCGACCGTGCCTGGCGACACCTCGCCATTGCGCGACAAAAGCAAGGCTTCATGGATCGCGAAGGTCGGATCAACCGCAATGCCGCGCTCGGCGATCTCGCGAATGGTCGATTGGACCGGCTCGCTCATCAGGTCGAGCCCCGGCAGACGGCGCAGCGCGGTCAATCGCAGCAGCGTACGCGTGTCCTCGCCATCCTCCAGTACCCAGCCCAGCATGATCTGGTTGATATGGGTCAGCTCGTTATAGCCAGCCATGATCATCGCATCGGCATTGGTGAATGCCGGCACATGGCCCGCCACGCGCAGACCGCGCTCCCGGGCCGCCGCGATCATCGCCGGCACCCAGTCGGGATTGATCGAATTGTAGATCTTGATCTGGTGATAGACGCCGGCATCGGCATAGGTATGCACCGCCGCCACCGCCTCCTCCTCGCTTGAAACAAGGATACCATTGTTCGAGTTGAACGGGCTGCGGCCCTCGATGAAGCCGGAGCGATGAATGCGCGGACCGGCCAGCTCACCGGATTCGATCCGGGCCATCAGCGCGCTCAGCACTTCATTGTTATTGCCCATATCGCGCAGCGAGGTGACGCCGGCCGCGATATTCAGGAAGGCCGCCGTCTCGCCCATATGGCCGTGCATCTCGAAGAAGCCGGGCAGCAGCGTGCCGCCACCGCCATCAATCTCGACTGCATCATCCGGCCGCGCCATGTCTGCCGCTCCGATGGAGACGATCCGGTTGCCCTCGACCAGCACCGAGGCCGCATCACCGCGGGTCTCGCTGGCCGCATCAAAGATATGGACGTTCCGGATCAGGACCGGCGCATCATAATCACGGATCACACGCTGCTGGATCTCGGCAAACCGGTTGGCACCATAGTCGGCAGCCAGAGCGCGCAAGCGCTCGTCCTCGCCTTCGAAGCCTTCAGCCAGCAGGGCGAAACCCGGCGTGATGATCCCGAAGAAGGCCTCTCCGGTCATCAGGAAATAGGTCGGGTTGAGGCTGGTTCCGCTCATCGCATAGACGACCGCTTCCAACGTATCCGAGCCATTGGTCACGTTCTGGCGGTCGATCTCGGTCATCCGCAACTCGCCGCCCGGAATGGCCGGCAGGACACCGTCCTCATCCGCCATCAGCGCGCGTGCGGCGATCGCCAGCCAGTAGGGCGAAGCGTTCTGGGGCACATAGAAAGCGCCCTCCTCGATCACGGCCTGATCGCTGCCCGTCGTGTCGGTCCAGCTCGCCTCATTGTCGATATAGTCATAGCTCTCATCGACTGCGTTGCCGAACGTGGTGTTGCCGGCCACCGTCCAGCCGACCGGCATGCCGGTCTCGTCCAGCGTCACGGTTTCGGTCAGGGTCGGGCCACGGCCATTGTTCCGGAACTCGAAATCGACCGTGTACCCGGCTTCATTTGTGGTGACTTCCATTTGCCCGATCGGCGTGCCGCCCACCAGAACGGTAAAGACTTCCGACTCGGCGATTTCCGGCATGGTAGCCGTTTCGTCTGCTGCAACCTCGCCGTCGGTATTCGTCCCGGTATTTGCCACATCCTCGGCCGGCGAACACGCCGCCAGTGCCAGCAACAATGCCGAGGCCAGTCCGGCCTTTTGCCAATCCCGCATGAAGTCTCTCCCCCGTTTCCGCCCGTTAGAGCGTTGAAAAATCAAATCCGGCCGTGCCCTCGCGCGCCAGCGTGAAGACATAGGGCCGTTCCATCCGCTTCATGTCCATGAAGCCAAGCACATTATCATCATCCAGCTTCCGGAAGACATCGTGGATCGGAAGCTGGTCATAGCACATCGTGGCCGACACCCGGCCGCGGTATTCAATCATCCGCAGTCTTGCCCGCGTCCTTTCGGTGCGGGTGTGAACCTTCATGCCCCATCGCATCAGCGGCAACAGCCACGCCGGATAGTTCGGCGTTTTCATGCGCGGCCCGAAGGGCATCTTGCCCGGATCAGCGCAGAATTTCCGGCCGCGCCCGTCCAGATGAACAAGGGGGTGAACATTGTCCGCATCGATAAAGGTCTTGCCATACCAGCGGGCGATCGCCAGCGAGCCGTCCATATTGTGACCGGTCGAGACCTCCCGTCCCCACCACTCCCCGATCATGAACTCGATGCCGACCGTTTCCAGCCGGTCAAACAGGGTTTCGGCCTCGGAATAACTCATGGAAATCGGTTGAGCGGCAATCTGCATGGAGCCTATCAGGGCACGGATTCGCGCAAGGGTCTAGCCGCCGGAAAAAGCCCGCCACAGCAATCGCACAGCGACAAACAGCACCAGCCCGGCGGTAAACCGGATCAGCCAGGCATCGGACGCCTTGTCGCGCGCGATCCAGACCCCGATCTGCCCGCCGACCAGTACGGCTGGCAGAAGCGGCCAATAGGCCAGAAGCGCGGAAAAATCGGCCTCGCTGACCGCCAGGCGCTGGAGCTGACCGCCTAGGCCGGCCAGCGAATTCACAAGGATGAAAAACGCGGCCGAGGCCGCGATCACTCGGGCTTCCGCCCAGCGGAAAAGGTGCATGAGCGGCGCCAGGAATATGCCGCCGCCAATGCCGACCAGACCGGCGAGAAGGCCGATCCCGCCGCCAATCAGCGGCTCGCCCCAGCGCGGAAAGTGTCTGGCAATGGGAGCGGGACGGCGGACCAGAAGCGCGATCGCTGACACCATCAGCGCCAGGCCCAGCAGGGTGATGAAAGCCTGTTCCGGCAAATGGATCATACCACCTATCCAGGCCATCGGAATCGACGCGGCGCAAATGAGGGTCAGGCGCTTCCAGGGCACCAGACCGGCCTGGGCAAAACGGATTGTCGATCCGGTAACCACGGTCACATTGCAGGCCAGCGAAATCGCCGGGAGGATCCGGTAATCGGTATCAGCGAGCACCAGCAGGGCTGTATAGGTGGACCCGCCCCCGAAACCGACCATGGCATAGGCCAGCGCCGTTGCGAAAAAGAGCGCCGCCAGTCCGATCAGCGGCATGGCTCAGCCCTCATTCCGCAGCCCGCTGATAATCGCCGGAACGGCCGCCGCTTTTTTCGAGCAGGCAGACCGCGGAAATCGTCATCGATTTGTCCAGCGCCTTGGCCATGTCATAGAGCGTCAATGCGGCCACCGAAGCGGCCGTCAGCGCTTCCATTTCGACGCCGGTCTTGCCGTCGCACAGCACCTCGGCGCGGATATCAAAGCCCGTCTTGCGGCCATCCGGCTCGATCAGGACTTTCACCGATGTCAGCGGCAAGGGATGGCAAAGCGGGATCAGCTCGGCGGTTTTCTTGGCCGCCATGATGCCGGCCAGCTCGGCGGCATAAAGAGCATTACCCTTGGGCCCTTGCCCGTCGCGGACGGCAGCAAAGGCGTCTGCCGACATGCCAATATGTGCGCCGGCAACGGCGCGCCTTCCGGTCACCGGCTTGGCCGCCACATCCACCATGCGGACGCGGCCATCCTCGTCCTGATGTGTCAGCCTGTCGCTCATACCCTATCCCCGCTGCGGTCTCGCCACTGGCAACAGCTTTGGCACAACGCGTTTCCACACCCGCCAGCCCAGCAATAGCGCCAGGATGCCAGCATGGATCAACGGTCCGGGCTGAAGCCCTTTCTCGGCGAAAAAGTGATGGATAACGGCGAGAACCGCAATGGCATAGACTGCCATGTGAAGTTGCTGCCAGCGTTGCGCACCGAGTTTGCGGATCATCGAATTGAAGGACGTCACGGCCAGCGGAATCAGCAGGAGAAGCGCTGCCATGCCGAAGGTGATGTAGGTGCGCTCGACGATATCTTCCCAAAGCGCCGGCAGCGAGAAAAACAGGTCCGCACCGAAATAGGCCAGCAAGTGCAACAACGCGTACCAGAAGGCCGCCAGCCCGATCCGTCGCCGGACCTGCATGATGGGCGCCCAGCGCGTGATGTCGCGGAAGGGCGTGACGGCCAGCGAGACCAGCAGGATCCGGATCGCCGTTTGCCCGAGGAAATGGTGGGTCGCAGCCACGGGTTCGAAGCCCAGATCATTCGGCCGTCCGGTCAGCAACAACGCCCATTGCGCGGCGATCCAGACGAATGGCAGCAGGAGCAGGATCAGCGTCACCGGCTTCAGCCAGTGCCTGGCAAAACTCCGCAGAAAGGCCGAGCGCTGCGCCATAATCAGTAGTTCTCGAGCAGATCCATCCCGGCATAGAGCGAGGCCACCTCGTCATAGCCGTTGAACATTTCCGTATCGCGGCGGGCAAACGGACCAGCCCCGATGATACGCTCGCTCGACTGGCTCCAGCGCGGGTGCGAGCGTTCCGGATTGACGTTGGAGTAGAAGCCGTATTCGCGCGGCGCGGACTGTTTCCATGTTGTCACCGGCTCTTCGGAAACAAAGCTGATCCGGTTGATCGACTTGATTGATTTGAAGCCATATTTCCACGGCACAACCAGCCGCATCGGCGCACCGTTCTGATTGGGCAGCACCTCGCCATAAAGGCCCACCGCCATCAATGTCAGCGGGTGCATGGCTTCGTCGATGCGCAGCCCTTCGCGGTACGGCCAATCCAGCACCGGGAAGCGGACACCGCGCATCTCATCCCGATTGAGGTAGGTCTCGAAGGCCACATAGCGTGCTTGCGAGGTTGGCCGGAATTGCTCGAGAATGGAGCTGAGCGGAACGCCGATCCAAGGAATGACCATTGACCAGGCCTCAACGCACCGCAGCCGGTAGACGCGCTCCTCCAACGCGTTGAAATCGATGACGTCCTCGATCGCGAACGTCCCGGTCCGCTCGGCATGACCGCTGATCTCGACCGACCAGGGGTCGGTTGTCATGGCGTCGGCATAGCGCGCCGGGTCGTCCTTGCCGACACCGAACTCGTAAAAATTATTGTATCCGGTGACCGCCTCATAAGGCGTCAGCGCACCATCACTGACAGCATAATCGGTTTCGCGGAAATTCAGGCTGCCATTTGTGGGGCGGCTGCCCGCCTGTGCTTCTGCATTCGTCTGTGGACCGGAACAGGCAGCCGTCAGGGCCAGCGCGCCGCCCGCCGCCATGATCTTACGACGATTCAGATAGAGATGCTTCGGCGTGACGTCATTTTCGGTCAGTCCGGCGGGCGGGGATTTCCTGATCAGCATGTCGGCCCTCTGCGCTTGTCTTCACTGGACAAAGACATAGCACTCTGCGGGCGGTTGTCTTGTCCGCTTCGGATTTCGTGATCAGGCGTGAAAACCGGAGAGCGCGCCGTGATCAGCGCGCGACGGCATGCCGGGCCGCGACACTGACACCGTCGGAGATGGCGGAAGACGGGTAGAGCACAACCTGATCACCTTCCGCGAGCCCGCTCAGAATATGCGCTTGCAGCCCGTTATTCCGGTCAATCTCGACCGAAACCGGACGGGCTCTGCCATCCCGCACGGCATAGACCGCCCAGTTCTCGCCATCCCGGAACAGAGCACTGGAAGGTACCACCAGAACATCGTCTTCTTCCCAGATCACGATTTCGGTCACCACACGATAGCCATGCCCGAGCCCGCCGGGCCGGTCCGCAGGATCGTTGAAACGGATGATCGTGTTGACCCTTTGCTCCTCAACGCCCAGCGCCGAATATTTTGTGAAACCCCAGGGCTCGACGCGCTCGACCACACCGTCGATTACTTCGGCGCCGCCCCAGTCAGCAATGCGGACGCTCTGGCCGGCGCGAACCTGCACAGCGTCGGTCGATAACAATTCCACCAGAACCTCGAGATCATTCTCGACATTGCCGATTTCCAGAATGGGTGTTCCGGCAGGTAGTGTGGACTCACTTTGCTGGATCACGCGGAGCACGCGGCCCGTTGCCGGGGCCTGGATCGGGATGTCGTCCACCATCGTGGCCGTAGCCGATTCGCTGTCATCCATGCCTTGCAACATGATGCGGGCATTCTGAAGCTCCGCCATCCGAACCGACACAGCAGCATCTGCTGTGTCCACAGCCGCACTGGCGGCGCGCCGCTCGCGAAGGGCGCGATCGAATGCCGCCTCGCTGACCACACCGCTATCGCGAAGAGTCTGCTGACGTTCGAGTTCGGAATCGGCCAGTTCGAGATCAGCGACGGCGCGATTGCGTTCTGCCTGAGCCAGCCGCAGGGCCGCTTCTGCCGCCGACACATTGGCGCGGGCCTGCTCCCGGGTGCGGACATCCAGAACAGCCGGATTGGATGGCGCCATGTAGGCAACGATGTCTTCGCCGCGAACCACAGCATCTCCGGGCTCGACCTCAACGCGCCGCAGACGGCCTGCGACAGGCGTGGAGACGACATAGGCATCATGCACGCGGGTGCGGCCTTCCTCGGTGATCGTGTCTTCCATCGCTTCGCGGACAACTGTGCCGATATCGACCGGTACCGGCCGCGGCCAGAAAGCAAAGGCGAGGAGAGCCACGATGACCAGAACGACAACGGCCATCAGCATGGATCGGGAGTATCTCTTCAACATGGAGCTGATTATTCCCTTGATTTGAGCGCCAGCACCAGATCGGCGCGGTCGCTATCGCGTTTCACCATCCAGCCGGAAAAGACCGCCGCGGCGATGACGGCCAGGCCGGACTGCCCCAGCGCAGCCGGAGAAAACGATGCCGGAATCTGATAAAGATCCGTACTGAATCCCTCGGCGATCGCGAAAGTCAGCCCGTATCCGGCCAGAGCCCCGATGGGCAGCGAAATCAGGACCACCGCGCCCAGCTCGCCCAGCAGGACGAATGCCGCCTCTCCCTTGGTGAAGCCAAGCACGCGGAGGCTGGCGAGATCATGGGCGCTTTCGGCATAGGCGATGCGGGCGGTGTTGTAGACAATGCCGAAGGCGATGATCGCGGCAATTGCGGCCATGACGAAGCGGGTCGACCCGGCGCCTTCATCCATGATTTCCTGAAAGGCGGCCCGCGCATCGGCTTTTACCGATACCCCGGCGACTGCGGGCATCGCATCCAGCGCCGTATAGATATCTTCCTGAAAATTCGGATCGACGCGCAGATAAGCCCCGGAAACGCGATCTGGCTCTCCCAGAGCACGGTTGAGCGCAGCCAGATCCATGTAGGCTGGTGATCCAAGCAAGGATTCGGCGATACCGGTCACCGGCAATTGCAGGAGTGGACGCCGCCCTTCCCGCACATCAACGGTCAGGATATCGCCTGCCGCGATGTCGAGAATATCGGCAAGCGCGGGAGTCAGGACTATGCCCTGCTCGGGCAGCAAGAGCTCTCCCCCTGCCGTATCGAGGGCGCGGTACAGTCCCGCATCCGGTGCCAGGGCGGTTATGCCGCCGCGATGGCTGCGCACACCATTGCGCAAGACCACAGACACGCTACGGGTGGGCTCGACATCAATGACGCCCTCGATCCGTCGCAGCGAATGGATCGTCCGGTCGGACAGGGGCTCGATGAAGCTGACCAGCATATCACTGCGATCAACGACGCTGAACGAGGTCTCGATGCTCTCATCGAAACCGGAAAGAATGGTCAGCATTCCGCCCGACAGGGCCATCCCGGCAGACACACCCGCGACCGCTCCCAGCACACGGCCGGGGTGCCGGACCAGCCGGCGGATCACGATACGGGTCGGCTGATCCAGCAAGCGCCGGAAAACACCGGCAAAGCGCCCGCTTTGGCTGTAGTCCGGCGGCGCCGGAGGTCGCATTGCAACAGCCGGTGACAATGCGAAAATCCGGCGCAGGGCGAACAGCCCGCCCAGCGCGGCCGCCGAAATACTGGCGACCATCGCGATGACAAAACTGGACGGCGCGATCTCGAAAACCAGAAAGGGAAATTTGTAGTACTGGATATAGAGGCCGACCATGCTGGCCCCGGCGGCCAGTCCGGACAGGCATCCCAATGCCGCTCCGCTCGCCGTGATGATCAGGATCAGTTTGAAATAATGCCAGGTCACCTCCGCATCGGTGTAGCCGAAGGCCTTGATCAGACCGATCTGCTGGCGTTCAGCCTGCAAAAGGCGGGAAAAGACAATGTTCAGAAGGAAAGCTGCCACAGCCAGAAAAATCGGCGGCACCGCAGCGGCCGAGGCGCGCAAGCCCGAGATTTCCTCCATGATGAAGCGGTTCGAGAACTGGTCTTCCAGCGCATACGCCCCGAGCGCCCCGTATTCGTCGAGCAACCGGTCAGCAGCTGCAAGAACACCCGGCAAATCATGTGGATGGGCAACCGATAGCAGTGCTTCGTTGAAAGCGCCGTCCAGATCATAGGCCGCTTCCATTGCCGAGCGGCTCATCCAGATCACCCCGAAGCGGGAATCATCAGGCACCAGCTCACCCGGCGCTGTCGTATAAAGAAACTCCGGAGACTGGGCGAGCCCGACGATCAGGAAACTGCGCCGCGCTCCGTGCATGGTGGCTGAAAGGCGGTCACCGGGCGCCAGACCATGTGCTTCCGCAAAACTTTTCAGCAACAGGATCTCATCCGTGCGCTGGCGGTCAATCAGGCGGCCGGAGGTCAGATAGACGTCATTGAGGCGGGGTGCGCCGAAATCCGGAAGCGATACGGCCCGCGCCTGGACCGGCAGGTCGGTGTCCGCGACATCAATCAATGCACGGCCCGATATCCGTCCTTCAACTGCAGAAACACCATCAATCTGTGCCAGCTCGTCCAACACCCGCTCGGGTGCGCGGACAACCGGCGCGAATACATCGGCAAGGCGGTAACGCTCATAATAGGCGCGCCTTGTCTCTTCGAGCGAATTGACCAGGCCGGACATCATCACCAGCAGCATGACGCCGGTGGCGACGACCAGCGCGATGGCCAGCGCCTGGGTTTTCATCCGCCAAAGATCGCGGAGAAGTTTCTGGTCGAGCGGGCTCACCAGTGGATTTCCTCTGGCGAGAGCTTGGTCTGGTTGATCACGGTATCGCGGATCGCACCGTCTGCAAAATGGATGACGCGATCGGCCATGGCAGCAGTCGCGGCGGCATGGGTCACGATCATGACGGTTGCCCCCAGCTTTTCGTTCACATCTTTCAGAACGCCCAGAACGGTCCGCCCGGTTGCTGAATCGAGCGCACCCGTTGGTTCATCACAAAAAAGCACGGTCGGATTCTTGGCCACAGCCCGGGCGATCGCAACGCGTTGCTGTTCACCGCCGGAAAGCTCTGACGGGAAATGGCCGGCCCTCTCCGACAGACCGACTAGCGCCAGCGCCTTGTCGGGATCCATGGGATTACTGGCCACCTCGGTCACCAGTTCGACATTCTCGTGCGCGGTGAGGCTGGGCATCAGATTGTAGAACTGAAAGACAAAACCGACATGATCGCGCCGGTAGCGGGTCAGCTGGCGGTCGCTCATCGCGGTCAGTTCGTTATCCTGAAACCAGGCTTCGCCATCGCTCGCCCGGTCCAGGCCGCCGATAATGTTCAGAAGGGTCGACTTGCCGGACCCGGAAGGCCCCAGCAGCACGACAAACTCGCCTTCGGGAATCTCGAGATCCACCCCCCGAAGCGCATGAACAGCGGTTTCCCCTTCGCCATAGACCTTGGTCAGTCCCTTTGTCCTGAATGCCAGTCGGGCCACGAAGAAGAATCCTTTTGCCAGAGTCCCGGACAACCCGCCTGATAGTCGGGGTTTATACCGGTACTGGCAATGCCTGCCTGTAAGTGATCGCCCTAGGGCAAAGGCCGGGTCTGATAAAGGCGTATCTTGATACCGCCATGATCAACGGGCGGGCCGGGCCGGTCGAAGGGCAACCGCGCCGCTCGTGCCAGCGCTTCATCGCTGGTCACCAACCCGGCCCGCCAACCCGAAAACCGGGTCCGCAATGTCTCCCCGAGCGCATGATAAACCGGATAGAGCGCCTTCCGGTTCCCGATGCGCGCACCGTAGGGCGGATTGATCATCACAAGACCCGGCGGCCCTTCGGGCGGAACCGCATCCCTGACATCGCCCTGGGTGAACTGTGTAACCGCGTCCACACCGGCGCGCTCGGCATTGGCCGACGCGGCCTTGACTGCGCCAGCATCGCGATCGGACCCCGCCAGTACAAAACCGGGTGATCGTGAAACGGCACTGGCTTTCACGTCCGCCCAGCCCGCAGCGTCAAACGACGGAAACTGCTCGAACGGAAAGGACCGCCCGCGGCCAGCGGGTAATCCCGACGCGATTTCCGCTGCCTCGATGACAAACGTTCCCGACCCGCACATCGGATCATAAACCGGTTCATCACCGCGATAGCGGCAAGCACGCAGGAACATCGCTGCCAGCGTTTCTCGCATCGGCGCCTTGACGACCGCTTCCTTGAAGCCGCGGCGATGCAAAAGCTCGCCTGATGTATCAAGGCTGATAGTGCAGATATTTTTCACGATCCTGACCTGTAGCCGGAAGCCATCGTCAGCATTCGCAGATCCACCCAACGCCTCTGCCGCCGCCACCTCGACCCGCTGCTGGACAGCCCCGGCATGGTATAGCTTCGAGCCGCGGCAGCTGGCCGATACGGTCAGGCCAGCACCCTTCGGCAGCCAGTCAGTCCAGGCGATCCGCCGGGCCTTCTTGTCGAGTTGTGAGAGATGGACGGCTGGAAATTCCGCGATCCGTACCAGCACGCGCGCTGCACCACGAAGAAAATAGTTCGCCCGCCAGACATCGGGCCAGCCACCGGTGAACTCCACACCGCCAGCGACGGTGCGAGCCGTTTCAAAACCGGCCTCCCGGGCTTCCTGCAGCAGCACAGGCTCCAGCCCCGGTGAAACGGCCAGAAAAATATCCAGCGTTGCTGTGTTCATATCAGGCGGACAAAAGAAAAGTGGCGGGCCATGGG
>NZ_JAZDRP010000014.1:0-16036 GCF_036330345.1 Hyphobacterium lacteum
TCGCTGCCGTCAAAGTCGTCTTGCCGTGGTCAACGTGACCAATCGTGCCAATGTTCGCGTGCGGCTTAGTCCGCTCAAACTTCTCCTTGGCCATCTCTCTGCTCCAAGTCTCGTGTTAATCCCAAGCGAAGGGCCGGTTAGGCGATCTTCGCGATGACTTCATCAGCCACGGCCTGCGGCACGGGCTCATAATGGTCGAATTGCATGGTGAACTGCGCGCGGCCCTGAGTGGACGAACGCAGCGCATTCACATAGCCGAACATGTTGGCCAGCGGCACCATCGCGTTCACGACGGTGGCGTTGCCCCGCATCTCCTGGTCGCGGATCTGACCGCGGCGGGAGTTCAGGTCGCCGATGACCGAGCCGGTGTATTCATCCGGGGTCACAACCTCGACCTTCATGATCGGTTCCAGCAGCTTCATCTTCGCCGGCCCCTTGACCTCGCGGAAGGCTGCACGGGCCGCGATCTCGAACGCCAGCACGCTGGAGTCGACATCGTGGAACTTGCCGTCAATCAGCGTGGCCTTGAAATCGATGACCGGGAAGCCAGCCAGCAGGCCGCCTTCCATGACAGAGCGAATGCCCTTTTCGACGCCCGGAATGTATTCCTTCGGCACCGAACCACCAACGATCTTCGATTCGAACTCGAAGCCTTCGCCCGGCTCGCGCGGTTCGAAGATGATCTTCACTTCGGCGAACTGGCCCGAACCACCCGACTGCTTCTTGTGCGTGTAGGTGATTTCAGCCGTCTGGCCGAGGGTCTCGCGGTAAGCCACCTGCGGCTGACCGATATTGGCCTCGACCTTGAATTCGCGCTTCAGGCGGTCAACCAGAATGTCGAGGTGCAATTCACCCATGCCGGCCATGATGGTCTGACCCGATTCCTCGTCGGTCGAGACGCGGAAGGACGGATCCTCGGCGGCCAGCTTTTGCAGGCCGATGCCCAGCTTTTCCTGGTCAGCTTTCGACTTCGGCTCAACAGCAATCTCGATCACCGGATCCGGGAACTCCATGCGTTCCAGAATCACCGGCTTCATCGGGTCGCAAAGCGTGTCGCCCGTCGTGGTATCTTTCAGACCCGCAATGGCAACAATGTCACCGGCGAAGGCTTCCTTGATGTCTTCACGGCTGTTGGAGTGCATTTGCAGCATCCGGCCAATGCGCTCTTTCTTTTCCTTCACCGTATTCAGCAGGGAAATACCGGTTTCCAGCTTGCCCGAATAAATGCGGCAGAAGGTCAGAGAACCGACGAACGGGTCGTTCATGATCTTGAAGGCGAGCATGGAAAGTGGCTCGTCGTCAGACGATTTGCGCGTGGTTTCCTGCTCGGTCTTGGCGTCGATACCTTTAATGGACGGCACCTCAATCGGGCTCGGCAGGAAATCGACCACAGCGTCCAGCAGCGGCTGCACACCCTTGTTCTTGAAAGCCGTGCCGCACAGCACCGGATGGAAATCGAGATTGATCGTGCCCTTGCGGATCAGCTTCTTGAGCGTTTCCACAGACGGCTCTTCGCCTTCCAGATAGGCTTCCATGGCAGCTTCGTCGATCTCGACAGCCGTCTCGATCATTTTCTCGCGCCATTCGGCAGCCTTGTCGGCCAGATCAGCCGGAATCTCTTCCTCGGTGAAGGTCGCACCCAGGCTCTCATCGTCCCAGACGATGGCCTTCATCTTGATCAGGTCGATCACGCCCTTGAAGTCGTTTTCCGAACCGATCGGCAGCTGGATCGCCAGCGGAGTACAACCGAGGCGCTCGACCATCATTTCCACCGAGCGGTAGAAGTCGGCACCGATCTTGTCCATCTTGTTCACGAAGAACATACGCGGGACTTTGTACTTCTCGGCCTGACGCCACACCGTTTCGGTTTGCGGCTCAACACCGGCATTGGCGTCCAGCAGGGCAACAGCACCGTCCAGCACGCGCAGCGAACGCTCGACTTCAATCGTGAAGTCCACGTGTCCGGGCGTGTCGATGATGTTCAGGCGCTTGTCTTTCCAGAAAGCGGTCGTCGCGGCCGACGTAATCGTGATGCCGCGTTCCTGCTCTTGCTCCATCCAGTCCATGGTGGCCGCGCCATCATGAACTTCACCGATCTTGTGGCTCTTGCCGGTGTAATAGAGAATACGCTCGGTCGTCGTGGTCTTGCCGGCGTCGATGTGCGCCATGATACCGAAGTTACGATAGTCTTCGATCTTGTGGGTGCGGGCCATGTCTGTCGTCCTTGGGGAGGTCGGCTGGGTGTTAGTTTACCAACGGTAGTGAGAGAAGGCGCGGTTGGCTTCCGCCATGCGGTGCGTGTCTTCGCGCTTCTTGATCGCGGTACCGCGATTCGCGGACGCATCCATCAGCTCGCCGGCCAGGCGCTCACGCATCGTGTTCTCGTTGCGCGCACGGGCAGCTGCCACCAGCCAACGGATGGCCAGGGCTTTCTTGCGCTCGGCGCGAACTTCGACCGGAACCTGGTAGGTCGCACCACCCACACGGCGGGAGCGGACCTCAACGTCCGGAGACACGTTTTCCAGGGCTTCGTGGAACACGGAGACCGGCTGACGCTTCAGCTTTCCCTCAACGAGCTCCAGAGCACCGTAAACGATGGACTCGGCGGCGGACTTCTTGCCGTCGAGCATCAGGTAATTCATGAACTTGGTAAGATCCTTGTCACCGAATTTCGGGTCGGGAAGAATCTCGCGTTTTTCTGCGCGGTGGCGACGTGACATCTCTGGTCTCTCCTACTTCGGCCGCTTGGCGCCGTATTTGGAACGGCGTTGACGGCGGTCCTTGACGCCCTGGGTATCCAGAACGCCGCGCAGGATGTGGTAACGGACACCCGGAAGGTCTTTCACCCGGCCACCCCGAATCAGGACCACGGAGTGCTCCTGAAGGTTATGGCCTTCACCCGGAATGTAGCTCACCACTTCATAGCCATTGGTCAGGCGAACCTTGGCCACTTTCCGCAAGGCCGAGTTCGGCTTCTTCGGTGTGGTGGTGTAAACGCGCGTGCACACACCGCGCCGCTGCGGGCAAGCCTGCAGGGCCGGCACCTTGTTGCGCTTCGGTTTGTCTTTCCGCGGCTTGCGGATAAGCTGGTTAATCGTCGGCATACCGCCTCTGTCCGTTCTCTGCGCGCCCATGCCGTTGCCGGTGTGAACGCATGAAAGCCGACGGTGCCAAGCCATCTCGCTTCGCCCGCCGATCCATTGATCTAATTCCGTATTTTCGGACGACGTATAGGCCTTTGGTGCCTACGGCTCGCCCCCGAAAAAC
Organism: Hyphobacterium lacteum; assembly: GCF_036330345.1. Taxonomy (NCBI): domain Bacteria; kingdom Pseudomonadati; phylum Pseudomonadota; class Alphaproteobacteria; order Maricaulales; family Maricaulaceae; genus Hyphobacterium; species Hyphobacterium lacteum. The sequence goes on from NZ_JAZDRP010000014.1 coordinate 3,268, forward strand.
AGGCGCGGAACCTATGCGCGCGATTTCCAAAGGTCAAGCGCCTCATACGGATTTTTGCGGGACATGTGGCCCGCAATAAAAAGGGCCGCCGGAGCAACCGGCAGCCCTTTGAATTTTAACGCTTACTGCCAGTTCAGGCTTCAGCGTCGCTCGCCGCATCCTCGGCTGCTTCAGCCTCTGCGGCCTCAGCAATCTCGGCCGGAAGCGCTTCGGCAGCTTCTGCGGCTGCTTTCTTGCGCTCTTCCAGCATGTCGGCATCAAGCTTGTCGGCCAGCGACTGGTAACGCCGCATGCCACCGCCGGTTCCTGCCGGAATCAAGCGGCCCACAATGACGTTCTCTTTCAGGCCTTCCAGCGTATCGACCTTGCCCTGGACAGCCGCTTCGGTCAGCACCCGCGTGGTCTCCTGGAAGGAGGCCGCGGAGATGAAGGAGCGGGTCTGCAGCGACGCCTTGGTGATACCCAGAAGGACCGGGCCACCTTCGGCCGGCTTCTTCTTGGCCTTCACCAGCTCGTCATTGGTTTCCAGGAACTCGATCTTGTCGACCTGCTCACCCGGCAACCAGTTGGTGTCGCCCGGATCGCTGATCTCGATCTTCTGCAGCATCTGGCGAACAATCACCTCGATGTGCTTGTCGTTGATCGGCACGCCCTGGAGTCGATAGACCTCCTGGATTTCCGAAACCAGGTAATCGGCCAGCGCCTCGGTGCCCAGGATCGACAGGATGTCATGCGGAGCCGGGTGACCATCCAGCAGGTACTCACCTTTCTGGATGATGTCGCCTTCCTGGACCGAGAGGTGCTTGCCCTTCGGTACCAGGTAATCAACCTTCGCTTCCGGATCATCCTCGGGAACGATCGAGATACGGCGCTTGTTCTTGTAGTCGCGTCCAAACTCGACGCGGCCGGTAATGTCGGCAATCACGGCGTGATCCTTAGGACGGCGGGCTTCGAAAAGCTCGGCCACCCGCGGCAGACCACCGGTGATGTCCCGCGTCTTGGCGCCTTCGGTCGGGATCCGTGCGATCACGTCGCCCGGCTTCACCGTATCGCCATCCGCCACCGAGAGAATGGCGCCCACGGCCAGCATGTAGCTGGCAGTCGTACCGTTCTCGAACTTCACCGGCTCGCCATTCTTGTCCTGGACAACGACCATCGGCTGCAGGCTGGCGCCCTTGGGTGCCGAACGCCAGTCGATGACCACCTTGGACGAGATGCCCGTGGCTTCGTCGGCTTCTTCTTTCACGGAAACGCCGTCGATCATGTCGATCAGCTTCACCGTGCCGCCGGTTTCCGTCACGATCGGGGTCGTGTACGGGTCCCATTCGGCCAGGCGGTCGCCGCGCTTCACGGACTTGCCTTCGTCGAAATGCAACTTCGCGCCGTAGGTCAGCTTGTGCGATTCGAGCACCTTGCCGTCCTTGTCGACGATCTTCAGCATCATGTTGCGGGCCATGACGATGTAAGCGCCCTCGTCATTCTTCACCGTCGCACGGTTTTCGAATTCGAGCTTGCCTTCGCGGGTCGCCTCGATCACCGATTGCTCGGAGACCTGGGCGGTACCGCCAATGTGGAAGGTCCGCATGGTCAGCTGGGTACCCGGCTCACCGATCGACTGGGCAGCGATTACGCCGACGGCTTCACCGATATTCACCGGCGTACCGCGAGCCAGGTCACGGCCATAGCAGGTGCCGCAAACGCCGATCCGCGTCTCGCAGGTCAGCGGCGAACGAACCTTGATGGACTGGACACCGGCGGCCTCGAGCTCGGCGATCTTTTCCTCGTCGAGGAAATCGCCCGCCTTGATCACCACTTCGCCATTTTCGCCCTTGGCATCATCGGCGGCATGGCGGCCCAGAACGCGTTGGCCCAGCGAGACAACAACATCACCACCGTCGATGACGGCTTCCATGTTGATGCCGGCATTGGTGCCGCAATCCGGTTCGGACACGATGCAGTCCTGAGCGACATCGACCAGACGGCGGGTCAAATAACCCGAGTTGGCGGTCTTCAGAGCGGTATCGGCCAGGCCCTTACGCGCACCGTGCGTCGAGTTGAAGTATTCAAGAACGGTCAGACCTTCCTTGAAGTTCGAAACGATCGGCGTCTCGATGATTTCGCCGGACGGCTTGGCCATCAGGCCGCGCATACCCGCCAGCTGCTTCATCTGGTTTTTCGATCCCCGGGCGCCGGAGTGAGCCATCATGTAGACGGAGTTCACTTCCATCTTGCCGTCCTGTTCGTAAGGCGCGGCAATCTCGTCCATCATGGCGTCAGCCACGCGGTCGGTACATTTCGCCCAGGCATCGACGACCTTGTTGTATTTCTCACCGCGGGTGATCAGACCGTCGACATATTGCTGTTCGTATTCGGCCACCAGGCTGCGGGTCTCGTTGACCAGCGTTGCCTTGGCTTCCGGGATCAGCATGTCGTCCTTGCCGAACGAAATACCGGCCTTGCAGGCCTCGCGGAAACCCAGCGCCATGATCTGGTCGGCGAAGATGACCGTCGCCTTCTGACCACAGTGACGATAGACCTCATCGATCATGCCGCCGATGGCCTTCTTGGTCATCAGCTCGTTGGCGATGGTCCAGGACACGCGCTCATGCTTGGGCAGCTTGTCGATGATCATCATCCGGCCCGGCGTGGTTTCCAGACGCAGACGAACCGGCTCACCCTTCTCGTCGACCGTGTCGTAGCGCATCGAGATCTTGGAGTGCAGCGTAATCACGCCAGCTTCCAGAGCGGCTTCCATTTCGGCCATGGTCGCGAACGCTGTGCCGTTGCCCGGCTCATCTTCCTTGTCCACGGACAGGTAGTAGAGACCCAGCACGATATCCTGCGACGGCACGATGATCGGCTTGCCATTGGCCGGCGACAGGATGTTGTTCGTCGACATCATCAGCACGCGCGCTTCCAGCTGGGCTTCCAGCGACAGCGGCACGTGAACGGCCATCTGGTCACCGTCGAAGTCAGCGTTGAACGCAGCGCAAACCAGCGGGTGCAGCTGGATGGCCTTGCCTTCGATCAGCTTCGGCTCGAACGCCTGGATGCCCAGGCGGTGAAGCGTCGGCGCCCGGTTCAGGAGAACCGGGTGTTCACGGATCACTTCATCAAGCACGTCCCAGACTTCCGGGCGCTCCTTCTCGACCAGCTTCTTGGATTGCTTGACCGTGCCGGACAGGCCTTTCGCGTCAAGGCGCGCGTAAATGAAAGGCTTGAACAGCTCCAGCGCCATCTTCTTCGGCAGGCCGCATTCGTGCAGCTTCAGTTCCGGACCAACCACGATCACAGAACGGCCGGAATAGTCGACGCGCTTGCCGAGCAGGTTCTGACGGAACCGGCCCTGCTTGCCCTTCAGCATGTCGGACAGCGACTTCAGCGGACGCTTGTTGGTCCCGGTGATGACGCGGCCACGGCGGCCATTGTCGAACAGGGCGTCGACGGATTCCTGCAGCATCCGCTTTTCGTTACGGATGATGATGTCCGGCGCGCGCAGCTCGATCAGGCGCTTCAGGCGGTTGTTACGGTTAATGACCCGGCGGTAGAGATCGTTCAGGTCGGACGTCGCGAAACGGCCGCCATCCAGCGGGACCAGCGGACGCAGTTCCGGCGGAATGACCGGCACGACCGTCAGGATCATCCACTCCGGACGATTGCCCGATGTGATGAAGTTTTCCAGAAGTTTCAGACGCTTGACCAGCTTCTTCAGCTTCAATTCGGATCCGGTTTCCTTGATGTCCTCGCGAACCTGTTCGGCAACGGCCTCAAGGTCCATATTGGCCAGAACGTCACGGATCGCTTCAGCGCCAATTCCGGCGGTGAAGGCGTCTTCGCCATATTCGTCCTGCGCATCCATGTATTCTTCTTCAGTGAGAAGCTGGAAGGGCTGGAGCGGTGTCAGGCCCGGCTCGGTGACCAGGAATTGTTCAAAGTAGAGAACGCGTTCCACATCCTTCAGCGCCATGTCGAGGATCATGGCAATGCGGGACGGCAGTGACTTCAGGAACCAGATGTGAGCCACCGGCGCGGCCAGCTCGATATGGCCCATGCGCTCACGGCGAACCCGTGCGAGCGTGACTTCCACGCCGCACTTCTCACAGGTGATACCCTTGAACTTGATGCGCTTGTACTTGCCGCACAGGCACTCATAGTCCTTGGTCGGACCAAAGATACGCGCACAGAACAGGCCGTCGCGCTCCGGCTTGAAGGTCCGGTAGTTGATGGTCTCGGGCTTCTTCACTTCGCCATAGGACCAGGAACGGATTTTCTCCGGGCTGGCCAGCGAGATCCGGATCCGGTCGAAGGACGGGCCTTCGGCGGCCGGGTTGAAGATGTTCATGACCTCGTGGTTCATGTTGCCGTCTCCTCAGAGGGGAGTGAACGGCGGAGCTGGCAGGCTCCGCCGCGTGAGATTGTACTTACTCGTTCTTCAGCTCGACATTCAGGCCCAGCGAACGCATTTCCTTGACCAGCACGTTGAAGCTTTCCGGAACACCGGCTTCAAACGTGTCATCGCCGCGGACAATCGCCTCGTAGACCTTGGTCCGGCCAGCCACGTCATCCGACTTCACCGTCAGCATTTCCTGCAGGGTGTAGGCGGCGCCGTAAGCTTCCAGAGCCCAGACTTCCATTTCGCCGAAGCGCTGGCCACCGAACTGGGCCTTACCACCCAGCGGCTGCTGGGTAACGAGGCTGTACGGGCCAATCGAACGGGCGTGGATCTTGTCGTCGACCAAATGGTGCAGCTTCAGAAGGTGCTTGATGCCGACCGTGACCGGACGGCGGAACTTCTCGCCAGTACGGCCATCATAGAGCGTCGACTGACCGGATTCGTGAATACCGGCCATCGACAGGTGATCAACGATATCCGTTTCACGGGCACCATCGAACACCGGCGTTGCTATCGGCACACCATTGGCCAGATTGCGGCCCAGCTCGACCAGTTCCTCTTCCGCTTTCGGCAGCTCCTGATCCTTGCCATAGACTTCCGTCAGCTTGGCTTTCAGGTCCTTGGTCTTGCCGTCACGCTTGTAGGCTTCATACAGCTCGCCAATCTGGCGGCCGAGGCCCTTACAGGCAAAGCCCAGATGGGTTTCCAGAATCTGGCCGACATTCATCCGCGAAGGCACGCCCAGCGGGTTCAGAACCAGATCAACCGGCGTACCGTCTTCCAGATAGGGCATGTCCTCGATCGGAGCGATCTTGGAGATAACACCCTTGTTGCCGTGACGTCCGGCCATCTTGTCGCCCGGTTGAAGCTTGCGCTTCACGGCCACAAAGACCTTGACCATCTTCATCACGCCCGGCGGCATTTCATCGCCACGCTGAAGCTTGTCGACCTTGTCCTCGAAGCGGCGATCAAGCCGCGCCTTGGAATCGTCGTACTGCTTCTTCAGCGCTTCGACCTCGCCCATCGCCTTTTCGTCATCAATGGCGATCTTCCACCATTGGCTACGCGGCTGGTCGTCAAGACCCTCTTGGGTGACTTCACCCTTTTTGAAGCCCTTGGGACCGGACGTTGCCTTCTTGCCCAGCAGGATATCGGCCAGACGCGAATAGATGTTGCGCTCGAGAATGGCGAGCTCGTCGTCCCGGTCCTTGCCCAGACGCTCGATTTCTTCCCGCTCGATCGCGATTGCACGCTGGTCCTTGTCGACACCATGACGGTTGAAGACGCGGACCTCGACGACCGTACCGGTCGTTCCCGGCGGCAGACGCAGCGAGGTATCGCGAACGTCAGATGCCTTTTCACCGAAGATGGCACGCAGAAGCTTTTCTTCCGGCGTCATCGGGCTTTCACCCTTCGGCGTCACCTTGCCGACCAGGATATCGCCAGCCTCAACCTCGGCACCCACCGACACGATGCCGGCTTCGTCCAGATTGCGCAGGGCTTCCTCACCGACATTCGGGATATCGCGGGTGATTTCTTCCGGGCCCAGCTTTGTATCGCGGGCCATGATCTCGAATTCCTCCAGGTGAATGGAGGTAAAGACGTCGTCGCGCACAATGCGCTCGGAAATCAGGATCGAATCCTCGAAGTTGTAGCCATTCCACGGCATGAAGGCGACGAGCACATTCTTGCCAAGCGCCAGCTCACCGAGATCGGTCGACGGGCCATCAGCAATGATGTCCCCTGCCCGCACCTCGTCGCCGACTTTCACGATCGGACGCTGGTTGATACAGGTCGACTGGTTGGAGCGCTGGAACTTTGACAGACGGTAGATATCGACACCCGACTGGGCGGCATCCACATCGCCGGTTGCGCGAACCACGATACGCGTGGCGTCAACCTGCTCGACCACACCGTCGCGGCGCGCCGCAATGGCAGCACCCGAGTCGCGGGCGACAACGTCTTCCATACCGGTACCGACCAGCGGCGCTTCCGCCTGCAGGAGCGGCACGGCCTGACGCTGCATGTTCGAGCCCATCAGGGCGCGGTTGGCGTCGTCATTTTCCAGGAACGGAATGAGAGCGGCCGCGACAGACACCACCTGCTTCGGAGAAACGTCAATATAATCAACGTCTTCCCGCGGGATCAGCGTCGCGTCACGACCCGGGCCGACCCGGCAGTTGACGAACTCATTGTCCAGCTGGCCCTTGTCATTCACCGTCGCATTCGCCTGCGCGATGTTGAAGCGGGCTTCCTGCATGGCCGAGAGGTAGTGAACCTCGTCCGTCAGCTTGCCATTCTCGACGCGGCGATACGGGCTCTCGATGAAACCGTACTTGTTGACGCGAGCATAGGTCGACAGCGAGTTGATCAGGCCGATATTCGGGCCTTCCGGCGTTTCGATCGGGCAGATCCGGCCATAGTGGGTCGGGTGCACGTCGCGGACTTCAAAACCGGCACGTTCACGGGTCAGGCCGCCCGGTCCAAGAGCCGAAAGACGGCGCTTGTGGGTGACTTCCGACAGCGGGTTGGTCTGGTCCATGAATTGCGACAGCTGCGAGGAGCCGAAGAATTCGCGGACAGCGGCCGCGGCCGGCTTGGCGTTGACCAGGTCATGCGGCATCACGGTCTCGATATCGACCGAGCTCATCCGCTCCTTGATCGCCCGTTCCATGCGCAGCAGGCCGATGCGGTACTGGTTTTCCATCAGTTCGCCGACCGAACGCAGGCGGCGATTGCCCAGATTGTCGATATCATCGATTTCGCCACGGCCATCGCGCAGACCCACCAGGGTCCGCAGAACCGCCAGAATGTCTTCCTTGCGCAGAACACGCATGTCATCCGGCGCATCCAGATCGAGGCGCATATTCATCTTCACGCGGCCAACCGCGGACAGATCATAGCGCTCGGAATCGAAGAACAGGCCCTGGAACATGGCCTCGGCCGTTTCCGGCGTCGGCGGTTCGCCCGGACGCATCACGCGGTAGATGTCGACCAGAGCCTGGTCGCGCGTATCATTCTTGTCAGCCGACAGGGTCTGCTGGACGTATGGTCCTTTGGTCTGGTTGTCGATGTCCAGGATTTCCAGCGCTTTGACCTTTTGCTCGCGCAGCGCCTCGATCACCTCTTCAGTGATCTCGTCGCCAGCTTCGGCATAGATCTCGCCGGTTTTCACATTGACGATATCCTCGGCCACGAAACGGCCCATCAGGCCTTCATCGCTCAGCAGGATATCTTTCAGGCCATCGTCGGCCAGCTTGTTCGCCGTCCGCGCGGCCAGCTTCTTGCCGGCCGGCGCCACGACCTCGCCCGACTTGGCGTCGACCAGGTCGAATGACGGCTTCACGCCCCGCCAGCGTTCCTTCACATAAGGTATGGCCCAACCGCCCTTGACCGCCTTGATCGAGATCCGGTCGTAGAAGGTCGCCAGGATTTCCTCACGGTCCATTCCCAGCGCATAGAGCAGCGTCGTCGCCGGCAGTTTCCGGCGGCGGTCGAGGCGCATGTGAACGATGTCCTTGGCGTCAAACTCGAAGTCCAGCCAAGAGCCACGGTAAGGGATAATGCGGGCGGCAAACAGGAATTTGCCCGAGGCATGGGTCTTGCCACGGTCATGATCGAAGAAAACGCCCGGCGAACGGTGCATCTGGGATACGATCACGCGCTCGGTACCGTTGACGATGAATGTGCCCTTATCCGTCATGAGCGGGATATCGCCCATATAGACGTCCTGCTCCTTGATGTCCTTCACGGAACGGGCGCCGGTGTCCTCGTCGACATCAAACACCACCAGGCGCATCTTGACCTTCAGCGGCGCTGCATAAGTCAGATCGCGCTGCTCACATTCCTCAACATCGAATTTTGGCGGCTCGAACTCGTAGGAAACAAAATCGAGGACAGCCCGCTCCGAGAAATCCTTGACCGGAAAGACTGATTTGAAAACGGCCTGCAGGCCCTCATCTCCGCGCTCCGCAGCCGGAACGTCCTTCATGAGAAACTGATCATAGGAGCTTTTCTGCACCTCGATCAGGTTCGGCATCGGAACGGTTTCAGGAATTTCGCCGAAAGATTTGCGAATGCGCTTTTTACCGGTGAACGACAGACCCATGTCGGCTCCCTTCGCAGCGATTGCTGCGCTCGTGTGACCCAAATCCGCGCCCGGAAGGGCAGCGGTTGCCTGCTTTGCCTGCCGCCCGGAAAACCGGGGACAAGCGCCACCGCCAGTGACAGCGCAGGCTGGCTGTCATTGGCAAATTCTGTTTCAGGGACGGGTAGACGGACGCACGGAATTACCCCGTGCGCCCGCCTGAATCCCTGTCAGATCTGCAACGCAGACCTTATTTCAGCTCAACAGTGGCACCAGCCTCTTCGAGCTTCTTCTTGATCTCTTCGGCCTCGGCCTTCGGAGCGCCTTCCTTGACGGCTTTGCCGCCAGCTTCGACGAGATCCTTGGCTTCTTTCAGGCCCAGGCCCGTGATGCCACGGACTTCCTTGATCACGTTGATCTTCTTGTCGCCAGCTGCAACGAGGATGACGTCGAATTCGTCCTTGTCGTCAGCCGCAGCACCGCCAGCGTCGCCGCCAGCAGCCGGACCAGCAACAGCCACGGCAGCTGCCGCCGGCTTGATGCCTTTTTCTTCCAGGATGTCGTTGAGTTCCTTGGCTTCCAGAATGGTCAGGCCCAGGAGTTCTTCAGCAAGTTTAGCTACATCAGCCATTTGATTTCAGTCCTTGATAAGTCGTGTTGGTTCGAAAGCGGAGAATGACGTGCCTCAGGCTTCGGCTTTTTCGCCGATAACCTGGATCTGGCCGGCGAGCGTGTTGCCCGGAGCCGTGATCCGCGAGACGACTTCGCCAGCCTGACCCAGAAGACGGGCCACTGCGGTCGCGATAAGCTCTTCGCGGGACGGCATCTTGGAGAGAGCCTCTACGCCCTTGGCGTCGAGAACTTCCTCTTCCATGAAGCCACCCAGGATTGCGAACTTGTCGTTACCCTTGGCATAGTCGACCGCTGCCTTGGGCGCCGCGGTGAAGTCTTCGGAGAAGGCGATCCCGACGGGACCGTTGAAATACTCCGAAGCGCCTTCAGCGCCTTTGCCCTTGAGAGCGATCTTGGCGAGACGATTGCGCACCACCTTGAAGGTGCCACCGGTTTCCCGGAGCTTGGCGCGCAGCGCCGTCATTTCCGCAACGGTCATGCCCTTGTAGTGGGCAATGACCACGGAACCGCTCGAGAAGATGCCCTTGAGCTCTTCAACGGAGGCTTCCTTGGTCATACGATCCATTTGCGGTCTCCCTGTTAGGACGCTTCCCCATGAAACGCCCGGAAAAAACGCCATGCCGAGCGTCCTTCCCGTTCATCGGGTCGGAACGCGCCGGCAAAGCGCATTCCTGTCCCAGGGCCTGAACCAACACCACCGCCAGGGCGAGGCGTTGAATTCTTGCTCTGTCTCACTCAGGGCCCTTGCGGAATTAAGACGGACCGGAATGTCCATCCCCTGCGATCTCGGACAGGTTGGCCGGGCTTGGCACCATGCCGCCCCCGGCCAGACCGGCGGTGTTAACCACCGGAACTCGTGTTTGACAACCCCTAAGCCGCCGGCGCTGCCGCGCTGGCTTCGGAAGTGTCGATTTTCACGCCCGGCCCCATGGTGGAGCTGATCGCGATTTTCTTCAGATAGGTACCTTTGGCACCGGACGGCTTGGCCTTGACGATCGCGTCCAGAACCGCCTGGACATTCTCTTCAAGCGCCTTGGCCGTGAAGCTCGCCTTGCCGACGCCGGCATGGACAATGCCTGCCTTCTCGACACGGAACTCGACAGCACCGCCCTTGGAATCCTCGACCGCCTTGGTGACATCCATCGTCACCGTACCGACCTTCGGGTTCGGCATCAGGCCGCGCGGGCCCAGAACCTTACCCAGACGGCCGACCAGCGGCATCATGTCCGGAGTGGCGATGACCTTGTCAAAGTCCATCCGGCCGCCCTGCACTTCTTCCATCAGGTCTTCAGCGCCCACCACGTCGGCACCGGCCTTCTTGGCCTCTTCCGCCTTCGGACCCTTGGCGAAAACCGCCACGCGGACCGAGCGGCCCGTACCGTTCGGAAGGTTGCAGACACCGCGGACCATCTGGTCAGCGTGACGCGGATCAACATTCAGATTGATCGCGATCTCGATGGTTTCGTCGAACTTGGCCGTCGCATTGGACTTCACCAGTGCAACCGCTTCGGTAACCGTGTGCAGCTTGTCGCGATCAACAGCAGACCGCGCAGCGCCAATACGTTTAGCAACTTTAGCCATGGTCTCTACTCCACCACATCCAGGCCCATCGAACGGGCCGAGCCGGCGATGATCTTCGTCGCCTGATCAAGATCGATTGCGTTGAGATCGGGCATTTTTGCCTCGGCGATCTCGCGGCACTGCGCCATGGTCACTTTCGCGATCGGGGCAGCCGAACCCGCCGTGCCAGAACCCTTCTGGATCTTGGCAGCCTTCTTCAGATAGAAGCTGGCCGGCGGCGTCTTCGTTTCGAAGGTGAAGGACTTGTCCTGGAAGACGGTGATGATGGTCGGGATCGGCATCCCTTTTTCCATCTCTTGCGTCTTGGCGTTAAACGCCTTGCAGAACTCCATGATGTTGACCCCGCGCTGACCCAGCGCAGGACCGATCGGCGGAGACGGGTTAGCCGCCCCGGCCGGTACTTGCAGCTTGATATAGCCTGCAATCTTCTTCGCCATTTCCCTTACTCCTGGTTAGGGAGAACGCGGTGCGGTGCCGGAATGGACTTCCCGGAACCTCCCGCATTCGGATGTTCACTGATCAGGCTGCTTTTTCGACCTGGCCATAATCGAGCTCGACCGGCGTGGCCCGGCCGAAGATATTGATCGCCACTTTCAGGCGGGCGTTCTCCTCGTCCACTTCCTCCACGATGCCATTGAAGCTCTGGAAGTGGCCATCGGTGACACGAACCGTCTCACCAACATCGTAATGGACCGTCGGCATCGGACGCTCGGCATCCTCTTCCATCTGGCCCAGAATTCTTTTCACCTCGGTCTCGGACACCGGCATCGGCTTGTTACCCGACCCCAGGAAACCCGTTACTTTCGGCGTATTCTTCACGAGGTGGTAGGCAGCATCCGTCATGTCCATCTTCACCAGGACGTAACCCGGGAAGTATTTGCGTTCGGACTGGACCTTGCGCCCCTTGCGCACCTCGACGACCTCTTCGGTCGGCACGAGAATTTCCTCGAAGCAGGCTTCCAGACCTTGCTGGGCCGCTTCAATCCTGATCGCCTCGGCCACCTTCTTCTCGAAGTTGGAATAGGCGTGAACAATATACCATCTGGCAGCCATTGCTGTCGGCTCCCCTAAGCGCCAAGCCGCAGGACGAACGTCACCAGGAAGGAAATCCCGGAATCGACCGCGAAGAAAAACAGGGATGCAAGGCCGGCCATCACCAGCACCATGATGGTGGAGATGATGGTTTCCTGACGCGATGTCCAGGTAACCTTGCGAGCCTCCTGACGCACCTGCTGGAAGAACTGGAACGGGTTCGTCCGCTTCTTCTTGGGCGCCGGAGCTTCTGTCTGCTTAGCAGGCGTATTTTTGCCGATCGTCTTGGCCATTATCGTTATTTAATCCGTTTCACCGCTAACGCTAGTCCGTCGATGGCAGGGGCGGAGGGACTCGAACCCCCGACCCTCGGTTTTGGAGACCGATGCTCTACCAGCTGAGCTACACCCCTTCGATAGAGCGCAGAGGACCGCGCCCGGACTTCACAGCCGTGCTTCGAAGCGTCGGCTTCTACACGCTGTTCGGCTGTTTGCAAACAGCCTTCTGCAAAAAAATGCGGCGGGCCGAAGCCCGCCGCACATCTGGTCTATGACCGGTTGCCGATTAACGGCGAACCGTGATCCGGCCGTAGAAGTAACGGCCAGCCGTGTCATAGGTCTGGTTGATGGTGTTCATGTCGTCATTGTTGGAGACATACGGCGGGGTCTCATTAGCGAGGTTCCGCACACCGAAGGTCAGGCCAACACCGCTATCGACGAAGTCGTAAGCAGCCTGGACGTCATGATACATCACACGCTCTGCATTGTTCGACAGGTTCGCCGGGTTCGACGAGAAGTCGGTGACTTCGTCGATGTAACGGCCAACATAGTTGAACTGCCAGTTGTCGGAAACGATACCCATGCGCAGCAGGGCAGAGATTTCCGGGAACGCAGCCGGAGTCGTCGTGAACGGATCCTGAGCGAAGGTGCCGGCGTATTCAAACACCGCACCGCCCGGCAGGACCTGGTAAGCAAAGCTTTCCAGATACGTCACGTCGATACCCGCCACGAACTGAGCGTTCGTGTTGAAGATGTCGAAGGTCG
>NZ_JAZDRP010000015.1:0-11034 GCF_036330345.1 Hyphobacterium lacteum
CCCAGCGTAAAACCTGTGACATCTTCAGAGAAAGTGAAGCTGGCCGTAAACGCCCCAGAAACCGGACCCGAAGGACCAGATATCGAAAGCGTGGGCGGGTCGTCATCCACACCCTGAACATTGACGGTAAACTCCGCGGTATCGGTGAGCCCACCAGGATCCCGGACCGTGTACGTGAAGGTGTCTGTTGTGCTTGCGCCGTGGGCAAGGTTTTCAAACTGGTCATTTGGATCATAGGTCAGAACGCCGCCAGCCAGCGTCACTGATCCGGTGGTTCCGTTCGTATTGATTGCCGAAATGGAAAGAACATCGCCAGCGTTTGGATCACGGTCCCCGCTGAGGGCTATTACGGTGATATCAAGCGGATCAGCATTGGCATGGACTATCGCGGTATCGGTATCTGCGATCGGTGAAAAAGGAATGTTTGCACTGAGCCAATCGGAGGCGGCACCAACATCTATAAGCGGATAAGTGCCAGGCAATCCGCCGATACGCGTGTCTGTAATCGCTGTTCCGGTAGTTTCTAATGCAGCTTCCAGATTATCGACACTGGCAGCGGGAAAACGCGATCGGAGTACAGCGATGGCACCCGCGACGTGTGGCGCGGCCATGGAGGTGCCCTGAAGAGTCCCAAAGCCGTCAGCATAGCAGTAGTAAGGATTAGATACATCAGGCGGCCAGGCAGCCGTAATCAGGTCGTTACAAGAGGTGTTGTCTGAAAAATCACCGCCCGGCGCGAGCAGATCAACTTGTGGGCCGATGTTCGAATAACTTGCTACCTGACTGTCAAAACCGGTCGCACCGACCGTTATTGCTGCATCGATGCAGGCTGGGCTTGCGACGCTGTCGCGGTATTCTTCATTTCCCGATGCGATCACAACTGCGACGCCAACGTTTCGCAGAAGTTGGATTTCATCCTCTATGTGATCGCCTGGGCAAAATCCGAAGTAGCGACCGCCTCCTAGACTCATATTTACTGCGGCAAGCTCAGCGGTGGGATCGAGATCAAGATTATCGAGGATTGCCTGAAGTGCCGCCTTTTGGTCGTCCAGTAGCGCTCGCGGGCCATTATAACCGTACAGATCAGAAAAAACTTGGATCGCCCAGATGTTTGCAAGTGGAGCGACTGAGTCAAAAGTTGTGCCTAACGCCGCAAAGTTTTGTCCGCCAGCTGCGGTAGATGCGACATGCGTACCATGCCCAGAGTCTCCGTAATAGCCGGCGTTCGGGCCTGACAAGGCACATCGAGAGTTTCCCAGGCCTATTGGTGGATTCGAGAAGCAACCAGAAACGGTTATTCGGTCGCGGATGAAGGGGTGGTCCATATCGAAACCGGTATCTAGAACGGCGACCGCCATCCCGGATCCTTCAAAACCGTCAGACCATTCTCCCGCCACGTTGATGGCAGTTGTGCTGCGCGGCAGTTGCGCTTCCAGGACCGGCACTTCAGCGATCGAAACTACACGCGGGTCCTCAATCAGAGCGACGATTTCATCTGGCGTCAGGGCAGCAGAAAAATACGGCGAATATTCGAAAACATAACGCAGACGAGGGGTCGATGGTTGAGGTGTGTCGATTGCGTTATTCTGCGCGACCGGATCGGCCTGAAGCGGCTGTAACCGGGATGTGGACGCCTCAACGGCGTCTAAGATCTGAAGATCGCTAACCAGTTCCGGCGCATGCTGAGAAATCAGATCGCTTGCAAGGAAGTTTGTTCCGAGTGAAGGACTGCCTCCGATGTTTGGGCTATCCAGGCCATCAGGACTGGCCGCAGCCCGCGCCGCGCTGATGGCGGGTTCGCTCAGTTCAACGAAGACGATTGCGGTTCCGAAATCCCTTAGGCTCTGGGCGCTGCGGGTTGTAAGGCGAATACGATCACGATCTTCATTGGAGAGAGCCGTGAAGGGCGGTGCCAATGCCGAGATCTCATCAATCGACAATTCGCGATCGACTTCTCCCGGCGGCATATTGATCGGCGTCAGATTATCAGGCGATTGGCCATGGGCGGTCGGGCCGCTAACGACGATTAGGAGGATTGCGGTAACAAGGGTCTCAAACGTGATACGAAATGCAGACTTATGAATAATACAGATCGCCCCGGTCCAGCCAATCTAAAGTGCTAACCATAGGTTAACAAAACCGTCGGTGCTTGTGAAGGAATACGGCCGTCATGTGCCGGCATCTGCTCCGACATCACCAATCGCGTCTTTCAGGCGCTTTATGCCCTTTGCTAAACGCCAGCCCAGGATCAAAATCGCAACCGTGACGGCGCCGGCAAGGATCCGGTAGGACAAAAAGAACGCGGAAAAGACACGGTTGTCTGGGTTGTTGGTTAGATCCGTCAGGGCAATTCCGAACACTTCGAACGTGTCCGACAAGCCGCCGCGGAAAGTCTGGTCGAGTAGGAAAACGGTTAGCTCCGCCGGATCGAGGTCAGACACACGAACTGCGCCATCGTCGCTGCTGATGGGCGAAGATCCAGGAACAAACCAATCATGATAGCCCAACAGGATTAATAGAAGGCCGGCCGGTAATATGAGACCAAGCAGGATGAGGCCGGTCGCATAAAGGCTGATGGTGCGGACAGCAGAGCCGTCATGGGCTTCCATTTCCGCGATGCGTTTTGCCACAGACGCTGGCTTGCTGGGCTGGAAGCCTGGGTAGGTTCGAACCAGGACGGCTTCATCGAACTCACGAATGACGCCTAGCAAAACCAAGCCGAGCGCAATGCCGATGAGCAGGGCGGTTGTCACGCCAAACCAGCTGTAAAGCCAATAAGCCGTCGGCGTATTGAGCTGTGTCCAGACTTGTGACCAAAGGCTTTCGTCCATTGCGTCCCCATCCCATCAGCGTGTTTCACACGCAATCTTTCCTGAAGGCCTGGCGGTAGCCTAATGAGCTTGCCGGGCGTTGAGGTGACTGAAGATCCAAAGGCGGTGCCTGGATGAAACGCCCGGCTTTGACGGTAGAACCCGCCCTCGCATTCACGATCGGCGATCAGTAATCGAATTGCTCCGCCTTCTGCACCCATCGTCTAAAGCCAGCATTTGGGTTGTCGTAGGTTGTTCCTTTTGCCTGGGCATGGGAAATGAAGGCCTCAACCGTATCCGCGATATCTGTACCGGGAGGAAGCTTGTTGACCGCATACTTGATTGCGCTATCGCTTGGAAACCAGTCATCGCCGATCGGCTGCCTCTCTCTCTCTGACGTCTTTTCTTTTTTCTTTTTTATTTCTGTGTCTGTGTCTTGATCTTTCTCTGGGTTAAGCGAAGTCGGGTTTTTTGTTCGTTTTAAGAGACTTGGATTGCCGCCAAGACGTCCATTTTTGATGTATTTTTGCCGTCGGGCTTCTTCTTTGATGATAGTTGGACATTTCCATATCCCGTTCTTTCGCGCCAAGTGACCCCGCTTTTCGAGTTCAGCTAATAACGGAAGCAGTGTGTCCTGATTGATGCGCATGAGGTGGCATAAATCGTCGCCAATGATGGGGCTGCCGCCTGATGTCAGGTGGCCGCGAGGCTCGCCTTGTGAGGCCAAGCTCCAGAGGTCAATAAGGACACCGCGCTCCTCAAGTGTCAGGCGGCGATATATGGGCTGGCTGAGCCAATCGGCGGCGTTAAATTTAAACCAGGGGAGATCGCTCATGGCTGACCTCCTTTGACCTTGCGCGGGTGGTCGGAGCTTAGGCTTTCCTGACGGTATTGGCGGGATTTTGGGTGAGCCGCATTATCCGGCCCATGAGCTGTTCGAGGCGTCATGGCGCCCTCCTCTTGTCGTGGGATGGTGATGCGGTGTGCTCTTCGCAAAGACGCCTTGGCCTCCATGAGGCTGGCGCAGCGCGGCGTGTACCGTGATCTCAAAGGGGGCTGAGTCCTTGGTCCTGCCAAGACCTTCGCTCGGTTTTAGTAATCAATCAGTCGCAATGCGTGTGGAAAAGTTGAAAAACGGCCAAAAACCCTAGCCATCGACCGTTATGAGGACGCTTATTCCAGACGAAGCCAGGCAGGCACATTGCGAACGGCGTTGATTTCACTCGGAACCCCAACGGAACCCCAGACGCAAAAACGGGTCCACTGTGGACCCGGTGAAACAATCTAAGTGATTGAAAAGAGTGGCTCCCTGGGACGGGCTCGAACCGCCGACCCGGTGATTAACAGATCGCCTGCGGGGGATGCTGAAAGTGCAACTGATGGCCAAGGGACGCGGTTGGGCGGCCGATCCAGATCAAATGCTACTAGGCGGGCTCATAATTTGGTCGCTCAGTCGAAGACGCCACAACAGGCAAAAGGGCGTTATGGCGTAGCTTTGGAAAACGGGTCGCAATTCCGGGCATTCTATTAAGTCCCAACACTAAGTCGGGAAATTTCGGTTTTGCTTGCTATCTAGCGGGAGTTCTGAGAGCTTTTGATCGGGAAGCGGTCGTTGGGCGCCGCTGGGGGATCATAATGACAATCACGTTGCGTGTGTCGACACTTGTTTCGGCCTGCTTTCTATTGCTCTTCGGCACTGCTCACGGGCAAGACTCGAGCACGGTGGCTGATGCGGATTTGGCATCAATGCCGGAGGGTATTGATGCCAATATGGCTGCGCGCCTCGAAACTAACGGTCGGTATCCCGTTATTGTTTCATTTGACTATGACATGCCAGCGAGAGATGGCGCAGCCGCTGAAATTTCTGCCGGCCAAGTCGAGTCCCGCCTTGCTTGGCAAAGATCGATCATTGAGCGCGCAATAGGTGTCAATGTAACAGATCTTTCGGCGCCGCTAAACGGAACGCCAAGACTGCGCAGGGAATATCAAAGCATTGCTGCGGTTGCTATGTTCCTGACGGCTGATGAGATTTCCGCATTAAACGCCGATCCAGCGGTTTCGGCTGTGCAGCTAGATGAACTATCGGCGCCCCAGACTGATGGAACGATTCCGCTTATCGGTGCAGACGATCTGCATACTCCCGGTTTGACCGGGTCCGGCGTCGCGATCGCCATCCTCGATACCGGTGTAGACCATGAGCACCCGATGTTTTCCGGCCGGATTTCGGAATCAGCCTGTTTTTCTTCAAACGTTGACGGGCAGGCGACTAGCTTTTGCCCGGGCGGCGTTGAACAGGATACGACAACGGCCGATGCTGGCGATGACTGCCCCTTTACCGGAGATACGGCAACGCCCGTAAGTGGCTGCGGGCACGGTACCCATGTGGCGGGAATTGCCGCGGGAGCCAGTTTTCTTGACACCGGTTCGGGCGACACTCTGATCGGAGTGGCGCCGGGTTCGAACATATACGCTGTCCAGGTCTTTTCCAGATTTACAGATCTCTGCGGCGGCTTTGGCCTATCAACCCCCTGTACGCTCTCCTACACTTCCGACCAGATTGCGGCCCTCGACTGGCTCTACGCCAACCGCGCCACGAATGGCGTGGTGTCGATCAATATGAGTTTGGGCGGTGGGAATTATACTTCCTTCTGTAACAGTGACAGCCGTTACTCAGTTATAAATAATCTCCGGACTGCGGGCATCGCCACCGTAATTGCGTCAGGCAATAGCAGCTATAACAACGCCGTGGGTGCGCCCGCCTGTATCGAGCCCGCTATTACCGTCGGCGCAACCGACAACAGTGACGTCGTCGCCGGCTTTTCCAATTCCGCGACAATGGTCGACATGCTGGCGCCAGGCGTCGCGATCAATTCAGCAGCCCCCACCGTTGATGATACTTTGCCCGGGCGTGCGCGGTCGATTAATGGCACCTCGATGGCGACGCCGCACGTAGCTGGCGCCTGGGCGCTGTTGCGCGCTGCGAATCCTTCGGCAACTGTCGATCAAATTGAAGCCGCGCTGGAATCGACGGGTGTAAATGTTACGGAATCCCCGTCAGGCTTGGTGCGTCCACGTATTCGTGTTGATCTGGCTCATGCTGCGCTGGATACGACAGCGCCGCGCATTGCCTCGATCGCACGACAGACTCCGACAGGGTCTAACACCAATGCGGACAGCATTACATGGCGCGTGACCTTTAACGAGCCAATGCAAACTGTAACCAACGCCATGTTTGGCGTGACCGGAACAACAGGCTCGCTGGCGGTCACGAACAATTCGGCCACGCAAACGGACGTTACGGTGTCGGGCGGCGATATGGCCGCTCTGAATGCGACGGTAACGCTCGCTCCGGTCATGAGCGCGCCTTCGCTCACAAACGTAGCCAATGTCGCCGACGGTGGTGCCCTCGAGCTCAATGGTAACAGAGCTGTCACAACGGCTGTTGTGAACGGCGTCACATATCTCTTCGCGGCAGGCTATTTTGATGATGGCATCAGCGTTTTTTCTGTCGCCAATAATGGAAACCTGACCAATGTCGCGAATGTTATCGATGATGCCACGTTGAAGCTGGATGGCGTGCGGTCTGTCACAACCGCGGTCGTGAATGGCACGACCTATCTGTTTGCGGTGGGGTTCGATGATGACGGCATCAGCGTGTTTTCCGTTGGCAATGACGGCACGCTGACCAATGTCGCCAACGTCTCCGATGATGGCACTCTGACGCTGAATGGAGCAGGGTCAGTCACATCGGCGGTCGTAAGTGGGGTCACCTACCTCTTCGTTGCGGGAGAGTTTGACGATGGCGTCAGCGTTTTTTCGGTGGCCAATAACGGTGCGCTGACCAATGTCACGAATGTCGTCGACAGTGCCGATGCAAGTTACGAGCTGGATGGCGCTCGATCCGTCGCAACGGCTGTGGTCAATGGTCTGACATACCTCTTCGTTGCCGGGGCAACGGATGACGGGGTCAGCGTATTTTCTGTCGCCAGTGGCGGCGGCCTCACCAATGTTGCCAATGTCGCTGATGATGCCACCCTCGAACTTGATAGCGTATCTTCCCTCACCACGGCTGTTGTGAATGGAGTGACATACCTCTTTGCCGGGGGCCTGCTTGATAACGGTGTGAGTGTCTTTTCTGTTGCCGCGGGCGGCACTTTGACAAATGTCGCCAACGTTACGGATGACGCCACGATCAAATTGTCGGGTATCTGGACAGTGCACACAGCTGTTGTGAATGGGGTGACCTACCTCTTTGCGGCCGGGGCAAACGATGATGGCACCAGCGTCTTTTCGGTCGCTAATAATGGAAGCCTGACCAATGTGGCGAATATCGCGGATGACGCCACGTTAAGGATGGATGGTGTGCGGTCTGTCACAACCGCGGTGGTGAATGCCGAAACATATCTTTTCACAGCGGGTGATATCGATGACGGCGTAAGCGTCTTCTCTTTTGGTCCTCCGATCGTCCGGGATCTCGCTGGAAACGTTCTTGCCAATGCCGCGCCGACGGGCACGAATGAAAATGCGTTTGTTCTCGACAACACCGCGCCACGAGTGACCTCGATCACCCGCCAGACGCCGTCGACCTCGCCGACGAATGCCGACAGCGTCACTTGGCTTGTCAGCTTTAACGAGACTGTCTCGGGCCTGGACGTCTCTGACTTCGTCTTGTCGGGGACAACTGCCGGGATGACTATACCCGGTACGCCGGCTTCGATTGATGTGGCGGCAGCGCCCGGCGATCTGACTCAGGCAGTGGTCACCGCATCGGGCGGCAATCTGGCGGCTCTGAATGGCACAATCACTCTGAGTTTTGTCGCCGGCCAGGATATTGTGGATCTTGCAGGCAATACGCTGGCCAATACCACGCCGACCGGCACGAATGACAATACCTACGTTGTCGATAATGGCGCTCCGCGGATCACCTCCATCGAGCGGCTTTATCCAAATACCTTGTTGACGCGTGCTGACGGCGTTGTATGGCGTGTGACCTTTGATGAAGCCGTCCAAAACGTAGATGCGGACGACTTTACCGTTTCTGGAACGACAGGAACGCTTTCCGTTAGCATCGTCAACGATGCCAATGATGTCAGGCACGTAACGTTGTCTGGTGGAAACATGGCCGATCTCAACGGGACCGTGACGCTCGGTATTGCAGGCGGTCAGAATATTGCGGACCTAGTCGGGAATGCGCTGACCAATACAACTCCAACGGGTACGAATGAAAACACCTATGTGATGGACAACACGCCTCCTCTGGTCACGTCAATTGACTTTCAAAATCCGGCGACCAGTCCGACCAATGCCGACAGTGTGACCTGGCGGGTGACCTTCAATGAGGCTGTTCAGAATATCACGACAGGCGACTTTCAAGTAACGCAGACGACTGGCTCGGTCTCGGTCGGCAACGTTACTTCGACGACGGTCGACGTTACAGTCTCCGGCGGCGATATGGCTAATTCCAACAGCAATCCGACGCTCAGTTTTTCAGCTGGGCAGGATATCACCGACACTCAAGGTAACGCCCTGACCAATACGTCACCGCAGGTCACCAACAATAATTTCTATAATATGGACAACTCGCCTCCTGGCGTTGATATCTTCTTCCCCCTAACGGCTCCTACGGCAGCCAATCCGACCGCGACGTGGTCGCTGTCCTTCTTTGAAAACGTGAACAATCTGACAGTGGACGATTTACAGGTCGAAGCTCCACCGCATTTCACGATCTCGAATTTGAGGATCACGAATTACACAGCGCCGAGTTCGAGCGCTCGTGTCCTGGTGGATGTGGTGTCGAACGATGGCGACAACGGCACCCTGTCGCTCAATCTGAGAGCCAACACGGATCTGGTTGACGAATTGGGCAACGGAAATGGCACAAATGGCTGGGCACCATCTTACAGTGGAAACAATAACAATAACCAGTTCACCGTTGATGTAACGGCGCCCCGATTGAACCTGATCGCGCGGCTGTCTCCTGTTGGCGAGCGCACAAATGCCGACAGTCTGGTCTTCATGGTCAATTTCAGTGAACCGGTATCGAACGTTGATACCGCCGACTTTGTTGTCAATGGATCTACCACGGCGACCGTCACCAGCGTGACGCCCAGCGCTGCTCCGGCTGGCATTGATGCGGCGGCCAATGGTGGCTCGACCGACTTTGAGGTCACGGTCTCCGGCGGCAATCTTTCCAACTTCAACGGTGTTGTCGGACTGGACCTCGCCGCAGCGCCGACAATCACGGATTCTGCCGGCAATCCGGTTCCTATTGGGGAGCCTGCAACCGACGAGACCTATGATGTGCGGAATATCGCACCGGCGCTAGCCTCGATTGTGCGACTGACACCAACGGATTCGTCAACGAATGCCGACAGCCTGACATGGCGGCTAACATTCTCTCAGATCGACGGCTCATTCACATTGCCTGCCAATGCTTTCACGGTTACGGGAACAGACGCGTCGGTGACGAGTGTCCAGCGTTTTTCCATCGGTTTGGACGTTACAGTCTCCGGTGGTAGCCCGGGGCTCGGCCTGTCCAACCTGAATGGTGATGTTACCCTCGGCCTCGCCAATAGCGATTTCACCGACGACTATGGCAATGTTATGGACCGGACTATTCCGGCCGGTGCCGAGCTGACCTATTCTGTCGATAATACCCGGCCTTCTGTTGAAATTCTGGCGCCATCGGATCCTGTAAATGCAGCGTTTACCGCGTCGATCGTGTTTTCGGAGGCGGTAAGCGGCTTCGTGCTGGCGGATTTGACTGTCGGAAACGGGACGGCCTCGAATCTGTCGACGTCTGATAACGTCACCTTTACAGCGACCATTACGCCAACCGCAGATGGACCTGTAACGGTGGATGTGGCGGCTGATCGTGCCACGGACGCAGCCGGTAACAACAATTGGGCGGCCCCCCAACTATCGGTCACCAATGACCAGACGGCACCGACGGTGGCACTTTCGGGGCCCGCCGGATCGGTGAATGCGGCCTTTGATGTCACCGTGACATTTTCGGAAGTGGTCCGCGGCTTTGGTCTGGATGATATTGTTGTCGTCAATGGTTCGCCGTCAAACCTTTTAACTGTCACGCCTCGTCGTGTTTATACGGTAACCATCGCGCCTACCGCGGAGGGACCGGTTACGATCGATATTTCCGATGCCGTCGCCGCAGATGCCGCCGGAAATGACAACACAGCGGCCACCCAATTCTCGGTCATTAATGACCTGACGGCTCCGACCGCAACGAGCGTGAGCAATGTGCAACCCGGTACATCTCCAACAAATGCTGACACGCTGATCTGGGCAATCTACATGAGTGAAGGGCTGTCCAATTTGGACCCAACGGATATTCAGCTTTCCGGCACAACAGCAACAATAGCGGAAATCACTAATCCGCAGCCGACGCTCTATGCATTTACAGCAACGGGAGGCGATCTCGCGGATCTGAATGGCGCCGTTACAATTGGCCTGGCTGCTGGCCATAATGTCTCGGATGAAGCTGGCAACGCTCTCGCTTCGCTGGCGCCGACCGGTTCGCCAGACGATCGGAGCATTACTCTAGATAATGCCGCGCCGACGATTGTGATTTCGGGGCCCCCGGGTCCGGTTTCTGGCGCTTTTACAGCGACTTTCACTTTTTCCGAACCGGTAACAGGATTTGCGGTAGGCGAAATTGACATGGACAACGGTGTCGCGTCGGATTTCACGCCCTTAATTCCGGCAGGTGATGGACGTTCCGCTCCTACCACCGCGCAGTTAGCAGCTGTCTACACAGCGACGATTACGCCTGAAGATGATGGCTTGGTGACTATTAATGTTTCTGGCCTGGTTGCGACGGATGCGGCTGGTAACAGTAATACGGGCGTCAGCCAGCCGTTTTCAGTGAATAACGATCAAACAAGACCGACACTGTCGATCACGGGGCCTTCGGGACCTGTTAATACGGCATTCGATGTGAATTTTCGTTTCAGCGAGAGCGTTACGGAGTTTGTTTTAGCCGATATCCAGGTGAGCAACGGTGTGGCGTCGAACTTTCAGGTCGTCTCATCTGGCTGCGCGGTTCAAGGCGGAGCGGTAGAGGGAGTGGCATGCGACACTGTAGGTGGTCCACAACTCGTATCTGCTACCCTGTTCTCCGCGACGATCACGCCGACAACCGATGGTGATGTGACGGTGGATGTTGCGGCCGATGTCGCCGCAGACGCTGCCGGCAACAACAACACGG
>NZ_JAZDRP010000016.1:0-1259 GCF_036330345.1 Hyphobacterium lacteum
GGGTGGCAGCGGTGTTGCCGTTGGCTGCAGCGTCCTGAACGACCGCCCCTGCAACATCGACCGTGACAACCCCGTCAGAAGCGGGCGTGATGGTGGCTGTATAGACCGTCGCCGATGTCGCCTGGAAGTTCGACGCGGCGCCATTGCCGACACTGATGTCGCCAACGACAAAGCCGGTGACGTCTTCATCGAAGGTGAAGGTCACCGTAAAGGCGCCAGAAACAGGTCCGGCAGGACCGGTGATCGCCAGCGTCGGAGCGGTGGCGTCATTCGTCACAGAGAACTGGGTCGCGGCCGTGTTGCCGTTGGCTGCGGCGTCTTCTGCCACATCGGCAGCGACATCAACCGTCACCGTCCCATCGGCGGCTGGCGTGATGGTGACAAGAAAGTTTGTAGCAGGTGGAATAGTGCTGGAAGAGGAGACACCATTGGGAAGCGCAAACTCAGCGCGCAGATCCTTTGCTGATCCATTGCCAACAGTGATTTCAGAAATATCAAAACCGGTGATCGGCTCAGAGAAAACAAGGCTGGCGGTAAATTCTCCACTTACAGGACCGGCAGGACCGGTGATCGCCAGCGTCGAAACGGTATTGTCGATGATCACGCTGCGGTCATCTATGGCGCCTGTGGGTGCAAGCGAAGACAGCGCATTACCTGCATCATCGGTTACATCATGGCCAGGTGCAAGACCGATCGTGATCGTGCCATTCAATCCCGCCAGATCACCGCCTGAAGCGGTAAACGCATAAAGGTTCGGCTGTGGGTTGGTGATCTCTGTAATGGTCGCGGTTGTACCCGTAAGCTGAATGTCTGACGCATCAAGGTTGGCAAGGCTCTCGCTAAAGAACATCGCCCAGATCACCGTGTCGGCATTGGTCGGCGAGCTACCAGGCTGCACGTTGTCAACGCTGGTGGTCGTCGGAGCTGTCTCATCATTGGTCACAGAGAACTGTGTGGCAGCGGTGTTGGTATTACCCGCTGCATCAGCGGCAACATCGGCAGCGACATCCACCGTGACGGCGCCATCAGAAGCCGGCGTGATGGTGGCGGTGTAAACCGTCGCTGATGTCGCCTGGAAGTTCGAGGCGGCGCCATTGCCGACACTGATGTCGCCAACGACAAAACCCGTGACGTCTTCATCGAAGATGAAGGTCACCGTAAAGTCGCCAGAAACAGGTCCGGCAGGACCGGTGATCGCCAGCGTCGGAGCGGTGGCGTCATTCGTGACAGAGAACTGGGTGGCAGCGGTGTTGCCGTTG
>NZ_JAZDRP010000017.1:0-1176 GCF_036330345.1 Hyphobacterium lacteum
GATGGCCAAGGAGAAGTTTGAGCGGACTAAGCCGCACGCGAACATTGGCACGATTGGTCACGTTGACCACGGCAAGACGACTTTGACGGCAGCGATCACGAAGCAGTTTGGCGAGTTCAAGGACTATGACCAGATTGACGCGGCGCCGGAAGAGAAGGCTCGGGGTATCACGATTTCGACGGCTCACGTTGAGTATGAGACGGCGAACCGTCACTATGCGCACGTGGACTGCCCGGGTCACGCTGACTATGTGAAGAACATGATCACGGGTGCGGCCCAGATGGACGGCGCGATCCTGGTTGTGAACGCGGCTGATGGCCCGATGCCCCAGACGCGCGAGCACATTCTTCTGGCCCGTCAGGTTGGCGTTCCGGCACTGGTTGTTTTCCTGAACAAGGTTGATCAGGTTGACGATGAGGAGCTTCTGGAGCTGGTCGAGATGGAAGTTCGCGAGCTTCTGTCTTCGTATGACTTCCCGGGCGACGACATTCCGATCATTGCCGGTTCGGCTCTGGCGGCTCTTGAGGGCCGTGATGACGAGATCGGTGCGAACAAGATTGCCGAGCTGATGGCGGCTGTGGATGAGTACATCCCGACGCCGGAGCGTCCGGTTGACCAGCCTTTCCTGATGCCGATCGAGGACGTGTTCTCGATTTCGGGCCGGGGTACGGTTGTGACCGGCCGTATCGAGCGCGGTGTTGTGAAGGTTGGCGAAGAGATCGAGATCGTGGGTATCCGCGATACGGTGAAGACGACCTGCACGGGCGTTGAGATGTTCCGCAAGCTGCTCGATCAGGGCCAGGCTGGCGACAATGTCGGCGTTCTTCTGCGCGGTATTGACCGTGAGGGTGTTGAGCGCGGTCAGGTTCTGGCCAAGCCGGGTTCGATCACGCCGCACGCGAAGTTCGAGGCTGAAGCCTATATCCTGACGAAGGAAGAGGGTGGACGTCACACCCCGTTCTTCACCAATTACCGCCCGCAATTCTACTTCCGTACGACGGATGTGACGGGCGTGGTGACCCTGAAAGAGGGCACCGAGATGGTGATGCCGGGCGACAATGCCGAGCTGAATGTCGAGCTGATCACGCCGATCGCGATGGACCAGGGCCTGCGCTTCGCTATCCGTGAAGGCGGCCGCACCGTCGGTGCCGGCGTCGTCTCGAAAATCATCGAGTA
>NZ_JAZDRP010000018.1:0-1130 GCF_036330345.1 Hyphobacterium lacteum
GGGGATATCTCGGTTGGCAATGGATCAACCTCGAACCTCTCTGGCTCTGGCACCACCTACACCGCCACCATCACACCCACAGCTGACGGCCAGGTAACCGTCAATGTCGCGGCGAATGCGGCTCAAGACATCGCCGGCAATATCAACTCCGCCGCAATACAGTTCTTAGTTACAAACGATCAGACCGCGCCAACTGTATCGATTGCGGGTCCCGCAGGACCGGTCTCAGGCGCCTTTACCGCAAGCTTCACCTTCTCTGAAGTGGTTTCGGGCTTTGCACTCGGTGACATCTCGGTGGGCAATGGCGCTGCCTCGAACTTGTCTGGCGCCGGCACCACCTACACCGCCACCATTACACCGGCCTCGGACGGCCTGGTCACCATCGATGTCGCCGCCAATGTCGCCCAAGACGTCGCTGGCAATAACAACACAGCGGCTACCCAGTTCTCAGTGACGAATGATAGCGACAGACCCACGCTGACCATTACCGGTCCAGCGGGGCCGGTCGCAGGGGCCTTCACCGCAACCTTCACCTTCTCCGAAAATGTCACAGGCTTTGTGCTGGAGGATATCACCGTTGGAAATGGCACCGCCTCCAACTTGTCTGGGGCCGGCACCACCTACACTGCCACCATCACACCGACAGCTGACGGCCAGGTCACCATCGATGTCGCCGCCAACATCGCCCTGGACGCCGCAAGCAATCCCAACACAGCCGCAACACAGTTTACAGTCACAAATGATAGCTCGCCGCCAACGGTAACGATCACTGGTCCAACCGGTCCGGTCGCGGGCGCTTTCACCGCCACCATTACTTTTTCAAAAACGGTTACGGGATTCGCGATAGGCGACATATCTGTCGGCAATGGGTCGGCCTCCAACCTGTCTGGGTCCGGCACCACCTACACGGCGACCATCACGCCCACTACGGACGGACAGGTCACGGTCAATGTCAGTGCTGGAGCTGCGCAGGACGCGGGGGGCAATGCAAACACAGCCGCTATCCAGTTCGCCGTCACCAACGATGAAACGGCACCCACGCTTTCGATATCTGGTCCTTCGGGTCCGGTTTCTGGGGCGTTTACGGCCAGCTTCACTTTCTCTGAAGATGTCACAGGTTTTACGCTGGG
>NZ_JAZDRP010000019.1:0-1057 GCF_036330345.1 Hyphobacterium lacteum
ATCACGCCGATCGCGATGGACCAGGGCCTGCGCTTCGCTATCCGTGAAGGCGGCCGCACCGTCGGTGCCGGCGTCGTCTCGAAAATCATCGAGTAAAATCAGAATACTGTTTGTGTTCTGAGCGTGTTGAAAGGCCGTCCCCCGGGGCGGCCTTTCTCTGTTCCGGCCTCCGGGCTTCGATGTGATTCGCGCTGAGGGCGAAGAATCGGTTGTATGAGAAGCGTCAACTCGCCGCTCAGCCGTATCTGCGGCTTATCCGCAACACCTCTGTGGGCATCTCACGTTCATGACAGTGTTATTACAGAGTGATCGTTGACCCGTGACACTTGATACTGCACGATTTGTGACGGTGCTGTGTCGTGTATGCGACTCGGTGATAACAGGGGGCAACCCAACAAGCCAACCAGCCGGGACAACCGGCGTCGTCAAACTGTTTAATGACTCGGAGGGAATTCAGAGTGAAACAGAGAACTCTCAAGGCTTGCCTGATGGCAAGTACGCTCATCGGCGGACTCGGCCTCGCGGCTCCCGCCTTTGCGCAAGATGGTGCGGATGACCGCGTCATCGTTACCGGTTCGCGGATCGGCCGTAGCGAGCTGACGTCTGTCAGCCCGATCACGGTCGTCGGCCAGGACGACCTGAATGTTCAGGCCGTTCGTACGCTGGAAGACTTCGCTGACCAGATCACGTTTGCGCCGGGTGGTGAAACCAACTCGCGCGTGAACAACGGCTCAGGCGGTCAGGCAACCATCTCGCTCCGTGGTCTCGGCCCGCAGCGGACCCTGCTCCTGGTCAACGGTCGCCGTGCGACCCCGACCACGACCGGCGGTTACACCGACCTGAACATGATCCCGGTTTCCGTGATCGGCCGCGTGGAAGTGCTGCGTGACGGTGCTTCGACGATTTACGGTTCGGACGCGATTGCCGGCGTGGTCAACATCATCACCCGCGACGATGTCGAAGGTGTCGAGCTGTTTGCTCAATATGATGTGACCTCGGAAGGCGACGGCCAGATCTACCGTTATGGCGCGACCTTCGGCCGCTCCTTCGACGGTGG
>NZ_JAZDRP010000001.1:0-501700 GCF_036330345.1 Hyphobacterium lacteum
CCCCCTCGTCCCTACGGGACACTCCCCCCGCAAGCAGGGGGAGAAAAGGACAATGCCATGAGATTGGGCGGACGCATCGCAGCCGCGATCGAAATTCTCGACGCCATCGAAACCCAACACCGCCCGGTCAAGCTGGCGGTGAAGGAATGGGGTGCCGCCCACCGCTTTGCGGGATCGGGCGACCGCGCCTTCATTTCCGGCCTGGTGATGGATGCGCTGCGCCGCAAGGCGTCTCTGGGTTTTGCCATGGGCGATGACAGCCCGCGCGCGCTGGCCATGGGCGTTGTCGGCCGTATCTGGAAGATGACGCCGGCGGATCTGGCGCAGGCCTTTGCCGACGACCCGCACGCGCCCGAACCCCTGACGGACGCCGAGATCGAGGGCTTCACCCGCGATATCCATGACGCGCCCGCCCATGTGCGCGGCGATTATCCGGAATGGCTGGACGAAAGCCTGCTGCGCGTCTTTGGCGAGTTCGCCGCGGAAGAGGGCGCCGCCATGTCCGACCGCGCGCCGGTCGATCTGCGCGTCAATGAGTTGAAATCCGATCCGGACAAGGCGCTTTCTGCTGTCACGGCGAAAATCCCCACCGCCCATGCCGGGCATCTGGCGCGCTCCTGCATCCGCATTCCGCAGACCGATCCGACGGGCAAGTCGGCCCCGGCAGACTCGATCCCTGCCTATGGCAAGGGCTGGGTGGAAGTGCAGGATGAGGGCAGCCAGCTGGCCGGGCTCGCCGCGGGTGTGAAGCCGGGTGATCAGGTGCTCGATCTGTGCGCGGGGGCCGGCGGCAAGACGCTGGAGCTCGCCGCCATGACCGGCAATACCGGACAGATCCATGCCTGGGATATCGACTGGCGGCGGCTGCGCGCCATCTGGCCAAGGCTCCAGCGGGCGGGCTGCAGGAACGTTCAGGTCCATGACGGGCCGGAAGACGAGCTGGCCGAGCTGGAAGGCAAGATGGATGTGGTCTTCGTGGATGCGCCGTGCACCGGCACCGGCACCTGGCGCAGGCGGCCGGATGCCAAGTGGCGGGTCAGCGAGAAAGCCTTGAATCAACGCATTCAGGAACAGGATCAAGTTCTTGATACGGCAGCGAAATACGTAAAGGCGGGCGGGCGCCTCATCTATGTGACGTGCTCCATATTGCCGGAAGAGAATAATGACCGCGTCGAGGCGTTCCTGACGCGCGATCGCGACTTTTCCCAGCTGGACACGCTGGCGGAACTGACCCGCTCCGGCGGGCTCGTCGAGGGTGCGGAAGCCACACTTTCCGGTTGCAATGTGCCCGGCGGTGCGCTCCAATTATCGCCGCGAAGAAGCGCCACGGATGGCTTCTTCATCGCGGTGATGAAGCGGGCAACCTAGCCACCACCCCCACTTCTTCCTTGCGTCACCACCGGCTTTGACTAGCGTTCTCCTTAAGGGGGAGATACGCAATGATCCTGGCAAACTTGGCCAAGGCGCTCCGGACACAGAACTGGTTCGCGGTTTTGGTCGAATTCCTGATTGTCATCGCCGGTGTGGTGATCGGTTTCCAGATCACGGCGTGGAATGCCGACCGCGCCGAGCGCGAGATCGGACGGGAATACGTGGTGCGTCTGCAGGGAGAGCTGGAGGCCAACCGGGACCAGCTTGAATACAATATCGCCTATGCCGACTGGGTGCGGGGCCACACGATTGCGGCGCTGGACGCGTTACGGGGTGATCCCGCCGGCCTTGATGAGGATTTCATCGTCGACGCCTATATTGCCGGGCACGGCATTGGCGTCCGGGTCCAGGCCGATACATTCGACGAATTGCTGTCGACCGGGGCTTTCCAGACCATTCCCGATGCCGATGTGCGGCAAAGTCTCGTGCGCTTCTATCGGATCGCGGAAAACTCCGAGAGCTTCATGATTGATGTGGGGCAGTACCAGTCCGCCCTGCGGCGGGCCATGCCCTATGACGTGATCACACGGCTCCGCGCCGTGTGCTCGGCTGTGTTCGAGGTGGATGAGCAGGGATCGACGATCTTCAACATCCCGGATACCTGTCCACCTGACCTCTCATCGCAGGAATTTGACGAAGCCATTCAAAGCCTTCTTGCGGCCGATCTGGTGCCCGAGCTCCGCGAATCTCTGGCGCTGATAGAGGTGAAGACCGTCGCGTTCCTGCGGGTTGGTTCCGCCGCCGCCGATGCGCTGGCCGCGCTGGAGCGGCTGGAATAGGGGAGGCCGCGATGGACACCGAGCGGATCTACGGACGCCTGTCGCTGGACAATGCCCTGTTGATGGTCGGTATTCCCGTGGCGCTCCTCTTCCAGATGTTTTTCGGTCCCAATCCGCCCGAGGAGATCCGCGTCTTTCTTTATGCGCTGTTCTGGCTGGTCATCGTGATTGTCGCCGTGCAGCACGCTGTCTTGCTGTTCCGGATCTATTACCTGGAACTGACGCCGGAAGGCCTGCGCGAACATGGCTCGGTGATCCGCCGCGAGGCTGCCTGGCGCGACATTCACAGCTTCTACGTTGCCGCACCGGGCATGACGGGCTGCCGCCTGACCAATGGCAAGAGCTTTTCGATCAGCCATCTGATCGGGCGTTCGCCGAACACGCTGATCCCGCTGCTCGAAGCCAGACGGGCCAAGGCGCTGGGGCTGGGCTCATAAGCGGCACGTTTTGTCGGCGCTGAAGGTCCAAGTTCATTCCTCGTCTTCCTCCGGTCCCCTGCATTCGCGAGGACAGGCAAGCCGGAGAAAGACGCGGTCTGTATTGTTTTCCTCCCCCGTTCACGGGGGAGGTGCTGAGCGTATGCGAAGCGGAGGGGGCCAGCCCCCCTCGGTCCTTTTCCCCGCCTTCGCGGGGACAGGCGGACCACTCCCCCCGCAAGCAGGGGGAGAAAAGCAGTGCTCCGGAATGACGAATTGATGGGTTCAATTCGTAGTGAGCGGACTCGCCAACTGCACCACTTGGGCCCAAAACTCCCGCTCATGACGAAAAAGCTCTCCTACGCCGCGCTTGACAAACTCGGACGGGTGCGCCTGTCGCCGAATTTCTTCTTCCGCGATTTTCTCTATTCCGAGATCTCCAATTATCACGGCATCCCCAATTTGCCGCATTATCCCGATGTCGCGATCGAAGCGGCCACACACTATTGCGAGCAGCTTCTCGAGCCCCTGACCGCGGCGTTCGGCAAGATATCGATCCGCTCGGCCTATCGTTCGCCGGAGGTGAACGCCTATGGCAATGAGCACGATCTCAACTGCGCCTCCAATGAAGCGAATTACGGTCGCCACATCTTCGATTATCGCGACAAGGACGGTGCGCTGGGCGTAATGGCGACCATTGTCGTCAATGCCTGGGTAGACGAATTCGAGGCCAGCAAAAACTGGCCCGCCATGGCCTGGTTCATCCATGATCACCTGCCATATTCGGTGCAGATCTTTTACCCCAAACTCGGCGCCTTCAACCTGTCCTGGTCGGAAAACCCGGAGCGCCATATCCGCAGCTGGGTGGAGCCCGCCGGCACGCTGACGAAGCCGGGCATGGATAATCATGAGGATGATCATTCGGCGCAATACGACACGCCGTTTTTCCGGGCGGCCGGGGAACGTTTGCGGGCGTATCTAGATCGATGACAATCGTCATCCCGGACAGGCGTCAGCCTGATCCGGGACCCATTCCGTGACGGTGAGGGTCCGGAATGGGTCCCGGGTTCACGCCCGCGGCGCGCCCCGGAATGACGAATAAGCGTAAACCTGAACATCCGGACTCGCGTTTCCCGCTGACTCGCGCTAATCGCTCGCCATGACAGACCTCTCCCAAGATCTTGCCAAGCATCATGAACGCGTCCTGGTGGTCGATTTCGGCTCCCAGGTGACCCAGCTGATCGCCCGCCGCCTGCGCGAAAGCGGCGTCTATTGCGAAGTCCATCCGTATAATCGCGCCGACCGGGCCTTTATCGAAGGCTTCGGCCCTCAGGCGATCATATTGTCGGGTTCGCCGCACTCCACGCACTGGGAGAACTCGCCGCGCGCAGATGACGCCGTGTTCGAGCTGGGCGTGCCGGTTCTGGGCATCTGCTATGGCGAGCAGACCATGATGGCCCAGCTGGGCGGTTCGGTAGAAGGCAGCGAGGACAAGGAGTTTGGCCGCGCCGACATCCAGATCGTCGCCGAGAGCCCGCTGTTTGACGGTTTTGGCGGTGTCGGCCATGAGGAACGCGTCTGGATGAGCCATGGCGACCGCGTCGCCAGCCTGGCGCCCGGCTTCCACGTCATTGCCACCTCGCACCATGCGCCCTTTGCCGCCATCGCGGACGAGGGACGGCGCTTCTATGGCGTGCAATTCCACCCGGAAGTCGTGCACACGCCGCGCGGCGCGCTCCTCTTGCGCAATTTCACCCACAAGATTGCCGGGCTGAAGGGCGACTGGACGATGGCGGCCTTCCGCGAGGAGGCGATGGCCAAGATCCGTGATCAGGTCGGCTCCGGCCGGGTGATCTGCGGTCTCTCCGGCGGTGTCGACAGCGCGGTCGCGGCCAAGCTGATCCATGATGCGATCGGCGACCAGCTGACCTGTGTCTTCGTCGATACCGGGCTGATGCGCCTGAATGAGGCGGAGGAAGTCGTTGGCCTGTTCCGGGACTCATTCAACATCCCGCTGGTACATGCCGACGAGGAAGCGCTCTTCCTCGGCGAGCTGGACGGCGTCACCGACCCGGAAGCCAAGCGCAAGACGATTGGCCGGCTCTTCATCGACGTGTTCGAAAAGCACGCCAAGGCCGCGGGCGGGGCGGATTTCCTGGCGCAGGGCACGCTCTATCCGGATGTCATCGAGAGCGTCTCCTTTGATGGCGGCCCGTCTGTGACGATCAAGTCGCACCACAATGTCGGCGGCCTGCCCGAACGTATGAACATGAAGCTGGTCGAGCCGCTGCGCGAGCTGTTCAAGGACGAGGTGAGGGCGCTGGGCCGCGAGCTGGGCCTGCCCGATGCCTTTGTCCAGCGCCATCCCTTCCCGGGGCCAGGCCTCGGCATCCGCATTCCCGGCGCGGTCTCCAAGGAAAAGGCCGACATCCTGCGCAAGGCCGATGCGATCTATATCGACGAGATCCGCAAGGCGGGGCTTTACGATACGATCTGGCAGGCCTTTGCCGTGCTCTTGCCGGTGCAGACCGTCGGCGTGATGGGCGATGCCCGCACCTATGACCACGTCCTCGCCCTGCGCGCTGTGACGTCAGTGGACGGCATGACGGCGGATTATTTCCCCTTCGATCATGACTTCCTCGGCCGCACCGCCACGCGCATCATCAACGAGGTGCGCGGCGTCAACCGCGTTGTCTATGACGTGACGTCCAAACCGCCCGGCACGATCGAGTGGGAGTAGGGGGGTGAGTTCGGACCGCCTCGATGCCCTGGAAATGCTCGCCGCTGAACAACAGCGCACGATTGACGAGCTGTCCGAGGTGATGACCCACCAGCAGCGCGAGATCGAACGGCTGAAAAAGCGTCTGGAAGCCTCGGACGACCGCATTGCCGAGCTCGAATCCGGCCTGCCCGCTCCGGGCAATGAAAAACCGCCGCATTATTGAGGTCGGACCTCCGGCGTTGTTTTTCCTCCCCCGTTTACGGGGGAGGTGATCGCGAAGCGAGCGGAGGGGGCCAAATCAAGCGTTAATCGCCCCCCTCGGCCTTTCAGGCCACTCCCCCCGCAAGCAGGGGGAGAAAACAAGCCTTCGCCACCCCGCGCAGGATGGCATCGCCCGCAAGTCCTGCTAACCTCGGCGGCAGGGGGAGTTTCCATGACGATTCAGCGGCGTTTGGCCGATGCGCTTCGACGGCAGGACTGGGTGACGGTGCTGATCGAGTTCGCCATGGTTGTGCTGGGCGTGCTCCTCGCCCTGCAGGTCAATACCTGGAATGAGGCGCGACACGCGCGAAGCCTTGAACGCCAGTATCTCGAGCGCCTGTTTGACGATCTCAACGGTTCGATCGAAGATTTCAACACCAATATCGGATGGGAAGTCAGCCGGCTGGAAACCCAGTACCTGGTCCTCGAGAGCCTGCGCGCCGGGGCGCTCGATCCCGGGGCCGAAACCATGTTTGAATCCGGTCTCGCCTGGGCCGGGATACACAATCCGCAGCGCCGCCGCTGGGGCACGGTCGAGGAATTATTCTCGACCGGCAATATTGCCCTGATCCGCGATGTCGAGCTGCGCTCGGAGATTTCCCGCCTGGGCGGCTGGTATGACCGCAATGACGCGATTGTCCGCGACGCCTCGGCCCGCGTCATCCCGCTTCGCGCCCAGCTGACCCGGCATTACGAGATCGTCCGTGCTGAATCGACTACCCACGGTGGACAGGCGGAAGTGAACTACGATTTCGAAACGCTGGCATCGGATCCGGCCTTCCTCAACACGTTTTCCGATCTCCATGTCCAATCGGAGCTCATATACGGCTTCTCCTATGGATCCATGGAAGAGTTCGCCGATCTGAGGGACCGCCTGGCCGGGGAACTGGGCATCCCCACAGAGGGGCTGCCGCAATTGCCGGACCATCCCGAACGGCCCTGGCGGAACTTCGATGAGGATGGCCAATGATCCTTCGGCGCCTGTCAGAACACGTTCGTGAGCAGAACTGGACGGCCATTGCGCTGGATTTCCTGGTCGTGGTGCTGGGTGTCTTCATCGGTCTGCAGGCCCAGCAATGGAATGAACGGCGGATGGATGCGGCACGCGGCCAAGCCTATCTGCACTCGCTTGCCAGTGATTTCGACGTGATCACTGCACGCCTGGAGGATGGGCAGGCGACCTTCCGCATCAGCGTGGAAAGCGCCGAGCTCCTGCTGCTCGCCCTGGCTGTCCACAATGGCGAAAGCGACGCCCCCATGCCGTCTGAAGATGATCTGGCAGGCGCGGCAATCGGCATTGGCGCAGGCCGTGTGCCGTCCGGACCCGCGGCCACCTTCGAGGAAATGGTGTCGCGCGGCGACCTGGCGCTCCTGCAGAACACGGAGTTGCGCAACCTTCTGTTCGAATATGCGGAATTTGCCTCGATTGCGCGCGATGCGTGGCGCACGATCCGGCAGGAATATGTCGAAAACCGCACCGCAATGGGCGGGTTGGTGCAGGTAGATATCGGCTTCGAGGAAAACGGGGATACAACCACTTCGCCCACCGCTTTCGACGACCAGCGCTTTTTCAGCGATCCCGATATTCCCGGCCATCTGACGATGATCCAGATGGTTCAACTGAACAATTACCAGCTGCTGGTCACCCAGTTACGCATTGCCGAGGAGATCGAGGCACTGATTGCGGAAGAACTGGGTGAAACCGTTACCGACTGACGCGGCGGTGCGTGCCTGCTAGTCTCCCCGCCAACAGGGGAGGAAATGCCATGTCCTATGTCGATGGATATGTGATCGCTGTGCCGACAGCGAACAAGGACGCCTACAGGAAACTGGCTGAGGCCATGGCGTCGAATTTCAAAGACCATGGCGCCCTCAGCGTGGTCGAAAGTTGGGGCGATGATGTCCCGGACGGCAAGCTGACAAGCTTTCCGCTGGCGGTGAAAGCCGGGGCCGACGAAACCGTGGTGTTCTCCTGGGCCGTCTGGCCGGACAAGGCGACACGCGATGCTGGCATGAAGGCAGTCATGGAAGATGAGCGCATGCAGGCGATTGGACCCGACAGCATGCCGTTCGACGGCCAGCGCATGATATTTGGCGGTTTCGAGGTCATCGTGGAGGCCTAGCCCGCCGTTGGCCCGTGTTCCAGCTCGCGGATAATGGTCTCGCGCAGGCGTTCTGCAGCGACGGGAAGAGACGGGGCTTCAATCAGCGCCATTTCCGTATCCTGAAGGTCCGGCAAACCACTTTCCTCTCCATCCAGCAGGGTGAGGTCGGACGGCACCATTTCCTTGGGCAGCACACTGACGCCCAGGCCGGCCCGCACCGCCGCATGCGTGCCCGCCAGCGATGTGCAGGTATAGGCAATCCGCCAGTGCCGCCCCGCCGAATCCAGCGCCTGTGTGGCCCGGCTGCGATAGACGCAAGGCGAGGGTGAAACCACCAGCGGCAAATCCTCCCGCTTGAGGATGTCCTCGCTATTGGCGACCCATACGAGGGGTTCGCGCCAGACCCGCCGGCCGGCAACACCGGCGCCCGGCTCGCGCTTGACGAGGGCGAGATCGAGCCCGCCCGCCTCGAAGCGGTTGATCAGATCCAGCGTCAGCTCGCAGGTCACTTCCAGCACCACGCCGGGATGGCTCCGGGAAAATCGCGACAGCACGCCGGGCAGGTGCGAGGTGGCAAAGTCCTCTGGTGCCCCCAGACGGACCACACCGGTCAGCGCCTGCTTGTCGAAGCGATTGGCCAGATCATCATGCAGGCTGAGGATCTTCCTGGCCTGTTCCAGCAGGGCCTCGCCCTCATTGGTCGGGCGGACCAGGTGCGGATTTCTTTCCAGCAATTGTACGCCCAGCCTTTCCTCCAGACGCTTGATCTGGAGTGACACCGCCGACTGGCCACGATTGAGCCGCTTGGCGGCCGCACTGAAACCCTGATGGTCGACGACGGCCACAAAGGCGCGCAGGAGATCGGGATGCAGGGCGTTTGGCATGATTGCAGAACGTAATAGTAAAGTTCATAACAATCAATTTCCAAAATGAATTGGACCGCCCTATATCGCGCCCGAACCTCCCCGGATTGCAAAGGAAATGGTCATGAATGCGCCCACCAAAACACAGGACTTCCCGCAATTTGCCGAAAAGGCCGAGACACCGCGCGTCACGGTTGCCTTTGGTGACGGGATTGGCCCGGAAATCATGCAGGCTGCTCTGGATGTACTGATTGCCGGCGGTGCGCAGATGGAAATCGAGCCGATCGATATTGGCGAGAAAGTCTACAAGTCTGGCATCAGCGCCGGCATCACGCCGGCCGCCTGGGACAGCCTCCGCCGTACGCGGGTTTTCTACAAGGCGCCCATCACCACGCCGCAAGGGGGCGGATACAAGAGCCTGAACGTGACGGTTCGCAAATCGCTCGGCCTGTTTGCCAATGTCCGGCCCTGCACGGCCTATGCGCCCTATATCGCGACCCGCCATCCGGACATGGACGTCGTCATCGTCCGCGAGAACGAGGAAGATCTCTATGCCGGCATCGAGCACCGCCAGACCGACGAGGTCTATCAGTGCCTGAAACTGATCACCCGCCCGGGGTGTGAAAAGATTGTCCGCTATGCCTTCGAATATGCGCGCGCCTATGGCCGCCAGAAGGTGACCTGCATGGTCAAGGACAACATCATGAAGCTGACCGACGGCCTGTTCCGCAAGGTCTTTGACGAGATTGCAAGCGAATATCCCGAGATCGAGGCCGATCACTACATTATCGATATCGGCACAGCCCGCCTGGCCGACCAGCCCGAGCGCTTCGATGTCATCGTCACGCCGAACCTCTATGGCGATATCATTTCCGACGTGGCCGCCGAGATTGCCGGGTCCGTCGGCATGGGCGCTTCGGCCAATATCGGCGAAAGCTGCGCCATGTTCGAAGCCATCCACGGATCGGCACCGGACATTGCCGGACAGAACATCGCCAACCCGTCAGGCCTGATCCTCGCCGGTGTCATGATGCTGGTGCATCTGGGGCAGGGCGAAGCCGCGGCCCGCATCCACAATGCCTGGCTGAAAACCGTGGAAGACGGTGTCGGCACCGGCGACATGAAGCCAGAAACCGAAACCCTCGGGACTAAGGAATTCGCGCGGGCCGTGATCGCGCGCCTTGGCCAGAAACCGTCCAAATTGCCCGAAGCCAGCTATGAGGCCGATCAGAAGCCGATCATCATCGAAACGCCGGAGCGGGCGGCGCCTGCCAGCAAGGCTCTGGTTGGTGTCGATATCTTTGTTCACGACTGTGAAAGCGCCGATGATCTGGCGGATCGCCTGAATGCGGCCGCCGAGGGTCCGTTCAAACTGGTGCTGATCACCAATCGCGGTGTGAAGGTCTGGCCGCAGGGATTGCCGGAAACCTTCTGCACCGATCACTGGCGCTGCCGTTTCGAGGCCGATGGCGAGGTTTCGACCACCCATGTCGCCAGCCTGATGGCGCAGCTGGCCGGCGCCGCGATCGACGTGGTGAAGACGGAAAACCTCTACACCTTCGATGGCGAACGCGGCTATTCGCTGGGGCAGGGTCAGTAGCCCTGGCGGCTGAGTGCGCTCCTGACCTTTGGCATGATCCGCCGGCTAACCGGGATGGTGTCAGAGGTCGAGAGCGCGAGCAGCCCCACGCCGCTGGCCTCGCGTGTCAGGCTGACAACAAAAGCAGTGTTCACAATATGTGAGCGGTGGACGCGCAGGAATGTTTCCGGGAGCTGACTCTCGATGTCATTGAGGCTGGTGGAGAAAAGCCTCGCACCACCATTGCTGAAATGAATTTCGACGTAATCGCCGGCCGCCTGCAAATGGACGATCTCGGAGATATTGAGCCGTTCCAGCTTGCCGGCGCTGTGGAGCTGGATCTGGACAGGCTCGGCCCGCAGCCTGGCCTGCTCCAGTGCCATTTCCAGCCGTTCGGCGCGATGAGATTCGGTTGCCGCGAGGCGTCGGGCACGGGCAAGGCTGACCGCTGAGTCGAAGAATTGCAGAAATAACAGCGCGCTCGCGAAATAGAAGATCGAAACATCGATGAAACGGTCCAGCGAAACAAAAAGCGCAAGTCCGAGCAGGCTGAAAACCAGCAGGTGGATGCGTACCAGTGCCCCGCCTTTGCGGCTCCACCAGGCCAGAAGGGGTAATGCGATCAGCAGCGGAATGATCAGTGCCAGCAATGTCTTGGGGTCATAACTGGCTGTGAAGGCCGTCACGACCAGCACAACAGTGCTCGACAGTGCAACCACGCCCCAGCGCAGGCGGGCGGACCAGCCGGAAAAGCGCTTCAGGATGTGCGCCAGCGCCAGCGCGCCAAAACCCGCTGCCATGGTAACCACACCGAACATTCTCCAGGCATGGAGCGGATAAGCGTAACCGAACAGGCCGCGGCTGGTTTCCAGGATGAGTTGCGCCGAAATGACCAACGCTGCCAGCGTCAGGATCAGAGCACCCTCCTTGTCTTCTCCGCGCAAGGCCGAGAAGCCGAAGACGAAAAAGGCAATGACAAAGACACCAAGATTGATCAGCGCGGGCCAGTATGCCCGCAGGATACGTTCGCGCGGCGAGGCAAATTCGGCCATCATCAGATAGTGAACGGGGTAAGCGAACTCGACCGGCCCGTGATGCGACGACATCAGGGCGGCGATTTCATTTTCGCCGGGCCGCAGAGTGTCCGGCGGTACAAACAGGACGGCATCCATCTGGCCGGGCTGCTCAGAGCTGCGGTTCAACCCCGGCCGGCCGTTGGAGCCAATCAAGCGACCGTTGATGAATATCGTTGTGGCCATCGCTCCACCAACGAACATGCCGAGCGGACGGTCTTCCGGCACGGCTGTGATGTCCAGTCTCATCTGGACCCAGATCAGCCGGCCCTGCGGATCGATTTCATGCAGATTGGTCGTCACGCAGCCTTCGCGTCCGAAATCCGGCGGCAATGTATCCGAAGGCCCGGCCTCACAGATGCGGGCCCCGGCCAGAGCCACGCTGGTCTGGCCGTGCGCAGCGGCGGCCAGGAAGATCAGCCCGAACAGAATGGAAACAGCTCTCATGGCGCCTTTCTACCGCCATTCACCGGAAACGTCCTGCCGCTGGACGGATAATCACTGCCGCTGACCGATTTCTTCCGGCCAGCGCCGGGCTCATCGGCCTAGCCTCGCCCGGATTGTCGATTGGAGGCACAAATGAAAACAATCTCTCTCGCCATACTCACGGGGCTGGCTCTGGCCGGATCCTGCTTTGGACAACCGGCCATTCTTCCCGATGAGACCGAGATCGAGTTTACCGCGTCCTCGGGCCAAACCGTCACCGCTTATCAAGGCGCGTTCCTGGTTCCTGAAAACCGGAATGATCCCGGTACGCGAACGATCGAGATCGGCTATATCCGTTTCCCCGCAACGACTGACAATCCGGGCTCGCCCATCGTCTATCTTGCCGGAGGGCCGGGAGGCAGCGGAACCGGCACCGCCCGTGGTCCGCGTTTCCCGCTTTTCATGGAGATGCGGCAACATGGCGATGTCTATGCTTTCGACCAGAGAGGGACCGGACTTTCGGCGAATGGAATTCCGGTTTGCACGTCCAGTGTTCCGGATCCGCAGGCAAGTCCGGTTACCGATACGGAATGGACGAGCCGGCACCTGCAGGCGGCCAGGGAATGCGCGGCGTTCTGGGACGATGAAGGGATTGATCTTCGCGGCTACACCACGATGGAAAGCGTCCGCGACCTCGAGGCGTTGCGGCAACATGCCGGAGCCAGTCAACTCAGCCTCTGGGGCATTTCCTACGGCTCTCATCTGGCTCTGGCCGCCATTGGCGAAATGGATGAGCAGCTTGATCGTGTCATCATCGCGAGCGCAGAAGGACTGGATCAGACGGTGAAGCTGCCGGAATACACGGCCGCCTATTTCCAACGCCTGCAGGATGCCGTCGACAGTCAGCCAGCCGCCGCAGCGGCCTATCCAGATATTCTGGCGCTGATGAACCGGGTTCATGACCAGCTGGAGCAACGCCCGCTGCAACTCGAGATTCCGCAGGAAGATGGTTCGACACGTGGCTTCCTGTTACAGCGCCACCACCTTCAATGGTTTGCCGGCGGCTTGTTGGCAGATCCCGAAAGAGCGCCGGTCATGCTCCAGCTATACGCATCTCTGGACGCCGGCAATGCGACGATTGCAACCGCCTTGATCCAGCGGTTTGTGCCACTGACCGACCATATCAGCCTCC
The DNA here is from genome assembly GCF_036330345.1 of Hyphobacterium lacteum. Lineage (NCBI taxonomy): Bacteria > Pseudomonadati > Pseudomonadota > Alphaproteobacteria > Maricaulales > Maricaulaceae > Hyphobacterium > Hyphobacterium lacteum. Next base: position 12,848 of record NZ_JAZDRP010000001.1, read on the forward strand.
GGGCCATGCCACTGGCGATGGACCGGGCATCCGGCATTACGCCGGAGCGGCTGGCGCGGTTCAATGAAACGGTCGCAGAAAGCCCAGTTGGACTTTATCTGAATGCACCCATGCCCCAATTGCTGGATTTCATGCCCGAAATTGATCTCGGAGATGAGTTCCGCGCGGGTCCGTCCGGCGACACACCGGTCCTGTTGCTGACAGGCACGCTCGACAGCCGGACCTATATCGAGGAGCAGGCGCAATCTGTTGCTGGCCTGGACAATGTCACGCAGGTGATCGTGAGGAATGCCGGCCATAATCTCTTCATGACCTCTCCTGCAGTCGCCGATCGGATGCATCAATTCATGCGCGGCGAGGCGGTCGATGCGGATGAGATCACGATTGATTTGCCGGACTTCACTGCCAGTCCGTTCAGCCGCTAACGCTCCCTGGAATGCAAACTTCAACTTGAATCGATACTTTAAGAGCGGGCATTCCGGTGGCCGCTCTTTTTGTACCCGCCGGCCCGGGTGAAGGCGAAAACCGATTCCGCACCAGACACTTGGGGGCAGAACATGAATCGATTTCTTACCTGGCGACTGACGCTGACCGGTGCTCCGGCGCTGAGGCAGATGCCGGATCAAGTCGGCTATTCAGGATGTTGCACGCGGCGGCGGAATTAATTTCAGACCGCCTGCCTCCAAATCACGTTAGCGTGGCGACTGACAGATTGAACGGCCGGTAAGGGCCGGGTCGATTGGAGGACAACAAGATGGAATTCACGGAACTTTTTTCCCGCTTCTGGTGGCTGCTTTTCCCGCTGATCTTCTTTATCTCGGCGGGCTGGAACAGCTTCATGAGCTATAAGCGGACCAAGGCGAAGGTCGAGCTTCTCAAGACCTATGCCCAGTCCGGCAACACCCCGCCGCCCGAACTGATCGCTGCGCTCGACAAGGATGAGCAACACAGCCGTCACGGCACGTCCGGCGGCGACGCCGATGACATGGCGGCCTGGACGCCCTTCCTCGTGGTTCTGTTTGCCGGCCTTTCCGCCGTCTTTGCCTTTGTCGGCTACCAGGAATGGCTGGGCGATGCGAATTCGATGTATTTCGTCGCCATGATCCTTGGCGTTCTGGCGATCGCTTTCCTGTTCAGCAGCCTGTTTGGCGGACGCCGCCGGAAATAGTTCCTGATGCCGCTGAGCGATGCCGACCTCGTCGCCGCAGCGCGGCGCGGGCGCGATGCGGCCTTCGGGCAGCTCGCCGTCCGTCACAGCCCGGCCCTGCGGAGTTTTCTCCGCGGGGTCTGCCGTGATCACGCACTGGCCGATGACATGGCGCAGGAAACACTGATCAAGGCCTGGCGGAATCTTGCCAGCCTTGAAAATCCGGATGTCTTCCGGAGCTGGTTATTCGGGATTGGCTGGCGGCTCGTATCGCAGCATCGCCGCGCGGCGGGCCGGCGTTTGCAGCGCGAGCAGGACTGGTCGGATGTACAAGGCCAGCAACGCTCCGAGGGCATATCACAGCAGGAAAGCCTCGCACTTGAAGCCGCCATGCACGCGCTGACACCGGATCAACGCGCCTGCATTTCCCTTTGCCTGGCGGGCGGATGGTCACATGGCGAGGCTGCCGAAGTGCTGGACATGCCGGTCGGAACCATCAAATCTCATATCAAGCGTGGGCGGGCGAAACTTCTGGCCGCGCTGGGAGGTGAAGCATGAGCCCGAATGAAAAGCTGACCTCATTCCTGATGGCAGATCAGGCCCCCGCCTTTGATCCGGGCTTCATTGCCGGGCTGGAAGAACGCATGGCACGGGATCGCCTGCTTTCGCGCTTGTGGCAGCTTGCAGTGCTGGCGATTGCCATAGGTGCCGTTTGCTTCGGACTGGCGATGGCCTCGGGGCCGCAAGTGCTGGCCACGGCGTTTTCAGGTATGGATGGCGTGATCGAAACGCCCGGCCTTCTGCTGGCGGCCATTATCGTTGCAGCGGGCGTATATCTGCCCCGGATCTTGCCTCGCGCGCTGATACGATAGTCGCGAACAAAAATCCTCATCCTTCGGCTTGCCTGCCCGCGCGAAAGCGGGGAACCGGAGGACCTCGCCAAGCCCGCAAGACTCGTCTTAACCTGCAGCTCAACTAGCGGGGGCGCTCATGATTTTCCTGATTATCGGTCTGGTTCTGTTTATCGGCATCCACTCGATCCGGCTGATACCGGGCGGCCGCAATGCCATGATTTCCGGCTTCGGGCCGGGTGGTTTCAAAGTGCTGTATTCCCTGATCTCGCTGGTCGGCTTCGGCCTGATCATCTACGGAAAGATCGAGGCCCACCCTACGGACAGCCTCTATTATCCGCCGGAATGGGGGCGAACACTGGCCCTGTTTGCGGTGCCGGCGGCCCTGATCCTGATTGTGGCGGCCTATACGCCCAGCCATATCCGCCGCTTCGTCCAGCATCCCATGCTGCTGGCGGTCGTGTTGTGGTCTGGCGCCCACCTGATGGCCAATGGCGAGCGGGCGGCCGTCTATCTGTTCGGTGCCTTCTTTGTCTGGTCAGTGCTGACCCTGATCGCCGCCTTCATCCGGGGGGATCATCCGCCCAAGCCGCCAGAGGGCTGGGGAGGGGATGTTGTTGCCATCGTGATCGGCGCCCTGTTTGCGGCTCTTCTGGCGCGTTTCCACCTTTACCTGTTCGGCGTCGGCATCATCGGATAGGGTTTGCATCCAATTTCGTGTGTCGCTGCATCTTAAGTCCGGAAGCGCCAATGGAGGCGCATTCGAGACACGAAAGGAAATGATATGGGACCCGATGTTCTTGCTCCCCTTACTGTATTTGGATCGGTCGTACTGATCGTCTGGATTGTTTATCATCACGGTTCCAAGAACCGCCGTGAAGTTCTTGAAACTGTCAGGCAGGCCGCCCAGAGCGGCACGCAGCTCACGCCGGATGTTATTCGAGCACTGGGCATGCCTCAGAAGAAAAAAGGCGGTGATATCCGCGCAGGAATCATTCTGCTGGCCGTAGCAGCGGCCTTTCTTGCCCTCGGTTTGGCTATCTCGGGTGCTGAAAGCGACCCTGAAGTGATCTGGATTATGGCAGGCGTGGCCGCCTTCCCTGGCTTTGTTGGCGCAGCATTGGTCCTGATGGGCGTGTTGTTCCGCGACAAATCGGAAAACGCCTGACGTAACGGCTGGACAGGAGGACGATTGTGTCTCGAGGTGCTTCGGACGAGGAATTGATTGCGCTGGTTGTCGCCGCCAGGGATGGCGCGGCCTTCGGCGAACTCGTCCGCCGGCACCAGGGAGTTGTGCGGGGGCTGATGCAGCGTATGTGCAGTAATCACGCCCTCGCCGACGACCTGGCACAGGAAGCCTTCATCAAGGCCTTTAACAAGATCGGCAGCTTTACCGGCAAGGGTTCTTTCCGCGCCTGGCTCTGCCGCATCGCCTACAACGAGTTTCTGATGTCCGCGCGCAAGCGCAAGGCAACGGAGAAAGCCATGGAACGCTTCAAGCACGATGTCGACGATGTCGAAGCCCCGCGGGACATGGGATCTGTGGTCGATCTGGACCGTGGATTGAAAACACTGAAGGAAGACGAGCGGGTTTGCGTCACCCTGTGTTATGCTGGAGGCATGTCTCACGCCGAGGCAGCCGAAGCGACCGGAATGCCGCTGGGAACCGTGAAGTCACACGTAAACCGGGGACGGGAAAAGCTGAAAGCCTGGTTTGAGGCCGAGGAGGCCATGGCGTCATGACCATGAATGATCCATTCGAAGACCGTTTGCGGGCTGCCTTTGCGGCCGCCCAGCCGGCCGATGACGATGCAGAGGATTTCGTCAAGAAGGTGCAGGGACGATTGGCGCGTCCGGACCGGCGCCGTGCGCTCGTATTGGGCGGTGCCGGGTCCACAGGGTCAGCCGTCGCCGGAACCCAGCTGGAAGGGTTCTTCTCCAATCCTGATCTCTTGCCGACAGATGGCATTATGGGACAGGTCTTCACCTACACCTCGCCGGAAATGCTGGCGGCGGGTGTGCTCGCCCTGATGATTGCGGGATTTGCTGTTGTGGTGCCGAAGAATCTCTATGCCGGCTAGCGGATAGCGATCTATCGCTGCGCTGCAACATGCGCTAGAGAAGCGGCTATGTCCGCTCAGAACAAGATCAAACGTATCGGTGTCCCGGAAATTCGCGCCCGCAAGGGTGGCGAGCCGCTGGTTTGCCTGACGGCCTATGATGCGCCGATGGCGCGGCTTCTCGATCCGCATTGCGACATCCTGCTGGTCGGCGACAGTCTGGGCATGGTGGTCCACGGGCTGGACTCCACCATTGGCGTCACCCTCGACATGATGATCCTCCACGGCAAGGCGGTGATGCGCGCTGCGAAGCAGGCGCTGGTGGTCATTGATCTGCCCTTCGGCAGCTATGAGAAATCCCCGCAGCAGGCGTTTGAAAGCGCGTCGCGCGCCCTGGCTGAAACCGGCGCCCAGGCAGTGAAAATCGAAAGCGGCGTCTATGCTGCCGAGACCATCCGCTTTCTCACCGAGCGCGGCATCCCGGTCATGGGCCATGTCGGCCTGCGTCCGCAGGCAGCACTCAATGAGGGCGGGTTCAAGGCCAAGGGCCGTGATGACGCCGAACGCGAGCGTGTTTTCCGCGAAGCCAGAGAAGCCGATGCCGCTGGCGCTTTCGCCATCGTCATCGAGGGCGTGGCCGAGGAAATCGCCCGTCAGATCACCGCAGAGATTGCCGCGCCAACGATCGGCATTGGCGCTTCAGCCGCCTGTGACGGGCAGATTCTGGTCACGCAGGACATGCTGGGCCTGTTTGACTGGACGCCGAAATTCGTCCGCCGATACGCCCAATTGTCCGGCGTCGTGGAGGATGCGGTGAAGGCCTATGGCGCCGATGTGAAATCCCGCGCCTTTCCGGCGGCTGCGGAAACCTATTCCTTCAAGCCGAAGAACGGCTAAGCGCGGTTGCCGCTGCGGTTTCACGCGGCTAGTGTCCGGCTCCGATTGACCAGAGAATTCAGGACGTTTTCCCGTGGCCGATATCTTCCACGAAGTTGAAGAAGAGCTCCGCAAGGACAAGTATAACGAGCTGTTGCGCAGCTGGGGGCCCTGGGCGCTGGGCGCCGCCGTGGCCATTGTGCTGGGCGCTGCAGGCTGGCAGGGCTGGGAATATCTCGAGCGCCAGTCGCGCTGGGAAGAGTCCGATCGCTATTTTGCGGCCCTCGATCTGATCGCAGATGACCAGCTGCTGGAAGCCGATCTCGAGCTGCAACGCCTTACCGAGGAAGGCTCGCCCGGCTATGCCGGCCTGGCGCTGATGCAGCGCGGCGAATTGCTGCTCCAGTCCGGTGACAATGAAAGCGCCGGCTACATGTTCGAGCAGGCCGCCGAGGCGTTCACCTTTCAGGCCTTCGCCGATCTGGCCCGCGTGAAAGCCGCCATGGCGCTGTTTGATATCCTGTCGATCGACGATCTCCAGAACCGGCTTGGCGAAACCATGCAGCCCGAGCGGCCATACCGCCTCCTGGCCATGGAAGTCATTGCTGCCAAGGCCTTCGCGATTGGCGATTATGCCCGCGCGGAAAGCGAGTATGACGCCATCGCCAACGATCTTGATGCGCTGACCCTGCCGGTCGCGCAACGGGCCCAGATCGCGCTCGACCTGATCCGCCGGATCCGGGCGACCGAAGGCGACACTGCCGAAATGCCCGCTGAAGAGAGCGCTGCCGAAACGTCATCCGGCGCCGGGGACGCGCCAGCCGAAGCCGGCGACGAGCCCATGCAGTTCAATTTGAACATGGGCGATGCCGCTGACGAGGACGCCGCAAATGGCCTCAATGTGGATTCGCCGGCCCTGCCAGATGCAGCCGGCTTGCTGAACACCGAAACCGAAGACGACGGACAGGACTGACCGCATGACATTCAATTACTCAGCCCGCCTGATCCTGCTGGCCGCCATGCTTGGCCTCGCCGGATGCTCGTCGGTCTCGGATACCGCTGCGACCCTGAACCCGTTCCGGGCACAGGAAACCGACGACCCGAATGCACCGGCCATTGATGATCGCGTCTCGATCCTGTCTTTCGAGCAAAGCCTGCAGGCTGACCCGGATGCCGCCTCGCAACCGGTGGACCTGCCGACGGCTTACGTCAATTCGATCTGGGCACAGCCTGACGGTTATCCAACGCACGCGATGCAACACACGCAGGCCAGCGGTAATCTGGATATCCTGTTCCGCCGCAGCTATGGCGCGGGCTCTGACCGCTCCAGCCGCATCAATACGCGCCCGATCTATGCCGATGGCCGCATCTATGTGATGGATGCCGAAGCGCGGGTGTATGCGCTTGATCCGGAAACCGGCTCGGAGATCTGGGAGCGCCGCATCCAGTCGGACAGCCGTAATGACCGGATCGGTTTCGGCGGCGGTCTGGCCTATGATAATGGCCGCCTTTTCGTGCATACGGGCCGCCGCTTCATGGCCGCTCTGGATGCTACCAATGGCAGCGAGATCTGGCGCGCTTCCTCGCTGACCCCTTTCCATTCCGGCCCGACTGCAGTGAATGGCACGGTGTTCGTTTCCACGGATGATAACGAGCTCTATGCCATCGACCAGGCCAGCGGCGATGTGATCTGGAACCACCAGGGCATTTCCGAGCCGGCCCGTCTGATCACCGCTCCGAGTGCGGCGGTCTTTGGTGAAACCGTTGTCGCACCCTATGCCTCCGGCGAGCTGACGGCCCTGCGTATCCAGAACGGCAACCCGATCTGGAACGACGCGCTGACCCGTTCCGGCGGCCTGACGCCGATCTCTGCCATTAATGATGTGGCCGGCAGCCCGGTGATCGTGGACGACCATGTCTATGCGATGAGCCATTCCGGTATTCTGGCGGCCTATGACCTTCGGACGGGCGAGCGCAACTGGACCCAGCCCGCCGGGGGGCTTCATGCCCCATGGGTCGCGGGCAATTTCCTTTTCCTGGTTACCACGGATGGCGAAGTCGTCTGCGTCCAGCGCGACGATGGCACCATTCGCTGGATACGCCAGCTGGCGACCTATCAACGCGCGGAAAGCCGCCGCGAGCGTATCGCCTGGGCTGGTCCGGTTCTGGCCGGTGGCCGCCTCTTCCTTGCCTCCTCGGGTGGCGATGGCGTTGTTCTGGATGCCACGACAGGTGAGATCATTCGCGAGATGAACCTTCGGGACCCGGTCTATGTCGCGCCGATCATCGTGAACGAAACGATTTATATCGTGACCGATGAAGCGCGCCTGATCGCGCTGCGCTAACCGCCATGGCTGTCCCCACAATTGCGGTGGTGGGCCGCCCGAATGTCGGCAAATCGACTCTGTTCAACCGCCTGGCGGGCAAACCGCTGGCTATTGTCGATGACCGTCCCGGCGTGACCCGTGACCGGCGCGAGGCGAGGGGCCGCCTCGGCGATATCCCGCTGCGCATTATCGATACGGCCGGCTTTGACGATGCCGATGCCACCAGGCTAGGCACGGATATGCGCGCCCAGACCGATGCCGCCTTGCGCGAAGCCGATGTCTGCCTGTTTGTCATTGATGCCCGCGAAGGCATTACCGCACTGGATCAGGCCTTTGGCGATGTAATTCGCCGATCCGGCAAGCCCGTTATCCTGATTGCCAACAAGGCGGAAGGCCGCGCTGGCGTGGACGGCATCACCGAAAGCTATGCGCTGGGATTTGGCGAGCCGGTGGCGATTTCCGCTTCCCATGGCGAGGGCATGGGCGATCTGCACGCCCGTCTGACACAGGAATTGGGCGATTTCGACCGGCTGGATGATGATCGCGAGGACGAGCCACCGCTACGGATCGCCGTGATCGGCCGTCCCAATGCCGGCAAGTCCACCCTGATCAATGCGCTGATCGGCGAAGACCGTCTGATCACCGGACCGGAGGCGGGCGTGACCCGCGATGCCATTGCCGTTGACTGGCTATGGGATGGCCAGCGTGTGCGCCTGCACGACACGGCCGGCCTGCGCAAGAAAGGCAAGGTCAATGACCGGCTCGAACGGATGAGCGCGGCCGATACGCTGCGCGCCATCAAGTTCGCCGAAGTGGTCCTGCTGCTGGTGGATGCCGAGCACCCGTTCGAGAAACAGGATCTGACACTGGCGGATCTCGTTCTGCGGGAAGGACGCGCGCTGGTCATGGTGCTGGCGAAATGGGATCTCGTTCCCAACCGTCAGGCGGCTCTGAAAGAGCTGCAATACGAGTTCGAACGCCTGCTGCCGCAGGCCAAGGGGGCGCCGCTGGTGCCGGTTTCGGCGCTGAAGAACAAGGGTCTCGAGGACATCATGCCGGCGGTCACCCGCCTGCACCGCGACTGGTCAGCCAAGATCAAGACCCGCGACCTGAATGACTGGTTGCAGGAAATGGTCTCGCGTCACCCGCCGCCCGCTGTTCAGGGAAAGCGGATCAAGCCGCGTTATCTGTCGCAGACGAAATCCCGTCCGCCGACCTTCGTGTTGATGTGTTCGCGCGCTGCCGATTTGCCGGAAAGCTACAAGCGCTATCTGATCAACGGCATACGCGAGGCCTTCGACATGCCCGGCGTGCCGATCCGCCTGATTGTGAAGGGCGGCAAGAACCCTTACGCAAAGGGGTGAAATTGCGTGGTTCGAGGCTGGCCTGCGGCCAGCACCTCACCAAGAGGTAAGCAGATAGATCAAACACACCTCATCCTGAGGTGCGAGCGGAGCGAGCCTCGAAGGACGAGGTGATCACCCCTCGCTGGGAAAGTCGATCCATTCGCCATGGCGGGTCACGTCCGGGCCCACCAGGGACAGGATCAGCGGCACCAGCGCATCCGGTGGTGGCAGCGTATCCTGGTCCTCGCTCGGGAAGGCTTTCTTGCGCATGGCGGTACGCATCGGCCCCGGATTGATCAGATTGATCCGCAGCGCGTCCTTACCATGTTCGTCGGCCCATGACTTCACCAGCGCATCGAGTGCCGCCTTGCTGGCTGCATACGGCGCCCAGAAGGCGCGGCACGATTTGGCCGCACCCGAGGTCAGGAAGACAGCGCGTCCGGCATCGGATTTCAACAGCAGTGGTTCAAAGGCGCGGATCAAGCGGGCCGGCGCGATCACATTCACGCCCATAACCTCATTCCAGGTCCTGGCGCTGACCTGAGAGGCCGGCGTCAGCTCGCCGAGCTGTCCGGCAGCGGCGACCAGGATATCCAGCTTGCCCCAGCGCTCGCCGACGATTTCCGCCAGCTTCTCGATCCCTTCCGGGTCCATCTGATCCAGTGGCACCAGCGTACACTGGCCGCCCGCGGCCTTGATCTCGTCATCGAGGGCTTCCAGACCACCTTGTGTCCGGGCCGTGGCAATCACATGGGCGCCTTCGGCGGCCAGTGCTTTGGCAATGGCGCGGCCAATGCCGCGCGAAGCGCCGGTGACCAGCGCCAGCTTGTCCTTCAACATCAATTCACTCATGCATCGACCAGCAACGAGAGCTGGCGGTCCTTGTCGGAAGCGGCGCGCTCATGATCGAGCAGCCGGGTGGTGTATTCGCCAGTAAAATAATGGTCGGCGAGCTGCGGTGACGTGTCGTTCCGGGTTTCACCCAGAACCGCCTGGTAAAGCCCGTCGATCGATAGAAAGCCCAGCGAGTCAGCTTTCAGAGCCCGCGCCATTTCATCGGCCTCCAGGGTCGAGGCCATCAATTCTTCCCGGCTGGGCATGTCGATGCCATAGAAATCCGGAAATTTGATCGGCGGGCAGGCCGAGCGGAAATGCACCTCTGTTGCACCGGCATCACGCATCATGTCGACGATCTTGCGTGACGTGGTGCCGCGCACGATGGAATCGTCCACCAGCAGCACGCGCTTGCCCTTCACGACAGGCGGGTTGGCCGAGTGTTTGCGGCGCACGCCCAGATCGCGCTTGGCCTGCGTCGGCTGAATGAAGGTGCGACCGACATAGTGGCCACGGATAATGCCCATTTCGTAGGGAACGCCGGCAGCCTGCGCATAGCCGAGGGCAGCAGGAACACCGCTATCGGGCACCGGAATGACGACGTCGACATCTGCCGGTGCATCCTTGTAGAGCTGGGCGCCCATGCGCTTGCGCGCCTCATAGACACTGAGGCCGGCAATGACCGAATCCGGACGGGCGAAATAGATGTATTCGAAGGCGCAAGGGCGCGCCGGACGGACCGGTGCAAAGCGTTCCGAAACAATGCCGTCCGCACTCACAATGATGGCCTCGCCGGGCTCGATATCCCGGACATAGCTGGCGCCGATGACATCAAGGGCGCATGTCTCCGATGCCACAATCGTCGCCCCGTCCAGCGCGCCCAGCACCAGCGGACGGATGCCGAACGGATCGCGGGCCGCGATCAGCTTGCCATTGACGAGGGCAACGAGGGCAAAAGCTCCCTCGATCTGTTTTAGGGCCGACAGGAAACGCCGCGTCGAACTGGCGCGATTGGACCGTGCGGCGATCTGCAGGATCACTTCGGTATCGCTGGTCGACTGGAAAATGGCACCGGATGCCACCAGCTCGTCCCGCAGCGTGCGGGCATTCGTCAGGTTTCCATTGTGGGCAACGGCAATACCACCGCCACGGACATCGGCATAAAGCGGCTGGATATTGCGGATGACCGTTCCGCCCGAGGTCGAATAGCGCACATGACCGATGCCGATATTACCCGGCAGGCGCTTGTGGGTTTCACCATCGGCAAAGTGCTCGCCGACCAGGCCCATATGGCGCTCTGCGTAGATCCGCGAGCCGTCATGAGTGACGATGCCACAGCTTTCCTGTCCCCGGTGCTGCAGGGCGTGAAGGCCCAGAGCAATCAGCAGCGCCGAGTCCTCGGCGCCATAGCTGGCGAAGACACCGCATTCCTCCCTCAGATGATCCGACTCCGGATCATAGGGGAGCGGGGGAGCTGGGAATTTCATCCGTCGTCATCCTCGCTGGCATCGCCGATCAGATCGTCGAGCCGGTTGCGGTCCCGTTCATCATAGGACTCTTCGCTGCGCCGGTCGGGCGTTTCCGCCGGCGATATAGGATCAGTTTGGCCAATACGCGAATCCCCGGGTGCGAGAGATTGCAGCAGGCGGGCCGAAGTGTTCACCAGCGGATAGAGCTGGGCATTGGTCAATTGGCTGGGCGGCTGTCCGGCATTCGCCAGGCTGGCAATGATCAGGAAGAAGCCCAGCGCCAGCAGCGCCCGGACAATGCCGAAGAAAAAGCCAAGCGTCCGGTCAACGAAGCCGACATCATCACCGCGCTTCACATTGGCGCGCATCGGCGCAGTCAGAAAGCTGACCGCCATGAAAACGAGTGTGAAGACGATCCCCAGCGTCACCAGATTGGCGATCCAGCCGCCCGGCACAAAATCATCGGCCAGCGTTACGAAGAGTGGCCGGCTCCACAGCGCGGCGATGGCGGCCACGATAGCAGCGGTCATCGACAGGGCTTCACTGACAAATCCGCGGACCAGCGCGTGATAGGCGGAGGCTCCGATGAAAAGGAGAATGGCGCCATCAATCGGGGTCAGTCCGCCCATGGTCTAGTCCTCCAGCCGCCAGGCACTCAGCGTCGTCACCAGATCACCGATCCCGGACAGGCCGCGCACCGTGACGGGGGGTGATCCTTCTGTCGCTGACATCGGGGCCAAAGCCTGGGAAAAGCCCAGCTTGGCAGCTTCCTTGAGGCGGGTCTCGTTGCGGCCCACAGCTCGGATGTCTCCGGACAGGCTGATTTCGCCGAACACCACTGCGTCCGCCGGGATGGGCGCGTTAAGCGCAGAAGACACGATCGCTGCTGCCACTGCCAGATCCGCTGCCGGTTCACCGATTTTCAAGCCGCCTGCAACGTTCAAATAAACGTCACGGCCGCCAAAAGATAGCCCGCATCTGGCTTCGAGTACTGCCAGCACCATCGACATCCGCCCGGAATCCCAGCCGACCACAGTGCGGCGAGGCGTGCCGAGAGGCGAGGCCGCGACCAGTGCCTGGATCTCGGTCAGCACCGGACGCGTGCCCTCCATGCCCGCGAAAACCGCCGAACCGGGTGTCGGATCGCCGCGATCATTGAGGAAGAGGGCGGACGGGTTTTCAACCTCCCTCAGGCCGGCATCGCCCATCTCGAAAACACCGATCTCGTCGGTCGGGCCGAAGCGGTTCTTCACCGCGCGCAGGATACGGAATTGATGGCTGCGATCGCCCTCGAAATACAAGACGGCATCGACCATGTGCTCGACCACGCGTGGCCCGGCGATCTGACCGTCCTTGGTAACATGGCCGACAAGGATGACAGCACAGCCGGACTTCTTCGCAAACCGCACCAATTCCTGCGCACAGGCCCGCACCTGTGCCACCGTGCCGGGCGCCGCCGCAAGCTGGTCGGACCAGAGTGTCTGAACGGAATCGATAACGGCGATATCAGGCTTTTCCGACTTCAGCCCGTCGAGAATGTTTTCCAGCGAGGTTTCCGCGGCCAGCGCCACGGGCCGGTCCGACAGGCCCAGCCGCCGGGCGCGGCTGCGGACCTGGTCGATGGCTTCTTCGCCGGAGACATAGACGGACTTTGCGCCCGATCCGGCCAGCTGTGCCACGGCCTGCAAGAGCAGGGTGGATTTGCCGATGCCGGGGTCGCCTCCGACAAGAAGCGCAGAGCCGGGAACCAGCCCGCCGCCGCAGACACGGTCGAACTCGGCGACGCCGCTCTGATGGCGCGGCGGTTCATCGCCTTCGCCCTGCAGCGGCAGAAGTTCCAGCCCGCCACGGCGGCCGGCCTTGCGCGGCTTGGCCTGAGTGCCAAGAGGGGCCGAGGCGATTTCCTCGACCAGCGTGTTCCAGCTGCCGCAATCGGCGCACTGGCCAGCCCATTTGGCATGGACCGCCCCGCAGGACTGGCAAACAAACTGGCTGTCTCCACGCGCCATAAACGAATCACTTCACTGCTTGAACAATCAGTGTCCGGCGCAGGGCGTCCGGCTTCAAGGCGCTAATGCGCGATCCCTTCATAGCGGTCATCGCGGGTGAGGTCGGAGAACTTGGTGCGGGCGGCATCGAAGGCCAGATCGACCGTGCCGATCGGACCATGACGCTGCTTGCCGATAATGACTTCCGCGCGCCGTTCGATCTGACGGAATTCCTCTTCCCAGGCGAGGTATTCCGGCGTGCCTTCCTTCGGCTTCTCGCGTTCCTTGTAATAGCTTTCGCGGTAAACAAACATCACCACGTCGGCGTCCTGCTCGATCGAGCCGGATTCTCGCAGGTCAGACAGTTGCGGCTTCTTGTCCTCGCGCTGTTCGACCTGACGCGACAGCTGCGACAGGGCAATCACCGGGACCGACAATTCCTTGGCCAGCGCCTTCAGCGCCTGGGTCACCTCGGACACTTCCTGCACCCGGCCCTGGCTGGCCTTGTTCTCAGACGCCGTCACCAGCTGCAGATAGTCGACCACGATAACGTCCAGCCCGTGCAGGCGCTTCAGCCGGCGGGCCCGCGCGCAAAGCGCACCGATGGACAGGCCACCGGTATCGTCGATGTAAAGCGGCAGGCCCTGGATTTCGAGCACCGCATCGCGGATCTCTTCATACTGGGCCGGATCGATATCGCCGCGGCGGATCTGATAGCCGGGGATTCCGGTGTAATCCGCGATCAGGCGGGTCGCGAGCTGTTCGGCGCTCATTTCCAGCGAGAAGAAGCCGACCACGCCGCCCTGTTCGGTCTTTTTGGCGCCATCGGGCAGGGTGGAATACTGGTAAGCCCGCGCCACGGCGAAAGCGATATTGGTGGCCAGCGCTGTTTTGCCCATCGACGGACGGCCGGCGAGGATGATCAGATCGGACGGGTGAAGCCCGCCCAGTTTTTCATCCATCGCCCGGAGGCCCGATGACATTCCCGACAACCCGCCTTCGCGTTCATAGGCGGCGGCGGCCATTTCGACCGACTCAGACAGGGCATCCTTGAAGGAGACAAAACCGCGCTGATTGCCACCGGTCTCGGCCAGCTGGAACAGCTTGCGTTCGGCGCTCTCGATCAGGTTCCGCGCATGGGTCTCGGGCGTGGCCTCTGTCGCCTCGTGGGACAGTTCCGCCGAGACGCGGATCAGGGCACGCCGCAGGGCGAGATCATAGATCAGCTGGGCGTATTCAACGGCGGCAACCGAGTCGGATGCGCTCTCCAGCAGCAGTGCCAGATAGGCAGCGCCACCAATCTCCTTCAGCCCGCCATCGCGTTCGAAATCTGTTTTAAGAACAATGGCATCGGCCAGAGCGCCGCGCTGGATCCGGTCGGATGTGGCCTGGTAGATGCGGCCGTGAACCGGATCATAGAAATGCTCGGCCCGCAGCCAGTCACTGACACGGTGCAGCACCTCGTTATCGTACAGAAGCGCGCCCAGAAACGCCTGCTCCGCCTCGATATTGTGCGGGGCTGCGTCGGTGCCGGTCTCTTCCGGATGGGGGAGGTCATGCAGTGCCATGAGATGGTTCTTAACGAAGTCCTAATTTGCAGCAACAGGCGCTTTTCGGTTGACATTGAGCTTTTCGAATTCGCCCACAGAAAAATGCCGTTCTGTGGATAACTCGAGTCGCCGGACAAGAAAAAAGGCGGACCGTTTCCGGCCCGCCTTTGATCCTTGGAAGGAGGAAAGGGCTTACGCCTTGTCTTCCTCTTCGCCGGCTTCGGCTTCGGCCGCGGCCTCGGCTTCGATCTCGGCATTTTCTTCGGCCGCGATCAGATCTTCCGGCTCGGCACCGGCTTCAAACAGCTCGGCTGCCTGGGCTTCGGCAATAGCGCGATCTTCGTCGGCCTGGGCCGCGATCACGTCTTCACCGGCAGCCTGACGCTCGGCTTCATCTTCGGAGCGAGCAACATTGATCGACACCGTGATGGTGACTTCCGGGTGAAGCTTGATTTCAACCTCGTGCAGACCCAGCGTCTTGATAGGGTCGTGCAGGACCACCATTGAGCGGGCGACCTTCAGAGTGTCGGTCGAAACGGCATCGGCAATGTCGCGCGTGGTGACAGAACCGTACAAGTGTCCGGTTTCACCAGCTTGACGGATCATGATGAAGGTTTCGCCATCAACGCCGTCAGCCGATTTGGCGGCTTCGTCGCGACGTTCCGCATTACGCTTTTCCAGCGCTTCGCGTTGCGCTTCGAAACGCTTGCGGTTGGCTTCGGTTGCACGCAGAGCCTTTTCCTGCGGCAGCAGGAAATTACGGGCATAGCCCGGCTTTACGGTGACTTCCTCACCCATGGCGCCCAGATTGTCGACGCGTTCAAGAAGAATGACTTGCATCTTGAGGTCCTCCTTAATCGACCGCGTAGGGCAGGATAGCCAGCTGGCGGGCGCGCTTGATGGCGCGGGCCAGTTCACGCTGCTTCTTGGCAGACACAGCGGTGATGCGGGCCGGGACGATCTTGCCTTTTTCCGACATGTAGCGCTGCAGCAGCTTGGGATCCTTGTAATCGATCTTCGGGCCATTCTCGCCAGAGAACGGGCACACTTTCCGGCGGCGCTGGAACGGGCGGCGGGCCGGGATGTTCGAGATATTCAGATCAGACATGTTTGTGTCTCCCTCGTCCTAGCGATTGTCCCGGCGGCGCCGGTCATCTTTTTTGGACAGGATGGCGGACTGGTTCTCGGTGTGCTCTTCAACACGAACCGTCATGTAGCGGATGATGTCGTCAGACAGGCGCTGACGGCGATCCAGCTCTTCCAGGGTTCCGGCCGGCGCGTCAATGTCCAGCAGGCCATAATGGCCCTTGCGGTGCTTGTGGACGCGGTAGGCGAGATTGCGAAGGCCCCAATACTCGGTCTTGCCGACCTTGCCGCCTTTGGATTCGACAAGGGTTTTGATCTCTTCGGTCAGAGATTCAACTTGCGCCGGCGAAATGTCCGGGCGCGCAATGAAGACATGCTCGTAAAGAGCCATGTTGGTACTCCCTTCTCTCATGGGTGCGGCGCCGATCAACCGAAGGGTCGGGATGATCCGCGGTGGCTCCTTTTCCCATGCGCCCTGTGCGCACGTTACAAGCGGGAGAAAGGACCGCATCCGTTCGAAGCGGCGGCTCTTACAGGAAAGGCCTGGAGGTGGCAAGTGGGGCAGGGCTATTCGCTGCCATCCGTTCGGGTGTGAACGATCCTGGCGATTTCGATCAGATCGTCATCGACCCGCCGATAGATGATCTTGTGCTCGCCCGAGAGAAAATACCGGCAATCGATCCCGCGAAAAACGACGCGGATGCCCATGCCCGGAAACCAGGCCAGCTGGTCACAGGTCTCGATGAGGTGATCGATGTAAACTGCCGTCTGTCGCACACCCCAGTTCTGGCGTGTGTATTCGGCAATCTGACGCACATCGTCCAGCGTCAGTTCGGAAAAGCGGAAGGCTTTCAATCCTCGGCGACCCGGTTCACCAACTCGTTCTTCAGCTGCATCAGTGCTGTGCGGCCATCGACAGTCTTGCCGGCATCCAGCTGGTCAAATCCTTCCTGAATCGCCGCGCTGATTTCCGGGTCCTGGACCAGTTTGTAGAATTCGAAGGCTTCGGCGGACATTGCGATAATAGCCCCCCGCCCGTGTTTTTCGATCCGCACCGGCCCGCGCTGGGCATCATCCAGCAATTGCCCGAACTTGTTCTTGGCTTCGGTCGCGGTGTAGGTCTTCATGGCTTTGTCCAGAATGGCTAATTCAGCTAAAATAGCTAAAACGGTCCGTATCGCAAATCACTCCGCTTCCGCCTCCTCGCACCAGCGCCCGGCGATATGAAACGTCCCGCCGCGTTCCTCGCAGCGTTTCATCGGGTCGGCCACGATCGCGATGCCCATCAGGATGGACCCGCCGACGACCAGGAACAGCACCACATAGAGAAAGCGTAAGGCAAGCGGCGGACGTTTGCGCATGGTCTTTGCCTCTTTCCGGTGAAGCACGGGTTATCCAGCTTGTCCTGACTGCGTCGAATTGTCATTCGAAATCAGAGCGATCCGCTCTGGCCAGGACGTTCTGCCGCTTTATGTATCTGGACGGGCGTTGCGATTCAGCCAACAAGGCCATAACCGGCAGCGGGCCCTAGGGGGAGACGGCCATGCCCTACACGATACGGTATCTGCCCGAACACAACGTCTTCGAGATGCGCACGCATGGCGAGATGAAGATCGAAGAGATCGCCGCCTATTCCCCCGACTGCATGTCACGTCCGGAATGGAATGAGGACTGCCAGATTCTGGGCATTGCGGGCGTTGAAGCCGATTTCAGCGGCTTCACGCTGGAGGGTTACAGGACGGTCCTTATCCCCGCCATGAAGGCTGCCCGCTCAGGCAAGTATGCCGACTTGAAGGAAGCCATTCTGGTCGAGAAAGACCTCGATGTCGGCATTATCAAACTGTTTGAAATGCTGGCCACCGATGTGCCCAGCCTCAACACACGTGTGTTCCGCAGCCGCAATGAAGCGCTGGACTGGCTGACCTCTGACGATTGATTAAACGCGCTGCGCTGTTTATCCGTGCCCCTGATGTTGCGAGGGAGAAGCGCGGCCATGACACTGGCATTCGTATTTCCGGGACAGGGATCCCAGGCCGTCGGAATGGGTACGGAGCTGGCGGGAGCCTTTCCGGCCGCCCAGGCCGTACTCGACGAGGTCGATGAGGCGTTGGGCCAGAAATTGTCCCATCTGATGGCGGACGGTCCGATCGAGGATTTGACCCTGACGGAAAACGCCCAGCCGGCCATCATGGCAGCCTCACTCGCCGTGATGCGGGTGCTGGAAACCCAGTACGGCATTGATGTGTCCGCCGCGAAATTCGTCGCCGGTCACTCGCTCGGTGAGTATTCCGCGCTGGCCGCTGCCGGATCATTGTCGATCACCGATGCAGCGAAGCTGCTGAAACTGCGCGGCCAGTCCATGCAGGCGGCCGTGCCGGTCGGCGAGGGGGCGATGGCGGCCCTGATCGGCGCCGATATCGAGACCGCTCAGGCGGCCGCTGATGCCGGGGCGAAGCACGGCGTCTGCCAGTTCGCCAATGACAATGCGCCCGGTCAGATCGTGATCTCCGGCGCCAGGGCTGCCGTTGATGCGGCCATTGAATTTGCCAAGGAACAGGGCGTAAAGCGCGCCATGCCATTACCCGTCTCCGCGCCTTTCCATTGTTCCCTGATGCAGCCCGCCGCCGACGCCATGGCCGAAGCGCTGGCAGCCGCCACCATCAACGCTCCGAAAGTGCCGGTGGTGGTCAATGTCCGCGCCCGTCCGGAAAGCGATCCCGATACGATCCGCAGCCTGCTGGTCGAGCAGGTCACCGGCCGCGTGCGCTGGCGCGAAAGCGTTGAATGGATGGCCGGCGAGGGCGGTATAACCGAATTTGCTGAGGCCAGCGGCAAGGTCCTCTCCGGCATGCTGCGTCGCACCGCGCCGGATGCCACCGGCACGCCGCTCATCACTCCGGAAAATCTCGACGCCTTCGCGTCGTCTCTGAAAGGATAATTCCCATGTTCTCACTGGATGGAAAAACCGCACTGGTTACCGGCGCTACCGGCGGCATTGGTGGCTCGATCGCCCGCGCGCTGCATGCCCAGGGCGCAACAGTCACCATTTCCGGCACGCGTCAGGAAAAGCTGGACGAGCTGAAAGCCGAGCTGGGCGAGCGTGTTCATGCCATCGCCTGCAATCTGTCTGACGGAGAGGCGGTCGATGCCCTGCCGAAACAGGCCGCCGAAGCGATGGACGGGCTGGATATCCTGGTCGCCAATGCCGGCATCACCAAGGATGGCCTTCTGATGCGCATGAAGGACGAGGACTGGGAGCAGGTCCTGAAGATCAATCTGGAAAGCTATTTCCGCCTGTCACGCGCAGCCCTGCGCGGCATGATGAAGGCGCGCCATGGCCGTATCATCGGCATCACCTCGGTGGTCGGCGTGATGGGCAATCCGGGTCAGGCGAATTACTGCGCCTCGAAGGCCGGCATGATCGGCTTTACCAAATCCCTCGCTCAGGAAGTGGCTGCCCGCGGCGTCACCGCCAATTGCGTGGCGCCGGGCTTTATCGCCTCGCCGATGACCGATGCTCTGAATGATGAGCAGCGCGCCGCCATCATGGCGAAGATCCCGGCCAATGATCTCGGCAGCGGCGATGACATTGCGGCCGCCGTGGCATATCTGGCCAGCAACGAGGCCCGCTACGTGACGGGGCAGACCCTTCACGTTAATGGCGGCATGGCGATGATCTAAAAGACACATTCACAAGCGGCACCGGCTGGCCAATCTCAAAAGAGCGTGCTAGGTGCCGATTTCCGGTCATGGAGGGGCCGAAGCGCATGTCATAAGCGCTTCACGAATAGTCCAGCCCCGCATAAGGTTTTGCGAGAGTTTGCAGAAGGGAATCGCTTATGTCCGACGTTCTTGCCCGCGTTACAAAAATCGTTGTCGAGCATCTCGACGTTGAAGAAGACAAGGTCACCGAGAAGGCCTCCTTCATTGACGATCTCGGCGCTGACTCGCTCGACAATGTCGAGCTGGTCATGGCGTTCGAGGAAGAGTTCGACATCGAGATCCCGGACGATGCCGCCGAGCACATCCAGACGGTTGGCGACGCTGTGAAGTTCATCAGCGAGAAAGCCGGCTAAGCACGGTTTGTGATGCGCCGCGTTGTCGTTACCGGACTGGGCATCGTATCGCCGCTGGGATGCGGTGTGGAGCCTGTCTGGAAACGGCTGATATCCGGTGCATCGGGCGTCAGGCCCATCGAGCATTTTGATGCCAGTGATCTGGGAAGCCGGATCGCTGGCATTATTCCAAGGAAGGACGGCCGGGGGGGCGGAGCGGATGACCCGCACGCTTTCGATCCCGACACCGTCATGCCGCCGCGCGAACAAAAGCGCATCGACGAATTCATCCTTTATGGAATTGCTGCCGCCGACGAGGCGCTCGCGGATTCCGGCTGGAAAGCCGAAACCGAAGAGCAGGCCGAACGCGCCGGTGTTCTGATCGGATCCGGCACGGGCGGCCTCAACACCATTTACGAGACCTCGATCCTGCTGAAGGAAAAGGGTCCGCGCCGCGTTTCTCCCTTTGTCATCCCCGGCATCATCATCAATCTGATTTCCGGTCAGGTTTCGATCCGTCACGGATTGAAGGGGCCGAACCATGCTGTGGTCACGGCGTGCTCGACCGGCGCGCATGCCATTGGTGATGCCGCCCGAATGATCAGATATGGCGATGCCGACATGATGGTGGCCGGCGGTGCCGAAGCCGCCATTGGCCGCCTCGGCGTTGCCAGCTTCGTCGCTGCGCGGGCCATGTCCAGTGGCTTCAATGATCGGCCGGAAAAGGCTTCGCGCCCGTATGACAGGGACCGTGATGGTTTCGTCATGGGCGAGGGGGCCGGTGTCCTGGTGCTCGAGGAATTTGAAAGCGCCAGGGCGCGCGGTGCGAAGATCTATGCCGAAGTGGCGGGCTATGGCCTGTCGGGTGATGCTTTCCACATCACCGCACCGGCCGAGGATGGCAATGGCGGCTACCGCTCCATGAAGGCGGCGCTGAAAGATGCCGGCATGGAGCCTTCGGACATCGATTACGTGAATGCCCATGGCACGTCGACGCCCAAGGGCGACGAGATCGAACTGAAAGCCGTCGAGCGCCTGTTTGGCGATCACGCAGGCAATATCGTCATGTCTTCGACCAAATCCTCTGTCGGGCACCTGCTGGGGGCGGCCGGAGCCGTGGAGGCGATCTTTTCGATCCTTGCCATGCGTGACGGGATCTGCCCACCAACGCTCAATCTCGACAATCCGTCCGTCGAAACGCCGATCAATCTCGCTCCACACAAGGCTGTGGAGCGGCCTGTCCGGGCGGCCCTGTCAAATTCCTTCGGCTTTGGCGGCACCAATGCCACTGTCATCTTCCGCGCCGTGGATTAACGTGCGCTCATGAGTGAAACGCGTTCCGAGAAAAAGAGTTCCGGCCTGATCGGCAAGCTGCTTGTCTGGGCCCTGATCCTGTTGCTGGGCGGTGCTTTGCTGCTGGCGGGTGGCGCGTTTCTGGCCTGGAACTGGATGCAGGGTGAAGTGGCCGAGCCCGGTCCCGCCGCCGAGGAAACCATCGTCACCTTGCCGCGCGGCTCCGGCCTGATCGCGATCGCCAACCGGCTGGAAGAGGCGGGTGTCATCGAGGATGCCCAGCTCTTCCGGATCTGGGTGACAATCGATGGCGGCGACCGGGATTTGCGGGCCGGCGAATATGCCATTCCGGCAGGGGCCAGCCTGCAGGACATTTATGACCAGTTGCGATCCGGCGATACGATCCAGTATTTCGTCACTGCTCCGGAAGGCCGCACCAGCGCCCAGATCGTGCGCATCCTGAACGAAAACCCGGTCCTGACCGGCGAGATCACTGAAGTGCCGGCCGAAGGCACGCTGCTGCCGGAAACCTACAGCTTCCATCGCGGTGATACGCGTCAGCATATTCTCGACCGCATGCGGGAGGATCAGCAGGCCTTGCTTGACCAGCTCTGGCCCGACCGGGCGGATGATCTGCCCTTCGATACGCCGGAAGAGGCGATCATTCTGGCATCTATCGTTGAAAAGGAAACCGGCGTGGCGTCCGAGCGTCCGCTGGTCGCCTCGGTGTTCGTCAACCGCCTGCGCCGCGGCATGATGCTGGAGAGCGATCCGACGATTATCTACGGCATCACCGGTGGCGAGCCTCTGGGCCGCGGTATCCGCCGCTCGGAACTGGATAATGACCAGAACCCCTACAACACCTATTTTATCGATGGTCTGACACCGACGCCGATTGCCAATCCGGGCCGCGACGCAATCGCGGCGGTCCTGAATCCGCCGGATACCGGCTATCTTTTCTTCGTGGCGGACGGCACGGGCGGCCATGCCTTTGCCGAGACCTATCGCGAACATCAGCGGAATGTGGCTAACTGGCGCCGTATCGAGCGGGAACGGCGATAATGGCAGCCTTATCCGGAATGACGGGATTCGCCCGGGCAGTGGCCACGCATGGCGGTTGCACGATTACCTGGGAAATCAAGAGCGTAAACGGCAAGGGGCTGGAGGTCCGCTTCCGAACGCCTCCGGGCTTCGACGCACTGGAGCTGGCGGCCCGTGATCGCGCCAAGACGGCCTTCGCACGCGGCTCCCTTCAGGCAGGGCTGACCATCACACGCGAAGCCAGCGAAGCCGGTATCGTGATCGACAGTGACAAACTTCAGGCCCTGATTGACGCCAGCCGTCCCTTTGTCGAGCGCGGAGAGGCCAGTCCGCCCGCCTTTGATGGCTTGCTGGCGATCCGGGGTGTTCTGAAGGGCGAGGATGACTGCGCCGATGACGATCGCGAAGGTCTGGAAAAAGCGGTTCTTGTAACCTTCGACGAGGCATTGAGCGCGCTGAAATCGGCGCGCCGCGAAGAAGGCGCTGCGCTGTCCGGCATTCTGTCCACCGTGCTGGATGAGATCACCGCATTGCGCGATCAGGCCGCCGATGTGGCCGCTGCGCGCCCGGAGGCGATGCGCGACAAGTTTGCTGCCAAATTGGCCGATCTGCTTGATGGTGATTTGCCCGAAGACCGGCTCGCTCAGGAGGCCGCCATCCTGGCGGTCAAGGCGGATATCCGCGAAGAACTGGACCGGCTGACCGCTCATATCGACAGCGCCCGCATCCTGCTGGACGGAGGATCGCCGGTTGGCCGCAAGCTGGATTTCCTGTCGCAGGAGTTCAATCGCGAGGTCAACACGCTATGCTCCAAGTCCGGCGATTCGGAGCTGACCCGTATCGGGTTGGCGCTGAAGGCGTCCGTGGACCAGTTCCGGGAGCAGATCCAGAATGTCGAATGACCGCCCCAAGGCTCCCCGTCACAGGGGCGGACGCAGAGGCATGATGCTGGTCCTGTCCAGCCCTTCAGGGGCTGGCAAGACAACGCTCTCGAAGCGATTGATCATGCATCATCCCGATGTGGTCCTGTCGGTCTCCTCGACAACCCGTGCGCCGCGTCCGGGTGAGGTGGATGGGCAGGATTATTTTTTCGTTGACCACGCCGAATTTGAGCGCCAGATCGCTGCGAACGAGTTCTTCGAGCATGCCAAGGTGTTCGATCAGTATTACGGCACGCCCAAGTCGCCGGTCGAGGAAGCTCTGGCCGATGGCCGCGACGTCGTGTTCGACATCGATTGGCAGGGCGCTCAGCAGCTGGCCGAACAGGCGCCGCGTGATGTCGTCCGCATCTTCATCCTGCCGCCATCCATGAAGCTGCTGGAAGATCGGCTGCGCAAGCGCGGACAGGACAGTGAAGACGTCATCAACGGGCGCATGGAACGCTCCGAGGATGAGGTTTCGCACTGGGAAGAATACGATTATGTCATCGTCAATGAGGACTTTTCCGGCGCGCTGGACGAGCTTGAACAGATCCTGAGGGCCGAGCGCCTGAAACGCCAGCGCCGGCCCTGGCTGCGCCGCTTTGTCGACGAGCTGATGAACGAGCGGCGCTAGCCCTTCGCTGCCCGCCAGGCCTCGGCCAGTCTGAAAAAGCCGTTCGGATCAATGGTCTCCGCCCGTGCGCCCGGATCAATGCCGGCGGTTTCCAGCAGGCTCTCGGAGGACGTACCGGCTTTTCCGGCGGCAATGCCGAGGCTCTTGCGCAGCGTCTTGCGCCGTTGTCCGAATGCGCTCTCGGTGACGATTTCCAGCGCTTCTAGATCGGCAAAGCGTTTATCTTCCGGCAGCGGATCGAGAACCACAACGGCGCTGTCGACTTTTGGGGGCGGGGTAAAGGCCCGGGCCGGGGCTTTCAGCGCGAGGCGGGCTGAGGCCACGGCTGCGGTCAGGATGGCCAGCCGTCCATAGGCCTTCGATCCGACAGGGGCGACCACGCGGTCGGCAACTTCTTTCTGGAACATCAACACCATGCGCCGCCAGTAGAGCGGGTTGGCCTTGAGCCATTTGATGAGAAGGGGCGTACCGACATTGTAGGGCAGATTGGACGCGATCACTGCCGGGCCATCGCCGATCAGCGCCGCCTCATCGGCTTTCAGCGCATCCCCCTCAACAATCTCGAAGGGGGTCTCATAGGCTTCACCCGTCTGCTCGAGAACCGGGATGAAGCGCGCATCCATTTCGATAACGACCATTTTTTGCGGACCCAGCGCCAGCAGGGGGCGTGTCAGCCCGCCCGGACCCGGGCCAACTTCGATCAGCGCCGCATCGGAGACATCGCCGCACAGGCTGGCAATCTTCGCTGTCAGGTTCAGATCAAGCAGGAAGTGCTGCCCAAATCCCTTGTCCGCCCGCAGACCGTGCTCGGCGATCATGTCACGAAGGGGCGGCAGATCATTCATTGGCTGCGTCGTTCGGCCATGCCGGACGCCATCCGGATTGCAGCGATCAGGCTGTCGGCGCGCGCCCGGCCCTGACCGGCAATCGCGAAGCCGGTGCCATGGTCCGGCGAGGTGCGGATCACGGGCAAGCCCAGCGTGACATTCACGCCGCCCCAGAAATCCAGCGCCTTGAACGGGATCAGGCCCTGATCATGATAGAGACAGATGGCGGCGTCATAGCCGGCGCGGGCCTCTTCGTGGAACAGGGCATCGGGCGAGACCGGCCCGGAAACGTTCAGCCCCTCGGCCTGCAGGCGCTGAATGGCCGGAGCGATGATCTCGATCTCCTCCTGGCCCAGAGCGCCGTTTTCACCGGCATGCGGGTTGAGCCCGGCGACCGTAAGGCGTGGCGCTGCAATGCCGAAATCCCGCGCAAGCGCCTGCGCCGTGACTCTGGCCGTATGCAGGATTTTCGCTTCGCTTAGCCCGTCAATGGCCGTCCGTAAGGGTTCATGGATCGACACCAGTGAAACCCGTAGCTTGTCTCCCGCCAGCATCATCACCGGTCCGCGATCGCCAGCAACAGGCAAATTCTGCGTCAGCATGGCCAGATACTCGGTATGGCCGGGATGCCTGAAGCCGGCCTCGTAAAGCACGGACTTGGCGATCGGATTGGTGACGATCCCTGATGTCAGGCCTGATGCGGTCAGATCAACGGCCTGTTCGATCGACGACAGGATGGCCGCCGCATTGGCGCCGTCCGGAGTGCCAGGCCTGCAAGCGGATGCCAGCAAGACCGGAAGAACAGGCAGTTTTTCGTCAAAGACGGCAAACGCCTCGGCAGGCGTCCCGACAGCCTGCGCCCCATCGCCATAAAGTGCCGGATCGCCAATCACCAGAAAGGGCTGATTTTGATTTCGCAGGGCCTGCCATGCGGCGAGCGTGATTTCCGGTCCGACACCAGCCGGATCGCCCATCGTCACCGCAAGCGGTGCGGTCATTACCGGATCTCGATCGTGGAATCGCGGCGAAGGTCACGCAGCCAGCGGCGCGACAGCATGGACAGCTGCTGATTGCGCAATTGGCGCTCAATGTCTTCGCGAGTCGGAACGCCGGGACCCCCGATGGAACGGTCGCAGACAAAATAGACCTGGCGCCCGGCCGGCGTCTCGATGGCCCCGGTGTTCTCACCCGGTCCAAGCGAAGACAAGCGCTCGGCGATTTCCGGCAGCAGCGCATTCAACGAAATCTGGCCCAGCCGCGAAGAGAAGGCTCCTTCCACAGCGCTGATACCACTGTCGATTCCATCACAGGAATTGATACGCGAAATGGCCCGGTCGAAAGCGGCCACGGAGGCGTCATTCACGCGGCTGGCGGGCAGGGTCGCCTGGACAAGGTCATACTGGATGGACGCGGAGCTTTCGCGCTGGTCGATCAGGGCAATGATCATCAGACCGCCCGGCACGCGGAACGGACGTGACAGTTGTCCCGGTTCGAGCGCGCGCGCTACCTGGGCCACTTCCGGCCGCATCTGGCCTTCCAGCAGCCAGCCAACCTCACCGCCATTCGCCGCGGACGGCGCATCGGAGAATTGCTGGGCAACGGCCTGGAATGGCGCGCCCTGCGTCAGCTGGGTCATGACAGCGACCGTGCGCTGTTGGGCTTCTGCTTCGCTGGAGGACACCGGAATTTCAATGAAGATCTCGGCGAGGCGATACTGTGGCTGCGAGGCGGAAGCAGCAACGCGTTCCAGCGTGGCCTCGATCTGCTGGTTCGAGATCCGGATCCGGTTGTTGTAGCGGCCGCCGACAATGATCTGCCAGGCAATTTCGGCTTCCAGCTGGCGGCGCAAGGTGATGATATCGACACCGGATGCTGCGAGCTCGGCTGCAATCTGGTCCGGATCGGCATTGTTCTGGACAGCGATATTGGCAATCGCCGCATCAATTTCAGCCGGATCGACCTGGATTTCATATTCCAGCGCTTCCTGGATCTGCAGCGTCTCGTCGATCAGCGAACGCAGGGCTTCCTGCTGGATGCGGACCAGCGCTTCTTCAGTCGGCTGGATGCCCGATGACACGATGATAAGGCGCATCCGGTTGCGGACGTCGACCGTGGTGATCGGATAATCATTCACCAGGGCGGCAATGCCTTCGACCTGCTGGGCGTGCGCGTGGCTGCCCCAGAAAGCGGTCATCAGCAGGGCAAGAAATGCGGTAAGGCTGCGTTTCATCGTAAAGCCAATAAGTCTCTGTTCGGAGCCGAAAATACCCATACGAGCGTCATAAGCAACGCTCTGGAACGGCAAGGCGCTGTTATTCGGAGCCTATGCCGCCGAGTGTGAAGAGAGTGACACGGAACTGGATCGATTCCGAGGGGCCAAGTGCACCTACATTCAGGTTCTCACGCTGATAGAGAACTTCGAAATCGGTACAGAAGTCCCGATAGCGGAATCCGACCTGCTGGCGCCGGTTCACATCGGCGTCCAGATCGCGCTGGAGATTGTAGACAAGGCTCCACCGGTCGGTGAGCCGGGTCTGCGAAGTCAGCTGGATTTCCTCGCTGGTTCCCGCCCGGTTCAGGGCGTCGTCAAAGCCGAAATAGCGAATCTGCCCGTTGAAGCGGTCATTCGTATAGGACGCCACAACATCAACCCGGTTCAACGTGCCATCATTGGAGTCGACGCGCGTGCGCGCCATGACCGAGAACTGGCCGAGATCGACCTCGCCCGCCACGATGATATCGGAATCATCGTCGAACAGGCCACTATTGGCCGGGAAGACCGGATTGCCGTCGATGCGCCGGCTCTGGCCGATGAAGCCGCGCAGGCGGTTATTTTCGCCCCAGAATGTTGTGGACCGCAGGCCATAGGTAACACGCGTACCTTCTTCCCATAGATCATAACCGGTGGCCCGGTTGTGATCGAACAGCAGCGTCTCATCGAGCTCGGCAGTGAGGCTGTCCTCATTTATGATCCGCGCCTGTTCGCTGGCGTCGGAGGCAAACAGGCCCTGGATCATCGGTTCGAGGATGGTGTCGGTTTCACCGGATGAATTGATCAGCGGCCAGCTCAGCTCGGCCCCGGCATAGCCCAGGAAGCGGCCGAAGGAATCCTCGGTCACCGGATCCGTAGGCAGGGCGCCAGGCACGTCTTCAAAGCTGTAATAATCAGCGCGGCCCGCCGCGAACGGTTCGAAGACCAGGCCGGCAGGCGCGATAAACCGGGCCTGCCAGTCGACGGAAGCCGATGCGCGTTGATAATCCACGCCGTCATTCCGGGTCAGAACGGCGGTGGATGCAATGGTCCGTACGCGGCCAAAATTCTCGCCGGCCGGGTAGGTCAAGCGGACTTCACCAATCGGCGCCATCACCGGCAAACGATCGTCAATTTCTGTTTCGCGCAGGCTTTGCACACCGGCCGTAGCCAGCTCGGCATAGTAGTGATCGCCGCGCCCGCGAATGTAGAGCTGGTTCATCAACCGTCTCGGGGCCGGCTGGAACAGGCCCGGATAGTCATTATACGTTTCCGAGATGTCATAGGTGCGCAGATGGAAGTCGTCTGACGCCAGCTGTACGCCAAATCCCCAGACCCAGTTCTCGTTAAGGTCAAACTCGCCGCCGCCGAACAAATGCCAGCGGTGTTCGGAATCGTTGAAGAGGTTGCCGTCACTGTCGAGGTCCCGCTCATTGGTATAGCTGGCCTCGAATTCCATATCTCCGGACCAGAACCGTTTGCGATAGGCGATTTCCATCAGCGGATTGGAATTCGCCATGACCCGGGGTGTCAGTGTCAGGTCCTGATAGGGTGAAATCGCCCAGTAATAGGGCTGGCCATAAAAGACGCCGAGCCTGGAGGATGCGCCGAAAGACGGAAACAGGAAGCCGGAACGCCGCTGCGAGGACGGGTCTGCATGCGCGAAGGCCGGTGCATAGGCGACCGGAACACCCAGCACTTCCAGCCGAACATCACGGTAATAGATCATCTCGGCTTCGGTATCCTGCACGGCACGGGCGGCCCGCAGGCGCCAGGTCGGTTCCTCGCCATTGCCGCCTATCCGGCAGGCCGTGTAGTACGCATTGGTCAGCTCCAAAGAGCCATTGGCCCGGCGCGCAGCGAACGCTGCGGCGGCGCGGCCATTATTTTCCAGCAAGGTCGAGAAGCCGACAGCAAGGCCTTCACCCAGCTCGTCATCCAGCTCGACCTCATCGGCATATTGAGGCGGTGCATTATCCGAGAAGATGGCAACATTGCCGCGCGCAATGACGCGGTTCTGGCCTGGCCGGTATTCCAGTTCGTCGGCCTCGACCGTGCGCCCGCTCTGGCGGGCCACGACATTCCCGCGCGCGATATAGCTGCCGGCTTCGCGGTTCTCGATCAGCGTGTCGGCTTCGATGTAAACCGGTTCGTCACTGGTTTCCGCCGTCAAAAGCCCGGTCTGCTTGTCCAGCCCGATCTCGCATTCCGAGGCAAGGGATGCGCCCGGAACCAGAACGCTCAGACAGACCGCAGACAAAAGCAGTGACCGCATCAAAAACTCCTCAAGGCGCGCGCCGCCCTGACAACGCTTAAACGGTTCGCCGCGAACCGTCCACGCCTAGGCTAACCATCTTCTGTTGAAGCAATATAGGCAAGCGCCAGAAGCGTCGTGATCATCGGCGCAGCCCAGGCGGCGGTGATCGGCGGGAGCGTGCCGTTTTCGCCCAGCGTGTGCAGGACTTCCTGCACGAAGTAGACAAGGAAACCGGCCGCACCGCCGGTCAGTGCGAAGGCTGCCGCTCCACCCAGCCGGTAAAGCCGCAAGGTGGCGGCAGCGGCAATCAGGCTGGCGGCGATCAGCGTCAGCGGCAAGGTGAGAAGCCCTTGCCAGCGCAGTTCGAACCGCTCCACGGCCAGTCCGGAGGCTTCCGCAGAAGCAATCAGACCCGGCAAATCCCAGAAGGATACCCCGCGCGGCGACCGGATGCGCTCGAACAGGGATTGCCGGTCGATCGAGGTCGGCAGAGAAACCTCTCCGATTTCGAGTGGCTCAGCCCCCGGCGAAAGTTCAACCGCGTTCTCCAGCGTCCAGAACCCGGCTGCGAGCCGTGCCAGATCAGCGGAAACCCGGCGGTCGAGATCCGGCGTGCCGTTCTCGCTGGTCACATAGAAATGGAAGACCGGGTGCAGCAATTCACGGACGTTTTCTTCCAGCTGTCCGGCGGAGATCACGATAAAGCCATCACTGGTGGTTTCCCGTAGCCAGATCTGCTCGGCCCGCGGTGTATCCGTCTCGATTTCCGTAAGCTGGTCGCGCCGGGCTTCGAACTCGGCATTCAGGGCTGAGCCCAGCGGATTTAGAAGGGTGGCTGCCAGGAGGCCGAAAACCAGGGCGATCATCACCGCCGGCGTCACGATCCGCCAGGCCGAATAGCCGGAAGCGCGCATCACGACGAGTTCGCTGCGCCGGTTCAGGCGGAAGAGGGCAAACAGCACACCGAACAGAAAGATAAAGGGCAGGGTCTCCTCCAGCAGGAGGGGCGCACGCATCATCGTCAATGTCAGAAGCTCGAAGGCTGAAATCTCGATGCGCGTGCCGATGGCGCGCGATTGTTCGACGAAGTCCACGAGGATGATGATGGTGGCCACAATGGCGCCGGCGACCAGAAGACCGAACAGGATCTGCCGCGCCAGATACCGCCCCAGCTTGTTGGGAAGCAGACTCATGACGCGGCTCCCTCGGCGACCGGTGCCCGGCGCCGGGTTTTCGGTTTGCGCCACCAGATGACCATGATGGAACCGATGATTGCCGCAATGGGGATGGCGTACTGCACATAGTTGAACGCCATATCGTCAGTGGCCGCGGACTGGGCGGCAAAGCCTGACAATCTTACCGCCAAAGCAATGGCAACGGCGATCACGACCTTGCGTGTATTGCCCATCCGCGAATGGGCGCCCGACATGTAGGCTGCCGCCGCGATCAGCGCGAGCGCGATATTATACAGGGGGCCGGCGAGGCGGTAATGCGCCTCGGCCTGCAGGCGTTCCACGCCCCGCGCCCGGGCCAGCGAGGCGGCGCTGGGATAGAAAAGCTCGTGCAGGAAAAGGTCCGATTCCTTGAAGAAGAAAATCAACTGGGGGTCGACGAAATCGCCCAGATCGAACTCATAGCGGTCGAAGGTCAGGAAGCTGAGCGCGCCGGTCTCGTCGATCTGCTGCACATTGCCGTCGATCAGCACCATGGACGGGCGCTCCGCGCCGCGCACGATCACGCCCTCGCGTGCCGCATAGCTGGATACCTCGTCCGGATCGCGGGCATCGTGAATGAAGATATCACTCATCCGCCCGCTGCCATCGGATTCGCGTGCATAGAGCGTCACGCCAGCGGCAAGATTGGCGAATTCGCCTGGCCGCACGAGGCTGGCAGCAACATCCGTACGCAGCTCGTATACGCTGCGGCGCATTTCCTGATAGGCCAGAGGCTGGATGAAGAGGTTGACCACCAGGTTCAGCAAGGCGGCCAGAAAGGCCAGCCGCATCACCGGTGACAGCAAACCCCAGCGCGACAGGCCGGAGGCCGATGCCACCGTGGCTTCTGAATCCGAATACAGCCGCGAAAGCCCCGCCAGCACGGCGATGAACAGGGCAAAGGGTGATAAAAGGGCAATCAGCTGCGGCAGCGCCAGAAAGGTCACCTTGATGAAGGTGAAGGCGGTTTCCCGATAATTCGAGATGAAATCGATGTTCGACAGCGATTGTGTCAACAGCGCCAGACCCGCAAACGCAACGGCGGCGGTGAGGAACGGCATCAGCAATTGCCGGAACATATATCTCTGTACGAGAATCATTCGACCTGCAGTCTCTTGCGGTTTCGGCCTTCTATATCACCGTTTGATCGGATACCACTTCGCCGACACATTTTGCGCGGCAGTTTGCATCGCGCGTCAACCACCACCGAGGGATGAGGCATGGAAATCAAGTTTGCAGCAGCACCGAAATCCGGCTCGATCGCCGTCGCGGCGTTCGAAAAGGCGGCGTTGTCCGATGCGGCCAAGGCCGCTGACAAGGCGAGTGGCGGGGCGATTTCCCGCGCTATCAAGGGTTCCCGCTTCAAGGGCGGTGCCGGCGAAACCCTCGTTCTGTCAGCGCCGTCCGGCATTGATGGCGATCGCGTTGTGGTATTCGGCGTTGGCAAGAAAAAGACCGATGGAAATACGATGGAGCAGGCCGGTGCCGGCCTGACCAAGGCGTTGCTGACCTCGGGTGAAAAAGCCCTCCACGTTGATCTGGCCGGCGTTTGCGATGCCGAGTGTGCGGCGCGATTCGCACTGGGCGCCATGCTGGCCGCCTACCGCTTCGACAAATACCGCACAAAACTGTCCGACGACAAAAAGCCGTCCCTGTCCAAGCTGACCATCGCGACCGACGACATGAAGGCGGCCAAAGCGGCCTGGACACACGCCAGCGCGGTGGCCGATGGCGTCTATATCGCCCGCGATCTGGTCAACGAAGCGCCGAATTTCCTGCGTCCGCCGGAATACGCCAAGCGCGTCGAGAAGCTGGCCGATCTGGGTCTCGAGATCGAGATTCTCGGCGAAAAGGAAATGAAGAAGCTCGGCATGCACTCCCTGCTGGGCGTCGGCCAGGGTTCGGTGGCTGAAAGCAAGATCGCCATCATGAAATGGAATGGCGGCAAGAAGGATGACAAGCCGCTGGCCTTCATCGGCAAGGGTGTCACTTTCGACACCGGCGGCATCTCGCTGAAGCCCGGCCAGGGAATGGACGAGATGAAGGGCGATATGGGCGGGTCTGCCGCCGTTGTCGGCCTGATGGCGTCGCTGGCGAAGCGGAAAGCCAAGGTCAATGCAGTCGGTCTCATCGGGCTGGTCGAGAACATGCCCGATGGTGATGCACAGCGCCCGGGCGACATTGTCACCTCCATGTCCGGTCAGACCATCGAGATCCTCAATACAGATGCTGAAGGCCGCCTCGTGCTGGCTGATGTGCTCTGGTATGCGCAGGACAAGTATGATCCGGAATTCATGATCGATCTGGCTACGCTGACCGGAGCGATCCTGATCTCGCTGGGCCATGAGCATGCGGGCATCTTCTCCAACAATGACAAGCTGGCTGACACGCTCACCAAGGCCGGTCTGGCCACCGACGAGAAGGTCTGGCGCCTGCCGATCGGTCCGGAGTATGACCGCCAGATCGACTCACCCGTCGCTGACATGAAGAATATCGGTGAGGGCCGTTTCGCCGGCTCCATCACGGCTGCGCAATTCCTGCAGCGCTTTGTCAATGACAAGCCATGGGTACATATCGACATTGCCGGTACCGGAATGTGGTCAGGCGCAAAGGATGCCCGCCTGCCGACCTTCGGTACGGGCTATGGCGTGCGCCTGCTCGACCGCTTCGTCGCCGACAATTACGAGAAGTAGGCAGGTATGCCCGGCGAGCTGTGGTTCTATCATCTCGAGCGGACCACGCTCGCCGACGCCTTGCCGGAATTGCTCGAAAAGACACTCGAAAAGGGCTGGCGGGCGCTGGTGCGCACGTCCAGCACGGACCGGCTGAAAGAGCTGGACCAGCGCCTGTGGACGGTGAAGGAAGACAATTTCCTGGCCCATGGGCGCTCGGACGAGCCCGACCCGGATCGTCAACCCATCCTGCTCTCTCTCGAAGAAGACAATGCCAACAAGGCTCAGGTCCTGTTCACCCTCGACGGGGTAGAGCCGGAAAACCCGGACGGATTCGAACGCTGCTGCGTGATGTTCGATGCGGCCGACGAGGCTGCCATCAACGCGTCCCGCGCACTGTGGAAGAAAGCCAAGGGCGAGGGACGGTCCGTCGCCTATTGGCAGCAATCGGTTGAAGGACGCTGGGAGAAGAAGGCCTGAACATGATGAAACAGACAAGATTTTTCGCCATCCTGCCTTTCCTTGCCCTGTCGGCTTGCGCCACCCCGCCCGCCGAAGCGCCGATCGAACGCCCGGTTTTCGACGATAATGCCTGCGATGCCGATGCGCTTTTCTACCTGGTTGGCCAGAATATCAACGAGGTCGACACCGACACGCTGCCGCATCCCTACCGGGCTATTTCGCCGGGCATGGCCGTGACGATGGATTACCGGGCTGACCGCACCAATTTCGAACTCGATGAAAACGACCGCATCGTTCGGGTCTATTGCGGGTAGAAAAGCTTTTCCTCCCCCGTTCACGGGGGAGGTGGCAGCGAAGCTGACGGAGGGGGCAGCGGGAGCAGCGAACGCCCCCCTCGGCCTTTCAGACCACTCCCCCTGCAAGCAGGGGGAGAAAATCTCCAACTAACTAGTCCGCCTCCGCTGCTTCCAGCCTCTCCAGCGCGTCCAGCCATTTCGTTTCCGCCGCATCGATCAGCTCTTCGGCCTTGGCCCGCTTGATCTGCAGCTCGGTCGCGGTTTTCGGATCTTTCTCGTAAAGGCCCGGCGCAGCCAGCCCCTTGTCGATGGTCGCCAGCACACCGCGCAAACGCTCGGCTTCCTTTTCCCATTTCGCCGCTTCCTGTTTCAGCGGCTTGATTTGTTCGCGGCGCTGCGCCGCCTCTCGGCGGCGTTCGGTCTTTTCGTCAGCCGGCGCACGATTGCGCCCGCGCTCGTCTTTCGGCGTCTTGCCGGTGACGAACAGGCGGTAATCCTCCATGTCCCCGTCATAGGGCGCGATGCCGCCATTCGCGCATAGCCACAAACGGTCCACACAGCTCTCGATCAGATGCCGGTCGTGGGCGATCAGGATCACCGCACCTTCATAGCTGTTGATCGCATCGATCAGGGCCGCCCGGCTGTCCATGTCGAGATGGTTGGTCGGTTCGTCGAGGATGAGAAGGTTCGGCCCTTCAAACACGATGAGGTTCAGCAGGAGTCGCGCCTTCTCACCCCCCGAGAGCTGTTTGGCCTTGGTTTCCTGCAGATGGATAGGCAGGCCGAAACTGGCCAGCCGCGACCGGCGCTGGGCCTCTGTGGCCTCTTCCATACGGTCCAGCACATGGTCATAGGCGGACTTTTCCGGTGGCAGCACGTCCAGCTGATGCTGGGCAAAGAAGGCGGTCGTGATTTTCTTGTGAAAGCGGAAATGCCCGTCCATCGGCACCAGCCGTCCGGCCAGCATTTTGGCAAAGGTCGACTTGCCTGAACCGTTCTTGCCGAGGAGGGCAATCCGGTCATCCGGATCGATCCGCAGATTGAGATCGCGCAAGACGGCCTTGCCGTCATAACCCAGAACCGCATTCTCGATCCGCATCAGGGGCGGGGCCATATCCCGGTGCGGCGAGGGGAAGACAAAGGGTGCAACCGGATCTTCGACAACCGTGGCCACGGGCTGCATCTTCTCCAGCCGTTTGATCCGGCTCTGGGCCTGCTTGGCCTTGCTGGCCTTGGCGCGGAAGCGGTCGACAAAGCTCTGCAGATGGCGGCGTTCATCGTCCTGCTTGGCCTTCAGCTTCATTTGAAGGCGTTGGCGTTCGGCCAGCGTCTTTTCGAAACTGTCGTAGCCGCCTGCATAGATGGTGATCTTCTTCGCACGCAGATGGGCGATCTTGTCCATGGCGTTCAGAAGATCGCGGTCGTGACTGATGATCAGCGCCGCTCCGGGGAATGAGCGCAGATAGCTTTCCAGCCAGATCGCGCCTTCCAGATCGAGATAATTGGTCGGCTCGTCCAGCAGGAGCAGATCGGGCCGCGCAAACAGCGTCGCCGCAAGCGCGACCCGCATCCGCCAGCCGCCGGAGAATTCCGAACAGGGGCGGCGTTGCTCTTCCCCGGTAAAGCCCAGGCCCGCCAGAATCGTGCCGGCGCGCGCTTCGGCGGAATGCGCTTCAATGTCTGACAGTCTTGTCTGGATCTCGGCGATGCGGTGCGGATCGGTGGCGGTCTCGGCCTCTGCCAGCAGGCTGGCGCGCTCGGTATCGGCGGCCAGCACCACATCCATCAGGCTTTCCGGGCCGCCAGGGACTTCCTGATCGACCGAGCCCATCCGCGCACCCTTGCGGATGGAAAAATCCCCCGCTTCGGCGCCGAACTCGCCCTTGATCACGCGGAACAGGGTGGACTTGCCCGAGCCATTACGTCCGACCAGACCCATCCGGGTCTTCGGCGGCAGGTGGAAAGTCGCCTGATCGATCAGGACGCGGCCTTCCATCCGGCAGGTGAGGTCGTTGACGTGCAGCATGGGAGGCAGCGGCTAGCACGGCTTCACAAGAGACGAAAGCGTCTCTATAAGCCCGCGCGACTCTTCAACTCCTCCCCAAGAACCGGAGCATTTCAAATGGCGATCCAGCGCACCTTCTCGATTATCAAGCCCGATGCCACTGCCCGCAACCTCACTGGCAAGATCAACGCCAAGATCGAGGACGCCGGCCTGCGCATCATCGCGCAAAAGCGCATCCACATGACCAAGGAACAGGCAGAGGGCTTTTACGGCGTTCACCGCGAGCGTCCTTTCTTCAATGACCTTGTCAGCTTCATGATCTCCGGCCCGGTGGTCGTGCAGGTGCTGGAAGGCGAAGACGCCATCGCGAAATACCGCGAAGTCATGGGCGCCACCAATCCGGAAAATGCCGAGCCGGGCACGATCCGCAAGGAATTCGCCGAGTCGATCGAAGCCAATTCCGTGCACGGTTCCGATGCTCCGGAAACCGCCGCCCAGGAAATCCCCTTCTTCTTCTCCGACGACGAGATTGTTGGATAAGGAGATAGGTTTTCCTCCCCCGTTTACGGGGGAGGTGGTCGCGAAGCGACCGGAGGGGGCCGGCGCGTAACGTCATTGCCCCCCTCGGCCCTTTGCCCCGCTTTCGCGGGGACAGGCGGACCACTCCCCCCGCAAGCAGGGGGAGAAACAAAAATTCATAAGCCCGGCCAGGTGCCGGGCTTTTTCTTGTCTGTTTAGGGGGATAGCCCGCTGACCGGTCCCAGTTGCCGGTAGGCGGACGTGTCTGGCAAAGGTGGGCGCGCGTCAGGGGGCGCCAACAAGAAACGAAAGCTTTGCCATGTTATCCCTTATTGCCAGCGCGGCGTTGACCGCCACTCTTTCCGCCGACCCGGTGTCGGCCGAGTTCCAGTCCAACGAGCACCACACCTTCAGCGCAGAAGAAATCGCGCTCATCGATGCCCGGCTGGACGCTGTTCATGCCGAGGTCGAGGCTGTCTATCCGGCACTGGCGGATACCGTATCAGTCACGGTGATCCCGGTTCACCGTCCGGCGCTGGATGCGCTGGGAGGCGTGACCGGCCGGGCCGAGCGCCCCGGCGAGCTGGTGGTCGAAATTTCCGTTACCTATCCCGGTGGCATCGAGGCGGCCGTCGAGACCGGCCTGCGCACAACAATGGCCCACGAGCTGCACCATACCGTCCGCGGCTGGACGATGCAGGGCAATCATTATGGCCACGGCATCCAGATTGCCGTGATCAATGAGGGCCTGGCCACGGTGGCGGCCGAGGAGATCACTGGCGCGGTCAATGCTTCCGATCTGCCGCCGGAGAATATCGAGGAATGGGCCGAGGAAGTTCTCGCCCTGCCGCAACGCTCTAACTATGGCGAATGGATGTTCATGCATCCCGACGGGCGCGAGGCGATCGGCTATCGCACCGGCCGCTGGGTGGTCCGCCAGGCCATGGAGCGTTCGGGTCTGACCATCGAGGAGCTGACGGATCGCAGCCCGGCGGCGATCTGGGCTCTGGCCGGGTTCGATTGGGACCGCACGATGCGCTAGGCGCGCTAGTCCTCCCGGGCCGGTTTCTGGCGCAGTGCTTTCGTCTGGGAGCGCTGCGCCTTGCCGGCCTTCACCTTGCGGATGGAAGCAAGGGAAGGGCGGCTCTTCTTGCGCGGTTTGGGCTTGTACAGGGCCCGGATGACAAGCGTTTTCAGACGTTCGCGCGCCGCAGCGCGATTGCGCTCCTGCGAGCGGGATTCGCTGGCTTCGATGATCAGCACGCCATCTTTTGACATTCGCCGTCCGGCTAGCCGCGTCAGGCGCGCCTTGACCTCGTCTGAAAGCGCGCTCGTCCTCGCCACATCAAAGCGCAACTGCACGGCGCTTTCGGTCTTGTTGACATGCTGGCCACCCGGGCCGGAAGCACGGATAAACCGCTCTTCCAGCTCGCTTTCCTCGATGAAGATGGCCTCATTGATTTGCATGCCGTGTGACTAGCACAGCTTTCGCAAACACGCCGGATAGAGCGTGTGTTCCTCGATCAGCACGCGCTTTTCCAGCGTCTCGGCCGTATCGCCGGGCAGAACCGGTACGCTGGCCTGTCCGATGATTTCACCGGCATCCATTTCAGGCACCACGTAATGCACCGTACAGCCGGCCTCGGCATCGCCCGCATCCAGCGCGCGCTGGTGCGTATGGAGGCCGGGATATTTCGGCAAGAGGGAGGGGTGGATGTTGATCATCTTCCCGGCCCATTTATCGACGAAACCCGGCGTCAGGATCCGCATGAAACCGGCCAGGCAGATGATATCGGGCCTGGCAGCGGATAGCACTTCGTGCAGGGCCGCGTCGAACGCTTCCCGCGTGGCATATTCCTTATGATCGACCACGGCATGCGCAATGCCTTCAGCCGCCGCATATTCCAGACCGCCCGCGCCGGGCCGGTTCGAAAGGACCAGAATCGGCTCCGCCGGAAAATCCGCGGCTTTCATGGCCTCGCACAGGGATCGCATGTTTGATCCCCGGCCGGAAATCAGGATGGCGACACGTTTTGTCACTTCGCGGTCAGTTCGCCACAGATGAAGGCGTCCTCGCCGGCATCATTGAGGGCGACCACAATCGCTTCGGCATCTTCTGCCGCGACCGCCAGCAGCATGCCGATCCCGCCATTGAAGGCGCGCCGCATCTCGCTTTCATCAATGCCCCCGGTCTGCGCCAGCCAGTCAAAGACCGCCGGGCGCTGCCAGGACGTGCAATCCAGCTCGAAACCGAGATGATCGGGCAGCATGCGCGGTGGATTTTCAACCAGCCCGCCACCGGTGATATGGGCAAGGCCCTTGATCAGCCCCTCGCGGATCAGTGGCACGCAGGATTTGATATAGAGCCGCGTCGGCGTCAGCAGAGCCTGACCGACGCTCTCGCCGGGTGCAAAAGGCGCATCGTCGGTCCATTTCAGACCGGAAATCTCGACGACCTTGCGGATGAGCGAATATCCGTTGGAGTGCGGGCCTGATGAAGCCAGCCCGATCAGCACATCACCGGCCTGCATGTCGTCCATTCGTGGCAATAGCGAACCGCGCTCGGCAGCCCCCACGACAAAGCCGGCCAGATCGAAATCATCGCCTGCATACATGCCGGGCATTTCCGCGGTTTCACCGCCGATCAGGGCACAGCCGGACTGGCGGCAACCTTCTGCAATGCCGGCGACAATGGCTTCGCCGCGGGCCGGATCGAGCTTGCCTGTAGCGAAATAATCCAGAAAAAACAGAGGCTCGGCGCCCTGGGCGAGCACGTCGTTGGCACACATGGCGACCAGATCGATCCCGATCGTATCGAAAATGCCGGTCTCGATCGCGATCCGCAGCTTGGTGCCCACACCGTCCGTGCCGGATACCAGGATCGGATCCTCATAGCCGGCCGCTTTCAGGTCGAAAGCACCGCCAAAACCGCCCAGAGCGACCTCGGCGCCGGGCCGGGCCGTGGACTTTGCCAGCGGCTTGATCCGGTCGACCAGTGCGTCTCCGGCATCGATATCCACACCGGCATCGGCATAGGTCAGGCTGTTGCGGCGGTCTTCGGTCATGGCAGGTTTTCCAGATTCGGCCTTGCGGGAATGTCCCTCAAAACTCAGCTTTGGCGCAAGACACGGGCTTCACCGCGCGTCTCAGGCGGGTATAACGGGGCGTATAGCTCAAAGCGAAGGGAAGCGCGCCATGATGCGTCAGTTATTTGCAGCCATCGCCGCGATTGTGGTCTGGACCGGTCTCGCAGAAGCGGATTCGCCTTACACGGTCGTGGGCGTGCCCATCGATGCCACGGCGGATAACGCGCTGGAAGCGCAGACGATTGCCATGCGGCGCGGCCAGGTGGCGGCGGTTCATGCACTGCTCGCACGGCTGACCCTGCCGGAAGACCGGCTGCAAGTGCCCGAGATTACCAATGAGGCTGCGGCCGAGATGATCAGCGGCCTGCAGGTTCGCAATGAACAACGCAGTGCCACGCGCTATCTGGGCGAGCTGACGGTCAGCTTCGATCCCCGGGCGGTTCGCATCTGGCTGAACGGGCTGGGTGTTCCTTTTGTCGAAGGCCAGGCGCGAGAAATTCTGGTCCTGCCGGTGCTGCAGACAGCTTCGGGCAATTACTGGCTCTGGAATACGACCAATCCGGAAACCGGCGAAGTCAACGAACAGCCCTGGCTGCGCGCCTGGCGCACGGGTGGTTACCAGCACGCCCTGTCTCCGGTCAGCGCACCGTCGGGGGATGCCGGCCGCATGCTGATTGATGGCAACAGTGCGGTCCAGATGAATGAAAGCCAGCTGCGCTCGGTTGCACAAGCCTATGGCGTCTCGCGCGTCGCGGTCATGGTCGCGCGCCAGGGCGAGGGCGGTGTCCGCGTCGACGGGCGTCTGTTTTCCTTCGATGGATCCGGTGAAGTCTCCAGCCAGCAAATCCCGACCATCGCCACGAACACTTTCCGTGGCGCAGCAACCCGCTTCGTGACAGATCTGGAGAATGCCTGGAAAGCGGAAGCGATCGTTCGCGGCGGCGGTGCTGAATCGCTGAATGTCACCGTGCTCTACAACTCCCTGAGCGAATGGCGCCGCCTGCAGAACGCGATCACCGGCACTTCGCTGATCCGTTCGGCCCAGCTGGATGCCATCGCGCCGACCGGCGCGATGATGACGCTGGAATTCCGCGGCCAGTTCAGCCAGCTGCAGCGTGAACTGGATGCGCGCGGCGCACGTCTGATGGAAGATCCCGACCTCGGCCTTGTCGTCAGGTCGCGATAGAAAGAGACCCGATGGGTGAACAACTCGCGCTTGGCCTGCCTCCGCGAGAGGATTACAGCGCGGCCAGCTTTATCGCCGGCGCTGCGAATGCATCTGCGCGCTCGGCGCTGGCGGGATGGAAGGCCTGGCCCGGCCGGGTTCTTGTCCTTTACGGGGCGCCCGGTACCGGCAAAACCCATATGGCGCATCTCTGGGCGGAGGAAACCGGCGCCATTCTGGTGCCGGGAGAACATCTGGCGGTCATGCTCGAACGCTTGCCTGACGGCCGGCCTGTCATTGTCGAGGATGCCGACGCCCGGGCCGACAGGACGGCGCTGTTCCATCTGATGAACCGGGCGCTGAATGAAGCGCTTCCGGCTCTCCTGCTGACCGGGCGGGAGGCGCCGTCGCGATGGGACACTGACATTCCCGATCTCAAATCCCGTTTGCTGGCCGTCTCGACCGCGGAGCTTGAAGAGCCGGATGATGTCCTTCTGGTCCGCCTGTTGAAGAAACTGTTTGCCGATCGACAATCCCCGCTGGTGGACGGGCTGATCGAATACCTGCTGCCGCGCATGGAACGCTCGGTGGAAGGCGCACGGCGTCTGGTTGAGGCACTGGACCGCGAAGCTCTGGCGCGGCGCACGCCGATCAATCGCGGCGTGGCACGCCGCGTGCTTGGCGGTCAGGACAGTGACGAGGACGTTTGATGGATGATGCCGTGACACCGCAGGCTGCAACGGCCGAGCCGGAGCTGATGGGCTCGCCAGAGCGTTTCCTGAACCGGGAATTGTCTTGGCTGCAATTCAATACGCGTGTCCTCGAGGAGGCTGCGAACAAGGACCACCCCGTCCTGGAACGCCTGCGTTTCCTGTCCATATCCGCCAGTAATCTGGACGAATTCTACATGGTGCGCGTGGCCGGTCTGCGGGCCCAGATGCGCAATGGCGTTTCCACGCCATCGATTGACGGGCTGACGCCGGCCGAACAATTGCGCCGCATCAACCAGTTTGCCGGTGAGCTGATGCAGGAACAGCAGATCCGCTGGCAGCAATTGCGCAAGGAGATGACGCGGGTGGGGGTCAAGGTGCTGGATGCCCAGGATATCTCCCAGCAGGACCGCGATTGGCTGGCGGAAGATTTCCTGAAGCACATCATGCCGGTGATTACGCCGCTGGCGATTGATCCGGCGCATCCTTTCCCTTTCATTCCCAATCTCGGCTTCTCGATGGTCTTCAAGCTGCGGCGCAAGAAGAACCGCAAGCCGATGACCGCGCTGATTCCCATGCCGTCTGGCGTGAACCGTTTCATCCAGCTGCCGGATCGCCGTTACAACAAGGCCGGCCACCCGATCCGCCGCTATGTGGCGCTGGAGACGGTTTTTTCCATGTTCCTCGACAAGCTGTTTCCGGGACATGTGCTGGAGGGCTATGGGGCGTTCCGCATCATTCGCGACAGCGATATCGAGATAGAGGAAGAAGCCGAGGATCTGGTCCGCGAATTCGAGGAATTGCTGAAGGAGCGCCGCCGCGGCGTGCTAGTGCGCCTGAAGATAGAGACCGGCATGCCTGAGGATCTGAAAGCCTTCATCATCCAGCATTTGAAGGCCGAGCCCGACGATGTGATCGAGGTGGACGGCATTCTGGGCCTCGCCCAGCTATCCC
This sequence comes from Hyphobacterium lacteum, assembly GCF_036330345.1. Classification (NCBI taxonomy): domain Bacteria; kingdom Pseudomonadati; phylum Pseudomonadota; class Alphaproteobacteria; order Maricaulales; family Maricaulaceae; genus Hyphobacterium; species Hyphobacterium lacteum. The sequence goes on from NZ_JAZDRP010000001.1 coordinate 54,743, forward strand.
AACTGATCCCGGATGAGCGCCCGGATCTGGTCTTCAAGCCCTATGAGCCGCGCTTTCCCGAGCGGATCAAGGATTATGGCGGCGATTGCTTTGCCGCGATCAGGGCCAAGGACATTCTCGTTCACCATCCCTATGAAAGTTTCGATGTGGTGGTCCAGTTCCTGCGCCAGGCGGCGCTGGATCCGGACGTGGTGGCGATCAAGCAGACGCTCTACCGGACCTCGAAGAATTCGCCGATCGTTGCGGCCCTCGTGGAAGCGGCGGAAAGCGGAAAGAATGTCACGGCCCTGGTCGAGCTGAAGGCACGCTTCGACGAGGAAGCCAATCTGAAATGGGCGCGCGACCTGGAACGGGCCGGTGTGCAGGTCGTCTACGGCTTTACCGAATACAAGACCCACGCAAAGGTCAGCCTGGTTGTGCGGCGCGAGGCCGGTGAGCTTCAGACCTATGCGCATTTCGGGACCGGCAATTACCATCCCATCACGGCGCGGATTTATACCGATCTGTCGCTTTTTACGGCCGATCCGGCATTCGGCCGCGATGCAGGACGGATATTCAACTATGTCACCGGTTATGCGCGTCCCAAGGACATGGAGCGCCTGTCGATCTCGCCGGTCAGCCTGAAAAAGAATTTGATCAAGATGATCAATCGCGAGATCGACAATGTGAAGGCCGGAAAGCCCGCCGGCATCTGGGCCAAGCTGAATTCGATCACCCATGACGAGGTGATTGATGCACTTTACCGGGCCAGTCAGGCCGGGGTCAGGATCGAGCTTGTGGTCCGCGGCATCTGCTGTCTGCGGCCCGGCGTTCCGGGCCTGTCGGAGAATATCCGGGTCAAGTCGATCGTCGGCCGCTTCCTTGAACACTCGCGGATTGTCTGCTTTGCCAATGGCGAGGAAATGCCCAGCCCCTCGACCCGGGTGTTTATTTCGTCCGCCGACTGGATGCCGCGCAATCTGGACCGGCGCGTGGAAACGCTGTGCCCGATCCAGAACCCCACCGTGCACCGCCAGATCCTCGATCAGATCATGGTGGCCAACCTCAATGACGAGGAACAGAGCTGGTATATGCGGGGCAATGGAGAATATGAGCGGGTCGATGTCAGCGATGTCGCCAGACCGTTTAGCGCGCACGAATATTTCATGACCAATCCCAGCCTGTCAGGGCGCGGGCAGGCGGTGAAGAATGATCAGCCGCTGACCTTGCCCTATGCCGGACCTCGCCTTTGACAAAAGCCTCGAAAAAGCTGAGCGCCGAAAATGCCATCGAGCGCGACATCGCGGTGATCGATGTCGGTTCGAATTCCATTCGTCTCGTGCACTTCCGGCTTGAGGGAAGAGCGCTCTGGCCGGTGTTCAATGAAAAGACCAGTGCCGAACTTGGCAAAGGGGTCGGCGAGACCGGAAAGCTGAACCCTGAAGGCGTGGAGAGCGCGCTTCGGACCTTGCGCCGCTTCACGATATTACTGGATGCCAAGGGCGTCAGCGAGCGTATCGTCTTTGCCACCGCCGCTGTACGCGATGCCGAGGACGGTCCCGTTTTTGTCAGGCGCGCGAAAGAGGAAGCCGGTGTCAAAATCAAGGTTCTGACCGGCAAGCAGGAAGCGCTGATGTCAGCGCTCGGCGTTGTGGCTGGCATTCCCAATGCGACCGGCGCGGCGGCCGATCTCGGTGGCTCCAGCCTCGAGATCATTCCGGTATCTCTGGCGGCACCGGGCAAGGGCATCACTTTGCGGCTGGGGCCTTTGGCAGCGCCGGACGGTTTGATGTCCAGCCGAAAGGCAGCCAAGGCCTGGATCGACGAGCGCCTGAAGGAAGCCGGACCGGTCTTCAAGGAATGCGGCGACACTCTCTATGCCGTGGGCGGCGCCTGGCGGGCTCTGGCCCAGCTGGCGATTGCCGAGGCGGACTATCCTTTGCAGGTCATCCACCAGTTCCAGCTGAGCCGGGGTGCTGCCAAGCAGATTGCTGATTTTGCCGCGCGGCTGTCGCCAGCGTCGCTGGCCGGAACACCGGGTGTCAGCCTGCGCCGTGCGGAAATGCTGCCCTATGCCGGGCTTTTGCTGAAGCGGTTGATGAAGAAGGGCAAGTTCAACCGGGTCGTGTTTTCCGCCTTTGGTTTGAGGGAAGGCGCTGTATTCGATCGGCTGCCGGAGATTATCCAGGCCGTGGACCCGCTTCTGGCGGGGGCCGAGGCGGTAGCCCGTCCGGCTGCGCCCAGTCCCAGCTTCGGACGTGCGATTGCTGCCTGGCTGGAGCCGGTCTTCGCCAGCCGGGATCATTTCTTCGGCAATCGAAGCCCGTTGATCCGCGCGGCCGCCGCCCGTCTCTGTGATGTCGGTGCGCGTCACCACCCCGATCACCGCGCGGCCCTTGGCCGCGAGCTCGCCCTGTTTGCGCCCTTTGCCGGCGTGGCTCATGCCGAGCGGGCCTATATGGGCCTGGCCTTGCACCATCGCTATGATGGCAAGCGGACACCGGCTGACAGCCGGGTTTTCCATCATCTGCTGGATGAAGAAACCCGCCAGATGGCGATGAGCTACGGGCTGGGCTTGCGCTTCGCTGCTGCCTTGTCAGGCCGTTCGGAAGCGTTGCTCAGCCGGTTTTCGTTGTCGGTGGAAGACGGCAAGCTGGTTCTCAGCGCGCCGGAAGCCGATACGGATCTTGTGGTGGAACGCGCGCGCGGGCGCTTCGAACAGATGGCCGTATCGCTGGATCTCGAACCGGTACTGGTCAGCGTCTAGAGCTGTTTTGCCGTCACCCGGCCGTTTTCCAGCATCAGCCCGATCTTGCCGTGCTTGAGGGCGAGGGCGGTTTCCCCGAACACATCACGCCGCCAGCCGCGCAGCGCAGCCACATCGGCCTCATCGCTGGTGGCAATCTCTTCCAGGTCCGGCACGGTCGCAATCAGGCGCGCGGCAACACCGGCTTCCTCGGCTACCAGCTTCAACAGCACTTTCAGCAATTCCACCGTGGCGCTGGCGCCTTCCGGACGTTTGGGCGGCGGCGGCAGTGTGGGTGCGTAGGCTTTCGGGTCGGCCAGTGCCGGTTTCAGTTTCTCGATCAGGCGTTCAGCCGGGCGCGAGCGCTCGAAACCGCGGGGCAGGGCACGCATGCCCTTCAGATCATCCGGTGTTTCCGGCGCGGCATGCGCAATCTCGTAAAGGCCTTCATCCTTGACGATGCGCTGGCGCGGAATGTCGCGGCTTTGGGCTTCTTCCTCGCGCCAGGCGGCAGCGGCTTTCAGCGCGGCGAGCCATTTCGGATGGTTTTTCCGGACTTTCAGGCGCTGCCAGGCGTTTTCAGGATGCTGCTCATACGTCGCCGGATCGGTCAGAATGGCCATTTCCTCGGCCACCCAGCTCATCCGGTTGGCGCTTTCGAGGCGTTCGCGGATGATCGGGTAGAGGTCGCGCAAATGCGTGACGTCGGCGATGGCATAGCCTTCCTGCGCCTTGGTCAGCGGCCGGCGCGCCCAGTCGGTAAAGCGCGAGCCCTTGTCAATCGGCCGCTTCAGAACGGCATGGACCAGCTTGTCATAGGCAATCGAGTCGCCGAGCCCGAGCGCCATGGCGGCCACCTGGCTGTCGAAGATCGGATGCGGGATCAGCCCGTCAGCCATGTGGAAGAAGATTTCCAGATCCTGCCGAGGGGCATGAAAAACCTTCATGATCCGGTCGTCGGCCATCAGGTCCCAGAACGCTTCCAGATCAATGCCATCCGCCAGCGGATCGATCAGCACTTCGGTCTCACCGCCGGCGGCCTGGATCAGGCAGAGCTGCGGCCAGAAGGTGCTTTCGCGTATGAACTCGGTGTCGACGGCGATGAAATCCTGCTGCCGCAGATCATCGCACGCCGACTCGAGCTGTTGTGTGGTCGTAATGAGTTCCATTGACCACCGCGTTTAACGGGCTTCACCTAACTTGGCGAGGGGCTTTGACCGCGAAGCTTCATCATCCTGATAAAAGCAACGATGGCGACGATTGCGCTGACCCCGGCGATATACAGGAAGGCGGTTTGAAGAGGCAGTGCAACAAAGGCGATGGCGGCCAGCGTGAACTGTCCCAGGGTTGCCGTGAAGGCGTTCATCAGCCCGCCAGCGGCCAAAAGGCGCCCGCGAATGGACTCCGGCGCACGGCGTTGCGCCATGGCCTGTAGCGGAACCACGAACAGGCCAGCGGACACAGCCGCCAGAACGAGATCGATCAGCAGCCGGCGATTGGCGGGATCCTGAACAAATTGCATGCCGGGAATGAGTTCCGCATCGGCCGGTACGGGCGGATTGTTCCAGGTGATCATGGCCACATCGACATTGAAAATGACGAGGCCGATCGCCCCGGCGACCGAGAAGGGGAGCGCATCTCCCTTGCCCGAAAGCGCGCCACACAGGATGGCGCCGATTGCCGCACCGATCGTGAACAGCGCGCTGAAAAGCAGAACGGCGGTTTCATCCGTCCCCAGCACGCCGCGCGCAAAATTGGGAATGAGTGTGACAATGGACGCGGCCAGCATCCAGAACCACGCCGCGCCGAGGAGAGGGCGCAGAACCTGAGGATTCTCGAAGGCCGACCTCAGCACACGCACAATCTCCCAGATGAAATTGTAGGACAGTTTCATTTCGGGGTTGCTGGCAGGTGCGGGTGGCAATTGCCGCATGGCAATCCAGCCGATCACCGCAACACCGACAAGTACTGAGCCCACGATCAGCGGCCCATTTTCGCGGGTGATCAGGACGGTGCCGAAGCCGATCCCGATCAGCACCGAAATGTTCAAAAGGCCGGAAATCATGGCGTTTCCGGGCACCAGTTCATGGGGCTCGAGGAGAGTTGGCAGGGCTGAATTCTTGGCCGGGGCAAAAAAGGCCGACTGCACACCCATGAAGAAGAGGGCAACAATCAGGAGAAGTGGCTCTCGCAGCATGAAACCGCAAGCCACGATCAGCATCAGCCAGATCTCGGCAAACTTGGCAAACCGCATGATCCGAGTGCGGTCCACCTTGTCCGCCAATCGCCCGGCAAAGGCCGAGAAGAGGAAGATCGGCAAAGTGAAGGCCGAGGCCGCGATCGGCACCAGCATTTCTGAATTCAGCCCGAACAGGGTGACGCCCTGGAAGGCGACAATCGTCACCAGAGCATAGCGGAAGAAATTGTCATTGAAGGCGCCCAGAGACTGGGCCACGAGCATCGGCCAGTAACGGCGCTGGCCGACGAGATTGATGGCGATCTTGGCACTCATTGCTGCGCCTCCTTTTCCAGGCGGCGCGTGTGCGCCTCGACCGTGGTTTCCAGCGTGGCCATGAAAGAGGCCGCGTCAAGTTTCGGGGATAAGGGTTCCAGGAATTCGATGACCGCTATGCCGGGGTGCTTGCTCCATTCCTGTTGCGGCCAGAAACAGCCCAGATTGGTGGCAACCGGCACAACGGGCCGCTCCAGCTGCGTGGCCAGGCGGTATACGCCCTTGCGATAGGGTTTGCCATGGCCCACCGGCACCAGATGGCCTTCCGGATATATCAGGATCGGGCGGGTTTCTTCCTGTGAGCGGCCAATCCCGTCATTCAGCGACTGGTGCGCCTTCCGCCCACCCTGATTGTTCACCACGATGGCACCGACCCGCGTCAGCACCCAGCCGATCAGCGGGTATTTCAGCATGTGATCACCGATCACGAAGTTCACATTCCCGGTCTTGGCCACCAGCACGATGCCATCGCCCCAGGACTGGTGCTTGGCAGCGATAATCACCGATTTGTTCTTCGGCGGCTGGCCGCGCACCTCGACTTTGATGCCGCAGATGACGCGCATCAGAAGGACGGTCAGGCGGCAATAGGAACGCACGCCATGCATCAGGAAGAATTTCCCCGGGATCAGCGCCAGAATGGCGCACAAAACCGCGTAGATGCCGGAAATCGTCCAGTAGAGAATGTTGAAGATCGTCGAGCGCATGGCGCTTATCCTTCGCTTCTCAGAACGGCCATGACGCCAGCCGTGAACGTATCGATCAGGTCGGTCAGCGGCGTGGTGATGCGGCCATAAAGGCGGTATTCGGCCGATTGCAGCACGACCCCCATCGCCATGGCGGATTTCAGCTCCGGATCGCCCCTGGGCACCTCTCCGGCGCCCATCGCCGCTTCCAGCCGGCGCGCCAGCAGGGTGGACGGGTCCGCCCCGCCATCGCCGGCGCGGGCCAGAACGGTGTTGCGCGCGGTCAGGTGATAGGCAAAGGCGGCGGGATCGCTCTCGGCCAGTTCGCAATAGGCGGCGACCAGCCCGCGGACAGTGGCTTCCAGCCCGTCATAGGGCGCGACCTTTTCCTTCAGAACGCCCAGCAGATTGGCATGAATGGCCTGGAACAGTGTGTGGGCGAGGGAATCCTTGCTGTCGAAATGCCGGTACATGGCGCCATCGGATATCCCGCAGGCCTTGGCGATTTCCTTGATCGAGACACCATCCACGCCCTTGGCCGCGAACAGTTTCAGCGCATTGCGTTCGATCCGGGCCTTGGTCGAGCCCGGCCGGCCGGTAATTCCCCGGTCGTCGGGGCCTCGCTCCAGCAAGCTTTGATCCAGATATGTATCCATGACCAACCTCCGTTGTGAATGATCATTTACAACGGGTATGGCGAGCGCCTGATCTTTATGCAAGTGAATAATCACTTATATCGCAAGTTTCGGGTGGAAAGCCCCGCAGGGAAACGGCATCAAGCGTGCGAAAGTCTGTATAGGAGACCGTAATGTTCCGGATCGAATCCCTCGACCCCACGCCCTTTGCCCCGCTGTTCGCCCTCGACGAGGCAGAACTGGCCGATCGTCTGGCGAGGAGGGTCGTGGCCAGCGCTGACATGGGCTTTCCATGCCGTGCGAGCCTGCGCGATGCGCCGAGGGGCGAGACGTTGATCCTCGCCAATTACCAGCACCAATCGGCAGCTACGCCGTATCAGGCCACGCATGCCGTCTACATACGCGAAAACGCGGAGAAGGCGGAGCTGAGGCCCGGCGAGGTCCCGGCGATGTTCGAAACTCGGACGCTATCGCTACGCGGCTTCGATGCCAGGGGATTGATGCGCGATGCGGCGGTCGTCGAAGGCCGGGATTTGGCCGGCGCGCTCGATGCTCTATTCGGCAATCAGTCGATCGCGGAAATCCATATCCATTTCGCGGCGCCGGGCTGCTTTGCGGCGCGGGCCGTGCGGGCAGGGTAGATTACACGCCACAGCCGCCTCGTTTCCTTGACAGGCAGGGTGCTTCGCGGGCACATCGCGCCCTTCTGAACGATATATCCCAGAGGGGCTTCGCCGCCATGCATGCCTATCGCACCCACACTTGCGCCCAGCTTCGCGCCAGCGATGTCGACACCACAGCCCGTATCTCGGGCTGGATCCACCGCAAGCGGGACCATGGCGGTCTGCTCTTCGTCGATCTGCGCGATCATTACGGTCTGACGCAGTGCGTTCTCGAGCCGGAAAGCCCGCACTTCCAGACGCTGGAACGCGCCCGCGTGGAAAGCGTTGTGACGATTACTGGCAAGGTCGTGGCGCGTTCTGCCGAGACGGTAAACGCCAATCTTCCCACCGGCGAGATCGAGGTTCGGGTCGAGGATCTGACCGTTCAGTCTGCCGCAGAGGAATTGCCGATGCCGGTGTTCGGTGAGCCCGAATGGTCGGAAGAAGTGCGCCTGAAGCACCGCTTCCTCGATCTGCGCCGTGAGACCCTGCACAACAACATCATGCGCCGCGTGGCCGTGATCCGCGCCATGCGTGACAAGATGGCGGCTGCGGGCTTTTTCGAGTTTGCCACCCCGATCCTGACCGCGTCGTCGCCGGAGGGCGCGCGCGACTTCCTGGTGCCGTCGCGTCTGCATCCCGGTAATTTCTACGCACTGCCGCAGGCACCGCAGCAATACAAGCAGCTGATCATGGTCTCCGGCTTTGACCGCTACTTCCAGATTGCGCCTTGTTTCCGCGACGAGGACCCGCGCGCGGACCGTCTGCCGGGCGAGTTCTACCAGCTCGACGTGGAAATGAGCTTCGTCGAGGAAGAAGACGTCTACACCACGATGGAGCCGGTGATCCGGGAGGTCTTCGAAGACTTTTCCGAGGGCAAGCCGGTCACGGCCGAATTCCCGCGTATTCCCTACGATGTTGCCATGGCGAAATACGGCACCGACAAGCCGGATTTGCGTAACCCGATCGAGATGCAGGACGTGACGGAGCATTTTGCCGGCTCCGGTTTCAAGATTTTCGCCGGCATGATCGAGAAGAACCCCAAAGTGCGTGTCTGGGCAGTTCCGGCCCCGTCGGGCGGATCGCGGGCTTTCTGCGACCGGATGAATTCCTGGGCGCAGAAGGAAGGCCAGCCTGGCCTGGGCTATATCTTCTTCCGTGACGGTGAGGGCGCGGGCCCGATCGCCAAGAATATCGGTGAGGAGCGGACAAATGCCGTGCGTCAACAGCTCGATCTGAATGATGGGGATGCTGTCTTCTTTGTGGCCGGTGTGCCGTCAGAGTTCGCGTCCTTTGCCGGCAAGGCCCGTGACCGTGTTGGTACAGAGCTGAACCTTGTTGACGAGGACCGGTTCGAACTAGCCTGGATTGTCGATTTCCCGATGTATGAATGGGACGAGGACAACAAGAAGATCGATTTCTCTCACAATCCGTTCTCCATGCCGCGCGGCGGTCTGGCGGCGCTGGAAGCCGCCGAGAAGGAAGGCAATGAGGCGCTGTTAGCCCTCAAAGCCCAGCAGTATGATCTGGTCTGTAACGGCTTCGAGATCGCCTCTGGCTCGATCCGGAACCATATCCCGGAGACCATGATCAAGGCGTTCGGCATTACCGGCCTCGGCCCGGATGTGGTGAAGGAGCGTTTCGGCGCCCTCTACCGGGCATTCCAGTATGGCGCACCGCCTCACGGTGGCATGGCTGCCGGTGTGGACCGGATTGTCATGCTGCTGGTGGGGGCGAAAAACCTGCGCGAAGTCAGCCTGTTCCCGATGAACCAGCAGGCGGCCGATTTGTTGATGAATTCGCCGGCTCCGGCAGATGCAGCGCAGTTGCGCGATCTGAGCCTGCGCGTGGTTCTGCCAGACGCCAAAAAGGGCTGATCAGTCTTCGGTGGATTCCGGGGCCGGAGGCGGAGCAGGCGCTTCGCCGGGCCCTTTGGGTCCCAGCGGTTCAGAGGCGGGCATTTCAAAGACCCACTCATACCGGCCATTCAACTGATAGCGGTTGCCGTTGACGACCACGGAAGGACTGCGCGGATCGGGATAATGGCTGCCTGTCTCGTCGATGAAGATCAGACGTTCGCCTGACTGCCTCACCAGGCGGAGCATGTCAGGATTGGACCGCATCTGGTCTGCGAAATCAGCCTCGCGGACCTGCAGTTCGATTTCCATCTCGCGGACCTCGCGCAGCTCCTCCTCGATCTCTGCGGCAAGCTCCTGACGCGTCCCGATATCGATCTCCGTATCTCGGAGGATGCTTTCTGCTTCGACCATGGCACGTCGTGTCTCCACGATGGAACGCCGCACCGCCTCGAATTCCGCAACAGCCCGGGCCTGTTCGGCGCGGATTTCCTCGATGCGTTGCACGTTCTCGGCGTCGCGCACGATAAACACATTCTGCTCGGGACCACTGGTCGTGAAAGACAGGCGCAGCGGACGGCGCGGTTCAGGCGCGCGCGTCGTGCGTTGTGGCAATTCACTGCAGTCGCGCAGCTCGATACCATCGGGAAGCTGGCTGGCGGCCGTGGAACAGGCGTCCCGCAAGGCTTCGGGTGTCAGGCCCGTCACCTCGATCATGATCGTCCCTTCCAACCGTGCGCCTTGCAACACGGCTCCGGAAAAATCAGCGCGGACAAAATGTGCGCCGGACAGATCGACACCGCGCATGTCGGCTTCGCTGAAATTGACGTCGCGCCCCTCTGTGCCGCGCATGATGGCGCCCGGCAGGTTGGCCGCCGTGAAATTGGCACCGTCCAGCGTTGCACCGTCAAAACGGGAATTGAACAGGCGGGTTCGGACGAAGCTGGAATCCGTCAAATCGGTTTCCATGAAATTCGCCAGTATCAGTAGCGAATCCGTCAGGTCCACACCGGTCATGATGGAGCCATCAAACCGCAGGCGCTCGCCATGCAGACTGACCAGCACGGCGCCTTCCAGCTCGGACTCCTGGAACATCACGCCCGAAAGACGCGATGTGGTGAAATCAGCCCGGTTCAGGCTGGAGCCGATAAAACGCGTCTCGACCTGGACGGAATGATTGAGGTTGGCGTCGTTGAGATCGGAGGCGATGAACGTCGCGCCGATGATTTCGGCACCATAAAGGTTTTCGCGTGCCAGATCGCAGCTCTGGCATTGCCCGGAAATCGTGATTGTCCGGTGAGGGTGTTCATCACCCGCCCGGGCCGCGCCGGAGACGCCGATCAGGCAAAGCCCGGCAAGGATATGTCTGGCAATTTCTTTCACGGAATGAGCAAATAAAGAAAACTTGTCCGCATGACGACTTAAATCGCTGTAAGCCCGCAGACATTTTCTAATCAGCATACGGGTATACGCAAGCCCCTTGGAAGTTGGGTGGCTCCGTCACCGCAAGCCCCGTCCAGCTGTGTCTGGGTCAGTCCGCGGACCCGCTCCATCTCGGCACCTGACAGGATCGCACCGCTGAGGCGCGCCCCGGAAAAGTCAGCGCTGCCGAAATAGGCTCCTACCAGATTGGCGTTCTCCAGATTGGCATTGCGGAAGCTGGCACCCGTAAACCGGCCGCCGAACAGGTCGGCAATGGACAGGTCCGCCCCGCTGAAATTCGCGCGGTTCATTGTTGCGAGGGCCAGGCTGGCTTGCCGCAAGCGGGCATTAGAGAGGTTCACGCCGGGCAAATCACGATAGGACAAATCGGCCTGGAACAGATTGCAGCCGCTGCAGGACTGACCGCTCTGGACGCGCGCGATCTCGCCAGCATTCTGCGCCGCAGCGGCGGCAGACAGGCTCAGCATCAGGACGGCAAGACAGGCCAGGCGTTTCATAGCGGTGCGCTCCAGTACATTTCCCCTGACGGTTGCAAGATCGGGGCCGGGCTCAACTAACGGCCTTCTTATCGGATTTCATTGAGTTAATCCTTAATCCATGGCATTTCGTGTGGCAGGGGAGATTCCATGGGCAATTTGGTTCGCGAATTACAGCGCCGGAACGTGATTCGGGTGGCTGCGGCCTATCTCGTGGTCGGCTGGATCGTGATGCAGGTGGTTGATGTCATCGGCGCCGCCTCTGGCATGCCCGGCTGGGCGAGCAGCTTTGCGCTCATCATCCTGATCGTTGGCTTCCCGGTCGTGCTGTTTATCGCCTGGGCATTCGAGCTGACGCCTGAAGGCATCAAGCAGACCGCATCGGTTCCGGAATCGGAAAGCCGTACGGCCGAGACCGGACAGATCCTGAATTATGCCATCCTCGGAGCGGTCATCGTTCTGGTTGCCATTATCGGCTGGCGCCAGCTGGCGCCGTCCGACACTGGTTCCGGCGCGCAAATGGCCGCGACCCAACCTGTTTCCGGGCCGGAGGCGGTTCAATCCGAGACGGAAAATGTCGCTGAACCCGCGCCGGCGGCCTCCAGCGATCATTCCATTGCCGTCCTGCCGTTCGAGGCTTTCTCCAATGAGGATAGCGACCGCTTCTTTGCCGACGGACTGACCGAGGAAATCCTGAATGCGCTGGCGGCTTTGCCGGATATCCGGGTGACATCGCGCACCTCGTCATTCCAGTTCCGCGGAGCAGAAATCCCTCCCATTCCTGAAGTCGCTGCCCGCCTCGGCGTCAATCATGTGCTGGAAGGTTCGGTCAGAAGCAGCGGTAATCGCGTCCGGGTGACGGCCCAGCTGATCCGGGCTTCAGATGATGCACATCTCTGGTCCCAGACCTATGACCGGACGCTGGACGATGTTTTTGCCATCCAGGAAGAAATAGCGGTCAGCGTCGCTGATATTCTCGAAGTCGCGATGGATGAGCGCGCGCGCCAATTGATGCGCGATTCCGGTGCGCGGAGTATCGAGGCCTTTGTCGCCTTCCAGCAGGGCCAGGAGATTTTCCGCGAGCGGCATCTCAACGATACGGAAACCCAGCTGGGCGACGCCAGCGCGTTGTTTGAACGCGCCACCGAGCTCGATCCGAGATTTTCGGAAGCCTATCTCTTGTGGAGCGACCAGTATGCCCATGAGATGATTGTTCTGGTCGAGCGTTCTCTTCAGCGCGTGCAGGAGGATGCATCCGGCGAGCCGGTTACGGCCACGTTTGATCAGGAAGCGTTTGATGCGGCCCATGCCGAACATACGCGTTTGCTGGAGCTGGCAGAGGAAACGGCGCCGGATGAAGTGCGCGGCGCGATCGCTCATGCCAACCGCCTGCTTTTTTCGGACGACTGGCAGCTGGCCTACCCGATTATCGAGACGGTCATGCAGACCGATTTATGCGTCGAGGACAATTACCTGAACACGCTGGTCGCATTTGCCGAGCCGTCGATGGAGCACGTGAACTTCTATTCCGAACAGGTCGCCTGTGATCCCCTCAATTCCACAATTTGGAGTTCCTATGAGCGTGTCCTCTTTGCGAATGGCCTCTACGACCGTGCGCTCGAGGCCCACAGGGAGCACCTCGAACTCGGCATTGTCACCACTGCGCTTGGACAATCGGAATTTCTGGCGATGGATATCATGATGGCGCAAGGCCGTTTTGATGAGGTCGACGCGATATTGCAGGAGCCCGGTCTGGATCCCCGCGGTGTGATTTTCTTCGCCCTGAGATTGGCGTCGCTGCGCGGAGATGCGGAGGCTGCCAGTGAATTGGCAGAACAGGTGCTGGCGATACCGGGCTTACCCACGCAGTTCGAGGTACTGGTTTATGCGATGATCGGCGATCGAGAGAATGCGAACGCGGCGGCCGCACTGGTGGATAGCCGCCCGCTGTCGCCGGTCGTTTTAAGTCAGATGATAGGATTTTGCAGTTGCGGTGCCCCCTTCGATCTGGAAGCCGCGCCGAATTTCGCCGCCCGGCTCGCAGAGGCCGGTTTTCCATGGCCGCCCGCGACCGATTTCGGCTACCCCTTGAAGGACTGGTAGGGGATGGGCCGTTTCCTGCACGAGCTGAGACGGCGGAATGTTTTCCGGTTTGCAGCCGGCTATCTGGCTGTTGCCTGGGTCACATTCGAGGTGATTTCCGGCGTCAAGAATGCCGCGGGATTGCCCGTCTGGGCCGACAGCGTTGCCCTTATCATCCTGGTCGCAGCCTTCCCGGTCATTCTGTTCGTCGCGTGGACGTTCGAACTGACGCCCGATGGCATCCGCACAACCCGTAGCCCGGAGTCAGGCGCGAATGACGTGCCTCTGACGCCGCGGCCGATGGATTACGTGTTGATGGCGGCCATTATTCTGTTCGCCGGATTATTGGCCTGGCAGCCCATCAACAGGACAATCCGCACCGGTGCGCCGCCTCTGGCCCGGACGGGTGAGGAAGTGAACATCGTCTCGTCCGCTGAGACGGAAGGCGGCGCCGAAGCTGAAACCGATGGGCAGGAACCGGCAGCCATTCCCGAACTGACCGTTGCGGTTTTGCCTTTTCTGGCGATGAGCTCAAACGAGGATGACGGCTATTTCGCAGACGGGCTGACCGAGGAGATCCTGAATTCGTTGGCCGCCGTGCCCGAATTGCGCGTCACCTCGCGGACGTCGGCCTTCCAGTTCCGCGGTAATGATCTTCCGTCCATTCCCGAGATCGCGAACAGTCTGGGCGTGGCCCATGTCCTGGAGGGCTCGGTCCGGCGCTCGGGCGATCAGGTGCGCATCACGGCCCAGCTGATCCGCGCGGAAGATGATGTGCACCTCTGGTCCCAGACCTATGACCGGTCACTGGACGATGTTTTCGCCATTCAGGAGGATATTGCCGAAAACGTTGCCGGCGTGCTCCAGATCGTTCTCAGCGAAAACAATCGCCGGCAGATGCGCAATTCCGGGACCCGGAACATTGATGCTTTCATCGCGTTCCAGCAGGGCAAGACGCTGTGGGACCGGGGCCATCTCGAGGATGATGGTGACGCGCTTCTCGAACAGGCTGATGCATTCTTTACACGCGCAACGGAACTCGCCCCGGATTTCTCCGAAGCCTATCTGCTGCAGAGTGATTATTACGCCCATATCCTCAGCGAGTATGCGCTGGAAGAAGAATTCGGCGAGGACGAGCTGGACGCTGCGCGCGAGCGCCACACCGAATTGCTGGAGCGCGCTCACGAGACGGCGTCAACGGATACGCGGCGGGCGATTGTCGAGGCCAACCAGATCTTCTTTTCCGATGACTGGCGTAATGCCCGGGGTGCCATCGAGGATGCCCTGACCTCGCAGGAATGTGCCCACGACAACTGGCTGCAGGATTTTGCCCGTGTCTATGACAATCTGGATCATCGCCTCGACTATGCCGAGCGCCAGGTTCGCTGTGATCCGCTAAACCCCGATACCCGCCTTTTGCTGGGCAACACGCTTCTGGATCGCGGTGATTATGACGCGGCGCTGACGCTGGCCGACGAACTCGTCAATCAGGGCATGGACTATGAGTCCGAAGTGATCCGCTTTGACGCGTTGCTGGGGTTGGGGCGGCTGGACGATGCCGAGGCCATGTTACAGCCGCACTGGGAATGGGAACGGATCCGGCTGGCGGCGATGCGCGGCGGCGATGAAGCCGAGACGGTGATCCGCCCGTTCGCGACCGATGAAACCGGCTGGTTCGACATGCTGATGCATGCCTTTCTCGGCGATCGCGAGGCCGCCAATGCGATGGCTGCAGAGATTGATGCGCGGCCTTACGGTTTCATCGACCTGATGACGGCTATCGATTCCTGCCGGTGTGGCACCCCGTTCGACAGAGACGCAGCCCCTGATTTCTCGATGCGTTATGCCCAGTCCGGTTTCGCCTGGCCACCAGCCGGTGATCTGGGCTTTCCGTTGATGGAGACGACAAGCGATGAGTAACCTGATCAGCGAGCTTCAGCGGCGAAACGTCTTTCGGGTTGCAGCAGCCTATCTGGTTGTCGGCTGGATCGTCATGCAGGTGGTGGACGTCATCGGTTCGGCGGCCGGGATTCCGCCATGGGCCAATGCCTTTGCCCTGATCGTCCTGATCGTCGCTTTTCCGGTGATCATATTTATCGCCTGGGCATTCGAACTGACGCCGGATGGCATGAAACGCACCGCCGATGTACCGATGGAGGAAAGCCGGACCGGACAGACCGGTTCGGTCCTGAATATCGCCATCATTGCCGGTCTGGCGATCGTGGTCGTGTTGCTGGTCTGGCAGCAATTCTCTCCAACGGCGGATCAGCCGCCAGCTGTTGTTGATACCGCGCAAGCCAGCGACGATGACGAAGGCAATGATGATCTCATAGACGCCGTGGCACCACCAGAGCGGTCTGTGGCGGTGCTGCCCTTCCTGTCATTCAGCTCGAACGAGGACGACCGGTATTTCGCCGATGGCCTGACCGAGGAAATCCTCAACTCGCTGGCCTATGTGCCCGAGCTGATCGTGACCTCGCGCACCTCTGCTTTCCAGTTCCGCGGTGACGATTTGCCATCCATTCCCGAGATCGCGGAGCGGCTGGGCGTGGCACACATCCTCGAAGGCTCCATCCGCCCGTCGCGCAATGGCGAGCAGGTGCGGATCACCGCCCAGCTGATCCGGGCGGCCGACGATGCCCACCTCTGGTCCCAGACCTATGACCGGTCCTACGAGGACGTTTTCGCCGTCCAGGAGGACATTGCCGAGAACATTGCTGCCGTGCTCGGGGTCGCTCTGGATGCCGAGGCGCGCGAGCGCATGGACGATGCCGGCACCAACAGCCTGGAAGCCTTTATCGCGTTCCAGCGAGGCTATGCCCTGCATTCGGCAGCGCATGATGGCAACGGCGCGATTGTCGGGGAGCTGGAGGAAGCCAACGCCTTCCTGATGGAGGCGGTATCCTATGACCCGGACTTCAGCGAGGCCTACAATATTGCAGCGGATCTCTACGCCCACCGCATGCTCGAAATCTTGCGTCTGGAGCCCGAGATCGATGAACAGCAGTTCGAGGCGGCGCGGCAATCCTATTTCGACCTGCTCGACCAGGCCGCGGCCAACACACAGGATGCCTCGACGCGCGCTCTGGTGGCACTGGACCGCTTGTATTTTTCCGACAACTGGATCGGCGTGAGCGAACAACTGGACAATGTCGATCCACAGCAGGGATGTGGCCGGGGGGCGTGGTTGCCGGAGTTTGTCGCGATTTCCGGCAGGGCGGAGGAATTCCTGCCCTATTACCGGCGCTGGGTGCAATGCGATCCGCTCAACCCGCTGGCATGGTCGGTTCTGAACCGGATCGCGTTTGCAGCCGGTGATTTCGAATTGTCTGCGGAAGCCGCCCGGCGCGATCTTGAGTTGAACCCGGACGGCAATTTGGGCCGATATTCGCTTGTTGCGGCCGTGGCAGCGTCGGGTGACCGAGAGACGACCTTGAGGCTGTTGCGGGAATTCTCGGCGCCGGCCGGATTTGTCAGCACATTCGAGGCCATACTGGCCGGCGGCGAAGGTGACGCCGGCCCGGCCCGGGCGCTCATTGAAAGCGAGGCAGAAGGAAATTCCCAGGAAGGCTTTCGGGGACTCGGACAGTTTACCCTTCTTGCCATCGTGGATGATCGCGAGCGGCTGAATGCCTTGGTCGCCGACGTCGATCAACGACCGCTGGGCTATTACCAGATTATCCGGGTTCTCATTGATTGCCGCTGTGGTGTTCCCTTCGATATGGAGGCCGCGCCGAATTTCGCCCGCCGGATCGAGCAGGCGGGCATCGACTGGCCACCGCCGGGTGAAGGGCGCTTTTCGGACGCGGACTAGGTTCCGCTTTCCTCGCGCTTGGACCATCCACAGGCCTGGCAATCCAGCGTACCGTCATTAAGGCGCGCAACGGTGAAATGCCCGCATTCAGGGCAGGGGTCGCCATCATAATTGTCCGGTGTCAGCACTTCGGCTTCTTCGGCGTCGATAGCACCGCGTTCCTCTGCCTTCGCCTTGCGCATGTCATTGGTCAGCATGACGACATTGTCGGGTAGCTGGCCGCGCGAGAAGCCCTTGGAGATGAAGCGTGAAGCGTCTTCCTCGAGGATTTTTTCCTGCGCCACGCCGCGGCCGATGCCGCCGCTGACATCCGGCTGTACCTCGGCCAGATCGGTCCGTCCGAGATAGGAAACGGCCAGTTCGCGGAACAGATAATCCAGGATAGAGGTCGCATGACGGATTGAGTCATTGCCTTCGACCTCACCAGCCGGTTCGAACCGGGTGAAGACAAAGGCATCGACGAATTCTTCCAGCGGCACGCCGTATTGCAAGGCGATCGAGATCGCGATGGCGAAATTGTTCATCAGTGAGCGGAAGGCCGCGCCTTCCTTGTGCATGTCGAGGAAAATCTCGCCCAGCTCGCCATCATCGAATTCACCGGTATGCAGATAGATTTTGTGCCCGCCGACCGTGGCTTTCTGGATATAACCCTTGCGCCGGTCCGGCAATTTGCGGCGGTTGATCGGCTTTTCAACGATCTTCTCAACGATCTTTTCAACGATGCGTTCCTCGCCGGGCTCGAGATCATCGCCGATCTCGTCGAGCAGCGCGGTCAGACCCGTTCCAGCCCGCTCGATCCGCATCTGGGACAATCCGGCCTTGCCGGCTTGCCGCATCAGCCGCGCAACGACATCCGGGCCGGCATCAGCGGGCAGGGACAGATTGACCAAAACGGGGCCGGTGAGTTCGGTCTGCAGCACGTCAGCCAAAGCTATGACGGCATCAGGCGCAGGCCGGGCAAAGGCGGTCATGGCGCTCTTGTCCGCCATGCCGAGACCCAGGGTCTTCAGGCCCTCGATCACGCTATTGCGGAATTCGCGGCTCGCACCTTTTTCGACAAGAATGTCATTCAGCGGCGACAGGCCGATCGAGTCGGCTTCCATCATCCGGGCCAGATCGCCGTCCGGAGCCTCGGCAGAGACGATCACCCGCTCGCCTGCGGCAGATATGGCCGCTTTGGCGATAGTGCGAGCCAGCTCACGGGCCTCTTCGCTGTCATAGGCCAGACCTTTGGCTGCAAACATCGCAGCAAACCCGGTCAGGGAGATCGTCCCGGCTGTCTCGGATTTCCTGACGCCGGAGCGCAGCGCGCCTGACCAGCGGGAAATCACCGCCTTGAGGGTCTTCAGGTCACCGGATGTGGCAGGCAGGTTGAGATAGAGGTGTGGCCCGGCGGCTGTTCGTTCCGGCGCAAAGCTCAGCGCGGGCGCACCGAAGCTCCAGATCGACTGGGCGATCTGTTGCCACCAGGCCCGTGCGGGCTCCTCGGTACCGTCATGGAATGCCCAGTCACTGTCGGCGGCTTCGGCTTCGATCAGATCAGCGGGAATTTGCAATGCGGGAATATCAATCGGCGCGGTGGGCTGGAAACCCAGATCAGGTTCATCGAACTCGCCTTGCCGTGCCAGAGCCAGCGCATGCTCAATGGCTTCATCGGGAGCGCCATCGCGCCGTGCCGCCTGCAGTGCCTTCTTCAGCGCTGGATTGGTGGCCGGGTCGAGACAATCCTCGACATCGCCAGCGCATTGGGCGATCGCATCGCCAATCGCCATCAGCCTGTCACGCAGCACGCGCGCACCAACATCACCAATCGCGGCTTCCAGATGCGCTTTGCTTATGTCATGGGCCAGCGTGCGGGCCTCGCTCGTATCCGCGCCGATCTGCGTGACCGCGGGAATCCGTGCCTGGCCCGGCAGTTTGTCGCCATAGGCGATGTCTGTCCCCGCATTCGCCCACAGGAAAGGCTCGGGCGATATGAAGCGTTTCTCGAAATCGGCCTTCAGCGCCCCCATCAGCGCCTTGTCCTTGGCTGGCCGGGCGAAATGCAAGGCGATCCGGTTGAAAACTTGCTCGGCATCGCTTTCAAGCGCCCGGTCTTTTCCATCAGCCACCCGCGGGCGAAGCCAGTCGGGACCTTTCGTTCCAGGCTTGGGCTTGGTCGCAACCGGGCGCGGAGCGGCGCATAATTCTGCCAGGGCAGCTACCGCACCCACATCCCAGCCATCGGGCGCGCGGAAGGAAACATCCTCCCCGCCATCGGGATCGCGGAGCGTGAAAGTCGAATACTGGATCTTGCCGGATTTTGTCATGGGAATGCCGCCTGAAAGAATCACCCGAATCAACGCAAAGCATACGCCTCGCTGCGGCACTGCCCAATGCAGGCAAAGCCCACTGGACCAATAGGGTGTGGATAGGCATATTCCGCGCCGAGTCTGATCCCTTCAAAGGACACGCGCCATGCTCGGAAAACTGTTCGCCTGGTGGAATGATGCCACGCCCGGTACCTATCTGACCCTCGCCATGAAGGGGGCAAGGAAGGTGGGCGAGGATGCCTACGGCAATCGCTATTTCGAGGAAAAGAAGGCCACCGGCTCGGATGGCCGGGTGCGCCGGTACGTGGTCTATAAGGGCTATGCTGATGCCAGCCGCGTTCCGATGGAATGGCATGGCTGGTTGCATCACACTTTCCAGGATCCGCCGACGGGCGATGAGCCGCGTCACGCCTGGGAACAGGAACACGAGCCGAACCTCACCGGCACGGTCCATGCCTACAAGCCGTCCGGCTCGCTGTCGCGCGGCGGACATCGTCAGGCCAATAGTGGTGATTATGAAAGCTGGTCGCCTGAGGGGTGATCGCTCTCGACGCGGGGGCCGCATCGCGGCATCATGAAGCCATGACTGTTATCCGGCGTCTTATCCTTTGTGTTCTTCTGGCCCTGCCGCTGGGCCAGGCTGCAGCCCAGAATCTGTCCAGCCGTCCCGGCACGGTGCTGGTCATGCGTGGTCTCGACAAGGTCACGGCCCGCACTCAGGACTTTGAAATCCGTATCGGCGAGGAATACCAGTTCGGTTCGCTGACCATCTTGCCGCGCTATTGCCGCGAGCGTCCGCCAGAAGAAACGCCGGAGACATTTGTCTTCGTCGAGATTTTCGAGCGCCGCCAGGACGATGGCAGCATGCTGGAAGAGGGCGGCGAGCGGATTTTCTCGGGCTGGATGTTCGCCTCCAACCCGGCGCTCAATCCGCTGGAACACCCGGTCTACGACGTCTGGCCGATTGACTGCAGGGCCTGAGCCCCGCTCGCATTTTCCGCTAACCGGTGAAAGTCTGCGTCGATGGCAACAGCCTCGGCAAGCCTTTGCTTGTAGATTTCCGCGGTAACTTCCTCGGTTCCGAACTGGCTGAGATGCCGGGTCATGAATTGTGCATCCAGCAATCTGAAGCCGCCGGTGATCAGCCGGGCGACCAGGTGGACGAGGGCGACTTTGGAGGCATTGCTGGCGCGCGAGAACATGCTTTCGCCGAAAAAGGCGCCACCCAGCGAAACCCCGTAGAGGCCGCCTGCCAACTCTCCCTCGAGCCGGCATTCAACGGAATGGGCATGGCCCATCTCGAACAATTCGCCATAGAGCCAGCGGATCGGCCGGTTGATCCAGGTATTGTCGCGGTCGGGTGCCGGCGCCGCGCACATCGCCACGACCTTGTGGAAGTCCCGATCGATCGTGATCTCGAATTTGCCCTGTCGAACCAGCCGCTTCAGGCGCCGCGGAACGTGGAAACCCTGCAGCGGAATATTGGCGCGTAGAGGCGGATCAACGAGGAACAGGCTGGGATCATCGGCGGAATCCGCCATCGGGAAGATGCCGTCACGATAGCAATCCAGCAGGTCAGCCGGTCCGAAGCCCGGCATCGCCTAGTCTTTCGCGCGGTCGGCAAGCCAGCTTTCGAGCCAGCGGATGTGGTAATCGCCGGACCGGAAGGCCTCTTCTTCCAGCAGGGCGAGGTGTAGCGGGATCGTTGTCTTGATACCGCCAACCACCATTTCTTCCAGCGAGCGCTTCAACCGCAGCAGGGTTTCCTCACGCGTCTTGCCGGAAACGATCAGCTTGCCGATCAGGCTGTCATAATAGGGCGGGATCGAATAACCGGCGTAAAGGCCGCTATCGAGGCGCACACCCAGACCGCCGGGCGCATGGAATTCCGTGACCTTGCCCGGAGAGGGCGCGAATGTTGCCGGATCTTCCGCATTGATGCGGCATTCGATGGCCCAGCCTTCAAACGTGATGTCATCCTGCGTGTAGCCCAGCTTCTCGCCAGCGGCGATGCGGATCTGCTCGCGCACGAGGTCGAGACCGGTGATGGCTTCCGTGACCGGATGTTCCACCTGCAGGCGGGTATTCATCTCGATGAAGTAGAATTCGCCATTCTCGTAGAGATATTCGACCGTGCCGGCGCCACGATAGCCGATGGCGGCCACAGCATCGCGTGTGATCTCGCCGATCCTGGCGCGCGCCTCGGTATCCAGAGCCGGCGAGGGAGCCTCTTCCAGCACTTTCTGGTGACGGCGCTGCAGCGAACAGTCGCGCTCGCCCAGATGCACGACATTGCCATGCTGATCGGCCAGGACCTGGATCTCGATATGGCGCGGCTTGCCGAGATATTTCTCCAGATAGACGGCACCGTCGCCGAAAGCGGCCTCAGCCTCGCGGGAGGCCGTTTCCACCGCTTCACGGAAATCCTTCGGCGTCTGGGCAACCTTCATGCCGCGCCCGCCACCACCGGCAGCCGCCTTGACCAGGACGGGATAGCCGATCTCGTCGGCGATCTTCTTGGCTTCTTCGATGTCGGTAATACCACCATCCGAGCCGGGAACGACCGGGATGCCGGCATCCTTCACGGCCTGCTTGGCGGTGATCTTGTCGCCCATCAGGCGGATATGCTCAGCCGTCGGACCGATAAAGACCAGGCCATGGGCTTCGACGATTTCGGCAAAGCGGGCATTTTCCGACAGGAAGCCATAGCCCGGATGGATGGCCTGGGCGCCGGTAATTTCGCAGGCAGCGATGATCTGCGGGATTTTCAGATAGGACTGGTTGGCCGCATTCGGCCCGACGCAAACGCTTTCATCCGCCAGTTTGACATGCATGGCTTCGCGGTCGGCCTCCGAGTGGATGGCCACCGTCTTGATGCCCATTTCACGGCAGGCGCGGTGAACCCGGAGCGCGATCTCGCCGCGATTGGCGATGAGGACTTTATCGAACATCTCGCCCGCGCCGATCAGTCGATCACAAACAGCGGTTCACCGAATTCGATCGGCTGGCCGTCTTCCACCAGCATGGCGGTGAGCTTGCCGGATTTCGGTGCGATGATCGGGTTGAAGGTCTTCATGGCCTCCACCAGCAAAATGGTATCGCCTTCTTTCACCGCATCACCGATCTTGGCGAACTCGTCAGCGTCCGGATTGGGACGGAGATAGACTGTGCCGACCATCGGCGAAGGAACGGCATTGTCCGGAGCTCCCCCCGAAGCGGCCGGTGCCGCAGGCGCAGCAGAAGGTGCCGGAGCCGCAACAGGCGCCGCGGCAACAGGCGCAGCAGCAACATGCTGGACAGGGGCGGCCTGAACAGTGCGGGCGACATACATGCGCAGCCCGTCGCGCTCGACCTCGATCTCGGTCAGTTCGGTTTCGCGGAGGATCTCTGCGAGTTCCCGCACCAGTTTCGGATCAAAAGCGGTGTCCTGCTTCGTACCTGCCTTGGATGACGTGGCCATGCTTGTCGTTCGCCTCTCGGGTTTCGGATTCGGCGTGTTCTAGATCAGCTTGGCGGCAATCGCCACCGCTTCGGCATATCCGGCAGCACCTTTCCCGGAAATCGTCCGGTTGGCTACCAGGCCGACATAAGACTGATGCCGAAACGCCTCCCTCTTCTCTGGATCGCTGATATGCACTTCTATCACCGGTATGGATACCGTCTTTAAAGCGTCATGAAGAGCAATGGAAGTATGCGTGTAAGCCGCCGGATTGATGATGATGGCAGCAAATCCGTTGCGCGCTTCCTGTATCCAGTCGATCAGCACGCCTTCATGGTTGGACTGGCGGAAATCGATCGACAGGCCGTGCTCGGCGGCAGCCTTCGCACAGAGCGATTCGATGTCGGCCAGCGTCTCATGGCCGTAAATCTCCGGCTCACGCGTGCCGAGCAGGTTCAGATTGGGTCCGTTCAGGATCATCAGCGTGGATGACATGTGTGCCTTGCCCCTTGACGTGAGGGCCGGGTTCTACGACCTCCAGACGGTAGATTACAAGCAGGCGAGGCCGCTGGCGTGAAACTGACGATCAATGGCGAGACACGCGAATTCGCTGACGGGCTGACGATTTCCGGCCTGGTAGAAGCGCTTGGCCTGAATCCGAAAAAAGTCGCTGTCGAGCGCAATCTGGAAGTCGTGCCCAAATCACTGCACCCGGAAACCGTGCTCGCCGATGGCGACAGGATCGAGATCGTCCAGTTCGTGGGCGGAGGATAGTTTCATGGAAGATACCCCCTTCATCGTCGCCGGCCGCGAACTGAAGTCGCGCCTGATTATCGGCACCGGCAAGTATGAAAGCTATGAGCAGAATGCCCGCGCACTGGAGGCTTCCGGTGCCGAGATGATCACCGTGGCGGTGCGGCGGGTGAATCTGACCGATCCGGACCAGCCCTTGCTGGTCGATTACATCGATCCGGAGAAATACGTCTTCCTGCCCAATACGGCGGGCTGCTTCACGGGAGAGGATGCCGTGCGCACACTGCGCCTGGCGCGCGAGGCCGGCGGTTGGGACCTGGTCAAGCTCGAAGTCCTGTCCGACCCGAAACATCTCTACCCCGACATGGAAGAAACGCTGCGGGCCGCCGACATGCTGATCAAGGACGGATTCCAGGTCATGGTCTATTGCTCGGACGATCCGGTCTACGCAAAGAAGCTGGAGGAGGCGGGCTGCTGCGCAATCATGCCGCTCGGTGCGCCGATCGGTTCAGGGCTCGGCATTCAGAACCCGGTGAATATCCGGCTCATCATCGAAGCCGCGAATGTGCCGGTCATCGTCGATGCCGGTGTTGGCACGGCCTCGGATGCCGCTGTGGCGATGGAGCTGGGCTGTGATGGCGTCTTGATGAATACGGCCATCGCCGAAGCGAAGGACCCGATCCGCATGGCCTCGGCGATGAAGCATGCCGTCATCGCAGGGCGGGAAGCCTATCTGGCCGGCCGCATGTCCAAGAAGCGCTATGCCGACCCGTCCAGCCCGCTCAGCGGTATGATCTAAACAAATTTGGCGTCGCCCTCCGACTTGATCGGAGGGCCTGAACGCCAGGCCGCTCTTGCCGAGGTTCTCCGGTTAAATCGGAGGAAAACGGAATTAGAAGTTCAGCCTACTGGCCACCACCATTCTGTGCGCGGCGCACGGCGGCGATCTCGCTGGCCAGCGCCTGATCCAGGGCATCACGATTGGCACCGGAAATCGGCCGGCCATTGATGATGAAGAAGGGTGTTCCGTCCGCACCGATCGCGCGCCCCAGCGCGTAGACCTGTTCGATATGCGTCTGGATCGCCGGATCGGCCATGTCTTCCTGCATTTGCTCGATATCCGCGCCGGCGAGCCGGGCGAAATTCTCGATCCGGCCAGACGGTAGCGGGCCGCTGGACTGGATCATGGCCGTATGGAAGCGCCAGTAAACATCGTCGCCCTGACGCAGCACGGCCAGTGCGGCGCGCGCGGCTTCGCGTGATTCCTCGCCGAGGATCGGATACTCCTTGAATACAAAGCGGATATGCTCGCCATAGGCTTCGCGGGCTTCGTTCACCCATTGCGAAGCGATCCGGCAATAGCCGCACTTGTAGTCCATGAATTCGACGATCACGATCGGCGCATCGTCATCCCCGAACGACGGGTCGCGGGCATCGTTGAAGATCAGGTCGGCATTGGCGCGGATCGCGCCCATCATGGCTTCGGTCTCGCGCTGGCGGGCGCGCCGCTGCAGCTCGATCAGGGCTTCCTCGATGATCTCGGGATTTTCCAGGATGTAATCGCCGATCATCTCGCGGATTTCGGTGCGCTGCGCATCCGACAGCGATCTGTCAGATTGTGCTGAGGCCGGGCCGGCAAATGCCAGCAGGGCAAGGATACCGGTCAGAGCGGCAAAAAACGCTTTCATGAAACTTCCCCGTTAAATACCCGGACTGATTTAGCCGGATGCGATGCGCCTGCCAATGACGATGCTGTTAACGGTCGCGGCGGCTCTGGCGGGGCGCCTCGTCGGCCATGCGGGCCTGTGCCACCGCCATCAACTCGCCAGCCCGGAACCGGTCGACCGATCCGACCTCGAGATGCGGCATGGCGCGGGCAGCAAACTGGATGGCCCGGCCGTTATTGCCGACCGCAAAGGCCTGTTCGGCGATCGCCAGCTGGGCGCGCGGCGTGTCGCCATTGCGTTCATGGACAATGGACAACTGGTACCAGGCAAAGCTGTTGTCCGGCTCGATATCCAGCGCGACGCGCAGATGCTGGCCTGCAGCTTCGAGATATTCCGCATCTTCCGAGGCGATCATCGACATGGCGAGATTGACCCTCAGCAGCGGTGCGCTCGGCATCAGATCGACAGAACGCTGATGGTATTCGATCGATTCCGCGGCGTGGCCGCTTTCAAACAGCATCTGGCCATAAAGCTCGTAGAAGTAGGGATTGTCCGGCTCTTCCTCGATCAGGGATTCGATCTCTTCACGCGCATGATCCATTTGCGCATCGCGGTAATAGGCGACGGCCCGGGCATAGCGCGCCGGCAGGCTGTGATCGGTGACAGGATAACGGAAGAAGACATGGCCCGGCTCGGCCATGAAGCCGTAGATTTTGGCCTGCAGCCGCTCGAGGCGCTCGACTTCTTCAGGCGGTGCTGCCTGTTCGACAAATGGTGAGCTGGCCACGCCCTCGCGCAGCGACGTCACGCGGGCTGAAGACAGGGGGTGGGTGCGGAAATAGGGATAGCGGCGAGCGGCACTGAAGGCTTCCTGATAACGGAAACGCTCGAAAAACTGCAGCAGGCCTGCCGGTGAAGTTCCGGTTTCATTGAGGAAGCGCAGCGCGGCCTGATCTGCCGAGGATTCCTGGGTACGCGTATAGCTGAAGAATTGCAGCGCGCCGAATTGCTGGCTCGAGGCCATCAGCGCGGCTCCGGCCTGTCCTTCACCGGCCAGCGCAGCCAGGATGCCCAATCCCATCGTCGCAAACATCGGAATGGCCGCCTGGTTCATGGCTTCCCCGGTCCGCGCCAGGTGTGCGCCAGAGATATGTCCGGTTTCGTGCGCAAGCACGCCCTGGACCTGCAGCGGGTTTTCGGCCTCCAGAATCAGGCCGGTATGGATGAAGATATTCTGGCCTTGCGTGACGAAGGCATTGATTTCCGGGTCAGCGATTATGTAGAGGCCGACATCGTCCGGTATCAGGCCCGCGGCCTCCAGGAACGGGTCGGTATAATCCCGCAACATGATCTCGATCTCGGTATCGCGGATCAGTGACTGCGCAGAGGCAGGCGCGGCGGCAATAGCCGCGGAAAACAGAACCGGGATCAAAGCGATAAGGGCACGCATAGAACTTCCTTCGAACAGCCCCCGCTGAATTCGAACACTAGCATACGCAACGAACGGGCCAAGCCCGTCCGTCGCATATCACTCATCTGTTATTTTCCGCCAAACAGCTTGCCGCCGCGCTGCCACCAGCCCGTGCGCTTGGGCTTGTCATCTGCAGCTTCGCCTGAGTCAGTCTCGGCCGTGTCAGCCGCCTTGGCGTCATCATCGCTCTTCTTGCGGCGCGTACGCTTGGGCTTTTCCTCGGCCTTCGCTTCGGCTTCCTCGGCAGGCTTGGCCTCTTCAGCCGGAGCAGCCTCAGCGGCTTTCTTGCGGGCAGTCCGCTTGCGTTTGGGCTTTTCTTCGGCACCGGGTTCTTCCGGCTTGTCCTCGGTTTCAGCCTTTGGCTCGGTCTTGGGTTCAGCCTTCTTGCGAGGCGCCCGCTTGCGCTTGGGCTTCTCCTCGGCTTCGGCTGTTTCTTCCGGCTTGTCCTGGGCAACAGGCGTTTCGGCCTTGGCGTCGGTGTCCACCTTCGGCTCGGCTTTCTTGCGGCGCGAGCGGCGTTTGGGTTTTTCGGCTTCGGCTTCAGCGTCGGGTGCCGGCAAATCCTCGGCCGCCGCTTCCGGATCGATCACCTGCATGCCTTCCGGCGTTTCGTTATCGCTGCCGGATTCGGCGGATTCTGCATTTTCGCTATTCTCACCGGCTTCCGTATTGCGGTTGCGGCGCCGGCCACGTCCACCGCGGCGGCCACGGCGCCGGCGCTTTCTCGGCGCAGCGTCCTCATCATCCTCGCCGGAACGCGTTCCGCGGTTCTCGTCCTCGCCTTCGTCGTCTGTGCTGGTTTCAGCCTCGCCGGAGGCGTCTGCATCCTCGTCCTTCCGGCGGCGCCGGCGACGGCGGCGGCGCGAGGAATTGCCAGCATCATCCGGCTTGACGTCTTCTGGCGATACAGGAGTTTCCGCGACAGCTTCCGCGTCATCAGAATTGCCGCTGTCGCGGGTTTCCAAAATGTCGACCCGGAAATCCGGCGGGATCAGGTCCGGATCCGCCGAGATCAGCACGCGGAATTCGTAGCGCTCCTCCAGAGCCAGAACGTGATCACGCTTTTCGTTTAAAAGGTAGAGCGCCACATCAGTCGGGACATTGATGCGCACGCGGGCGGCGCGTTTACGCGCGCCTTCCTCTTCCAGCGCTCGCAACGCCACCAGCGAGCTGGACTGCGGCGTTCGTTGATATCCTTTGCCGCCACAATGCGGACAGGTGCGAGTCGAACCCTCCAGGATCGAAGTGCGGCGCCGCTGACGGGAAATTTCCATCAGGCCGAATTGCGAGATGCGGCCCATCTGAAGGCGCGCACGATCCTTTTTCAGCGCATCCTTCATCCGCTTCTCGACGGCCCGGATATTCCGGTTTTCTTCCATGTCGATGAAGTCGATCACGACCAGGCCGGCGAGATCGCGCAGGCGCATCTGGCGAGCCGCCTCATCGGCCGCTTCCAGATTGGTCTTCAGCGCGGTGTCTTCGATATTCCGCTCGCGCGTGGCGCGGCCCGAGTTCACATCAATCGCGACCAGAGCTTCGGTCTGGTGGATGACCAGATAGCCGCCGGACTTCAGCTGGGTTTCAGCGTTATAGGTCGCCTCCAGCTGGTCTTCGACATGATGCCGGACAAAGAGCGGCATCGGTTCCTTGTATTGCTGCACCTTCGAGGCATGCGAGGGCATCAGCAGTTTCATGAAATTCTTGGCGTCCTTGTAGCCGCCTTCGCCTTCCACCAGCACGATCTCGACGTCGCGATCATACATGTCGCGGATGGCCCGGCGCACCAGATCGCCTTCTTCGTAGACGAGGGCAGGGGCGACAGATTCCAGCGTTTTGGAACGGATGTCGTCCCAGACCCGGCGCAGATAGTCATGGTCACGGCGGATTTCGGCCTTTGTACGGCTGGCACCCGCAGTGCGGACGATCAGGCCCATACCGGTCGGCAGCTCCAGCTCTGAAACGATTTCTTTCAGGCGCTTGCGGTCGCCGCCATTGGAGATCTTGCGGGAAATGCCGCCGCCGCGCGGCGTGTTCGGCATCAATACGCAATAACGTCCGGCCAGCGAGAGATAGGTCGTCAGGGCAGCGCCCTTGTTGCCGCGCTCTTCCTTGGCGACCTGGACCAGCAGGATCTGGCGGCGCTTGATAACTTCCTGAATCTTGTATTTGCGGAAGAATTGCCGGCGCTTGCGGGCGACGGCTTCCATTTCGGCGTCGGTATCGTCCTCGCCCTGCTCGTCACTATCTTCGGCGTCGGGTCCGGCAGCTTCCGCCTCGGCGACAGCCTCTTCGACGGCTTTTTCTTCCTCGGCTTGCAGCTCGAGACGATCCTCATGCGGGATCTGGTAGTAATCCGGATGGATTTCGTTGAAGGCGAGGAAGCCGTGGCGGTTGCCGCCATATTCGACAAAAGCGGCCTGGAGCGAAGGTTCGACCCGAGTAACTTTGGCCAGATAGATGTTTCCGCGTATCGGTTTTTTCGACGCGGACTCGAAATCAAACTCCTCGACGCGGTTTCCTTCGACGATTGCGACACGAGTCTCTTCCGAGTGGCTCGCATCGATCAGCATTTTCTTGGACATTAAAATTGGCTCCTGCGCGCGTCCGGAGAGGACGCAGCGGCGCGGCGCAGCGGACAGACCCGATGTCTTCTATTGTGTGGGACTGGAAAATCGGCGCGACGCGCATGTTTAACTTTCCTCGTGCGATTTCAGCAATTTGCAGCTTCATCGCGGCGGTTCGGGTCGCAGCCGGATAGTGGTGGCTGCGGATAATAGCGTTTTGGCGATGACTCGCCTCGGCGCGCTCCGGACAAGGACCTCGGCCAGGCGGCGCAAGCGCTTCGCCTTCCGGAACGAGTGGCAACATGCCTTAAAGCTGTGAAATTGGAAAGCGCTTGTTCAGCAAGCCGGAATTTCCGTTTTCGTCAACCAAACGTCAATGCAAAGCGGGTAACACTACAAAAAAGCCGTGCACCGAATCGCGGCGTTTGCGATGGTGGAGTTATGGGCAGAACGTCCGGAATCCTTTTCTTGGCATTGATCGCGGCTTTTGCCAGCTTCGCGCCGGCTGTGGCTATCGATGGCTCGGAAATCCGTCAGGTCCGCTTTGGCGGTGGTGATGACGAGACCCGCGTGGTCGTCGAATTGTCCACCGATATCGAGTTTCGCGCCTTTACCGTTTCCGAGCCCACCCGCCGCCTGGTGCTGGATATTTCGCGCGCGGCCTGGTCCGTTGAAGGGCTGGAGACGGGTGAGGGGCTGGGCTTCGGCCTCGTGGATGATTTCCGCTTCTTTGACCGCTCCGCCGAGGCGTCCCGCCTCGTATTCGAGCTGGAAAGCCCGGCGGTCATCGTCAACCAGTTTGATATTCCGGCCAATGCCGACAATCCGCATCATCGCCTGGTAATCGATCTACGCCGTGTCGAGGCTTCGGAGTTCGAGGAAGAATCCGGTTTTCCGGAACCCTCCGATCTCAGCCAGCTGATTGCCGAGCGCGGCGATGCAACCTTTGCCGAACCGGAACGCGAGCGCCGCGTCATCGTTATTGATGCCGGTCATGGTGGTCATGATCCGGGCGCCTCGGCCAATGGCGTTGTCGAGGAGACCATCAATCTGGCCGCCGCTCTGGAATTGCGCCGCCGCCTTGTTGCGACAGGCCGTTATGACGTCATTATGACCCGTGACAGTGATCATTACCTGACCCTCCAGGAGAGGGTGAATGTGGCGCGTGCGGCCAATGCTGATCTGTTTATCTCTTTGCATGCCGACAGTGCCGGAGCCGGATCGTCGGCGCGCGGTGCAGCCGTTTATACGCTGTCTGACAGCGGTGCAGGCCGGGCTTCGCGCCTGCCGGAAAATGCCAGCGACTGGAACCATCTTTCCGGCGGAACACAGCCGCCGGTGGTTCGCAATATCCTGCTTTCCCTGTCTCTCCGGGAAAAACGCAACCGTTCGGCCATTTTTGCTGAGATGGTGCTGGATTCCATGTCCGAAGTCGGCCCGGTGCTGACCAATGGTCACCGCCAGCGCGGCTTTTATGTGCTGCTTGATTCGCAGGTGCCGGCGGTGCTGGTTGAGATGGGCTTCCTGACCAACCGTGACGACGCGGCCAATCTGAACTCGGCGGCCTATCGGGCCCGCCTGATGCAATCGCTCGCGGAAGCGGTCGATGATTATTTTGATCGCGACGATGTCAGTGATGACAATCCGGTGCGTTCGGCGCAGCTGACGCCGATCCCCTGATACAACTGAGGCGATAAACGCCTTTCACTCCATGCTGGGCTTCGCCATAATGTTGCCCGGTAAGACAGCCACGACTCGGGGTCGGACGGGAACGGCATGAAAATTTTCTCCTGGCGTAATTTCTTCAGACTGGTGATCTGGGGCGGTGGCACGGCCATTGTTCTCGGACTGATCGCGACGGTCGCGGCGGCCATCTATGTGGCCCGCCTGTCGCAGGATCTGCCGAGCATTGAGCAGCTGGCCGAGTACGAGCCGCCGATCACCAGCCGTGTTCACGCTGGTGACGGACGCCTGATTGCCGAATTTGCCCGTGAACGCCGGGTCTTTGTGCCGATCGACCGGATTCCGCCCAATCTGACCAATGCATTCCTCGCCGCCGAGGATGCCAATTTCTATGAGCATGGCGGCCTCGATTTCGTGGGCATTATCCGGGCGACACTCAACAATATCGGCAATGTGCTGCGCGATGACCGGCTGGAAGGTGCCTCCACCATCACCCAGCAGGTGGCCAAGAACTTCCTTCTGTCATCCGAACAGCGCATGGAGCGGAAAATCCGCGAAATGCTGCTGGCGCGCCGCATTGAGCGGGCATTCGAGAAGGACGAGATCCTCGAACTTTATCTCAACGAGATCTATTTCGGCCGCCGCTCCTATGGTGTGGCTGCTGCAGCAATGAACTATTTCGGCAAGTCACTGGACGAGCTGACCCTGTCGGAAAGTGCTTTCCTGGCGGCCGTCGTGAACGGGCCGGCCCGTTTCCACCCGATCCGCCATCCCGAGCGCACGCTGGACCGGCGCAACTGGGTCCTGTCGCGCATGGTCGCCGAAGGCTTCATCACCCAGGAAGAGGCCGAGGCGGCCGCCGCCGAACCCCTTCGTGTGATCGAGCGGTTCCGGGGAGAGGAATACCTGGCCGCAGAATACTTCGTCGAGGAAGCCCGCCGCCAATTGTTCGATACCTATGGCGAGGAACAGCTTTATAATGGCGGCCTGTCGATCCGCACCACGCTGGACACCCGACTTCAGCTGGCCGCGCGCGATGCGCTGCGTGGCGGGCTGGAAGCCTATGACCGCCGCCATGGATATCGTGGAGCGCTTGGCGAGATTGAGACCGGAGAGGGCTGGGCAGACAATCTGGCCGCCTTCGAAGAGGTCCCGCCCGACCTTGATGAAGGCTGGCTGACGGCGGTCGTTCTGGCAGTGAACGAGAATAATGTACGGATCGGTTATCTCGAGCCTGCGGAAGACACAGGTGACGACATCATCGATGTCGAGAACCAGGACGAAGCCGAAGAGGACACCGGTCCGGTCGCCGCGGAAGGCACGATTGCCCTTTCAGAGCTGGAATGGGCCCGGCAGGCGCTGGAAGACGGGCTGATGGGACCGACCATCCGCCGCCCGTCGGACGTTTTGTCTGTGGGCGATGTCATACTCGTTGAAGAAATCTGCAACGAGGAAGGCGAATGTCAGGGCTTTGCAATGCGGCAGGTGCCTGCAGTCAATGGCGCCTTGCTGGCGCTGGATCCGCATACGGGCCGCGTTCTGGCCATGGCCGGCGGATATTCCTTCCAGCAGAGCCAGTTCAACCGGGCCACTCAGGCGCGCCGCCAGCCGGGCTCGTCGTTCAAGCCCTTCGTCTACGCCGCGGCGCTGGACAATGGTTATACGCCGGTCTCGATGATCCTGGATGCGCCCTTCGTGGCCTCGGGTGGTCCGGATCTGCGTTTCTATCGTCCGCAAAACTACTCCGAGCGCTTTTACGGCATGTCGACGCTGCGTCTGGGGCTGGAGCTTTCGCGGAATGTCATGACGGTGCGCCTGGCGCAGGAAATGGGCATGGAGCCGATCTCCGAGTATGGCGAGCGCTTCGGGATTTATGACGATCTGGAACCGGTTCTGGCGATGTCACTCGGCGCTGGTGAAACCACACTATGGCGGCTGGTGACGGCCTATGGCGCGCTGGTCAATGGCGGGGCGCGTATCGAGCCGACCATTCTTGACCGCGTGCAGGATCGAAATGGCGAGACCATTTACGTTCACGACCCGCGGGCGAGCGATGATTTTGACATCGAAGAATGGACACCGGGCCTGACCGAGCCGGAGGTGCCGGAGCTGGGCGAGGAGGTGATCTCGCCGGTCACTGCCTATCAAATCGTGCACATCCTTGAGGGCGCTGTTCAGCGAGGGACCGGTAGAGCTTTGCGCTCGCTTGGCCGTCCGCTCGCTGGCAAGTCCGGCACGACCAATGATTTCCGCGATGCCTGGTTTGTCGGTTTCGGCCCGGACATCGTGGTCGGGGCCTATGTAGGGTTCGATACACCGTACCAGATGGGCTCAGGCGAAGCGGGCGGTGTCTTGGCCGCGCCCATCGTCCGTGATTTCCTGGAAGTCGCCCTGCAGAATTATCCGGTCGCACCCTTCCGTGTACCGGAAGGGGTCAGCCTGGTGCCAATCGACGCGCGTACCGGCGAACCGTCCGTTCTGGGCCGTCCGGGCACGATCCTTGAAGCTTTCCAGCCGGGCACCGAACCCAGCCGCTCTGGCGATTCCGGCGAAACCGGCCTGACCTTCACCGGCAGCTCGGTTTCGGGTGGCGATGATGACGGGGCTGACGACGAGGATCTCGGCGGCATCTACTGATCCTGTGCGGATGGCTGCAGTCGCCTGCTTGATAGGGCAGGCGGGCACGGCTATCCGGTGTGTGCAACTCTCATCGAGGCAAACATGCGTGCGGACATCCAAACCCTTTCGGACGAAATCCAGCGGTCGGTCGGACTGCTGAGGAGGCGTCTTTGACTGGGATACAGCTGAAAAACGTTTCGACGAGCTGACCGCGCGGACAGAGGATCCGTCCTTCTGGGATGATCCGCAGAAAGCCCAGTCCCTGATGCGCGAGCGTAACCGGCTGGAATCCGCCATGAAGGCGATCCGCGAGCTGGAAGGCGAGCTGGCAGACAATATCGAGCTGGCCGAGCTGGCAGAGGCCGATGGCGATGATGATTTGATGGAAGAGGCTGTCGCCGCGCTGGAAAAGGCGCGCGAGCGGGCCGGCCGCGCCGAACTGGAAGCATTGCTCTCGGGCGAGGCCGATTCCAATGACAGCTATCTGGAAATCCATCCAGGCGCCGGCGGAACAGAAGCCGCCGACTGGGCCGCCATGCTGCAGCGCATGTATTCGCGTTGGGCCAATGATCATGGCTACAAGGTCGAGGTGATCGAGGAGCAGGCCGGTGACGAGGCCGGCATCAAGTCCTGCACACTGCTGATCAAGGGCGAGAATGCCTATGGCTGGCTGAAGACCGAGGCCGGGGTCCACCGGCTGGTGCGGATTTCACCGTATGATTCCTCGGCACGCCGCCATACCAGTTTTGCCAGTGTCTGGGCCTATCCGCTGGTTGACGACACGATCGAGGTGGAAATCCCTGAAAGCGAGGTCCGCACCGACACCTACCGGGCGTCGGGTGCCGGTGGTCAGCACGTCAACAAGACCGATAGTGCGATCCGCCTGACCTACACACCGCCAGGCGAAGACAGCCCGATCGTTGTGCAGTGCCAGAATGACCGTTCCCAGCACAAGAACCGCGCCACGGCGTGGAACATGTTGCGGGCCCGCGTCTATGAGCTGGAGTTGCAAAAGCGTGAGGCGGCGGCTCAGGCGCAGGCGGATTCCAAGACCGAGATCGGTTGGGGCCGGCAGATCCGGTCCTACGTTCTGCAGCCCTATCAGATGGTCAAGGATTTGCGCACGAATGTGGAGACGTCCAATACGCAAGGCGTGCTGGATGGCGATCTCGACGAGTTCATGGCGGCCGCTCTTGCGGCCCAGCTGGGCGAAGAGACCAAAGAAAACGCCGCCGACTGATAGCCGGCGGCGCTTCCTTCAAACTTGTGTTTGGCCCTAGGCCGAGGACTTGGCTTTCGGCAGGTCCAGCGACGGGCTGGTCGACGAGCCCGAAGTGCTCGAGGACGAAGCGCCCGAGCTCATATCATTGCTCGGCTTGCTCGAAGAGCTGCCGCCGGACGGCGCGCTGCTGTTCGGTGCAGGCGCGGCCTTCTTGGCACTGCCGGCATCGGCGACCGGGTCGGACGAATGGCGGCAATGGCCATCGAAGAATGCACCGCTCTCCATCGACAGGGCCGAGTGAACGATGTCGCCTTCGATACGCGCGGTTGAAGCCAGCTGTACCTGGCGGGCCTTGATCGAACCTTTGACGCGTCCACGCACGATTACGGATTCGGCGACAACCTGACCGTCAACGGCAGCATCTTCGCCGATCGTCAGCGATCCGGCGCGCACATCCCCTTCGACAGTACCGTCGAGCTGGACTTCGCCTTCCGAAGTGATCGAACCTTGCAGCACCATGTCTGCGCTGATGATGGAGGGGGCTTTGGATTTCATAGCGGACCTTTTGGAGGGGGGCGGGGGGACTGCACCAGAAGTGCTGTCAGACTGGGTATCTTTAGTTCTGTTGAACATACTGTCCGGCTCTCATAAAGCGTTCGGGGTCTAGCGTCTGCCGATTGCTCCAGACTTCATAATGCAGGTGAGTGCTGGTGGAGCGGCCAGTGGAACCCATTCCACCGATGCGCTGGCCAGTTTGCACCGTATCACCGCGTCTGACGTCAATCGAGTTGAGGTGACCATAACGGGTCATGAACCCGTACCCATGATCGATCTCTACAGTGCGACCATAACCCGAGCGCCAGCCCGCGTAAACGACCCGTCCCGGCCCAGTCGCCTGGATAGGTGCGTTCCGGTAGGCCACAAAGTCCTGACCGGAGTGGAAAGCCGGGCGGCCGGTAAACGGATCAATGCGGGCGCCATAATCGCTGGTTTCACGGAATTCGGCACCGATCGGGATGTGCAGCGGCAGCGAATTGACGGCGGCTTCAATCTCGCGGGCCTCGATCAGGCGCGTTGCGATCCGCGCCACACGGGCCGAGAAGGCATCTTCCATGTCCAGTTCGGCACTGAAGGCAGAACCGGCAATCGACAGGAAGGGACCACCGCTTTCTTCATTCTCGCGGTTTTCGCTGAGAATTTCGTCTGGACGCAGGCCAGTGAGGCGCAGCACCGCGCGCAGGTTTTCCAACCGCGCTTCGGCAGCATCCTCGGCCTCGGCCAGCACAACATCCTGCTGTTCGATCAGCGAGGTCACGCGGTCTTCCGGTGCATTCGGGTCGGCGACCGAAAGTTCCAGTTCGTCGCGGGCGCGCCGCGGGGTCGGGTCTGCCGGGGTCGCCGCCATCAGCAGCCGGCCGCCATCGAGGGCTGGCGAGGGATCGTATTCTTCGCCGTCAATGTCCTCGACCAGAGCAATCAGCTGGCGAAGTGTCTCATGACGGGACTGAAATTCGTTGGCGGTTGAGCGGAATTCCTCAACACGGGATTCAAACAAGGCTTGGGTGGCAGCCTCATTGGCCATGGCTTCATTGACCATGCGCGAGGATTCCAGCCGGACCCGTTCCATCTCGGCTGTCTGCTGGGACATCTGGTATCCATGAAGCGCAACCGAAATCGTGGTGAAGCAAAGCCAGCCGGTCAGCGCCACAACGGTGCCCAGCGAGCCGACCTGCATCGTCGTGGTCAGTTCGAAATAGCGAACCTGACCTTCACTACGATGGTAGATCTGGCGGTTGGGGAACCATTGCTCAGCAATATCCCATACCTTTTGAAAGACGCCGGAAATCATACCGTCGGTCCGCACCTGTACTGTTACCACCCGATCCGCCGGGCATAGGACACGAAACAGCCCGACTTATCAACATTTCGTTATGCAATGCGCGGGCCAAATAACACATGAAAAATCAGTCAGAAAGCGACCGCACTGCTTCGAGCACTTCGGCGGCGTGGCCCTTCACTTTGACCTTTGGCCAGAGTTTTTGAATTAATCCTTGCGAATCAATCAGAAAGGTTGCGCGCTGAATTCCCATATATTTGCGGCCATACAGGCTCTTTTCGACCCAGACGCCGTAATCTTCTGTCACCTTGCCGTCCAGATCCGCGCCGAGCACGACTTTCAGATCATTCTTGGCCTTGAAATTGTCATGCCGTTTGACGCTGTCGCGCGACACGCCCACGACAACCGCGCCGGCCGCCTCGAAATCGTCTGAAAGCGCGCTAAAGTCGATGGCCTCGTTCGTGCATCCCGGCGTGCTGTCTTTGGGATAGAAGTAGAGAACCACAATCTTGCCCTTGAGATCCGCCAGGCTGACACGGCCATCTCCATCGGTTGGCATATCGAAGGCCGGAGCTTTCTGGCCAGCTGTGAGTTCGCCCATTTCATCTCTCCCTGTAGCGTTCGGGTGCAATAGTTTGGCGTCTGTCATACAAGATTTTCCGGTGAAGAAAGCCCCGCCGCCTGCACGAGTGACACCGTCATGATCAAACGCTCGCTTCGTGTCATCGGCCTTTACGCGCTTGAAGCGATTGCAGTTCTGTTCGCGCTGGTCCTTTTTGCAGGCGGAGCACTGCTCTGGCGCCTGGCGCAAGGCCCGATGGAGCTGGATTTCCTGATGGCCGATGCCCAGGAAAGGCTGGGGGCGGCTTTCGAAGGCGACCTGGTATCCCTGAGCTCGCTGGAAGCCCGCTTCGATACGGAGACCGGGTTATTGTTTATCAGCGCCCGTGATGTGACCGTGGCTGAAGAGGGGGGTACCGTCCTGACCCGGGCGCCACTGATCGAGGCCGGTTTCGGTCTCGATAGTTTCTTGTCTGGGCATTTCGCCCCCTCGCAGGTTGCCATTGAAGGCGGGGCCGTGGCGATTGTCCGCCGCGCCGACGGGGCGGTGGGGGCCGGACTGGGTACGCCGGAACGCGTAGCTTTGCAGGCTCGCCCGCCGGGTTCGGGCCGGGATGTTGATGCCATTCTCGAATTGCTCCGAAATCCTGGAGACAATGCGCTTCTCGGCCGTCTGACAGATGTCTCCATCCATTCCGCCTCGATCCGGGTGGTCGACGCGGTCAATCAGCTGGACTGGTATGTCGACGAGGCCGAGTTGCGTCTGGCCCGGGATGCTGAACGCCTGCGCGGCGATCTCGCAGGGCGTTTCGCGACGACGGCCGGTTTCGCCGCAGTCGCCCTGCGTCTCGAAGCCGGTGCCGATCTCGACACATTTCTGATGGAAATCCGGGCTGACAATCTGTCGCCAAGGGCAATTGCACCGCTGTCCGGACCGTTTGCATCGGCCGGGCAGATCAGCGCGCCGATCAACCTGGAAGCTTTTGCCAGCGCTTCACGCCGTGAAGGGATCAGGGCCGCCAGCGTGAATCTGTCGGTCGGGGCCGGGCAGATCGGCCGGGGAGAAGCCGCACAGCAGATTCGCGGGCTGACCGCGGTCATTGATTACGAACCTGTCGACGGCGCAATCCGGATATCCGAGCTGGACGTCGATAGCGACATTCTGGACACCAGCCTGACCGGCCGGATTTATGATCTGCGCGAGTTTGACGATGCGTTCCCGCGCCGCTGGCTTTACGAGCTGGACATTGAGGAGGGGCGGCTGGATCTGGGCGGCGTCTTCGAGGCGCCGCCGGAGTGGCTTGGTATCCGGCTGTCAGGCGAGATGAATGCCCGCGACTTCGAAATCGGCTTTGAGTCGCTGGTAGCGGAGATAGGCCCCATTACTGCACGTCTCGAAGGCCTCGCGCGCCTTCGCCAGCTGGAAACCGGCGAATGGTTGCCGGATATCCGTTTGACAGGGCCGGTCGAGGGCGAAATTCCACCCGATCTTGTGCTGAGGTACTGGCCGGTGGAGCTGGCAGACGGAGCCAGAGACTGGGTCGAGGGTGCCATTATCGGGGCGCGCATTTCCGATGCCGCGATTGATCTCGATCTGAATGCCGAATCCTTGCTGGCGGGACGCCTCGCCAACGAACGCATGGCTCTGAGTTTCGCGTTCGAGGATGCAGCTTTCCGGTACATTTCGACGATGACGCCGGTTACCGGTGCACGGGGCAGGGCCACGCTGTTTGGCAATTCATTCTCGCTGGAAATGAGTGAGGGGCTTATCGGTGAAACGCCGGTCCGGCACGGATTTGTCGATATTCCACGGCTCAATCCGAGGGGTGCTGTGGCCCGTTTCGGGGGCGAAGCGCGGGCCAGTGCGCAGGCTGTTCTCTCCCTGATCGACGAGGAACCGCTCAACCTGGTGTCGGATTATGGTCTCGACCCACAGGCGATTACAGGTCAGGGCGATGTGCGCTTTGAAATCCGGCGGCCGATGCTACGGGATGTCCCGGTGGAGGATGTCGGCTTCGACATTCATGCTGTTTTCACCGACGTGACGATGGATACCGGCGTGCGCAATATGGTGCTCACGGGAGGCGATGTTGAGTTGATCGCCACGCCGGATGCCATCGAAGCCGCCGGCACAGCCAGTCTCGGTGAGGCGCGGGCGCGAATCCGGTGGGTGGAGACGTTCGGCCTTGAAGACGATGCGTCCTCGACAGTGCTGGAACTGGAAGCGCAAGTGCCAGCGAGCGCACTCGACCGGTTCGGCCTTCCCGTCAGGCGTTATGTGGACGGTGTAATCGGCGTTGAGCTGTCAACACTTGGCGATGTCTTCGATTTCGAACGGATCACCCTGCACACCGATCTGACGTCCGCAGAAGTGGAATTGCCGGGCGGGTTTTTCGTGAAGCCTGCCGATGAAGCCGCCATAGCCAATGCCGAGATCGTCTTTACCGAAACGGGTGAGATCAACATTCAGGAATTCGATCTGCAGGCCGACGGTCTGGATGCAGAGGCAACCGCCCAGTTCGGACCGGATGGGCGTTTGCTGGCGGCAGATGTCTCCCGGATATTCATTGATAACTATATCGACGCGTCGGCCTCTGCCTCGCGGCTGGGCGGCGTTGAAGGACCGCTGGCCCTGGCGGTTACCGGTGCATATTTCGACGCGGCCTCGCTGATATCCAATCTATCCGATTTCTCGGGCACCGGGGGTGCACCGCCGCCGCTCGGTCTGACCGTTGCGCTTGATGAGGTCCGCGTCTCGCCGTCGGTCATCTATTCCGACCTGATGATTGACTGGCAGGCGCGCGAGACAGGCGAGGAAACACTGGTGCTGCGTGCTGATACAGGCGACGGCGAATTCGCAATTGACCTGACAGCGCCAGCCGGAGGCCGGCGGGAGATCGTCTTGAGCGCACCGGACTTCGGTGAATTGCTACGCATGCTGGATCTCTATCAGAATGTTGAAGGAGGTGCGCTGACCATCACCGGCTCGATGCCGCCGGCAGGCCAGGAGGGGCAGTCGGACTATGTCGTCAGCTCGGAAGACTTCACACTCGTTCGAATGCCTGTGCTGGCGCGCGTGCTGGCCGCCGGGTCGCTGCCAGGTCTGGCGGCCTTGCTGAGTGGAGATGGCGGTATCGCCTTCGAGCAATTACAGGCCAATGTCTCTATCCGCGATGACATCATTTCTGTTCAGGAGGCCAGAGCCTCGGGCCCGTCACTTGGCGTCACCACCGAGGGTGCAATCAATATGGCCGGTGAACGGCTGGCGCTGGATGGTGTTCTGGCCCCGTCCTACGGGCTGAACTCGCTGGTGGGCAATCTGCCACTGGTCGGAGAGGCACTGATCTCGCGGCCGGGGGAGGGTGTGATCGGCATTACCTTCTCGGTGGAAGGTCCGTTTGGCCAGCCGACCGTTATCGCCAATCCGCTATCCGTGCTGGCTCCGGGCGTGCTGCGGCGCCTGTTCGAAGGCACGGCCGCTGATCGTGAACGCGAGCGTCAGGGGCAGGATGAGGAGATCGACGATGCAGCGCCGGAAAGCTTGCCCGAAGACGGGATCGAACAGGAAAGCACCACGCCGGAAGAGCTGGTCCCGGATGATGAAGCGGAAGGCGTGCCGCCGGATGCCACATTGGAAGATAATCCGGCCGACGGCGATCAGCCCGGTAACCCCGATAATTGATCAGGCGGGCTTGCCCAGAGCGTGACGCTTCTTGCCGGCCGAGATCTTGATGGCGCCACCGTCGAGATCGTCCGCGGTGACCACGGCTTGTGTATCGCTAACGACCTCGCCGTTCACGCGCACGCCACCGCCCTTGATCAGGCGCTTGGCTTCGCCGTTGGACTCGGCAAATCCGGCCCCGGTCAGAAGGCCCAGTACCGGAAAGCCGCTGGCCAGCTCCGCAGAAGGGATGTCGAAAGACGGCAACGCGCCGCCAGATCCGCCCGCCGCAAAAGTGGCCCGCGCGGTCTCCTCGGCGGCTTTTGCGGCTTCCGCGCCATGCATCATGGCAGTGGCTT
This sequence comes from Hyphobacterium lacteum, assembly GCF_036330345.1. NCBI lineage: Bacteria > Pseudomonadati > Pseudomonadota > Alphaproteobacteria > Maricaulales > Maricaulaceae > Hyphobacterium > Hyphobacterium lacteum. The sequence goes on from NZ_JAZDRP010000001.1 coordinate 95,779, forward strand.
CATTGGCGAGACGGACCTTCACATCATTCAGCTCGGCGCCTTCGCGCTGTTCCAGCGCCGCGATCTCGTCGAGCGGAACATCGGTGAAGAGGCGCAGGAATTTGCCGACATCGGCATCTTCGGTATTGCGCCAGAACTGCCAGTATTCATACGGGCTCAGCAGATCGTCATTCAGCCAGACAGCGCCATCGGCGGTCTTGCCCATCTTGGCGCCTGAAGCCGTGGTGATCAGCGGCGTGGTAAAGCCGAAGACCGGCTTCTGGTCGATCCGGCGGCACAGTTCCACGCCATTGATGATATTGCCCCACTGATCACCGCCGCCCAGCTGCAGTGTGCAGTCATAGCGGCGCGACAATTCCAGGAAGTCGACGGCCTGCAAAAGCATGTAATTGAATTCGAGGAAGGTCAGGGGCTGTTCGCGCTCCAGGCGCAGCTTCACCGATTCGAATGTCATCATCCGGTTGATGGTGAAATGCGGGCCATAGGTCCGCAGGAATTCCAGATAGCCGAATTTCGACAGCCATTCGTCATTGTTGACGACGATGGCATCGGTCGGGCCGTCCCCGATCGTCATCAGTTTTCCGAACGGTTTGAGGATGCCGGCCAGATTTTCCTGGATGCGTTCCTCGGTCATCATCTGGCGCGACTGATCCTTGCCGGACGGATCGCCGATTTTCGTTGTACCACCGCCAATCAGGATGATCGGCCGGTGCCCGGTCTGTTGCATGCGCCGCAGCATCATGATCTGCACCAGCGAACCGACATGCAGCGAGCTCGCCGTTATATCAAAGCCGATATAGCCGGTGATCGGACCCTTCGCGGCTGCCTCGTCCAGGGCGTCGATATCGGTCGCCTGGTTCAGATATCCGCGGGAAACCAGTGTCTGGATGAGTTCGGACTTGTATTCGGTCATGGCTTCGGCCTGATTAGGGGTTGGCCGCGTCTTTTAGCGGTGCTTTTTGCAGGCCGGAAGGGGGCAGCATGTATCGCGTGATCGGATTGATGAGCGGCACCTCGCTCGATGGGGTCGATGCAGCGCTGATCGAAACCGACGGTGAGGCCGGCATCCGCTTCGGTCCGGGCGCCGAACATCCCTATGCAGGTGATCAGCGCCGAACCCTGCAGGAGGCGGTCAATGCGGCTATTGCCTGGCAGTTCGACGGGGCAGAGCCCGGGATTTTCAAGTCTGCCGAAGAGGCCCTGACGGACGCCCATGCGGCGGCGATCGGGAATGTGTTGGCCATGGCGGGCCTGACAGCCGCGGATATCGATCTGATCGGCTTTCACGGTCAGACGGTCCTGCATCGTGCGCCATCGGCGCAACGGGCAGGCGCCACGCGGCAGCTGGGCGACGGCCGGGCGCTGGCGGAGGCCGTGGGCATTGATGTGGTCTATGACTTCCGCACCGCGGATGTCGCCTCTGGTGGTCACGGCGCGCCGCTGGCCACCCTCTATCACGAGGCCCTGTTCCGCCGTGACTCCCTGCCGGGCCCGATAGCAGTGCTCAATCTGGGCGGTGTTGCCAATGTTTCCTGGCTCGGTGACGGGGATCCGAAAGCCTTTGATACTGGCCCCGCCAGCGGACTTCTGGACGCCTGGTGTGAGCAGACCATCGATCGGCCCTTTGACCGCAATGGTGAGCTGGCCGCGAAAGGGAAGGTCGACGAGGCGGCATTGGCGCAGCTGATGGCTCACCCGTATTTCCCGCTGCCACCCCCGAAATCGCTCGATCGTTGGGATTTTTCACTGGATCCGGTTCAGGGCCTGTCTCCGGAGGACGGGGCGGCCACGCTGACCGCCTTCACGGCAAGAACCGTTGCGGAGGCGATCGCCGGCATGGGCCAACCGCAGCGCGTGCTGGCCACGGGTGGCGGGCGCAAGAACCCGGTCATGATGGCGGCTATTGCGGCGCAACTGGGCCGGCCGGCAGAGCCGGTCGAGGCGGTGGGATGGAATGGCGATCTGATGGAAGCGCAGGCCTTTGCCTGGCTTGCTGTCCGGTCGTTGAAAGGATGGCCGCTCAGCCTGCCATCGACGACCGGTGTGCCGCAGCCGATGACAGGCGGAAAGCTGGCGAAGGCCGGTTAGCGCCGCGGGCGCTGGTTCTTGCGTTCCTCGATGACAATCGGCAGGCGGCGGTTGAGATAGGTCTCGATGCGCTTTTCCAGCTCTTCGAGATGATTCGAGAACATGTGACCGGCACCCGGCACTTCCTCGCGCTCGATCTCGATACCTTTCTGGACGCGCACCTTGCTCATCATGCGTTCCATGTCGTCGTAAGGGACGATCTTGTCTTCCGAACCGTGCAGAATGATGCCGGAGGCCGGGCAGGGCGCCAGGAAGTTGAAGTCATACATGTTGGTGGGTGGTGCCACCGAGATGAAGCCGGCGACTTCCGGGCGGCGCATCAGAAGCTGCATGCCGACCCAGGCGCCGAAGGAATGCCCGGCCACCCAGGAAAACGGTGCATTGTTGTTATAGGCCTGAACCCAGTCCAGAGCCGTCGCGGCGTCGGACAATTCGCCCAGCCCCTGATCATAACTGCCCTGGCTGCGGCCAACGCCCCGGAAATTGAATCGCAGGGTTGCAAAGCCGCGCTTGCGGAAAATGTCATACATCATGACCGAGGTATGGTTTTCCATATTCCCGCCGCCAAGCGGGTGCGCATGGCAGATCAGCGCGATCGGTGCGTTGTCGGCTTCACCCGGAGAATAGCGGCCTTCGAGGCGCCCTTCCGGGCCGGGAATAATCACGTCAGGCATGGCGAGTCCGTCTTCCTTTTATCGGTTTCCATACAATCCACTAGGTCTTTGAACTGCAACAAACCGATTTATTCATGTTTTCGGGCCGCAAAAAGTTGACTAAAACACTAGGAGAAATAACTCACGGCGTGTTTTGAGCCAGCCACCCGAGCAAGGCTGGGCGCGTGATAGCACACACCGCCTGAAAAATGCGAGGGTTTTGGGGAGTGAAGACATGAAGTTAAGCACCAAGGGCCGCTATGCCGTCATGGCAATGGCCGATCTGGCCCGCCGTTCTGCGAACGGTCCGGTCACCCTCGCGGACATTGCCTCGCGTCAGGCGATATCCCTGTCCTATCTCGAGCAATTGTTCGCCAATCTGCGCAAGGGCGGGCTGGTTGAATCGATCCGGGGGCCAGGCGGCGGCTATACGCTGGCGCGTCCTGCCGAAGAAATCCGAGTCTTCGAAATCATGTCGGCGGTGGATGAGTCGATCGACATCACCCGGTGTGAGGGCGAGACAAAAGGCTGCATGGAAGATGGCCGCCGATGCATTACACATGATCTCTGGGATGAGCTCAGCCGCCATATCTATCTCTTCCTCGGCTCGATCTCGCTGGAAGATGTGATTGCTGGCCGTGTTATGGGTACGGCGCGCGGCGCAAATGATGCGGCCACGGACTCTTTGGCGGCGCAATAGGAAAGCAGGCCAACGCACCAATGCCGGTCTATCTGGATCATAACGCCACGACCCCGGTTCGCCCGGAGGCCCGTGAAGCGCTCCTCGAGGCGCTGGACCGCTGCGGCAATGCCTCGGCGGTGCATGCCATGGGGCGCGATGCCCGGTCCTTGCTGGAAGAGGCGCGCACGCTGATCGCCCGATGCGTGAAGGCGCGCCCTGCCGATGTGGTGTTTACCTCCGGCGGCACCGAATCCGACAATATGGCCATTGATGGCGCCATTCGTGGCGGCGGTATCACGCATATCTTCCATCCGGTCGGCGATCATGAAGCGGTGGCGAATTTTGCCGCCACGACGGGTTTGCCGGTCGAGCTGATCCCGATCGGCGCTGACGGCGTGATCGATCTGGACTGGCTGCAAGACCGTCTGGATGCGTTTGGCGAAAGCGAGCGGGCACTGGTCTGTCTGCATGCCGCCAATAATGAGAGTGGCGTCATCCAGCCTTTTGAGCAGGTCGGGCGCATGGTGCGCGAAGCGGGTGGTCTCTTCCACATTGATGCGGTCCAGGCCCTGGGCAAGATCCCCTTCGATTTTGCCGCCTCGGGCGCTCATTATGCAGCCGTTTCGGCGCACAAGGTGGGCGGACCACAAGGCATTGGCGCGCTATTCATCGCCTGTGATGCGCCTTTCGAGGTGCTGCGCAAGGGCGGTGGCCAGGAACAGGGGCGCCGGTCCGGCACATCCAATGTCGGCGGCGCCTGGGCGTTTGCGAAGGCGCTGGAAGCCTGCCTGGCGGACACGGCGAAATGGGACGAGATCCGCGCCTGGCGTGATGAGATGGAATCCCGGTTGGCCGTGGCCGAGCCCGGTATCAGTTTTCTGGGGCAGGGCGCGCCTCGCCTTCCCAACACGTCCGCGGTCTGCATGCCAGGATGGCAGGGCAGCATGCAGGTGATTGCGCTCGATCTCGCCGGCTTCTGCGTCAGTGCAGGCTCGGCTTGCTCATCGGGGCGTGCTGCCATATCGCCGACATGGTCTGCCATGGCGGGAGAGGAAAAGGCCGGATCGACCATCCGCGTCAGCCTTGGCTGGAACACCACGAAGGCAGATGTCGATGCCTTCGTTTCAGCCTGGATCAAAGAATTTGAACGGGTAAAGCCACGCTTGAAGGAAATGGCGTAAGCTATTGTAATTGAATGCCAGCAGTTAAAGAAACCATCGAAGACGTCAAGCGCCTTGAAGCCGACAAGTACAAGTACGGCTTCACCACTGATGTCGAACAGGAAATGTCTCCGAAGGGCCTTTCGGAAGACACGATCCGGTATATCTCGGCCAAGAAGGACGAGCCGCAATGGATGCTGGACTGGCGTCTGGAGGCCTATAAGCGCTGGCTGGAAATGACCGAACCCGACTGGGCCAAGGTCGATTATCCGAAGATCGATTATCAGGACATCTACTACTATGCCGAGCCAAAATCTGGCGCAAAGTATGAGTCCATCGATGATGTCCCACCGGAAATCCTTGCTGATTTCGAAAAGCTGGGCATTCCGCTACGCGAACAGGAAGTCCTGCTGGGTGTGAAGGGCGCGGCCGAGACCGCCGCCCAGGCCCGCGAGAAGCCGCGTGTCGCCGTCGATGCTGTCTTTGACAGCGTCTCTGTGGCCACCACCTTCAAGGAAGAGCTGTCCAAGGCCGGCGTGATCTTCATGTCCATTTCCGAGGCCATTCGCGAGCATCCGGACCTTGTCCGGAAATATCTCGCATCGGTGGTTCCGACCTCGGACAACTACTTTGCCACGCTGAACAGTGCGGTCTTCTCCGATGGCACCTTCGTCTATGTGCCCAAGGGCGTTCGCTGCCCGATGGAGCTGTCGACCTATTTCCGCATGAATGCGGAAAATACCGGCCAGTTCGAACGCACCCTGATCATCGCGGACGAGGGCGCCTACGTCTCCTATCTGGAAGGCTGTACCGCGCCGATGCGCGATGAAAACCAGCTGCACGCCGCCGTGGTGGAGCTGGTCGCGCTGGATGATGCCGAGATCAAGTATTCCACCGTCCAGAACTGGTGGCCGGGAGATGAGAATGGCAAGGGCGGGGTCTATAATTTCGTCACCAAGCGCGCCGACTGCCGCGGCAAGAATTCCAAGGTGTCATGGACGCAGGTCGAGACCGGCTCGGCGATCACCTGGAAATACCCGTCCTGCATTCTGCGCGGCGATAATTCCGTGGGCGAATTCTACTCGGTCGCGGTGACCAATGGCGCCCAGCAGGCCGATACCGGCACCAAGATGATCCATCTGGGCAAGAACACGCGCTCGCGCATCATCTCGAAGGGCATTTCGGCGGGCCGGTCAGACAACACCTATCGCGGTCTCGTCTCGATCCACGCGAAAGCCGAGGGATCGCGCAATTTCACCCAGTGTGACTCGCTGCTGATCGGTGATCAGTGCGGCGCTCACACCGTGCCCTATATCGAATGCAAGACGCCGAAAGCCCAGCTGGAGCATGAGGCGACGACCACCAAGCTCGCCGAGGACCAGCTCTTCTATGCGCGCCAGCGCGGGCTGGACGAGGAAACCGCCACGGCCTTGCTGGTCAACGGTTTCGTCCGTGAAGTGCTTCAGGAATTGCCGATGGAGTTTGCGGTGGAAGCCCAGCAACTCCTCAAGGTCTCGCTCGAAGGGAGTGTGGGATGATCGAATTCGCCTTTGCCGCAGCGCTGATGGCGCAGGACGCAGATGCCAACGATTCCATCTTCGTTTTGTCGCCGCTTTCAGAAAACTGTGCGTCTCTGGATTCCAGCCAGCAGCACAGTGACTGTTACCTTATGCCCGCAGATGGTCGTGAACTGTTGATTTCATTTTCGTTCGAGGAGGGTGAGTGGTCCGAACGAGGCCGGATGATCGTTCAAGCCGCCCTGGTCTCAACCAATTCGGATGGCGAACGACAACGGTGCCCGGACGGCTGTCTGCTTCAAACCTTCTACTTCGAAACCGAAAGCTTCTTCTACCCGTCTCTGGCGGACATCAATGATGATGGCTTTCAGGACATCCGCATCCCACTGGTCACCGGCAATGTGAATACGGAATACGCGATCTTCATGGGCACGGAGGACGGCTTCCTCCATCAGCCCTGGCAGGTCAGCGGCTTTGCCGTGGAGTCGGCGAACTATGACAGCCTGATCGTTGCGCGTTCGCGCTCCAGCGCTGCTGAATCCTATGCCGAATTCTATCGCTTTGATGGCGAGCGCGTGATCGGCGAGGCCACCGTGCTTTTGTCCTTCATGAATGTCGAAAACCCCGACGACGGCCCGGACTGTTCCCTGGTCGATGGCGGCGAGTATGAGGGCGAGCATTATTACTGTTCGCTGGCGCTGAACCGATGAAAAAGCTGATCCTTTCATCCCTTCTGGCCGTTTCGGCCATCGCCTGTGCCCATGCGCAGGAAAGCCGCGACATGGAAATCTACCGCGTTGAAGGCCTGCCGGACTGGGCGCCGTTCAGCTCGGTCGTGCGCGCGGGCGACATGCTCTATGTCTCCGGCCATCTGGGCCGCCATCCCGGCACGACGGAGATCGTCGAAGGCGGGGCAGGCCCGGAAACCACCCAGACCATGGCCAATATCGAGACTTCACTGGCGCTGGCCGGCGCCGATCTGTCGGATCTGGTGACCTGCACCGTCTATCTCACCGACATGGCGGATTATCCGGCCATGAATGAAGCCTATGCCGCCGCCCTGAACGGGCATCAGCCGGCCCGCGTTACCGCCGGCATCCAGGCGCTGGCGCTTGGCGCCCGCGTTGAAATCGCCTGTGTGGCCTATGCCCCGATCGAGGAATGAGAATTGAGCATGCTTGAAATCAAGAACCTTCACGCCAGCGTTGGCGAAGACGAGAAAAAGCCGATCCTGAAAGGGCTGGATCTCGTCGTCCCGAAAGGCGAAGTGCACGCCATCATGGGACCGAACGGCTCGGGCAAATCGACCCTGTCCTATGTGCTGACCGGCCGCGACGACTATGAGATCACCGACGGATCGATATCCTATGACGGCGAAGACCTTGCCGAACTGGAAGCCGATGAGCGCGCGGCGAAGGGCCTGTTCCTGTCCTTCCAGTATCCGGTCGAGATCCCCGGCGTGCCGACGCTGACTTTCCTCAAGGAAGCCCTCAACGCCCAGCGCAAGGCGCGCGGCGAAGAGGAGATATCGGCGCCCGATTTCATGAAATTCGTGCGCGAGAAGGCGAAGGTTCTCAACGTGTCGCCGGACATGCTGAAGCGTCCGCTGAATGTTGGCTTCTCGGGCGGCGAGAAGAAGCGGCTGGAAATCCTGCAGGCAGCCGTTCTTGAGCCGCGCTTCCTGATCCTCGACGAGACGGATTCAGGGCTCGATATCGACGCGCTGAAAGTGGTCTCCGATGGCGTCAATTCGCTGCGCTCGCCCGAGCGCGGCATGCTGGTGATCACCCACTATCAGCGCCTGCTCGACCATATCGCACCGGACAAGGTGCATGTGATGAGCGCCGGCAGGATCGTGGCCAGCGGTGGTCCGGAACTCGCTCGCGAGCTCGAGGCCGAAGGCTATGACAAATATGTGAGAGCGGCCTGATGGGAGCGAATTTCGAACCCAATAATGGCGAGGCGATTTTTATCGCCATGCTCGATGGCTCGGACGGCTGGCGCAAGGATGTGCGCGACCGGCTGGTGGCAAAAGGCCTGCCGACGAAGCGGGATGAAGCCTGGAAGTGGAGCGATCTGCGCCGGGCTGCCAGGGATATCACCAAGCGGGGCTCGACCCAGTTGCGCGCGGAAATGGCGCCGCAATGGGCCGATCTGAAGCGCGAGACGGGTGATGAATTTTCAGCCGGAGCGCTGGCGCAGGCAGCTGCGCATCAGACCGCCTTCTTCCGCCACCATCTGGGCGGCACGTATAATATCGAGCTGGGTGCCAGTGTGGGGGCTTCGGTCGCCTCGGTGGTGATCTCGCTGCCAAGGGCCCTCGAATACACCATTCTCGAGCATTATCGGGCGGCTGATGGCGCGCTGGCCATTGCCAATGTCGATTATGAGGTGGGGCCGGGGGCAAAGGTCAATCGCGTTGTCCTGTTCGACGATGCGCCGCAAGCCGGCTGGGTTCTCAGTTCGAATGTCTCTCTTGCACCGGGGGCCAGTTTTACCCAGACCAGTTTGACGTTCGGGGCCAAATTCCTGCGTCAGGAGACCCGTCTCAGCCATCCCGGCCAGGGCGCAACCGCCACATTGAATGGTGCCTATCTGGTGGGTGCCGGCGGACATGCCGATATGACCTCCATCGTCAACATGCAGGGTGAAGGTGGTGAGCTGGATCAGCTGACCAAGGGTATTGTCCATTCCGGTGGACGCGCCGTCTTCCAGGGCAAGATCCATGTCGACCAGGCGGCGCAGAAAACCGCTGCCAACATGACCCACCGGGGCATGATCATCGATGACCGGTCCGAGATCGATTCCAAGCCGGAACTGGAAATCTATGCCGATGATGTCGAGTGCAGCCATGGCAATGCCATCGGCACGCTGGACGAAATGGCGCTGTTCTATATGCAGCAACGCGGCCTGCCGGAAGCGGACGCGAGGCGCCTGCTGGTCGAGAGCTTCCTTGATGAAACGCTGTCGGCCGTGAAGGACGAGAAGACGCGTGACTCGCTGAGTGGCCGCATCGCCGCCAAGCTGAAAGGCCTGGTATGACGGCTCATACGCCCATAACCGCGCTGGATATTGCGGCCATCCGGTCCGAATTCCCGATCCTGAAGCGGGAGATCAACGGACGGCCGCTGGTCTATCTGGACAATGCGGCGTCGGCGCAAAAGCCCGAAGCGGTGATCGAGGCGGTCTCGAACGTTTACCGCTCGTCCTATGCCAATGTGCACCGCGGCCTGCACACACTGGCCAATGAAGCCACCGAGGCGTTCGAGGGCGCACGCGGCAAGATTGCCGCTTTCCTGGGCGCGCAGCGCGCGGAGCAGATCGTCCTGACCCGCGGCGCGACAGAAGCTATCAATCTGGTCGCCCAGTCTTTCGGGCAGGGGCTGAAAGAGGGTGACGAGATCATCCTCAGCCAGATGGAACACCATTCCAACATCGTGCCCTGGCAACTGACCGCTGAACGCTCTGGCGCCGTCATCCGCTGGTGCCCGGTCACCGATACAGGCGAGCTGGACTATGAGGCACTGGAAAGCCTGATTACCGACCGCACCCGGATGGTAGCGATCGTTCACATGTCCAATGTTCTGGGCACGGCCAATGATGCTGCCCGCGTCGTGAAGCTTGCCCATGACGCCGGCGCGGCCGTCCTGCTCGACGGATCACAGTCCGCGGTGCACATGCCCGTGGATGTAACCGGGCTGGGCTGTGACTTCTTCGTTTTCACGGGCCACAAGCTCTATGGCCCGTCGGGCTGTGGCGGTGTCTATGCCGCCGGCGACTGGCTGGACCGTCTGCCGCCCTGGCAGGGTGGCGGTGAGATGATCGCCGATGTGTTCGAGGACGGCTCGACCTGGGCGGACGTCCCGCACAAATTCGAGGCCGGAACGCCGTCCATCGCCGATGTCATTGGCCTTGGCGCTGCCATCGACTGGATGCAGCGCTTTGACCGCACGGCGGTGATGGAGCACGAGCGCGCGCTTCTCGACCGCGCCACACAGCAGATCTCCACCATTGACGGTGTGAAGCTGATTGGGACCGCCCAGGACAAGGGCGCCATCCTGTCCTTTGCCGTCGAAGGCGCGCATTCACACGATCTCGCCCAATTGCTGGACAAGTATGGTGTGGCTGTCCGCGCAGGGCATCATTGTGCCCAGCCGCTGATGCGCCGCTTTGGTGTTGAGTCCACGCTGCGCGCCAGCTTCGCCATCTACAACACTGCCGAGGAAGTCGATGCCTTCATCGAGGCATTGAAAAAGGCCAAGGGGTTTCTCATCTAAGCCATGGATATGACCAACAAGCCTCGCGATATCATTGATGTGTCCAGCAAGCCGGAAGATAAGCCGGCTGCAGCTGAAGTCGTGCCTGCCACCAACATCCCGGATGAGGAATTGGAGCGGATCACCAAGGACGTCGTCGAGGCAATGAAGACGGTGTTCGACCCGGAAATACCGGTCGACATTTACGAGCTGGGTCTGATCTACAAGGTCGACCTGGACGATGACCGGACCTTGCACATCCAGATGACGCTGACAGCGCCGGGCTGCCCGGTTGCCGGCGAGATGCCGATGTGGGTGCATGATGCCGCGGCCAAGGTCGAAGGCGTTGAAAAAGTAAAGGTCGATCTTGTTTTTGAGCCCCCCTGGACGCCGGACCGGATGACCGACGAGGCGCGCCTCGCGCTCAACATGTTCTAGGAGAGAGATGATGGCGAGCAAGCAGGCATTGACGATTTCCGACAAGGCCGCCGAACGGGTCAAGGACATCATGGCATCGCGCGGTGCGGGCTATTTGCGCGTGGGTGTGAAGAAGGGCGGCTGTGCGGGCATGGAATATGTCATGGACTATGTCGAAGCGCCCGAGCCCATGGACGAGGTTGTCGAGGACAAGGGCGTGACCATTGTCGTTGACGCGACATCCCTGCTTTTCCTGCTTGGATCGGAAATTGACTGGGACGTGACGCCGATCTCTTCGAAATTCGTGTTCCGGAACCCCAATGAGACCGATGCGTGCGGTTGCGGAGAAAGCGTCACGCTGGTTCCGGCCCAGTCATCCTGACATTGCCGGTCATCTGCTGCGAAAACCCTTTCGCCTGAAGGCCTTCTGCACCGTAAATACCGCCAACGGTCACACGACTGGGTGTGAGCCGAACCACTTTGGAGCGCTGACGTGAAGCTCTTGATGACCGAAACCTCGCCCTATGCGCGCAAATGCCGGGTCCTGATCCGCGAGCAGGGGCTGACCGAGCGCATCGAGGAAGTCCACGCCATGCCGCTGGACGATCCCGAGGAGCTGCTGGACTGCAATCCTCTCGGCAAGGTGCCGGCGCTGATCCGCGCAGATGGTACGCCGCTGTTCGATAGCCCGCTGATCTGCGAGTATATCGATAGCCTGGATGATGATCGCTGGATCCCGAAATCCGGTACGGCGCGCTGGCGTGTGTTGCGCTTTCAGGCGCTGGCAGATGGCATGCTCGATCTGACCGTGGGGCGCCGGGTGGAGCTGACCCGCCCGAAGGAGAAGCAGTTCGATCTCTGGGTCCAGCGTCAGGAAAACGGCATTCGCCGGTCACTGGATCTTCTGGAAGCCGAATCCGACAAGTTTGCCGGTGCTTTCGATCTGGGAGCGATGTCGATCGCGGTCGCGCTCGGTTATCTCGACTTCCGCTATCCGGAAAGCCAGTGGCGCGAGGGCCGTCCTGTCCTGGCGGGTTTCTATGAGAAGTGGGCCAGCCGCCCGTCGTTCGAGAGCACTCAGCCGCCCGCCGACGCCTGAGCCGCATCGGCCTGTTTATAGGCACGCCGCGACAGCCAGTACATGACCGGGCCGATCAGGAAATAGGCGCTGCCGCCGAGATAGGAGATATTCTGCGGCAGGGCGAGCGCGCTGACCGCAGCGATCAGCGATACGCCTATCGCGGCGATGCCCTGATCGACCTCCAGCCGTGTGACAATGCGTTCGGCGGCAGACAGACCCAGATCGTCGGCCCGCTGCAGAGCATGCGCATAAAGCAGCGCAAATACGCCGAATACCGCCGCATAACCCATCGCATAGATAACGATGAACTGGTCCACCCGTGAGAGCGGCATGACATTGTCGACCGCTTCCAGCGTGTCGAAATAGCCGGTGAAGAGATTCACCATGAACAGCGCCAGATATTTCAGCGGATAGGCGAAGATCATGATCAGGAAGAGCACGATCGAATTCAGAAAGATCGTGCGGCCATCGTCCAACCCGTAGCGGCGGTGAAAAGCATGGTGTTTCGACCAGATCAGCAACACCAGCGCAAAACACATCGCCACCGCGATGGCTTCACGCCAGAGACCGATCAGGGCGTCAAAACTGGTGGGAACCGATGACGCCACAATCAACGTCAGTGAAAGAGCAAAGACAATGTCAGAGAGGTTTTCGACCCGCGTCACATCACGGCCGCGCCAGGTAAAATACTTTTCGGAAGAAGTATGCTCGGTCATGAAAAAGCCCCGGCTGACGAACCGGGGCTGAGACTATTCGGCTTTGACGGGAACCGCTAGGCGGCCGAGCGAACGTTCCGGCTGTCGGTCGTGACCCGGTTACGCCCGTCTTTTTTCGACTTGTAGAGATTGGCGTCGGCACGCTCGATCAACTCCTCGATAGCCTCGCCATGCCGGTATTCGGAAACGCCGAGCGAAATCGTGATATTGCCGAGATCCTCGCTGGTCGATTTACGCAGCAGGCGTTTGCCTTCGACCGTCATGCGGATCTTCTCGGCCAGAGCATTGGCTTCCGGCAAAGTGGCCTTCGGCATCACAACAGCAAATTCCTCACCGCCATAGCGCGCCACCGTGTGGTGGTCGGATGCATTTCGGGTCATGCAGCCAGCTACAAAACGGATGATCTGATCGCCCGTCTGATGGCCCCACGTATCGTTGAAGCGCTTGAAATAGTCGATATCACACAGGATGAGACACATCGCGTCATTGTTGGTGTCGGCAGACCGGCGGCCTTTTCGCAGCATTTCATCGAATCGTTTGCGGTTAGCGATGCCGGTGAGGGCATCTGTCATGGCCTCTTCACGGACCCGTTCGAGATTGGAGCGCAGCTTGACGACTTCGCTGGAAGTTTCCTGAAGTCGGCGCTCCAATTCTTTCGAACGGGTTTGCATCTTCGTTGTGGCAGAGACCAGCGACCGGATCACATCCCGGACATGGCCGGGATCGGCATCCTCGTCGAAGGCGCCTTCAGCACCGGCCAGAGTCTCTCCGTATTCCGCAGTATGACGTTCGGCAGCTTTCAGTGTCTCGCGGACCTGCACCAGTTCCTTTGCCATGGCCCCGGAGCTGGCCATAACCGCTTCCTGGATTTTGGCGATCGCGAAATGATCGCTGTAAAGCATATCGCAGAAAGGCTGGTCGAAAGGCTCGCCGGACTCGATGCGCTTGCTGATCGCTTCGCAGAGTTCAGGCAGGGAATCAGACGTGTAGCAGGAGAAAACGGCGTAGTTTTCCGGGGTCGGAGCAATATCGTAACGCTCCATCAGATCGAGCGTTTCTTTTGCGAGAGCGCGACCTTCTGGTCCTTGCAAGCGTCCGTTCACGGCCAACCCCTTCAAAATACACTAGGCAAGACGCGCCAATCCCAACGACTCACCTTTCGAGCAAGATGCATTTCAAAGGAAAAGAAGCGGTAAACAGAAAGGCCGCAACGGCTCAGAAAATATCAAAAAAAGCCGGGACGTCGTCACCGAAGCCTTTGACGGATGCTTTCTGTCCGGACTCCTTCTGCCGGCCGCCCTTGCCCCGCTTTGTGTCACGCTTGCCGGTGTCTGCCGGCCTGGACGTCCGTGAGGTCTTTTGAGCGTCCGCTTTTTTCTCCGGCGCCGCTTCGGTCTTGTCCACCTTCTCCGGCTTTTTCGATTCAGCAGATGTCTTCTGGCTGGATGTGGGGCCGGATTTCGCGCGCTTTGCTTCGGAGAAGTCTGCCGGTTCGATCGGCCGGCCGATCATTTTCTCTACCGCAGCCAGCAGCTTTTCGTCGCCAGGCGCAAAAATACTGACGGCTTCGCCTTCCAGGCCAGCGCGGCCGGTTCGTCCGATCCGGTGCACATAATCCTCGGAATTATGCGGAATATCGTAGTTGAAAACGTGGCTGACGGCCGGAATGTCGAGTCCCCGCGCAGCGACATCACTGGCCACAAGGAAGCGAAGCTCGCCGGATTTGAACTGGTCGAGCGTCTTTGTGCGGACCGACTGGTCAAGATCTCCATGAATTGGAGCCGCAGAGAGGCCGTGTTTCTGAAGTGAGCGGGCGACTACATCGACGTCGCGCTTGCGATTGCAGAAAATGATCCCGTTCTTCACGCCGTCCCGGTCAATCGCCTTGCGAAGCATTTCCCGCTTTGTCTTGGGCGTCTTGTCCGATACGCGCGCCAGTAATTGCGTGATCGTGGTGGCGGTCGTGGCCGGACGCGAGACTTCCACGCGCTCGGGATCTTTCATGAACTTGTCGACCAGCGACTGGATTTCCGGCGGCATGGTCGCCGAGAAAAACAGCGTCTGGCGCCGAGCGGGCAAAGTTTTCAGGATGCGCTCGATATCCGGGATGAAGCCCATGTCCAGCATGCGGTCGGCTTCATCGATCACCAGGACCTGCACGCCGTTGAGTAGTACCTTGCCGCGTTCGAACTGGTCGAGAAGACGGCCCGGTGTTGCAATCACCACATCGGCCCCGCGATTGAGAATTTCCTCCTGCGGACCGAAAGCGACGCCACCAATCAGCAGCACTTTCGTCAGCTTGGTATGTTTGGCGTAATTATCGAAATTCTCGGCGATCTGGGCTGCCAGCTCACGCGTCGGCGACAGGATCAGCGATCGTGGCATGCGCGCCTTGGCGCGGCCTTTCGACAGTTTCTCGATTAGCGGCAGCGTGAAGGACGCCGTCTTGCCGGTGCCGGTCTGGGCAATCCCCAGCACATCCTTTCCGGCGAGAGCAGGCGGAATGGCTCCGGCCTGAATGGGCGTCGGTTCCTTATACCCGACCGCTTCAAGCGCATCGAGAATCTTCTGGCCAAGACCGAGGTCGGCAAATGTCGTCATATAGACAGTTTCTTCCATCCTGAAAGGATAACGGTCGCGTCTATCTCAAGACGCGACCGCTTGAAATTTGGCGGCACCATACGAATGGCACCTGACCTGTCAATCGGGCGAGAGCCCTAGTGCCGATATCCGAACGGCGTTGTGTCCTCTATGTCAGCATAGCGGTCACGCAACCGGGTCTGGCGAGATGTCAGGTCTGTGTCCTCGCCATCGATGATGACGTGGGTCGGAGCCGACATCACTTCCAGCGGATCCCCATCCCAGACAACGACATCGGCGATATAGCCTGGAGCCAGAGCGCCCAGCTGGTCATCGACGCCGAAGACTTCGGCAGGGGTTAGCGTGATGGCGCGGAATGCATCAGCCCATGGCACACCATTGGTGACAGCATTTCCGGCATGCTGGGGCAGCAGGCGCGGATTGAAATAGCCGTCTGCTGTCTGGGTCGTGTAAGCCACTGAAACGCCTGCATCGTTGAGGCGTGCAGCGGCTTCCAGCGTCGAGCCCAGCGCATCGAAAGAGGAGGGCAGGTTCCGCATCGGATCCATCAGCACCGGAATGCCCGCCTCGGCGAGATCTTCGCCCACGATCCAGGCTTCCGCACCGCCATATATGATGATCTGGAGCGGAGCATTATCCTCGGCAAGACGGATAGCCCGGCGGATATCGCTGGCCCGGTCAACCTGCAGGATCAAAGGCGTCCGCCCGCGCACGACATCCACCAACGCAGCAGCGTCATAGCGGTTCAGCGCATCGCCGCTGCCTGACGAATACCGGCCAGGATAAGCGCGGGCATCGCCGAAGGCGGCTTCCAGGAAGGCCCAGGCGGCTGAGCGTGAACCACCCGCCGTGCTGGCACCGGACTGGCTGAGATCGGCATAGACGAAGCTCTGCGTCTCAAACAGTGAGTCCGCGTTGCCGGACGTGTTGCCCAGGGCACCCTGTCCAGCGAACAGGTTGTGTCCGGTCGACGGGAAGACGGCAAAGCGCGTGATCCCTTCCATCCGGTTGGTCGCCAGATAGGTGCCGTTCGGATTGAAACTGTCGACAACGTCCAGGGCCACGGAAAAATCACTTTCCGAGGCACCGGCATCATTGGTCGAGCTTTCAAGCGCGACCTCGATCAGCCCCAATTGTGTGAAGGGCGCGAAGATGCCCGGCGTTATCCAGCCGCCATTGGCGTCGATCGTTGTGGCACCGTCGGGAACGGTGATGTTGGCACCGACTTCCACGATCACTCCATCCCGCACCAGCACGCCGCCGGTTTCGATCTGGCCCTGAGCAGTGTTGGTAATGACCCGGCCGTTGATGACCGCGATGTCCTGAGCCAGAGCCGTGCCCGAAAGGGCAAGGCCGGCAGTAATCAGTGTGACGAGCATTTTCATCAGTCGTCTCCCTCACCAATCTGGCCCAGATCGAAATCGCTCACCGGCTGCAGGCCGTTTTCACGATCGAAGAGCAGGGCGCCATCGATGTAGACATTGTCAGCCTGCGCATAGGTCGAGAACGGGTGAGCAGACCAGATCACGATGTCGGCGCGCTTGCCGACTTCCAGTGATCCGGTTTCGTCCAGAATGCCCAGACCGCGCGCCGGGTTCGATGTGAACCAGGCCACAGCTTCGGCATCGGAGATGTCCAGCCCCATTCTGCGTCCATCAGCCAGAGCCTTGGCGACTTCCTGGTTGAGGCGCTGTATGCCCAGCGCATCATCCGAGTGGATCATCGCGCAACCGCCATTGGCATGAACAAGCGGCAGGTTTTCACGGATCGTGTCATAGGCCTCCATCTTGAAGCCGCCCCAGTCAGCCCAAACGGCGGCGCAGATATCGGCTTCCTGCAGAAGGTCGGGGATCTTGTAGGCTTCCACAGCGTGGTGGAAAGTCGTGACCTGATAGCCAAATTCGCGGCTCATATCGATGACTTGCGCCATCTGATCGGCGCGATAGCAGTGCATCTGAACCAGGATCTGGCCTTCGAGGACGCCCATCAGAGTATCGAGCTCCAGATCACGGGTCGGAGCCGAATTGTTTTCCGGGTCTTCCCAGTAATCATTCCAGCTGTCGCGATAATCGGAGGCACGGATCCAGGCAGCGCGATAGCCGGCCATATTGCCCATATCCGTTGCCGGTGATGTGCCGCGATTTCCATAGACCCGCGACGGGTTCTCGCCACAGGCCATTTTAAGCGTGTAGGGCGCTTCCGGAAACTTCATGCCCTGAACGGTGCGAGACGGCACATTGCGCAGCGTGATGCCCCGGCCGCCGAACAGATTGCCCGAACCCGGTAGGACGTGCAGCGTTGTGACCCCGCCGGCCAGCGCGCGGGCAAAGCCCGGATCCTGCGGCCAGACCGAGTGCTCGGCCCAGACCTCGGCCGTATTCGGCTGGGTCAGCTCATTACCGTCAGAGTGCGCATCCACGCCCGGAGACGGATAATCGCCTAGGTGCGAGTGGATATCGATGACGCCCGGCGTGATGTAGCGGCCGGCCGCATCGACAATGACCGCGCCTTCTGGGGCTTCCAGGCCCTGGCCAATTGCCGCGATCCGGCCATCGACGACCAGGATGTCACCGTTCTCGATTTCACCTCCAACGCCATCAAAAATCGTGGCGCCGGTGATGAAAGTTGTCTCACTCGGCAGCGGTTGGTAGGTCGACGGATACGGGTCGAGATCGTATCGCACGACCTCCGCCTCGCCATTGCCAGTGTCGTTATCGGCAGCTTCATCGCTGCCATCGCCGCCAGAACAGGCAACGAGTGCGCTGGCCGCCAGACCGGCGACCCAGCTTTTCCAGTCCAAGGACATGATGTTCCACCCCATGAATTCGCGTCAGAAACGAATGGGGGCATTCAAACGGAGTGTGCCGGGTCCGTCAAACGTCCAGCGCGGCCATTGTGAATTGCGGCGCGTGATCCTGGATGTACTGGAAACGCAACTCGGCCTTCTTGCCCATCAGGGTTTCGACCAGAGCTTCGAAGGAGGGCCGTGCTGCCGCGTCGAAAGTGACCCGGGCCAGCTGTCGCACTTTGGGATCCATGGTCGTCGATTTCAGCTGCGATGGCGTCATCTCGCCAAGGCCCTTGAAGCGGCCGACATCGACCTTGCTGCCGGCCTTGAATTCGGACTTCAGCAGCTCCTCGCGATGCGCGTCATCGCGGGCATAGACGGTTTTCGAGCCCTGCGTCAGCCGATAGAGCGGCGGCTGGGCCAGGAATAATCGACCGGCCTCGATCAGCCTTGGCATGGCCGTATAGAAGAAGGTGATCAGCAAGGCCGCGATGTGGGCCCCGTCGACATCGGCATCGGTCATGATGATGACGCGCTCATAGCGCAAATCATCCGGATTGAACTTGGCGCCGGTCTGGACCCCGAGGGCCAGAAGCAGATCGCTGATTTCCTGGTTGGCGGCCATCTTGTCGGCTGTGGCCGACGCCACGTTCAGGATCTTGCCTCGTAGAGGCAGAATGGCCTGGGTTTCCCGGTTGCGGGCCTGCTTGGCGGAACCGCCAGCGGAATCGCCCTCCACGAGGAACAGCTCTGTATTGTCCGATCCGGCGCGGGAGCAATCCGCCAGTTTTCCTGGCAGCCGCAGCTTTCTGGAAGCCGTCTGCCGCTTGACCTGTTTTTCCTTGCGGCGGCGCATCCGGTCTTCGGCGCGCTCGATCACCCATTGCAGCAATATGTCGGCTTCCTTGGGAGAGCCGCCCAGCCAGTGATCGAAGCGGTCGCGCACCGAGCCTTCTACGATCCGCGTGGCTTCCGCGGTCGCCAGCCGGTCCTTGGTCTGGCCCTGGAATTCCGGATCGTGGATGAAGACCGACACCAGCGCACCGGCGCCGCCCATTACGTCCTCCGGCGTTATCAGGCTGCCTTTCTTGACACCGGTCAGTTCAGCATAGGCACGAAGGCCTTTCGTCAGCGCATTGCGCAGCCCTTGCTCGTGTGATCCCCCTTGGGGAGTCGGGACGGTATTACAGAAGGAATCAACAAAGCCGTCCGCGTCGCCAAAGCCGACCAGCGACCAGCTGACCGCCCATTCCACGGCGCCATGGCCTTCTTCCTTTTCGATCCGGCCGGAAAACTGCGACTGTGTGACCTGGCTTTTGGTGCCGATGATTTCCGCCAATCGGTCGGACAGACCGCCGGGAAAGTTCAGGACGGCCTGATCAGGTGTGTCTGTGCCCTCGATCAGGGATGGATCGCACGACCAGCGGATCTCGACACCACGGCGCAGGAAGGCTTTCGACCTTGCCATGGCGAACAGGCGCGCCGGCTTGAACCGGGCCTTGCCGTGAAAGATTTGGTCGTCGGCGAGGAAACGCACGGTCGTGCCGCGGCGGTTTGGTGCGGCGCCGATTTTCTCCAGCTTTCCAACGGGCAAGCCACGTTCAAAGACCTGCCGCCAGAGTGTCTTTTCCCTGGCGACCTCGACCTCCAGCCTTTCGGATAGCGCGTTGACCACGGCCGCACCAACGCCGTGCAGACCGCCAGCCGTCTTGTAGGACTTGTCCGAGAACTTGCCGCCTGCGTGAAGTGTGGTGAACACCACTTCCAGTGCAGATTTGTCCTTGAATTTGGGGTGAGGGCCGGTCGGGATACCCCGGCCATTATCAGCTACGGTGACAGAACCGTCGGCGTCCAGCCGGACTTCGATCCGGTCGGCCCAGCCAGCGACCACCTCGTCCATGGAATTGTCGAGCACTTCGGCAAACAGATGATGCAGGGCCCGCTCGTCCGTGCCGCCAATATACATGCCTGGACGGCGGCGGACCGCTTCCAGCCCTTCCAGCACTTCGATCGAGGCGGCGTCATAGCCTTCGCCACCGCCTTTCGCGGGCGGTTCGGCGGACGCAGGCGCAGCCTCGCTTGCCGTTTCGGATTTCTTGGGCGGGGGCGACGAAAACAGGTCGTCCTGGTCAGGTTGAGCGCTCATGAGTCAATAATGCCCGAGTCGTTCCGGGAAGGGGAGTTCAGAACACTCCCAGGAAGCGGCGATCCAGCCGCCGGCGGCACTGCGAGATCTGGCTGTCATAACGTGAGGCATCGGTGGCGACCTGGCTGGCAGCCCTGTTGAGCCAGGCGATGCCGCGATAGGTGCCCTGGTTATAGCCGGTATGACCCTGATGATAGGCCAGATAAAGGGACCGGCCGTCAGTCGGCGAAATGCCGGACAGGCGTCCGCTCATATGGCTATACCAGCCGATGAAATCGGTGGCATCGCCAAAATCGTCCCGGTCCGCACCACGCCGGCCGGTTTCCTCGCGATACCAGTCCCAGGTGGAATCCAGCGCTTGGGCATAGCCATAGGCCGATGACGGACGACGGCCCGGGATTACGCCGAAGAGGCGCTGCCGGGCAGGGCGGGCATGTGCGTTGAAGGAGGATTCCCGGCGCAGGATCGCCAGCTGAATTCCGGGCGAGACTCCCCAGCGATCTTCGCTGCGGCGAAGATCGCGCCACCAGGCACGGTTATCTTCCAGGATCAGGCAGGCGTCGTGTGTCTGCTCGGGAGGAGCATGACCGCAGGCGGCCACCAGACCTGACAGGCAGATAGCAAGAAGGGCATGCCGAATGGACATGCCCTTTTTTGATCCTGCTTGGGTTAACCGCTGGTTTCCCTAGAAGACGAGACGAACCACCAGGCGGGCCGTGTGACGCACAAAGCCATCCCGCAAATCGGCATCGTAATCGAACGAGAAGGTCGAGTAGTTCGAGCCGGCTTGCAGGGCGAGACCGAGGATCAGGCCGCTACCCGGCAGATCTTCGGCCCTGAAAGAGAACTCGTTCGTATAGCCGGAGAAACGGGCGGTCGTGATGGCATCTTGGCCGCCGAAATCATTCCGGTAACCAATACGGACCTGCGGTGACCACCAGCTATTGCTGCTGCCGAAGCGGGCACCGGCGGTAAAGCTGGCCGTAGAGGAGAAGGTCGAGCTTTCGCGGTCATCGATGATCAGGTCGATCCCCTGGCCGCCACCGCTTTCAGAGAAGGCGCTTTCGAAAAGGCGAAGGTAATCGATCGACAGGGACGGGCGCGCATACCAGCGGCCAATCTCGAAATCACGCGAGAACCGCGCCGAACCCGAATAGTGATAACCGGTCCAATCCGCCATGGCGGTGCGATCGAAAGAGCCAATCAGTACGCGGCGCTCGGTTTCGAAGCTGTCAAAGCCGCCACCGAGGTAGAATTCGCCGGAGAAGACGTCACCGAAATCGGCACCACCATAGACACCGACCTGAGCTGTCAGGGCCGTCATCGGCTCGTCTACACCGTTGGCTTCCTCGATATCGCTGGCAGCACCAACAAAGTTGAGGCCCAGCGCATAGAGCGGCCCGAACGGACGGTCGACACCGGCCGCGATACCCACACCCTGTCCGCGGTAACCGGGGCCAAAGCTGGATTGCGAGCGGTCAGCAAAATATCCGAATTCCTGGAGCCAGACACCGCCGGTGCCATCGGGGCTGCGGCGGGCAGCATCAAGCCGGCCGGAAAGGGCGCCAATGGCGCTGTCATTACTGGCGACGGCAAACTGGATGGCGCTGGCGGCATATTCCGGCAGCAATTGGTCATAGGCCGAAAAGAAATCCGCCGAATTGTTCAGGGCTGCGAATGCGCTACCCAGCGCATCATTGTCCTGCCAGGCAGAGAAGGCGGCCTCATAGGCAGCGGCACGATTTTCATGCATGCCCAGCTCGCCTGACGTCTTGCGGCGCAGCGTCAGCACCAGCTGATTGGCATCGTTCGGATCGCGCGCAATCGACGTGTTGTAGAGATACGGAGCATCCGTGTCCTGAAGCGCGTCAATCGCCGTATTGATGACCAGGTCATTCGCGGTGAGCACGATGAATTCCGCGCCTTCGCCAATCAGGCCGTCGAGCGATGCGGTAATGGTCGAACCTTCATTGAAGGTCACGGTACCGCTGGCATCGATGAAGGCAGAGGTGTTGCCCAGCGAATTGACCTCGAAGATCAGGCGTGAACCGTCATTGAAAGTGGCTTGCGTCAGTTGGACCGGAGTCTCGTTCTGAAGCTCGATCTGACCCTCATTGACCGTCAGCGAAAGCTGGCCGTCACTGTCATGGAGAGAGCCAATAATGGCAGCGCCATTCGATACGGTCAGCGTGTCGGCGCCATCGCCAAAATAGATGTCGCCATCTACAAATCCGGCCTGGATATCGACAGTGTCATTGCCCGAGCCAAGGCGGACATCACCCCGGATCACGGCATCGCTGTTCGGGGAATCCGCGGGCGGCGCCATTTGGCGCAGAGTGACGTCAATTGTGGACGCAGACACATCAATCGCGGTCCGGTTCACGATGCTGACTTCGCCGCTGGCGCCGATATCTGTTCCGTAATCAACCGGGAAGACCGATGACCCGTTGCCAATAACCGCAAAAATTACGCCGGTATTCTCGATCAGAGCGAGCGAGTTGGATTCGTCCAGAATACCTGTTGAGCTGTTCGGTCCGGTTGTCGTGACGTTGATGAAATTCGAATTCCGGAAGATCGGCACATTGGCGCCCGAAAGGATATGCACACCAAGACCGTCGGAGCCCGGACCAAACGTACTGACATTCAGCGTGCCGCTGTTTTCGAACACCGGAACAATCGCGCCATTGCCCAATACGACGGCAACAGCATTGGCCTGGCGGGCCTGGGCGGAAATCGTACCGGCATTCAGGAAGCCGCCTTCAAGCGTCGTCGTCCGCAGCATGCCGCCGACCATCGCGCCTTCGATACGCACCGCTGTCGAGTCATTGCCATTGAAAACGCCGACGCTCTGGACAAAGCCTTCATTGACGAAGCTGAAATCGAAATTCGTATCCGTGCTGCCTTCGGTATCCGGATCAGCCGGGATCATGATGCGGCTGAGTACAATGTTCTCGCCGGTGCCCAGGGATGGCGCAATCCAGATAGCCGGAGCTGTCGTGCGCGCCAGAATCTGGCCCGGTGACTGGCTGCCGGAAAATGCCGTGCCGGCGATATAGAAGCCGCGCCCGAGATTGCCGCCAATCTGGATGGCGGAGCTGGAGAGCAGACGATCATCCGCATCGACATTGATGATATTTGTATCGTTGGGCGTTGAGGTGATCCGGTAACCCGTAGTCTGGATGTTACCCGTCAGCAGGAAGATGCCATCGATATTACTGCCGACCCTCACAGCAGAGGCATTCTGGCCTGTCGCATTGACCGTGCCGCCGATATTGAGGTCGCCTGTCAGCCCGCCCTGGACATCGATACCGTAGGAGTTGTCACCCAGGACATTGATGAATCCGCTGTTCAGCAGTGACCCGTCAACGAGAACAACAGTCCGGATGGCTGCAGAATTGTTCCCGGCGACATCGATCGAACCATTTTCGCCGTTAATCACAGAGCCGGTAAAGGCGCCCGTTCCGTCGACCAGAATGCCGACGCGGTTTTCACCGTCGGTGAAAGGACCGTCGCCGTCACCATCGCCATCTGTGTCTGTGCCAACATTTGTGCCAGCCACTGAAATGGTACCATTGTTGGTAACGGTGCCGGTCGTACCACCATTGACCATGACAGCAACGACATTATTGCCGCCGGTCGTGTCGGTGATCTCGCCGTTATTGGTCAGGTCATTATCGCTATCGACGGTGACAGCAGGGCCCGTGCCACCATTGTCCGTCGTGATCGCGACCCGGCCGGTGGACGAAATGATTATGTTCGCAGGTTGGCCATCATTGATCGTCGAAGTCCGGATGCCGGTCGTGCGCTCGTCCGTGATCTCCGTTTGCGCAAGCGCAGGAGCGGATAAAAAGGCGGCGCAAAAAGCGGTCGTGATCAGGAGGCGGTTCCGCATGGCAACTCTCAACTGGCAACTCTCGGGTAGTGAAAAGCACACTGACCCGAAGGTGTAGCCGAGCAAAAGCGCCACGTCACCCTCTGATGACTGTTGTAATAAAAAACGGCCGGAGCCTGTTGCGCTCCGGCCGTTCTTCATCATGTCACCAGGCTTTAAACCTTGTAATACATATCGAATTCAACCGGGTGCGGGTGCATCTCGTAACGGAGCACCTCTTCCTCTTTCAGTTCGATATAGGCATCGATCTGGTCGTCATCCATGACATTGCCCTTTTTCAGGAAGTCACGGTCGGCATCCAGCGATTCCAGAGCCTCACGCAGCGAGCGGCAAACCGTCGGCACGTCTTTCAGCTCTTCCGGCGGCAGATCGTAGAGATCCTTGTCCATTGCATCGCCCGGATGGATCTGGTTCTCGATACCGTCGAGGCCAGCCATCATCAGTGCGGCAAAGGTCAGATACGGATTGCCAGCCGGGTCCGGGAAACGGGTTTCGATCCGCTTGCCTTTCGGCGATGTCGAATACGGGATGCGGATCGACGCCGAGCGGTTGCGGGCCGAATAGGCCAGAAGGACCGGAGCCTCGAAGCCCGGAACCAGCCGCTTGTACGAATTGGTGGTCGAGTTCGCAAAGGCGTTGATTGCGCGGGCGTGTTTGATGATGCCGCCGATATAGTGAAGGCAGGTGTCGGACAGGTCGGCATACTTGTCGCCAGCGAAGAGCGGCTTGCCATCTTTCCAGATTGACTGGTGCACGTGCATGCCGGTGCCGTTATCGTTCCAGACCGGCTTCGCCATGAAAGTCGCGGTGCGGCCATAGGCGTGCGCCACATTGTGCACGATGTACTTATAGAGTTGCAGATTGTCGGCCATCGTCGTCAGCGTGTTGAACTTCATGCCCAGCTCATGCTGCGACGGCGCGACTTCGTGGTGATGCTTTTCCGGCTCGAGACCCAGTTCGGTCATCACAGCCAGCATTTCCGAGCGCATGTCCTGGCCGGAATCGATCGGCGGAACCGGGAAATAGCCCCCTTTTGGCCCCGGACGGTGGCCCATATTGCCGCCTTCCATCTGGCGGCCGGAATTGTACGGGCCTTCCTCGGAGTCGATGGCATAGCCCGTATTCTGCTGGTCGGTGGACCAGCGGACATCGTCAAAAACGAAGAATTCTGCTTCCGGACCGACATAGATGGTGTCGCCAATGCCGGAGGATTTGAGATAGGCCTCGGCTTTCTTCGCCGTGGTGCGCGGGTCACGATTATAGGCATTACCCGTGCCTGGCTCGAGAATGTCGCAGAACATGGCCAGAGTCTTGTTCTGGAAGAACGGATCGACATTGGCGTTGTTCACGTCCGGCATCATCGTCATGTCAGACTCGTTGATGGCCTTCCAGCCACCGATCGAGGAGCCGTCGAACATCACGCCGTCAGCAAAGAAGTCATCATCCACCATCGAAACGTCGAAGGTGACGTGCTGCAGCTTGCCGCGCGGATCTGTAAAGCGCAGGTCGACGAATTCGATATCTTCGTCCTTGATTTTCTTGAGAATGTCGTTTGACATCGCGGGTAGGCTCCCTTTCAGGGGATGGTGATTTGGTGGGTGAAGTGGACCTTAGAGGGCGTTTTCGTCGGCTTCCCCGGTCCTGATGCGGATCGCCTGATCGATGGGGGAGACGAAGATCTTGCCATCGCCGATACGGCCGGTACGGGCCGCATTCTGGATCGCTTCCACGATCGCCTCGACCCGGGCCTCGGGTGCCACGATTTCGAGTTTGACCTTTGGCAGGAAGTCGATCACGTATTCGGCGCCACGATAGAGTTCCGAATGGCCTTTCTGACGGCCAAACCCCTTGGCTTCGGTAATAGTCATACCTTGCACGCCGATTTCCTGCAGCGCATCGCGAACATCATCCAGTTTGAACGGTTTGATGACGGCTTCGATCTTTTTCATGGCCCCCCACTCGTAATTGACGAGTTACATCAACGCAGGCGAGAATCAACACCGCCTGCGGATTACGCAAGTGCAGCATAGACAGAAATGAAATGAAAATGCATCCCCCCGCAACTAAAATTCTCTCTGTTGATGGCCATCGCGCTGCCGATGCCTTCGCAATCGCACAAGGTGTTGCCGGTGAACAGCTGATGGAGGCGGCGGGGCAGGCCGTTGCCGACGAAATCATCAAGCGCTGGTCTCCGCGGCCGGCCGTCATTTTCTGTGGCCCGGGAAATAATGGCGGCGACGGATTCGTTGTGGCGCGCCGGCTCCGCGAACACGGCTGGCCTGTCGAAGTGGCTGCGCTCGACCCCGATCACAACTGGTCTGGCGATGCCGGCCAAATGGCCAGGCGATGGGACGCTCCGGTAAGCCTTCTGGCCCCGGAGCTGATCGCCGGAAAAGGCCTGATAGTTGATGCGATCTTCGGTGCCGGCCTGTCGCGTCCAGTGCCGGAAGGCGTGCAGAAACTCATCATCAGCGCCATGGAGCGCGCCATTCCGGTTGTGGCCATCGATTTGCCATCCGGATTACAAGGCGATGCTGGACGAAGCGCAGGAAAGAAGTTGAGCCGGCTTGTCGGGGCTTTCGCGGCGGATCTCACCGTGACCTTTCATTGCCTCAAGCCTGCGCATCTCCTGCAGCCGGGCCGGTCTTTATGCGGTGAAGTTGTTCTGGCGGATATCGGCATTCCCGAAGGTTGGGAGGCCGAAGCGCCGCCCCTGGGCGAAATCAACACGCCTGATGTCTGGGCCCATCTGCCCTGGGGCTTCGAAACGGATATCCATAAACACCGGAAAGGACGGCTGTGTGTGGTCAGCGGCGCCCCGTCGAGCACCGGGGCGGCGCGATTGGCCGCGCTGGCCGGACTGCGTGGCGGAGCGGGGCTGGTGACCCTGCTCAGCCCGCCGGCGGCAATGCAGGTCAATGCGCTGCACAACACCGCGATTATGGTGAAAAGATTTGAAGGGCCGGAAGGATTACTTGAAGCGTTGGACGAACGCCGCGCCACGGCGCTGGTTATCGGTCCCGGCAGTGGCGTTGGGGATGAAACACATGATCTTGTGATTGCGGCAACGGCCCGCGAAGCAGCTCTGGTGCTCGATGCCGATGCGCTGACCAGCTTCGAAAGCGATCCCGCTCATCTCTTCAGGCATCTGCGTTCAGACGATGTGCTGACGCCACACGATGGTGAGTTCGCCCGCCTTTTCCCGGATATCGCAAGCGGCAGCCTTAACAAGATTGAACGCGCACGCGCCGCTGCGACCGCGGCGGGGTGTACCGTGCTTCTCAAGGGTGCCGATACAGTGATCGCCCATCCCGAATGCGGTGTTCGCGTCAACATTCATGCCTCGCCGGCATTGGCAACGGCGGGCTCGGGTGACGTTCTGGCGGGACTGGCCGGCGCCTTCCTTGCGCAGGGATATGGCGGCTTTGAGGCCGCATCAATGGCCGCTTGGCTGCATGGGGATGCGGGTATCCGTCTGGGCGAGGGGTTGATTGCGGAGGACCTTCCGGCCGCGATCCCGAATGCCGTGGCTGAACTGAAAAGGCGCAGAAAAACAGATGCCGCACGCAAGGCTTTAACCGCGCCCGCGAACAGAGCATAAAGGGATCACCCACCACACGGATGATTCATGGCCGACACGTCCAAGAGAACTGATCTGACAGCCTTCGATCGCGAAGCGCTGGACTTTCATAGCAAGCCGACGCCGGGAAAGCTGGCGCTGCAGCCCACCAAACCGATGGGGACGCAACGCGATCTGTCGCTGGCCTATTCTCCGGGCGTTGCGGTCCCGGTGAAGGAGATCGCGGCGGATCCGGACACCGCCTACGATTACACTTCCAAGGGCAATATGGTCGCGGTGGTGTCCAACGGCACGGCTATTCTCGGCCTTGGCAATCTCGGCGCCATGGCCTCCAAGCCGGTGATGGAAGGCAAGGCGGTTCTGTTCAAACGCTTTGCTGATATCGATGCCTTCGACATCGAGGTCGATTACACCGATCCCGATCAGTTCGTGGAATGCGTGGCCGGCTTCGGCAATTCCTTCGGCGGCATCAATCTGGAAGATATCCGTTCGCCCGAATGCTTCGAGATCGAACAGCGCTTGCGAGAGCGCCTCGACATCCCGGTCTTCCATGACGATCAGCATGGCACGGCGATTATCGCTGCGGCGGGACTGATCAATGCCTGCGAACTGACGGGCAAGAAGCTGAAGGACCTCAACGTCGTCCTCGTTGGCGCCGGCGCTGCCGGCCTGTCCGTGATAGAGCTCCTGCAGTCCATGGGTGTCGACAAGGACAAGACCATCGTCGTTGATATTGATGGCGTCGTCTATGAGGGCCGGGAAGGGCTGCATCCGCGCCTGGCGAGCCAGGCCGTGAAAACCAAGCTACGCACGCTGGAAGAAGTGGTGAAGGGCGCGGACTGCCTGATCGGCCTGTCTGCAGCGGGGGTTGTTACCGCCGACATGGTCAAGTCGATGGCCAAGAAGCCGATCATTTTCGCCATGGCCAATCCGGAGCCGGAAATCCGCCCGGAAGTGGTCCGGGAAATACGCCCCGACGCCATCATGGCGACCGGTCGCTCGGACTTCCCCAACCAGGTCAATAATGTGCTCGGCTTCCCCTATATCTTCCGGGGAGCCCTCGATGTGCGGGCGCGCACGATCAATGAAGAGATGAAGATTGCCTGCGCCCGCGCGCTGGCTGAACTGGCCCGCGAGGATGTGCCCGATGAGGTGGCCGCGGCCTATAAAAAAGGCCGGATGAAATTCGGTCCGGACTATATCATCCCCACACCTTTTGACCCGCGCTTGATCTCTCACATTCCGCCCTATGTGGCGCGGGCCGCAGTGGAATCCGGCGTCGCCCGTATTGAGGCGCGTGAAGACGAGGAATACCGTCAGTCGCTGGCTCGCCGGGCCGATCCGACGGCCGGCCTGCAACAACGCGTGTCCGCCGCTATCCGGGCCGAGCCGAAAACTATTGTCTTTGCCGAAGGCGAAGCGCCCAGCGTGATCCGCGCCGCCCATGCCTTCCAGTCGCAAGGCCTCGGCAAGGCCATTCTTGTGGCCCGCGAGGAAATCGCCAAGGCAAATATGCGCGAACTCGGTGTGCCGGAAGATTCACTGGAAATCTGCAATGCGCGCCTGTCCGACCATAATTACGACTATGCGCAATTCCTCTACAAGCGTTTGCAAAGAAAGGGCTATTTGAAGCGCGACGTGCAGCGCCTGGTGAACACCAACCGGAATGTCTTTTCCGCCTGCATGGTCAAGATGGGTCAGGCTGACGGGATGGTCACCGGTGTTACCCGTCACACCAATATGGTGATGGATGATATCCGTCTGGTGCTGGATGCGGTGCCCGGAGGCCGTATCGTGGGCATCAATGCCGCCATATCCCGCGGCCGGAATCTGCTGATCGGTGATGTGCTGGAAACCGAGTTTCCTTCCTCCGAGGAGCTGGCGGATATCGCCATTGAAATGGCCGCCACGGCGCGCCGCTTCGGCCTGACGCCGCGCGTCGCCTTCCTGTCCTATTCGTCCTTCGGCAATCCGCCGGGTGAGCGGACAGAGAAGATGTCGGGCGCGGTCAGGCTGCTTGATCAGCGCGGGGTCGATTTCGAGTATGAGGGAGAGATGGCCGCCGATGTGGCGCTGGATCCGGATCATCATGATCTTTACCCGTTCTCGCGCCTGACCGAGCCGGCCAATGTGCTGGTCATGCCGGCTGTCCATTCGGCCTCGATTGCAACGCGCCTCCTGAAAGCGGCAGGAGCGGCCACAGTCATCGGCCCGATCCTCGTCGGGCTGGAGGCTTCGGTTCAGGTGGCACGGCTGGGCGCGCGTGTCTCGGACATCGTCAATCTGGCCGGACTGGCGGCCTATGACCCGTCCCGGTCAGCGCTTTAGGCACTTCAGCACTTCGTGAGGTGCAAAGCGCGCCGAACGCTCCTATATCGGCAATTCAACTGAGGGGCATTTAGATGGCTGGACGCGCCACCCGCGATCTGACCGAAGGACCTGTCTTCGGTCACATTCTGCGCATGTTGGTTCCGATGAGTTTCGGTATCGTCGCCATGATGCTGACCGGCGTTATCGATACCTATTGGGTCGGTACGCTAGGTACCAGCCAGCAGGCGGCCGTACAGCTGTCCTTCCCGGTGACCATGCTGGTGATGAGCATCTCTATTGGCCTGGGCGCCGGGGCGGTTTCTGTGGTTTCCCGGGCCGCCGGCGAAAAGGATGATTCCATTATCCGCCGTACGGCGACCGATGCCCTGTCCCTGTCCGTACTTGCCGTCGGGTTTGTTTCCATTCTCGGCGTGATCTTTGTCGAGCCGCTCTTCCGCCTGATTGGCGCGTCCGACACCATGATCCCGCACGTCATCGACTACATGACAGTCTGGTTTTCCGGAATTGTGCTGATCGTTGGCCCAATGGTGGCGAGCAATATTTTGCGTGCTCTCGGCAATGCGGTTCTGCCGTCGATAATGATGATTGCGGCGGCCGTGGTGAACATGATCCTCGACCCGTTCTTTATCCTTGATGAATTTCTTGGCCTGCCAGGGTTGGGCTGGGGTGTTTCCGGTGCGGCTCTGGCGACTGTGGCGGCCAATGCCGTGACCTTCGTAATGATCGGCAGCTATCTGGTTTTCCGCGAAAAGCTGATCGATTTCCGCTGGCATGGTCTCGGCGAACTCGTCCACAATTGGGGAGAGATTGCCCGCGTCGGCCTGCCGGCCGCCGCCTCCAACACCTTCAATCCCTTCGCCCTGACCATTGTGATGGGCGGTCTCGGCATGGCGCAATTCGGCGATGCGGCCGTCGGCGGCGTTGGCGTGGCCGCGCGCCTTGAAGCCTTTGCCATCGTGCCACTGTTTGCCCTGTCAGCGTCCATCGGTCCGGTCACCGGCCAGAATGGCGGGGCAGGGATCACCTCGCGGGTTCGCGAGGCCTTCGCCAAAAGCTTCCTCTTCTGCCTTGTATGGTCGCTGTCCATGGCTGTGATCATCCTGCTGCTGTCGCGGTGGCTGGCACCCGCCTTCCTGCCCAGCGAAATGGGCCAGCAGGTCGCCCAGACCTACTGGTCGCTGGTGACGCTGACGATTGCCGGCTACGGCATCTCGATGGCTGCCAGCGCCGGGTTCAATGGGCTCGGACGCCCCAGCTTCGGGGTGATGATCACCTCGAGCCGCGCATTGATGATGGCGGTGCTGGCGGTCAGCGGGGGGATCATCTTCAATTCACCCGCAGGCGTGATCGGTGGGGTCGCGATCGCCAATATCCTGTCGGGAGCGGGCACTGCGACCTATGTCCTGTTCCGGGCGCCGATGGAGGCCCGCAAGCGCAAGCAACGCAAGGCCGCTGCGCCCGCTAACGCCGCGTCAGAATAATCGCCAGCTCGGCCTTGTCGTCCAGCAATGGGTGAGGGTAGGGCACCGGATCGCCATCCGGCCATTCCCAGCGATCATCCGGGAATAATTCACGCATCGCCTCAAGCGGACAGCCATAGGGCGGACCGCCGGGCTCGTTCTTTTGCATGAACAGCGCGAACAGCTTGCCGCCGGGTTTCAGCCAGGCATGGACGGCCTGCTCATACTCCTGACGCAGGCGCGGTGATATAGCGCACAGGAAGGTTTGCTCATAGATGCCATCCAGGGGCGTATCGGGCCGCCAGAGCAGGATGTCCGCCTCGATCAGCTCGGCTTGCAGGCCGTCTCCATCAAGCATGGCCTTCTGGGCCGCCAGCGCGGTGCCCGATAGGTCGGCTCCGATCACCTGCTTGCCCAGCGCGGCAAAAGCCTTCAGCTCGGGCGAACGGCCACAGCCGGGAACGATGATCCGCTCGCGATCATCGAAGGCACCGCTTTCGCGCCAGTCCAGAAAGGCCGGATGCAGCACGCCGCGCTCCCAGGGCGTTGTGTTGTCCTTGAAGCGCTGGTCCCAGTCCATCGGAGTGCGTTCGCTGGTTTCGCTCATTTTCCTGTTCCCGAAACAGATGCCGGAGAATTTCTATACGATCCGGCTTGATAGAGGCGAGGGGCCGTATCAGTGTGGATGACGATCATATGGGAGTGTGACATGCGAAAAGCCATGGCCGTGGGAATAGCTGCCATCCTGTTCACACTCGTGATCGGTGTCGGCCTGATCCATGCCAGCAGCCTTGCACGCGCGGAAGGCTGGATCTGATGCCCGGCTACCGGGCTTAAGGAGGCAGGCTTGGAAAAGGGCGCTTATCGAAAGGCCTTGCGGCAGGCGCAGATCAATCTGGTTGATCTGCAGCGGGATGTCATAGCTCGGGGCCGCCGGTTGCTGGTCATTCTTGAGGGGCGGGACGCGTCTGGCAAGGATGGTACGATCAAGCGCATTGCCGAGCATCAGAGCCCGCGGGAAACACGCGTCATTGCTCTTGGAAAACCCACAGAACGCGAGCGAACGTCCTGGTATTTCCAGCGTTGGGTCGAATTCCTTCCGGCGCAGGGAGAATTCGTCCTGTTCAACCGATCATGGTATAATCGCGCCGGTGTCGAGCGGGTGATGGGCTTTTGCTCGGATGACGAATACGAAAGCTTCCTCAATGATGTCGGCGGCTTTGAAAAAATCCTCACTGATGATGGCCTGATCATCCTCAAATACTATCTGGACATCTCGAAGTCGGAGCAGGCAGCGCGTCTTGAGGACCGCCGCCGGAATCCTCTCAAGACATGGAAGATCAGCCCGATCGACGCGGTCGCGCTGGAAAAGTGGGACGATTATTCAGCCGCGCGCAACCGCATGCTGGTCGAGACCTGCCAGCCCTTGCCCTGGCGCGTCGTCAAGGCGGACGACAAGTACACGGCTCGGCTGACGGTCATCCACGATATTCTGCGCACCGTCGATTGCGGCGGATATTCCGGCGCGGTGCCCGAGCATGACATGGACGTGCTGCGTTATTGGGGCACACCGGACATATCCGGCAGTTTCCTCGCTCCCTGAGCAAAACCGATTGCCTTCACCAATGGCTTGCCTCTAAGACACGCCGCGCCGGACCATGTGCGGGTGTGGCGGAACTGGTAGACGCGCTGGATTTAGGTTCCAGTGTCTTACGACGTGGAGGTTCGAGTCCTCTCACCCGCACCATTCCAAGGCGGTCTGCCGTGGCAGAAAATTTGATCCGGTGGATCAATTTATACGCTGAATGCCCCGGCAGGGGCCTTCGCTCGCTGACGCGAGCTTCGGCTAGACAAGCCATTTCCTTCAATTCGAGCGAAGGCTGTCTCGCCGTAGCCTTGGCGGAGGCGGACTTACCGTGAATTCCAGACGCGGAATGTCCGAGTGGGCACTTCCTCCGCATTTGCCGGAAAATTTTGAATCAAATTTTCTGAAAATTTCAAATCGGCCGGAAGACGGCCATTAACGCCTTTTTCAGAACTCGCTCCCGGTTCGCCCCGATCTCGTGTTCTCTTTGCTTCGAAAGGCCGCGATGCCTGTGCACGTGGCGAAATCAATCGGGGTAGAACCATGTTTCGGTCCGTGATGAAAAAGATGATCCGCCGCTTCCGCGACAATGAGCGTGGCAATGTCGCCATGCTGTTTGCCCTGGCATCGGTACCGCTGGTCATGGCTTCGGGTGGCGCCGTCGATTTCGCCCGCGTCCGCGGTGCCGATGACGGCCTGCAGCTGGCGGCCGATGCGGCAGCGCTGAATGCGGCGATCGTCTATGGCTTCGAAGACCCGATTGATTCAGATGCCGTGCGGGCTTTCATGTTGGACAACCTGCCGCGGGACGGGTCAGGCAATGTCCCAACCTTCTCGGTCAGTCGCGCGAACGGCGAAGTGACGGTTGATGCGACCTTGTCGTATCCGACTCTCGTCGCCGGACTGGCCGGGATCGATACCGTCGATGTCGACATCTCGGCAACGGCGCGGATCCTGGACGGCGATCCGATGTGCATGCTGCTCCTGGAACCGCGCGGGACAGCTTTGAATTCCGGCGCATCGTCTTCGCTGCATGCCAATTGCGGCCTTCACGTGAATTCCTCCAGTTCACGGGCCGTAGTTGGCAATGCGCGCTCCGAGATGATCACCGAGTCAAACCGCATCGTCGGTCAGGCCGTGCTGCAATCGAGCTCGCGCATGTTTCCCGAGCAGGTCGAGGGCTGGGTTGAATTTTCCGATCCGATGGAAGGATACGCCGAACCGAACATGGCGCGCCGAGGCCGCTGCGATCACACAAATTATGTCGTGACGGATCATGACGAGGTCCTCCGTCCGGGTGTGTATTGCGGTCTGACCATCTCACCGGGTTCCAGCGCGATCATGGAAGGCGGCATCTATGTAATCCGCAATGACGAGCTGTGGATCCGCCCAAGCGCGACGCTGAGCGGCAGCGAGGTCTCCATCTACTTCCAGGGCAATGGCGCCCGCCTGAACATGGAGCCCGGCAGCAATCTGATGCTGACCGCGCCGACCATGGGTGAATACCAGGGCATCGCCCTGTTCCAGGACCCGGCTGTGCGCAATGCCGACATGGTGCTGGCCAATGGTGGCGACATGGTTCTGCAGGGCCTGGTCTATGTGCCGAATAACACGCTGGTTCTGGACACGGATGCCTCCTCGTCTTCCATCGACATGAATGTTGCCCTGATCGTGCGCGATATACAGATGACGGCCGATGCCAATTTCACCGCCATCATCCGTGGCGACACCGCTCGCGACTTCTTTCCGCCGGAAGTGAACGAGTTCATCTGGTCGGGCGGGAACAATGCGCGCCTGATCCGTTAGGACGGGCGCGTTTCCCCTGGCAGGCGGCAGACTGCAATCCCTTAGGTCAAGGCCCGTTGCATAGGCAAAGGTGGCGTGACATAACCCGCGCCTTCGTCTAGGCGGTGTCGCATTGCACCGCCGATCGCCCAACAATGCCAGGACTGACATAATGCAAGTCACAGAAAAAGCCGCCGAAGGCTTGAGCCGCACCCTTGAAGTCGTGATCCCGTCAAAGGATCTGCAGGCTCGCCTCGACGCCAAGATTGAAGAAATCCGCCCTCAGGTCCGCCTGAAGGGCTTCCGCCCGGGCAAAGTGCCGGCCAACCACATCCGAAAGGTTTTTGGTGAGTCGATCCTCGGCGATCTGCTGAATGACGAACTGCTGCCGCAGTCGATCGATTCGGCGATGAAGGAACGCTCGATGGAGCCGGCTTCCCAGCCGCAGATCGAGATCAAGACCGAGCCGAAAGACCTGGTTGGTGGTGCCGATTTCGAATTCGAAATCCGTGTCGACATCATGCCCGACTTCAAGGCGCCCGAGCCGAAGGACCTGAAGATCCAGCGCCCGGTGGCCGAAGTGGATGATGCGCAGATCGATGAAGCGCTGGCGGAACTGGCCAAGGAAAGCCGCGCTTTTGAAGAGAAAAAGGGCAAGGCCGCGAAAGCCGAAGACGGCGATGCGGTGGTGATCGATTTCGTCGGCAAGATCGACGGAGAGGCCTTCGAAGGTGGCTCTGCCGAGGATGCCCGCGTCGTGATCGGCGATGGCGCTTTCATCCCGGGCTTCGAGGAACAACTCGTCGGTGCCAAGAAGGGTGAACAGCGTGATCTTAAGGTTACCTTCCCGGAAGATTACCAGGCCAAGCACCTCGCCGGTAAGGAAGCCGTCTTTGAAACGACGGTGAAGGCCGTCGAGGCACCGGCCGAATCCAAGATTGACGACGATCTCGCCAAGCGCCTTGGTCTCGACAGCCTGGACTCGCTGAAGGACGCACTGAAGCAACGTTTCGAGCGTGAACATGCCGGCCAGTCCCGCATGCGCGCCAAGCGTTCGCTCCTGGACTCGCTGGATGATGGTCAGAAATTCGATCTGCCGCCGACCATGGTCGAGCAGGAATTCAACAATATCTGGCGCGAAGTCAGCCATGCGATGGAACACGGCCATCTCGATGATGAGGACAAGGACAAGTCCGAAGACGAGCTGAAGTCCGAATACCGGACCATTGCCGAGCGCCGCGTGCGCCTGGGTCTGGTGCTGGCCAAGATCGGCCAGGGCTCGAATGTCGAAGTGACCCAGGAAGAGCTGGCCCGCGCCATCAACCAGGAAGCCCAGCGCTATCCGGGGCAGGAACAACAGGTCGTCGAGTTCTATCAGAACAATCCGAATGCCGTCGCCCAGATCCGTGCGCCGCTGTATGAGGAAAAGGTTGTCGACTATGTGCTGGAACTGGCCAAGGTCGAGGACGTTCCGGTGACCCGCGAGGCCCTGTTCTCGGAAGAGGACGACATTATTTCCGGCGGCAAGAAGCCGGCCAAGAAGACTGCGGCGAAAAAAGCTCCGGCGAAGAAGGCTGCTGCCAAGAAAGAGCCGGCCAAGAAAGCACCTGCCAAGAAGGCAGCGGCAAAAAAGGCACCGGCCAAGGCGGCTGACAAGAAGCCGGCGACCAAAAAAGCTCCGGCCAAAAAGCCGGCAGCCAAGAAGGCTCCGGCCAAGAAGGCGGCTGCCAAAAAGAAATAACGCCGCTTAACCCTTGCTGACATCGATAAGACGCCCCGCCTTGCGCGGGGCGTTTTGCGTCGCGATAGTTATTTCCGGCTTTTCGAACCGAATCGGGTCGGCGTCCTGCCACCCGCCTGTCAGCTGGAGTACGCGATGAGAGATCCCGAAGACGTCATGATGAATCTCGTTCCGATGGTTGTGGAGCAATCCAGCCGGGGAGAACGGGCCTACGATATCTATTCGCGGTTGCTGAAGGAACGGATCATTTTCGTGACCGGTCCGGTCGAAGACAATATGGCCAGCCTGATCGTGGCGCAGCTGCTTTTCCTGGAATCGGAAAACCCGAAAAAGGAAATCGCCATGTACATCAATTCGCCGGGCGGCGTGGTGACGTCGGGCATGGCGATCTACGATACGATGCAATACATCCGCAGTCCTGTTGCCACGGCCTGTATCGGCATGGCGGCCTCCATGGGGTCGCTGCTGTTGTGCGGCGGCGCGGACGGAATGCGGTCGGCAACGCCGAATGCGCGTATCATGGTCCACCAGCCATCGGGCGGGTTCCGTGGTCAGGCCTCGGATATCGAGCGCCATGCGGAGGATATCATCAAGACCAAACGCCGGCTCAACGAGATTTATGTGAAGCACACCGGCCGCAAGTATGACGAGGTGGAAGCCAAGCTGGATCGCGACACCTTCATGTCCTCGGATGAGGCCAAGGAATGGGGTCTGATCGACCATGTTTACGCCAGCCGCGAGGAGCAGGCGAAAGGCGAGAGCTGATTTTCAGCCGTCATCAACACTTGCTCAACACGGTTGGCTTATGATCGAATTGGGTGTGTGATTACGTTTCGCTAAGGTTCGGCATTGATCTTGCTAGGTCAGGGGCCGGATACGAAGCACTGGTGTGACGTGCCGGAAAAGACAGGCGGGTAGAGTATGAGCAAATCATCGAACAATGGCGGCGAGGCCAAAAACACGTTGTATTGCTCGTTCTGCGGAAAGAGCCAGCACGAGGTCCGCAAGCTGATTGCAGGCCCGACCGTCTTCATCTGCGATGAATGCGTTGAGCTTTGCATGGATATCATTCGCGAGGAGAACAAGACCTCGCTGGTGAAGTCCAAAGAGGGCGTGCCGACACCCAACGAAATCTACAAGGTGCTGAACGACTATGTGATTGGTCAGGACCAGGCCAAGCGTGTCCTGTCGGTGGCTGTTCACAATCACTACAAGCGCCTCAATCACGCGACCCAGAACCAGGATGTCGAGCTGGCAAAGTCCAACATTCTGCTGATCGGACCGACCGGTTGCGGCAAGACGCTGCTGGCCCAGACGCTGGCACGCATTATCGATGTGCCGTTCACCATGGCAGATGCCACCACGTTGACCGAAGCCGGTTATGTGGGTGAGGACGTCGAGAACATTGTTCTGAAGCTGCTGCAGGCTGCCGACTACAATGTCGAGCGGGCCCAGCGCGGCATCGTCTATATTGACGAGATCGACAAGATTTCGCGCAAGTCGGACAATCCGTCTATCACCCGCGACGTGTCGGGTGAGGGCGTCCAGCAGGCGCTGCTCAAGATCATGGAAGGCACTGTGGCTTCCGTGCCGCCGCAAGGTGGCCGCAAGCATCCCCAGCAGGAATTCCTGCAGGTGGATACGACCAACATCCTGTTCATCGTTGGTGGTGCTTTTGCCGGCCTTGAAAAAGTCATCTCCCAGCGTGGCAAGGGCTCTTCCATCGGCTTTGGCGCCGATGTGAAGGAGGCCGATGACCGTCGCACGGGCGAAATCCTGCGCGAGGTTGAGCCTGATGATCTTCAGCGCTTCGGCCTGATCCCGGAATTCATCGGCCGTCTGCCCGTTATCGCGACGCTGGAAGATCTGGATGAGGATGCCCTGATCCAGATCCTGACAGAGCCGAAGAACGCTCTGGTCAAGCAGTACCAGCGCCTGTTCGAGATGGAAGGCGCCAGCCTGACCTTCACCGATGATGCGCTGGTTGCTATCGCCAAGAAGGCGATTACCCGCAAGACCGGCGCCCGTGGCCTCCGCTCGATCATGGAAGGTATCCTTCTGGAGACCATGTTCGAGCTGCCGGGCATGGAAGGTGTCGACGAGGTCGTGGTGAATGGCGATGTTGTTGATGGAGGCGCAAAGCCGCTCTTCATCTACGCTGAAAAGGCCGAGGAAAAGGAAGCGGACAAACGTCCGACGGCTTCCTGAGGCTTTCGTCAGGTTCAAGGTTGAAATCTGTCTGACCAGCAACCACTTGGGTAAGGAAGCTGGGAAAGCTGTGCAAGACGCGTGATGAGCGCGCTTGCCGGAATGCGAATCGTATCAGCATGAAGCGATCGCGGCCCGTATTTCAGGAGTTCAACCGCAGATGACCGAAACCAAAATTCTTCCGCTTTTGCCGCTGCGCGACATTGTCGTGTTTCCGCACATGATCGTTCCGCTTTTCGTGGGACGGGACAAATCCGTCGCAGCGCTGGAAGAAGTGATGCGCGCCGACAAGCAAATCCTTCTGGCAACCCAGAAGAATGCCGGCGACGATGACCCGGCCGTGGACAATATTCATCCGATGGGCGTGATCGCCTCGGTATTGCAGCTTCTCAAGCTGCCGGACGGGACGGTGAAAGTCCTTGTTGAGGGTGGTCCGCGCATCCGTATCGAGCGCTTTCTGGAGAACGCCGCCTATTTCGAGGCGGAGGCCGAAATCCTTTCCGAGGAAGTCGGCGATGCCGCTGAAATCGAGGCGCTGATGCGGGCGGCGTCGGAAAAGTTCGACGACTACGTCAAGCTGAACAAGAAAATCCCGCCAGATGCGCTGACCACGATCAAGGAAGTTACCGATCCGGCCAAGCTGGCTGATGCCATAGCGGCCCATCTGGCTGTGAAGATCTCAGAAAAGCAGGGTCTGCTCGAGGAGCGCAGTGTTTCGCGCCGCCTCGAAATGGTGATGGGCCTGATGGAAGGTGAAATTTCGGTTCTGCAGGTCGAGAAGAAGATCCGCAGCCGGGTCAAGCGCCAGATGGAAAAGACCCAGCGCGAATATTATCTGAACGAGCAGATGAAGGCGATCCAGCGCGAGCTGGGCGAGCCCGATGACAGCCGTGAGGAACTCGCCGAGATCGAGGAGAAGATCGAGCAAACGAAACTCTCCAAGGAAGCGCGCGAGAAAGCCGAGGCCGAGTTCCGTAAGCTCAAGCAGATGAGCCCGATGTCGGCAGAAGCCACCGTCGTGCGGAATTATCTCGACTGGATGACCTCGTTGCCTTGGGGCAAGCGCAAGCGCCTGAAGCACGATCTGAACAAGGCCGAGGATACGCTGAATGCGGATCACTACGGTCTCGACAAGGTCAAGGAGCGCATTCTCGAGCACCTGGCAGTGCAGGCACGTGCCCGCAAACTGAAAGGCCCGATCCTGTGCCTCGTCGGTCCGCCGGGCGTCGGCAAGACATCACTTGGCAAATCGATCGCCAGGGCCACGGGCCGGGAATTCGTTCGCATGTCGCTTGGTGGGGTTCGTGACGAGGCCGAGATTCGCGGTCACCGCCGGACCTATATTGGCTCCATGCCCGGCCGCATTATCCAGGCCCTGAAAAAGAAGAAGTCGACCAATCCGCTCTTCCTGCTGGACGAGATCGACAAGCTGGGCGCCGATTATCGCGGCGACCCGTCAGCGGCACTTCTTGAAGTGCTGGACCCGGAACAGAACTCTACCTTCGCGGATCACTATCTCGAGGTGGATTACGACCTGTCCGACATCATGTTCGTGACCACCGCGAACTCGCTGAACATGCCTCAACCGCTTCTGGACCGGATGGAGATCATCCGCATTGCCGGTTACACAGAAGACGAGAAGGTGGAGATCGCGACCCGCCACCTTCTGCCCAAGCAGATCAAGAACCATGCTCTTAAAAAGGGTGAGTTCGAGGTGAAGGAAGAGGCGATCCGCGACCTGATCCGTTATTACACCCGCGAAGCCGGCGTCCGGAATCTGGAACGCGAGCTGGCTAATCTGGCCCGTAAATCGGTTCGCAAGATCGAGGGCGGCGAAACCAGGTCGGTGACCATCGACTCGGCCAATCTTGGTGACTTCGCCGGTGTCCGGAAGCACCGATTTGGTGAGACCGAGGGCGAAGACAAGATCGGCGTCGTGACCGGTCTCGCCTGGACGGAAGTCGGCGGCGATCTTCTCACCATCGAGGCCGTGAAAATGTCAGGCCGTGGCAAGATGACCGTGACCGGCAATCTGCGCGATGTGATGAAAGAGTCCATTTCGGCGGCCAATTCCTTCGTGCAGGCGAGGGCGCCCAAGCTGGGTGTGAAGCCGACAGTCTTCCGTGCGACGGACATTCACGTGCACGTTCCGGAAGGGGCAACGCCAAAGGATGGGCCTTCCGCCGGTATTGGCATGATGACGGCCATTGTTTCGGTGTTGAACCAGATCCCGGTGCGCAAGGATATCGCCATGACGGGCGAGATCACCCTGCGTGGAAGGGTGCTTCCGATCGGTGGTTTGAAAGAGAAACTGCTGGCGGCCCTGCGCGGGGGTGTAAAGACGGTTCTCATCCCCATCGACAATGAAAAGGATCTCGCCGAGATCCCGGACAATGTGAAGGAGGGGCTTGAGATCATTCCGGTTTCGACCGTCGAGGAAGTTCTCGAGCATGCGCTTGTGGAGCCGATCACGCCAGCGGAATGGACCGAGGCTGATGAAGCCGCCCTGGCTGCGCTGTCGACCACGCCGGCGGGAAGTCCGTCCGGAAGCCAGGTCGCACACTAGGCCCTGGCCATAACCATTCAGGCGCCGCTCCGGGCTTCCGGGGCGGCGTTCCTGTTTTCAGGCCCATTTCCTGTTCTGGGACCAATCGCCACGCTTT
This sequence comes from Hyphobacterium lacteum, assembly GCF_036330345.1. Lineage (NCBI taxonomy): Bacteria > Pseudomonadati > Pseudomonadota > Alphaproteobacteria > Maricaulales > Maricaulaceae > Hyphobacterium > Hyphobacterium lacteum. Next base: position 137,129 of record NZ_JAZDRP010000001.1, read on the forward strand.
GCAGGGCTGTACTTTACAACGGCGCTTGATCGCAGCACTAAGCCAGTAGGGATAGAGGGACCGGCCATGCCCAGAAAAGCTCTGGAAAACCTTCGCACGCAGATCGATGAGACCGATCGCGAGATTCTCCGTTTGTGTGCACAGCGCGCCTCACTGGGTGTGCAGGTCGCGCACGCCAAACTGGAGGCCGGGGAAGCCGTTCGTGACCGTGCAAGGGAGCGTGATGTCCTGCGGGCAGCCATCGAAAACGGTGCGGCTCTGGGGCTCGATGCCGCCGCGGTCGAGCGCCTTTATCAAACCCTGATCGAGCTCTCGCTGAGCGGCCAGCGTGCCGAGCTTGATGCCCGCGCCATCGAAAAGGAAGGCGAAGCCCGTGTAGCGTATCTGGGTGGGCCGGGAACCTACTCGCACTTTGCGGCACTGGCCCACTTTGCCGGGCGGCACGCAGCCATGGCGCCGGTCGTGCGCCGGGACTTCGCCTCCATCGTGCGGGCGGTCGAGGAGGGCGAGGCCGATTACGCCTTCCTTCCGATCGAAAATACGACCACCGGCAGCATCAACGAGGTTTATGACCTGTTGCTGGATACCGATCTGCAGATTGCCGGAGAACATCATTACCGTGTTCGCCACTGCGTTGTCGGCCGCGGCAAGTCGCTTGGCGGTGTGTCGACCATCTACGGTCACCCACAGGCTCTGGCGCAATGCCGGCGTTTTCTGACCGGGCTTGAGGGGGTCACCCAGCGGTTTGCCTCATCCTCCGCACGCGCGCTCGAGCACGCCATGGAAGAGGGGGCTCAGGTGGCGGCGATCGCTGGCGCAGACGCTGCACGGCTTTTCGGGCTGAATGTCATTTCCGACCGGGCCAGTGATACCGAGGAAAACTACACCCGCTTCGTCGCGCTGGCGAAAGATCCGACCCCGCCGGCGCCGGGCCTGCCAAGCAAAACGACCATCGTATTCCGGACCGCCCACACGCCGGGGGCTCTGGTGAACGGATTGGCGGCCTTCCGCGATGAAAGGATTAATCTGGACCGGCTGGAGAGCCGCCCGGTCGAGGGTTCACCCTGGCAGGAAATGTTCTTCCTAGACTTCGAAGCCAATCTGAATTCGCCGGAATCGAAACGCGCTCTGGCCGGCCTGGAAAAGCACGCAACCAGCCTGCGTGTACTGGGCTGTTATGGCGCGGACAGGCTGGCACCGTCATCGGTACTTCACGAAGACGAATAAAGGCGCTATCTACCGCGCCAACGGGCGGTTAGCTCAGCTGGGAGAGCATCTCGTTTACACCGAGAGGGTCGGGGGTTCGAACCCCTCACCGCCCACCATTCCAAGCAGGTCTGCCGTGGCAGAAAATTTGATCCGGTGGATCAAATTTAAGCGCGGAATGCCCCGGCAGGGGCCTTCGCTTTCTTCGAGAGCTTCGGCTTGGCAAGCCAGTTGCCAGAGCGAAGGCGGTCTATTCCAGGATCGTGACCCGCGTAATAATGATCGGCGGATTGAGCCATTGGCTCTCGAAGCCATCCGGCGCGTTGTTATCGCCTGCGGGCGAAGCCCAGATGGTTTCCGCCGTAGCCATTCCATCAGTGACATAGCCAAACACAGCAAAGCCTTCACCGTCGGGATGGCGCCCGTTCGCGCCGGCGTCGAGAATCATGCCGTCCGTCATGACAATGAAAAACTCCGTTGTCGCCGTGCCGGGCTCGTCCCGCGCCATAGAGATGGCGCCGCGCCGATGGGTCAGTCCGGTCTGATTTGTACGCTCATGCACGATCGGTGTGGCACCCGGGAATCCATCAAAGCCGACGCCACCCTGGATCACATCGATGCGCGCTTCCGGCCGGTCATTGTCCTCGCGGACCGTGCGATAGAAGCGCCCGCCATTGAAGTGGCCGGCTTCCGCATGACGGATGAAATTGGCAACGGTAACCGGGGCGGCATCCGGATATAGCTCGACGGTTATATCGCCAGCGCTGGTCTCGATGATGGCCGTTCTCGTCGAGGGGGCTTCGCTGCCGGCGCACATCCCCAACGTCATCAGAATTCCCATCAATCGCAACATCACGCCTGCCTTCCTGATCGCATTAGGATGCGGATCGGCAGCACATGCAAGAGTGCACATTTCACACTGCAAACCTGCTTGACCCGCCGCGCGGGCTTGCGTAAACGTCGCGGCCTCCCGAGAGGGAAGGAATGGCCACGCGGGTGTAGCTCAGTTGGTTAGAGCGCCGGCCTGTCACGCCGGAGGCCGCGGGTTCGAGTCCCGTCACTCGCGCCATTTCCTTGAACAAAGAAAGCCGCCCTCCGGGGCGGCTTTTTTGTCTTGTGCGTCAGATGTCAGCAATAGGACTAACGCGCGCGGACCGGATTGCTTATGTGATTCTCGGGAATTGACCGGAGGAATGCAATGTCATCGAGAAAAACCGCTCTCGTGACCGGTGCCAATCGCGGCATCGGCCTGGCCATAGCCCGGGGCCTGTCGGCGGCCGGGCTGGATGTGATCGTCGGTGCCCGCAAGTTTGAAGACGCGCAGGCCGCTGCGGAGACATTTGGTGCGCGCGCCGTCCAGCTTGATGTTAGCAATGAGGACAGCATCGAGGCGGCGCTGGCCGAGGCCGGCCCGATTGATGTGCTGGTGAATAATGCCGGTGTGCTGTCGCAAGACCCGGTGCTGGAAAACCCCGAAGCCTTCGACCAGGCCATCGCGGTCATGCTGAAGGGCCCCTACGAGCTGATCCGCCGCCTGGCGCCCGGCATGGTGGAGCGCGGCTATGGCCGCATCGTCAATCTGTCATCGGAATGGGGATCATTTGCTTCCGGCCTGGGTGGCCCTGGCCCTTACGGGTTGGCGAAAGCGGCATTGAACGGGCTGACGATCGCCGCCGCGCGCGACCTGCCGGACAGTGTAAAGATCAACGCCATGTGCCCGGGCTGGGTGCAGACCCGTATGGGCGGGGCGGGCGCCACACTGACGCCGGAAGAGGGCGCGGATACCGCCATCTGGCTGGCGACGTTGCCGGATGATGGCCCGACCGGTGGCTTCTTTCAGGATCGCAAGCCACACGCCTGGTGAGCCCGAGGCCTTGGTCGCCGCATCCCCTGATTTCAGCTAGTCTTCCACTGGTGGGGATGATTCCCGCGAGCGGGAGAGGCGATGAGCGTCATCAAGAATTTCCTGAAATGGCTGGCAGGGCACTGGAAGTGGGGCCTGTTCCTTATTCTCGCCGGTGTGTTGGCCGCCATCATGACCGGCCGCATGACCATGGTTCAGTCGGTTCTCGATCAGGAGAGTTTCGCCTTCACCTTCGGAGAGACGCGGATCAGCGCCTGGGGTCTGCTGACGGCGATGATCGCGCTGGCGACCGTGTTCTGGATCGTCGGCATTCTGGTGCATTTCATCGACCAGCGTATCCGCGCACTGCCCAATCTGCGATCTTCAACCCGCACTCTGATTACCAACATTATCCGCATTATCCTCTATGTTCTGGCCTTCATCGTCGGCCTGGACATTGCCGGTGTGGATCTGACCGCACTGACCGTGTTTGGCGGCGCATTGGGTATTGGTCTGGGTTTCGGCCTGCAGAAGATCGCGTCCAATTTCGTCAGCGGCATCATCCTTTTAGCCGAGAATGCGATCGAGGAGGGCGATCTGATTGAATTGTCGGACGGCACGATGGGGTTCGTGCGCAAGTCCAGCGCCCGCTATATTCTTCTCGAGACCTTCGATGGCCGGGAAATCCTTGTTCCCAACGAGGACATGATTACGGGCAGAGTGATCAACTGGACGCTCAACAATACGCGCGGCCGCATCCAGATTGATGTCGGCGTGGCCTATGGCAGCGATCTGCACAAGGCGCAGGAAGTCATGCTGGAGGCGGCAAGAAGCCATCCCATGACCATCGAGGATCCGGCGCCGGTGTGCGTGATGACACGGTTCGGCGACAGCTCCATCGATTTCATGCTGTTGTTCTGGGTCGGCGATGTCGCGGCCGGGCGGATTGTACCGCAGAGCGAGGTGATGTTCGCAATCAATGACGGACTGAAAGCGGCTGGCATCACCATTCCATTCCCGCAGCGCGACGTGCATATGATCCCGCCGGAAAAGGCGGCTGAATGATGGTCGATCCTATCTATGCCTTCGATATATTGGCGGACGGGACCGGAAGGCACGTCACCAATGGTGACGTCGCGCCGGCGGCGGATGCCGCCTATCGCTGGACCCATTTCGATCTGCATTCCGAGGGTATGCTGGACTGGCTGTCGGCCGAGATTGATCCGGTTGTGGCCCTGTCGCTGACGCGTCAGGACACGCGCCCCAGCGTCCATGATCATGAAAACGGGCTGGTGATCGTCTTGCGCGGCGTCAATCTCAATCCCGAAAGCGATCCGGAAGACATGGTCTCCATCCGGATCTGGGTGCAGAAGGACCGCATCATATCCACGCGGATGCGGCGTCTGATGGCGATCGTCGCCATGCGCGAACGCATCGAATCCGGAAAAGCACCGGCCTCGCCAGCGGATTTTATCGCCACCCTGGCGGCGGGCCTGACCGAGCGCATGTTCCCGGTCGTGACCGAACTCTCCGATCATATTGATGATCTTGAAGAGCAAAGCATCAGCCGCGCCTCGGGACTGCGCACCGAGCTGGCGGATATCCGCCGGTCGACCATTGCCCTGCGCCGCTACATTTCACCCCAGCGTGATGCGCTGGCACGTCTGGCGACCGACCCGGGTGACTGGCTGGGCCGCAAGGCCCAGCTGCGCCTGCGCGAGATCGCCGATCAGGTGACACGCCTTGTCGAGGAACTGGATTCCATTCGTGACCGGTGTGGCATTTTGAATGATCAGCTGGCCGACCGCCGCGCCGAGGAAATGAACACCAACATGATGGTGCTCTCGGTAGTGGCGGCCATTTTCCTGCCGCTCGGCTTCCTGACCGGATTGCTGGGCATCAATGTCGGCGGCATGCCAGGGGCGGACAACCCGATCGCCTTCTACATTGTCTGCGGGCTTTGTGCGGCCATCGGCGGCGGGCTCACCTGGTATTTCCGCAAGAAGGGCTGGTTTTAGGCGATCTGCGGTTAAGCGCGGCATTGCTACGCTTTAACCGGAGGCGCGAGCCCCTATATGGTTGGTCTGACCCGTCGTTTGATAAAAGCGAGCCAACACGATGTCCGACGCCACAGCCTATACGCCGCCAAAAGTCTGGACGTGGGAGAAGGACGAGAACAATCGCTTCGCCAATATCAACCGGCCCATTGCCGGTGCGACGCATGACAAGGCATTACCGGTCGGCGAACATCCCCTCCAGCTTTATTCGCTGGCCACGCCCAATGGCGTGAAAGTCACCATATTGCTCGAGGAATTGCTGGCAAAGGGCCATGAAGGCGCCGAGTATGATGCCTGGCTGGTCGACATCAATTCCGGCGACCAGTTCGGCTCCGGCTTTGTCGAGATCAATCCCAATTCCAAGATCCCGGCCCTGGCCGATCACTCCGTGAAGCCGGTTCGGCGGGTCTTCGAGTCCGGTTCGATCCTGGTCTATCTCGCCGAAAAGTTCGGCGACTTCCTGCCAACTGATCCGGACAAGCGCACAGAGACGTTTAACTGGCTGTTCTGGCAAATGGGGTCCGCACCCATGCTGGGCGGTGGCTTTGGACACTTCTATTCCTACGCCAACGAGAAGCAGAAATACCCGATCGACCGCTATGCCATGGAAGTGAAGCGCCAGATGGACGTGCTCGACCGGCATCTGGCTGAAAACGAATTCATGATCGGTGAGGACTACACTATCGCCGATATGGCGGTTTTCCCCTGGTATGGCGCGATGGCCAAGGGCCTGCTCTATGACGCCGGGGAATTCCTGTCAGTGCACGAATACAAGAATGTCATCCGGTGGGCCGACCAGATATATGCGCGTGAGGCCGTGAAGCGGGGCCGCATGGTCAACCGCGCCTGGGGCGAGCCGTCCTCGCAATTGCGCGAACGGCACGCTGCCTCCGATTTCCAGAACCGGACCCAGGACAAGGTTGAAGAGGCCTCCTGAGGCCTAGTCGGGCAGGGCGCTGTCCTGCGATGGCCGATCCCACGGGCGCATCCACGAGCCGGACGGCCAGTAGAGATCAGCCTCTTCCTCGGTGACGGTGAGCGCCCGCTCCAGCACAACATCACGGCCGGCCATGAAGTCGTCGAAGCGTTCCGGGATGAGAATATCCGGATTGACCTGTATGCGATGATCACTGGTGTCGGTACCGGTATAAATCGCCGACGAGGATTCCGCATAAAAACCTGAATAGGGCAGGTCTATCCCGCTGTGATTCATGAAGATATTTGGCCGTCCGCCGGTTGGCTGGCCGATGACCAGCGGATTGGCGGCGATCTCCATCACGCCGGCAAAGACCGATCCGGCAGAAATGGTTTCGGGTCCAATCAGCAAAATGGTGCTGACAGTATCGCAGCAGAAAGGCCGCTGTCCGGACAGGAAGGCGAGGGGGAAGCCACGCTCGATCCATCCGCCCAGATTATAGCGGGCGTCGATGATGATGCGTTCCGGAGGCGTCTCCAGCGCGTTCAGCTCCGTGAACAAGGCCAGGGTGAAGTCAATAAAGCCCGGACCGTCTTCCGCATCTGATGAGGTGTTGAACTGGACATAGGCTGTTCGGCCATTGTCGATCAGCTCATACCAGTAATTCTCGTGCAGCCGCGTCCGCGACAGGGGCGTTGGAGCCACCGACAGACTATCCAGCGTGGTCCAGCCCTCCGGCCAGAAATAGGCTTCGCTGGTGCCGCCATCGATGACGTCGAGAAGGCCCGCGTCCACGGTTTCATCCAGATAGGCATGCGAGCGTTCGCCGGACGATGACGTCAGCTCGACCGCCACCCGCCCGGCCTCGTCCATCATGCCAAGATGCAGATAGGTGGCCGGCTGGATCAGCAGGTGTTCCACACTCCAGCTGTATTGGCGTGTCGGGTTGTCCGAGAAGGCATAGCGCGTCAGATCGCGCGCCAGCGTTTCGACGTCCTGGCCGCCAATGCCGACCACCCGCTGGCCGACCCAGTCCCGATAGGGATCATCGGCCGCCGAAACAAAGATGCCTTCCTCGAAGACCCGGAACCGGACCGGATAACTGGTCTGGAATCCCGGCGTGTCCTCGCCCGGATAGATCTGGACATGGGTGTCGAGCGCCATGGCCATCAGTTCGGCAAGGTCGAAATAGTGATCGACGCTTGTCGGTGGCGTTTCACTGGCCAGCAGACGGTCGCGCAAGGCTTCCCATTCCGCTTGCGAATGAAACCAGTAGGGATCGGGATGTGTCTCCGCGATCCGGTCATAGACGATCCGGATTTCCTCACGAGCCTGGTCGAGAGGGATCCGGGGTAGTTCTGCCTCGGAGAGCTGTAATGCTACGGAAGCAGCCAACATTTCTATCAGCATAATTCACTCCTAGGCCCCGCATGGCGCAACATGCGCTTCGGCGCTTGTCGCATGATGGATTCGGGATGAAGAAAAATTCACCTGCGGCCTACATTAGCCGGTTTTGAGAATGCGCTCCTGCAAACGATTCGCAACTAACGGAAAAACAATGGGTTAGATGGTGTTTTCACACAGAAAAAGCCGCCATTTCGCCTTGCGGGTAAAGTCGGCTCGCACTAGCTTCCGCCTCGATCGTGCGGGGGCATGTTGTCGGCCCATTTTCGCTGTCCAGCGACGGCCATGTCCCGCAAAACAGCTTATCGGGACGATCCGTCATGAATGCGCTTCTGCTCGAATACCTTCCGATCCTGATCTTTCTCGGACTTGCCGCCGGGCTGGGTATTATTTTCATGCTCGCCGCCTGGGTGCTGGCCCCGTCCAAGCCGGACCCGGAAAAGGTCTCGACCTATGAATGCGGTTTCGAGGCGTTCGACGATGCCCGCATGAAATTCGACGTGCGTTTTTACCTCGTCGCTATCCTCTTCATCATCTTCGATCTGGAAGTGGCCTTCCTCTTCCCCTGGGCGGTAACGCTCGGCGAGACCGGCGTGTTTGCGTTCTGGTCGATGATGATCTTCCTCGGCGTGCTGACCGTCGGCTTCATTTACGAGTGGAAAAAAGGCGCGCTGGAGTGGGAGTAGACCATGGCTGACAATACCATTCTTCCCGCGGGTGCTGCCGGCCGCGCCGCCACCCCGCATTATGATCCCAAGAAGCACGATCCCTTCTTTGACGGCGTTTCCGATGCGCTGGCGGACAAGGGTTTCGTCGTGGCGGCGGCTGACGACCTGATCACCTGGGCGCGCACCGGCTCGCTGATGTGGATGACTTTCGGTCTGGCCTGTTGCGCTGTTGAAATGATGCAGGCTTCGATGCCGCGTTATGACGTCGAGCGTTTCGGCTTTGCGCCGCGGGCCTCCCCGCGCCAGTCGGACGTGATGATCGTCGCCGGCACGCTCACCAACAAGATGGCCCCGGCTCTGCGCAAGGTTTACGACCAGATGCCGGAGCCACGCTATGTGATCTCGATGGGCTCGTGCGCCAATGGCGGCGGCTATTACCACTATTCCTATGCTGTGGTGCGCGGCTGTGACCGGATCGTTCCGGTCGATGTCTACGTGCCGGGCTGCCCGCCGACCGCTGAAGCGCTGGTCTATGGCATCCTGCAGCTGCAGAAGAAAATCCGCCGGGAAGGGTCGATCGAACGATGAGCGAGCGTTTGAAAGAACTCGGTGAGCACATCAGCGCCCAGCTGGATTCAGCGGTCCGTGAATGGTCGGTCGACCATGGCGAACTGACGATCATCATTCACCGCGACCGCGTGGAGGACGTGATCCGGTTCCTTCGCGATGACCGGGCCTGCCGGTTCACGACGCTGATCGATATTTGCGGCGTCGACTATCCGGAGCGCTCGGAGCGGTTCGAGGTGGTTTATCACCTCCTGTCCATGCAGCTGAACCACCGCATCCGCGTCAAAACATCCACTGATGAGGAAACGCCGGTCGCCACGATCAGTGAGATTTTCCCGGTCGCGAACTGGTTCGAGCGCGAAGCCTTCGACATGTATGGCATCGTTTTCGCCGATCACCCGGATCTGCGCCGCATCCTCACGGATTATGGCTTTAACGGCTATCCGCTGCGCAAGGATTTCCCGCTGACCGGTTATGTCGAAGTGCGGTGGGACGAGGAAGAAAAGCGCGTTGTCTACGAACCGGTGGAGCTGGTTCAGGAATACCGCGATTTCGATTTCCTTTCGCCATGGGAAGGCGCGAAATACGTGTTGCCGGGCGACGAGAAAGCCAAGGGAGAGGGCGCATGATGTCCGAACCCGTGAAAGGCAGCTGCCTGTGTGGCGCGGTGAAGTTCTCGGCTCCGCTGAAGAACGAGCATGTCGATGCCTGCCATTGTAGCCAGTGCCGGCAATGGGGTGGCGGACCGTTCATGAATGTGATGGCGGCTGAAGCGCCGGTTTTCGAGGATGACACCCATCTGGGCGTTTACGAGTCGTCGGACTGGGCCGAGCGCCTGTTCTGCAAGAATTGCGGTTCCTCGCTGATGTGGCGGATGAAAAGCAATCCGGACATGGTGGCCATTGCGGCCTTTGCCGTGCCGCTGTCAGAGCAAGCGGATTTCCGGCTCCAGGTGTTCACCGACTCCAAGCCGGCCTTCTATGACTTTGCCAATGAGACGCGCAAAATGACCGGTGCGGAGCTGACGGCGGCCTTCCAGAGCGGCGAGAGTGTCTCATGAGCGATATGATCTCGGAAAACCTCGAACAGCTCGACGAACGCAAGTTCACCATCAATTTCGGCCCGCAGCACCCGGCTGCGCACGGCGTTCTGCGCCTCGTGCTGGAGCTGGATGGCGAGATCGTCGATCGCGTTGATCCGCATATCGGCCTTCTGCACCGCGGCACCGAGAAGCTGCTCGAGCACAAGACCTATCTGCAGGGCATCGGCTATTTCGACCGCCTCGACTATGTCGCGCCGATGAACCAGGAACATGCCTTCTGCATGGCCGTGGAGAAACTGGCGGGCATTCCGGTGCCGAGACGCGCCGAATATATCCGCGTTCTCTATTGCGAGATCGGCCGCATCCTCTCGCACATGCTGAACGTCACCACGCAAGCGCTGGACGTTGGCGCGCTGACCCCGCCGGTCTGGGGCTTTGAAGAGCGCGAAAAGCTGATGGTGTTCTATGAGCGGGCCTCCGGCTCGCGTATGCACGCCCACTATTTCCGCCCTGGCGGCGTCCACCAGGATCTGCCGCCGGACCTGATCGAGGATATCGGTGAGTGGTGTGAACAATTCCCGCAAGCATTGGCGGATATCGATACGCTGCTGACGGAAAACCGCATCTTCAAGCAGCGCAATGTCGATATCGGCGTTGTGTCCAAGGAAGAGGCGCTGGCCTGGGGCTTCTCGGGCGTCATGGTGCGCGGCTCGGGCATGCCCTGGGATTTGCGCCGCGCTCAGCCCTATTCGGTCTATGACGAGCTGGAATTTAACATTCCCGTTGGCAAGAACGGCGATTGCTGGGACCGCTATCTGATCCGCATGGATGAGATGCTGGAATCCGTGAAGATCATGAAGCAGTGCGTGGAATGGTTGTCGCGGGCGGAAAACGCCGGCGAAGTCCTGCCGACCGATACCAAATTCGCACCGCCGCGCCGGGGTGAAATGAAGCAGTCCATGGAAGCGCTGATCCAGCACTTCAAGCTGTACACCGAAGGCGTCCACGTGCCGGAAGGCGAGGCCTATGCCGCCGTCGAAGCGCCCAAGGGCGAGTTCGGCGTCTATCTGGTCGCTGATGGCAGCAACAAGCCGTATCGCGTGAAAATCCGCGCGCCGGGCTTTGCCCACCTTGCGGCCATGGATCACATCAACCGCGGACACTTGCTGGCGGACGTTTCCGCCATTCTGGGTTCGCTGGATATCGTGTTCGGAGAGATCGACCGATGAGCGCTCGCAAGATCGCCCTTGAACAGCCGGAAAGCTTCTCGTTTTCAAAGCAAAGCGAGAAAGAGATAAAGTTCTGGATGAACAAGTATCCGGAGTCCAAGAAGGCCTCCGCCGTGATCCCCATGCTGTGGATCGCGCAAAAGCAGGAAGGCTGGGTGTCCGAACCGGCCATGCGCGAGATCGCCGACCGCCTGGGCATGCCGAAAATCCGGGTGATGGAGGTTGCGACCTTCTACACCATGTTCAATCTGGAGCCGGCCGGCGAGGTCTTCATCCAGGTCTGCGGCACCACGCCGTGCTGGCTGCGCGGCTCCGACGAGCTGAAGAAGCTGTGCGAGGACAAGATCGGCCCGCAGCGCCACGTCTCAGAAGACGGCAAGTTTTCCTGGCTGGAAGTGGAATGCCTCGGCGCCTGCGCCAATGCGCCCATGGTGCAGATCTCCACCAGGGACAGCGATCATTATTACGAGGATCTGACGCCGGAACGCCTGACCGTCGTCATGGAAGCCTTTGCCCGTGGTGAAACGCCCAAGCCGGGTTCACAGAATGGCCGCTCCTGCTCGGAAGCCGAAGGCGGCTCCTCCGCGCTGACCGACAAGTCGCTTTATGACGGCTCGCTGGCCAAGAAGATCAAGCTGCCCAATGCGGGCCCCAAGAAGGAAAAGGCCTGATCCATGGTTCAACTTCTTGAAGATAAAGACAGAATTTTCCTGAACCTGTTTGGCCGGGAAGATCCGGGTCTGGCCGCCGCCAAGAAGCGCGGCGCCTGGAATGCCACCAAGGACATGATCGACATGGGTCCGGAATGGATCGTTGATCAGGTCAAAGCGTCGGGCTTGCGCGGCCGCGGCGGCGCCGGTTTCCCGACCGGCCTGAAATGGTCGTTCATGCCCAAGGAAGTGGGCGCCCGCCCGCATTATCTGGTCGTCAATGCTGACGAATCCGAGCCGGGCACCTGCAAGGACCGCGAGATCATGCGCAATGATCCGCACCTGTTGGTCGAGGGCTGCCTGGTCGCGTCTTTCGCGATGCGCGCCCATGCCTGCTATATCTATATTCGCGGCGAATATGTCGACGAGCGGATCGCGCTCGAAAAAGCCATCAAGGAGGCCTATGAGGCCAAGCTGATCGGCAAGAACAATATCCATGGCTGGGATTTCGACTGCTACGTCCACCATGGCGCCGGCGCCTATATTTGCGGCGAGGAAACCGCGCTGCTGGAAAGCCTGGAAGGCAAGAAGGGCCAGCCGCGCCTGAAGCCGCCATTCCCGGCCAATGCCGGCCTTTATGGCTGTCCGACCACCGTCAACAATGTGGAATCCATTGCGGTTGCGCCGACCATTATCCGCCGCGGCGCAGAATGGTTTGCGGGCTTTGGCCGTCAGGGCAATACCGGCACCAAGGTGTTCTCGATCTCGGGCCATGTAAACAAGCCCTGTAATATCGAAGAGACCATGTCGATCCCGCTGAAAACCCTGATCGAAACCCATGCGGGCGGCGTTCGTGGTGGCTGGGAAAACCTGAAAGCGGTCATTCCGGGCGGCTCGTCCGTGCCGTGTCTGCCGGCTGATACCTGCCACGATATCCTGATGGATTTCGACGCGCTTCGGGATGAGAAGTCAGGGCTCGGAACGGCAGCGGTGATCGTGATGGACAAGTCCACCGACATCATCAAGGCGATCGCGCGCATCTCTTACTTCTACAAGCATGAAAGCTGCGGCCAGTGCACGCCGTGCCGCGAGGGCACGGGCTGGATGTGGCGCGTGCTGGAGAGGATGGCGCGCGGCGAAAGCTCGACCGACGAGATCGACAAGCTGCTCGATGTCGCCAGCCAGGTGGAAGGTCACACGATCTGCGCGCTTGGCGATGCCGCGGCCTGGCCGGTCCAGGGCCTGATCCGCCATTTCCGTCATGAAATCGAGGGCCGCATCAACGCCTATCGCGCCGGCAAGCCGGTCGCGGTTTCAGCGGTCGCAGCGGAGTAGGAGAGCATTATGTCTGACAATCTCCGCACCATCATCGTTGACGGCGAGGAAATCGACGTCCCGAACCATTACACGCTGCTGCAGGCGGCCGAGGCGGCGGGCAAGGAAATCCCGCGTTTCTGCTATCATGAGCGCCTGTCGGTCGCCGGCAATTGCCGCATGTGCCTGGTGGAGCTGGTCGGTGCGCCGAAACCGGCGGCGTCTTGCGCCATGAATGTCTCGGACATGCGCGGCGGGCCGAATGGCGAACCGCCGGCGATGAATACCGCTTCGCCCATGGTGAAGAAGGCGCGCGAAGGCGTGATGGAATTCCTGCTGATCAACCACCCGCTGGATTGCCCGATCTGCGATCAGGGCGGCGAGTGCGATTTGCAGGACCAGGCCATGGCCTATGGCCGTACCGGTACACGCTATACCGAGAACAAGCGCGCCGTCGAAGACAAGAATATGGGTCCACTGGTCAAGACCATCATGACCCGCTGCATTCAGTGCACGCGCTGTGTGCGTTTCGTCACCGAAGTCGCCGGCTCGCCGGAAATCGGCATGCTGAACCGCGGCGAGGATGCCGAGATCACGACTTATCTGGAAAGCAATATCCAGTCGGAATTGTCGGGCAATGTGATCGATCTCTGCCCGGTCGGCGCGCTGACCTCCAAGCCCTACGCCTATAATGCGCGCCCCTGGGAGCTGAAGAAGACCGAGACCATCGACGTCATGGACGCGATGGGTTCGTGGATCCGCGTCGACAGCCGCGGCCCGGGCGTTCTGCGGATTCTTCCGCGCACCAATGACGAGATCAACGAGGAGTGGATCTCCGACAAGACCCGCTTTGTCTGGGACGGGCTTCAACGCCAGCGTCTCGACAAGCCCTATGCGAAAAAAGACGGCAAGCTCGCGGCCATCAGCTGGGACGAAGCGCTTGGCATAGCTGCTGAAAAGCTGTCCGGTGATGCCGGCAAGATCGGCGTCATTTCCGGCGATTTGAACTCCGTTGAAGAACTGAAAGCTGCCAAGGACCTGTTCGGCGCGCTCGGTGTGACGTCGATTGACGGCCGCCAGGATGGCGCGCCTCTGGGCAGCGGTCCGCGTGAAAGCTGGCTGTTCAATTCCACGATTGCCGGTATCGACGAGGCGGACGCTATCCTGCTGGTCGGTACCGATCCCCGGCTGGAAGCACCGGTGCTGAATGCCCGCATCCGCCGGGCCTGGCTGGAGCGTAGCATTCCGGTAGGCGTGATCGGCGAGGTCGGTGATCTGACCTATCCGTTCGAGCAGGCCGGGACTGGCCCGAAAGAGCTGAAAGGCTTTGGTGGCAAGCGCTCCGGTTTCACCAAGACACTGAAAGACGCTGAAAAGCCGATGATTATCGTCGGAATGGGTGCTCTGGCCCGTGAAGACGGGGCTCAGGTGCTGCACGAAATCGGCGATCTGGCCAAAAAGGTCGGTGCGGTCAAAGACGGCTGGAACGGTTTCAACGTACTGCACACGGCTGCTTCGCGCGTCGGCGCGCTCGATCTCGGCTTTGTGCCGGGCGAAGGCGGCAAGTCGGCGGCGGAAATGCAGGCCGGTGGCATGGACACGGTTGTGCTGATGGGCGCGGACGAGATCGAGGGCGATTTCGGCGATGCCTTCGTCATCTATGTCGGCCATCACGGCGATCGCGGCGCACACCGCGCGGATCTGATCCTGCCGGGCGCTGCCTATACCGAAAAGCGCGGCATGTGGGCCAATATGGAAGGCCGCGTGCAGATGAATGCGCGCGCCGTCTTCCCGAAAGGCGAGGCCAAGGAAGACTGGGCGATTTTCCGTGCCCTGTCTGAACGTCTGGGCAAGACGCTGCCTTACAATTCGCTCGAAGAATTGCGCGAGCAGCTGATCGCTGATCACCCGGTGTTCGGTGGCATTGATCACGCACCCGGGCATGCCTCGGCAGCAGAATTCGACGTGGCCGCCATCGGCGAAGCGGGCGACATGGTTGCCGCGCCATTCCGGCCGGCTGTCACGGACTTCTATCTGACGAACGCCATAGCGCGCGCCTCGAAGACGATGGCGGAGTGCTCGGCAATGAAAGCGGCGCCGTCAGCGCTGGCCGCGGAGTAGGGGATAATGGCGAGATCCTTTCCACTGACGATTGGTGTCGGCCTGGCCCTCGGCGCGGGTCTTGGGACCGCTTTCGGGGCGGCTCTCGGCGCTGTTATGGGTGATGTCGCCACGGGTGTGGTGTTCGGCCCGGCGATCGGCTCCGGCGTTGGCCTGGTGGTCGCGATTGTCTTGTCGCAGGGCGGCGAAACGGCAGCAGGGGATGACAGGTAATGGGTCATTTCATCGAACAATACGGAGCCGTCCTCGGCACACTGATTGCGGTCGGCCAGATCCTGGCCTTCATGATCGTTTTGCTGATCGCGCTGGCCTTCCTGTTGCTGATGGACCGCAAGGTCTGGGCCGGTGTGCAGATGCGCAAGGGCCCGAACGTGGTGGGTGCTTTTGGCCTGCTGCAATCCTTCGCCGACTTCTTCAAGTTCGTGCTCAAGGAAATCGTCGTGCCGGCCGGGGCCGACCGCGTGCTTTTCCTTCTGGCACCGCTGATCACGCTTGTTCTGGCCTTTATCGGCTGGGCCGTTGTCCCGGTCGCACCGGGCTGGGTGATTGCCGATCTCAATGTCGGCATCCTCTACCTGTTCGCGATCTCATCGCTCGGTGTTTACGGCATCATCATCGGTGGCTGGGCCTCGAACTCGAAATATCCCTTCCTTGGCGCGCTGCGTTCGGCGGCGCAGATGATTTCCTATGAAGTCTCGATCGGCTTCATCATCGTTACGGTTCTGCTGTTTGCCGGTTCGATGAACCTCTCGGTCATCGTCGAGCAACAGGCTGGCGGATTCTGGAACTGGAACATGCTGGCGCTGCACACGCTGCCATTCCCGATGTTCCTGGTGATGATCCCGATGACGGTGATCTTCTTCATCTCCGCCCTGGCAGAAACCAACCGCCCGCCGTTTGACCTGCCGGAAGCGGAGTCCGAGCTCGTGGCCGGTTATCAGGTGGAATATTCCTCCACGCCGTACCTGCTGTTCATGATCGGCGAATACCTCAACATCGTTCTGATGTGCGCGATGTGCACCATCCTCTTCTTTGGTGGCTGGCATGCGCCGTTCGAATTCCTGAGCTTCCTGCCGCCCTTCTTCTGGTTCGCCGCGAAGATCGTCTTCTTCTTCTTCCTGTTCGCGATGGTGAAGGCCATCGTGCCGCGCTACCGCTATGACCAGCTGATGCGCCTTGGCTGGAAGATCTTCCTGCCGACCTCGCTGGCCGCTGTGGCGCTGGTGGGCGGCTACATCGCCTATTTCGGAGCTGCCTCATGAGCCGGATAGCCCAGACCATCCGCGGCGCGCTGCTGCTCGACTTCGTCGGCGCCTTCGTGCTGGCGATGCGCTACATGTTCCGCACCAAGGCGACGGTGAATTATCCCTTCGAAAAAGGCCCGCTCAGCCCGCGTTTCCGTGGTCAGCATGCGCTGCGCCGCTATCCCAACGGGGAAGAGCGCTGCATCGCCTGCAAGCTGTGCGAAGCGGTCTGCCCGGCGCAGGCCATCACCATCGAGGCTGAACCGCGCGAGGACGGATCGCGCCGCACCACGCGCTACGACATCGACATGGTGAAGTGCATCTATTGCGGCTACTGTCAGGAAGCCTGTCCTGTGGACGCGATTGTCGAGGGTCCGAATTTCGAGTTCGCTGCGGAAACCCGCGAAGAGCTCTTCTACGACAAGGAAAAACTGCTGGCGAATGGCGATCGGTGGGAACGCGAGATCGCGCGCAATCTGGAAATCGATGCGCCCTACCGCTAGGGCGCAAGCAAGACGAGACGGCTGATGCTGCAGGCAATAACATTCTGGGTTCTGGCGAGCGTGACGGTTCTGTCCGCTTTCTTCGTCGTATCCGCACGAAACCCGGTGCGGTCAGTCCTCTGGCTGATCCTGTCCTTCTTCTCGGCGGCAGGCCTGTTCGTGCTGCTGGGCGCGGAATTCCTCGCCATGCTGCTGATCGTTGTCTATGTCGGCGCGGTCGCGGTGCTTTTCCTGTTCGTCGTCATGATGCTGGATGTGGATTTCACCGAGCTGAAGCAAGGCTTCCTCAGCTATCTGCCCTTCGGCGGCCTGATCGCGGTGATCCTCGCCGCCGAACTGATACTTGTCGGTCAGTCCTGGGGCGAAGCGCAGGTCACGGCCATGAACACCGCAAGCGCGACGCCGGCGGATGTCTCGAATGTCGAGGCGCTCGGCATGCTGCTCTATGACGATTACGCCTATTTCTTTCAGGCGGCGGGCCTGATCCTGCTGGTCGCGATGATTGGCGCGATCGTGCTGACCCTGCAGCACAAGCCGCATGTAAAGCGTCAGAATATTGCCGTTCAGGTCGGCCGCGACCGCAAGACGGCTGTCACAATGCATGATGTCAAACCCGGAGAGGGGCTGGGCGAATGATGGAAATCGGCCTTTCGCACTATCTCGCCGTTTCGGCGATCCTGTTCACCATCGGTGTCTTCGGGATCTTCGTGAACCGCAAGAATGTCATCATCCTCCTGATGTCGGTCGAGCTGCTGCTGCTCGCCGTGAACATCAATCTCGTGGCGTTTTCCTCCTATCTCGGTGATCTGGCCGGGCAGGTCTTCGCCATGTTCGTTCTGACGGTGGCCGCCGCGGAAGCCGCGATCGGCCTCGCCATTCTTGTCGTCTTCTTCCGCAACCGGGGTGATATCTCGGTTGAGGGCGTCAATCTGATGAAGGGCTAGGCGATATGGCTCCGATACTCATCGTCTTCGGCCCGCTTGTGGGCTCTGTTATCGCCGGACTGTTCCAGCGCTTTATCGGTGATCGCGCCGCCATGACGCTAACAACGGGGCTGCTGATCCTGTCGGCGCTTCTGTCAGCCTGGACCTTCTACGACGTCATTTTCGCGGAAAATGCCCGCACCATTCCACTCGCGACGTGGATGAGCATTGGTGACTTCCAGGCGACCTGGGCCCTGCGTCTGGACCCGCTGTCCGCGGTGATGCTGGTGGTTGTGACCAGCGTGTCTTCGCTCGTTCACGTCTATTCCTGGGGCTATATGAGCGACGATCCACACCGGGCGCGCTTCTTCAGCTATCTCTCGCTCTTCACCTTCGCCATGCTGATGCTGGTGACCGCCGACGACTTCCTCCAGCTCTTCTTCGGCTGGGAAGGCGTGGGGCTGGCCTCCTATCTGCTGATCGGCTTCTGGTACAAGAAGAAGTCGGCCAACGATGCCGCCATCAAGGCTTTCGTCACCAACCGCGTTGGCGATTTCGGCTTTGCGCTCGGTATCATGGCCGTGTTCGCGATCTTCGGTTCGATCAGCTTTGACGCCGTCTTCAACGATGTGGAAGGCATGGCCGCGCTGACCTGGTCCTTCCTCGGTATGGAATTCAACGCGATCGAGCTGGTAGCCTTCCTGCTGTTCATTGGCGCGATGGGCAAATCCGCCCAGTTCTTCCTCCATGTCTGGCTGCCGGACGCGATGGAAGGCCCGACGCCGGTCTCCGCGCTGATCCACGCGGCCACAATGGTGACAGCCGGTGTCTTCCTCGTCTGCCGCTGTTATCCGCTGTTCGAAGCGGCCCCTGCGGCCTCGGCCTTCGTGACGGTGATCGGGGCGACCACGGCGCTGTTCGCAGCCACGGTCGGCCTGGCGCAGAACGACATCAAGCGCGTCATTGCCTATTCAACCTGTTCGCAGCTGGGCTACATGTTCTTTGCTGCCGGCCTGGGGCTCTACTCTGCCGCCATGTTCCACCTGTTCACGCACGCCTTCTTCAAGGCGCTGCTCTTCCTCGGTGCCGGTTCGGTCATTCACGGCCTCCACCATGAGCAGGACATGCGCAAGATGGGCGGTACCTACAAGGCGCTGCCGTTGACCTGGATGCTGATGATCATCGGCACGCTGGCGCTGACCGGTGTCGGCATTCCGGTGCTCGGCTGGGGTTTTGCCGGCTTCTTCTCGAAGGACATGATCATCGAGGAAGCCTTCATGATGGGGCAGGAAGGGCTGCCGTTCGGCATGGCCGCCTTCTGGGTCGGTGTGATCGCTGCGGGCCTCACCAGCTTCTATTCCTGGCGTCTGATCTTCATGACCTTCCACGGCAAGTTCCGGGGCGAGAAAGAAGTGATTGACCATGCCCATGAAAGTCCGCGGGTGATGATGATCCCGCTGGTCCTGCTGGCGATCGGTGCAGTCTTTGCCGGTGCGGCGTTCAAGGACCAGTTTGTCGGCCGTCACGCCTTCACCTTCTGGGAGGATTCCCTGCCGGCCGGTCCATACGCCGAAGGCAATTACGGTGAATACTACGCCCGGTCACAGGCTGGAGAGGCCATGGACGATCATGGTGCCGCCGCAGCCGACACATACGCAGACGAAGCGCATGAGGGTGATCATGGCGCGCCGTCCGAAGCCGCCTCGCACGGCGAGGATGCGGCGCACGGCGCCGAAGAAGATCATGGCGAGGGCGAACATCATGGTCATCATCCGCCGGACTGGGTGCTGTGGACGCCGCTGACGGTGACGATCATCGGCTTTGTGCTCGCCTGGATCTTCTATATCCGCTTTGCCGGTTTCGGGGCGCGTCTGGCGTCCCGCGAGGGTCCGCTGCACCGCTTCCTGTTGAACAAGTGGTATTTCGACGAGATCTACAATTTCATCTTCGTACGCGGTGCGCGTGCCCTGGGTGATCTGTTCTGGAAGATTGGCGACATGCGCATTATCGACGGGTTCGGACCGAACGGTTTTGCGGCGTCGGCGATGGCAGCTGCGCGCCGCCTGTCCAAGGCGCAATCGGGTTATCTCTATCACTATGCCTTTGTCATGCTGATCGGAGTGGTGGCACTCACGCTCTGGGCCATGATGGGCGCGGGAGGCGAATAGATGTTGTTGTCCGCCGTAACCTTCGCGCCGCTCGCCGGTGCCCTCGTCATCACGCTGTTCAAGATGTTCTCGCGTGCCGAGGACTCGGCCTTCATCGAGAAGAACGCCCGCGGTGTGGCGCTGCTGACCACGCTGGTCACCTTCGCCCTGTCGATCGTGGTGATGATGCGCTTCGATGCCTCCAATCCCGGCTTCCAGCTGGTGGAAGAGGTCAACTGGTTTTCGGATTTCGGCATGGGCTATCGCATGGGCGTGGACGGGCTGTCCGTCCTGTTTGTCCTGCTGACCGCCTTCCTGATGCCGATCTCGATCCTGGCCAGCTGGAAGATCGAAAAGCGCGTTGCTGACTACATGATCGCCTTCCTGGTGCTGGAAACGCTGATGATTGGCGTCTTCTGTGCGCTGGACATGGTGCTGTTCTACGTCTTCTTCGAAGGCGGTCTGATCCCGATGTTCCTGATCATCGGTGTCTGGGGTGGTGCCAACCGCGTCTATGCGGCCTTCAAATTCTTCCTCTACACGCTGCTCGGCTCGGTGCTGATGCTGGTCGCCATGGTCTTCATGTTCCAGCAGGCCGGTACGACCGACATCACCGTCCTGCTCGAGCATGATTTCGCGGCGAATATCCAGACCTGGCTGTGGCTCGCCTTCTTTGCCTCCTTCGCGGTGAAGATGCCGATGTGGCCGGTTCACACCTGGTTGCCGGACGCCCACGTTCAGGCGCCGACCGCCGGTTCGGTTATCCTGGCAGGTGTTCTCCTGAAGATGGGGGGCTACGGATTCCTGCGTTTCTCGCTGCCCATGTTCCCGGATGCCAGCGCCTATTTCACGCCGCTGGTCTTCGTCCTGTCGGTAATCGCGATCATCTACACCTCGCTGGTGGCGTTCCGTCAGACCGACATCAAGAAGCTGATTGCCTATTCGTCCGTGGCGCATATGGGCCTGGTGACGATGGGCCTGTTCGCCATGACCGAGCTGGGCGTGCAGGGCGCCATTTTCCAGATGATCTCGCACGGCGTGATCTCCGGTGCGCTCTTCCTCGCCGTGGGTGTCATTTATGACCGCATGCACACGCGGGAAATCGCCTTCTACGGCGGTCTCGTGCACCGCATGCCAGTCTATGCAGCGGTTCTCGCACTCTTCACCATGGCCAATGTCGGCTTGCCGGGAACGTCCGGCTTCGTTGGCGAGATCATGGCGATGGCGGGGACCTTCCAGGTCTCGACCTGGGCCGCAGCCGGTGCAGCTGTCGGTGTCATCCTGTCGGCCGTCTACATGCTGAACGCCTACAAGGCGCTGGTGCTGGGCGACATGACCAATCCGAAGCTGGAAGCCATCAACGACATGAATGTCCGCGAATGGGCGATCTTCATGCCGCTCATCATCGCCACGCTGGTGCTGGGCTTCTTCTCAACGCTGATCACCGATGTCACCGCGGCCTCGGTCGAACAGCTGATCTCGAATTATCAGGCGGCAATTGCCGCCAGCGCGCAGTAGAGGCTGGCGAAAATGGATCTCGCAACGCTCACCTCGGAATACATGCTCTTCAGCCCGGAAATCGTGCTGGCTCTCGGCGCCATGGCGTTGCTGATGCTGGGCGTCTACATCAAGGACCACGGCAAGGCCGCTGGCCTCGTGGCGCCGCTGACGGCCGGCCTCCTTGTGCTGGCGGGTATCGTGGCGGCTTTCCTGGTGCCGGGCGAGGGCGGTCAGGCCTTTGCAGGCGCCTTCATCTTTGATCCGCTGGCCCTGTTCTCGAAGATCGCCATCTTTGGCGCAGCCGCCATCGCGCTGCTGTTTGCCGTGCCCTATCTGAAGGCCGAGAAGCTGGCCCGTTTCGAGTATTTCGTCCTCATCGCCCTGGCCGCGCTCGGCATGTCGATGATGGTCTCGGCCAACGATCTGATCTCCATGTATATGGGCGTCGAGCTGCAATCCCTGGCGCTATATGTGATGGCGGCCTTCAACCGGGATTCGCTGCGCGCGTCGGAGGCCGGCCTCAAATATTTCGTCCTTGGTGCTCTGTCGTCCGGCCTGCTGCTCTACGGTGCCTCGCTCGTCTATGGTTTTACCGGCGCCACCGGCTTCAACGAGATTGCCCAGGCGGCGTCTTCGGGAGAGGTCAATCTCGGCCTGCTCTTCGGTCTGGTCTTCGTGATCTGCGGTCTGGCGTTCAAGGTCTCCGCAGCACCCTTCCACATGTGGACACCCGATGTATATGAGGGTTCGCCAACGCCGGTGACGGCCTTCTTCGCGACCGCTCCGAAATTTGCCGCCATCGTTCTGCTCGCCCGCGTGCTCTACGAGCCGTTCGGTGCCATGACCGATCAGTGGCAACAGGTGATCACCGCCATCGCGATTGCCTCCATGGCGGTCGGCGCATTCGGTGCTCTGACCCAGCAGAATATCAAGCGTCTGATGGCGTATTCCTCGATCGGTAATATGGGCTATGCACTGGTGGCTATCGCCTCGGGAACCCAGACCGGATTGTGGGCTCTGCTGGCCTTCATGATCCTCTACATGATCGGCCTCGTGGCCGCTTTCGGTGTGGTGCTGTCCATGCGCACCAGCGAAGGCATGGTCGAACAGGTCGATGATCTGGCCGGCCTGGCCCAGTCACGCCCCGGCCTGGCGTGGACCATGACCGGCGCCATGTTCTCGATCGGCGGTTTGCCTTTCCTGGTCGGCTTCTTCGGCAAGCTTTTCATTCTCTATGCCGCCCTCGATGCGGGGCTGGTGATCCTGCCGATCGCACTGGTCCTGTTCTCGGTCGTGGCCGCTGCCTATTATCTGCGCATCGTCCGCGTCATGTGGTTCTCCGAGCCGGTCGTCAACATCATCGGACCGCCCGGAACGACGGGCGTGATCACCAATGTCGCCGGCATTGCCACGGCGGCGCTGGTTATCATCGCACCGGTAATCTTCCTTCTGGCACGCGGCGCAGGGATGGGCCCGTTCTAGATGGCGCCGGGCGTCCGGATTGAATGGCTGGACGAGACTGATTCCACGAATGAGGAAGCCCGTCGCCGGTTCAGGGCCGGCGAGATCGGACCGCTATGGATTGCCGCCCGCCGGCAGACGGCCGGTCGGGGGCGCAGAGGGCGCAGCTGGGCGGATCTGGAGCAGAACCTCTATTGCTCGGGCCTCTATTCGCTGAAGTGCACCCCGGCGGAAGCGGCGCAATTGTCCTTTGCCGCAGCATTGGCCGCATCCGATGTCTGCCAGACCTTTCTGCCAGATCGGAACGTGCGGGTGAAATGGCCCAATGATGTGCTTGTGGACGGGAAGAAGATTTGCGGCGTGCTGCTGGAATCCGCAGATGCGCCCGGCAAGATTATCCAGCTGGTTGTCGGAGTAGGGCTCAATACCGCTGCGGCGCCGGACATCCCGGATTATCCTGCAACCAGCCTTGCAGGGCTGGGGGTGAAGGCGTCAGCCGAACAGGCGCTGGACTTGCTGACAGTGCGTTTCGAATACTGGCGCAGCGTCTGGGCCCGCGAAGGATTTGCGCCGCTCCGGGAGGCCTGGATGGCGCGGGCACATGGCGTCGGGCAGCGTTGTGTCGCCCGGCTCAGCCAGGAAACCCTGGAGGGTGTCTTCACCGACCTCTCCAGCGATGGTTCGCTGAAACTGGAAATGGCCAATGGCCAAACGCGGCTTATTTCAGCGGGAGACGTGTTTTTTCCCGGCGCTTTGGAGTAAACCGCCGAAATGTTTCTCGCGATCGATTGCGGCAATACCAATACGCTTTTCGCCGTCCATGACGGTGAGGGCTGGCGCGCGCAGTGGCGCACCGCCACGCATTCCACACGGACCGCTGACGAACATGCCGTCTGGCTGAGCCAGATCATGAGCATGCACGGGCTGGCCTTTGCCGACATATCGGCCTGTGTCATCTCGACCGTGGTGCCCCAGGCCCTGTTCAATCTGCGCAATCTCTCGCGCCGCTATCTCGGCGCCGAACCTCTGATCATTGGCGAGCCGGGGGTGGAGCTGGGCGTGGAGGTCCGCATCCCGCGGCCTCAGGAAGCCGGTGCCGACCGTCTGGTCAACGCGCTTGGTGCCCGGACAAAATATGACGGTGCGCTTCTGCTCATCGACTCCGGCACGGCGACGACCTTCGACGTGGTCTCCAGCGGTGGCGCCTTCGAGGGCGGGGTGATTGCGCCGGGGATCAATCTGTCGGTCAAGGCGTTGCACGATGCCGCTGCCCGCCTTCCACGTATCGAGATCCGCCAGCCGGAAACCGCGATCGGCAAGGATACGGTCACGGCGATGCAATCGGGTATTTTCTGGGGCTATGTCGAGCTGATTGACGGACTGGCTGATCGTATCAAGACCGAATACCCGGAAGACCTGACGGTTATCGCAACCGGCGGTGTGGCCTCTCTGTTCGACGGCGCATCCCGGACCATCGATCATTTTGATCCCGACATCACCATTCACGGCCTTTATGAGGTCTGGAAGCTGAACAGCGGCGGGTCACGCTGATGGTCGAGGACAACGGGCTCTATTTCCTGCCACTCGGCGGGTCCGGCGAGATCGGCATGAATCTCAATCTCTACGGCTATGGGCCGGAGGAGAGCCGCAAATGGATCATGGTCGATTGCGGGGTCACTTTCGGTGACCTCACAACGCCCGGCATTGATGTCATCATGCCCGATCCCGATTTCATCGAGGAACGTGCCCACGACCTTCTGGCTATTGTCCTGACCCATGCGCATGAAGATCACATGGGGGCTGTCGCTCATCTCTGGGAACGTTTCCGCGTGCCGATCTATGCGACGCCGTTTACCGCCTGGCTGATGGTCGACCGGCTGAAGGAAAAGGGCCTCGAGCGCGAAGCCATCGTCCACGTTGTACCGCTGGACGGACATATTAAGCTGGGGCCGTTCGATATCAGCTTTGTCACGCTGACCCATTCCATTCCCGAACCCAATGGTCTGGCAATTCGCACCCCGGAAGGCCTGATCCTGCACACAGGTGACTGGAAGATTGATCCGGAACCGCTGATTGGCGAGAAGACCGATGTCAGCGCGCTGACCGAGCTCGCCGATGAAGGCGTTCTGGCGATGGTCTGCGATTCGACGAATGTCTTCACCGAAGGCGAGTCCGGGTCCGAAGCCGGTGTCCGGAAAAACCTGATCGAACTGGTCGGCGAGCTGAAGGGCCGGGTGGCGATTGCCTCCTTCGCCTCCAATGTCGCGCGGATGGAGAGCGCCATTGTGGCCGCCGAGGCCAACGACCGGCGGGTCTGTCTGGTCGGGCGTTCCATGCACCGCATGGCGGGTGCCGCAAAATCCGTTGGCCTGCTGTCGCACGCCAAGCCCTTCATCGATGAAGACGATGCCTCGCATTTTCCGCCGGACAAGATTCTCTATCTCTGCACCGGCAGCCAGGGCGAGCCGCGCGCAGCCCTGTCGCGGATTGCACGGGGCGACCATCGCTCTGTCAATCTGACCAAGGGCGATACGGTGATCTTCTCCAGCCGGGTGATCCCTGGCAATGAGGCGGATATTTTCGAGCTCCAGAACCTGCTGTCAGAGCGCGGTGTCGACATTATCACCGAGCGCGATCGCCATGTTCACGTCTCCGGCCATCCCTGCCGGGACGAGCTGAAGCAGATGTATCAATGGGTCCGGCCGCAGATTTCCATTCCGGTCCATGGCGAACACCGCCACCTGGCCGAACATGCCGATTTTGCACGGTCGCTGCAGGTTCCGCAGGCCCTGGCCGGTCGCAATGGCAACATGATCCGGATTTCAAAAGACGGCGCCAGTGTCGTTGATGAGGTCAAGTCGGGCCGTCTCTATCTGGATGGCAATTTCTTGACCGAAGCCGAGAACCCGGCCATCCGCGAACGGCGTTCGATGGCTTATGCCGGACACGTTACCGTTGCCATGGTCATTGACGGGCAGGGCAGTCTGATCTCCGGGCCGGATGTGCGTGTTCTGGGGCTGCCGGAAAGCCGCGATCTGCGAGAGGATCAGCTGATGGACCGGATCAGCGAAGCCGCCGAAAACGCCTTCGACCGCCTGAAACGCCGCTCGCGCTGTGATGAAGGCGAAGTGGAAGAGGCTGCCCGCCGGGCCGTGCGCCGCGAACTCAACATGCTCTGGGGCAAGAAGCCCCAGGTCGACATCATGGTCCTGACCGCCTGAGGAGGCTGACATGAAGGTTGGACGCCTGAACCATATCGGTATCGCCACCCCCGACATTGCCGCGACGCGTGACAGTTATGCAGCGCTCTACGGGCTGGAGAATGCAACGGAAATCAAGGATTTCCCCAAGCTGGGCGTGCGCGTGTGTTTCGTCAGCACCGGTAATACCGAGCTGGAATTGCTGGAACCGCTTGGCCCGGAAAGCCCGGTCAATAAATTCCTCGAGAAAAACCCCAAGGGCGGACAACATCATGTCTGTTTCGAAGTGCCGGATATCATCGCCGCGCGTGATGCCATGCAGGCAAAAGGCGCCACCATTCTCGGCACTGGTGAGCCCTATATCGGTGCCCATGGCGTGCCGGTCGTGTTCGTCCATCCGAAGGACACGCATGGTGTTCTGATCGAGTTGATGCAGGAGCCGAAATGACGCCCTACCGGATTTTCCAGATTGCTGTCATCGCCCTGGCGGCGATCGCCTTGCTGGCGCAGCTCTTTCTGCCGGCGGCCGGGATCAATTTCGTTACCGGCATTGCCATCTATCTGACCGTCTGGTGGCTGGTCCTGTTCACAACCCTGCCGCTTGGCGTGACCGGCCAGGCCGAGAGCGGAGAAGTCGTGCAGGGCACGGAGAGCGGTGCCCCCCTTGATCCCGGACTGAAACGCAAAGCCTGGCTGACAACTTTTGTAGCGGCCCTGATCTGGCTGATCCTGTTCGGGGTTTTCGAGTTCCAGCTGATTACGCTGGATGATATCCCCTTTATCCCCGGTTCGGACGCCTGGGACGCCTAACCGTGGATCAGGAAGCTTTTCAGCCGCTGTCCCCAGCTGCGTTCGTAGAAGGGATCAGAGGCTTCCCGGAAATAGCGGGAAGGCCCGTCATCGTCCGGGCGCATGATCATCGCATCGACCGGCAAGCCTTGCGGGGCGTATTCCGCACAGATATGACCCAGCCCGATCCGCTCCAGATCGACGTTGCCGTCGAGTTCCAGTCCGACCAGCAGACTGAAGGGCTGATCGGCTGAGGAATCCTGCATCAGGGCGATATACGCCCGCTGAATGGCGCCATGCCGGGCAAACAGCCGCGTCAGCCCTTCGACAAGTTCAACAGGATATTCCTTTGGCTCTCCCAATTGTACGGGCGTTTCTGCGCGATGAACGCGTGTTTCGACCGGAGTGCTGGTTCCGTGATCGAGCAGATTGTCGACTTCACCCGGCAGGAATTCCTTGCCGAAATCCTGTCCCGGGTTGAGGAAAAGGTGACTCCCGCGCGTTGTATCGAACAGCTCACGCGCCTTGAAAGAGAGATATCCGGATTCACCGCTGATGGATTGCTGCAGGGCTTCCAGAGAGGTGAAGAAGGGGATGTAGCTCTGCCCGTCTTCATGGGTCCAGTTCGCCAGTGACAGCGTATCGCCGGCGGAAATCGTGATTTCATCGCCACTGGCCGGTGAATTGGCGTGTCCGAGAACATAGATCCGGGACTCGAGTAACATTTCGAGAAAGTCCGCCCGGGCGGCCGGGTCCGTTGCTGCCAACTGCAGGGCGCGCTCGAGATCGTTTCGTGGAAAATCGTCCATACCGCATTTCTGCCATGCCGCCCTTTGCAGTTGAAGCCCGCCATATGCCTTCGGGTAAAGCGCAACAGTCTTGCCCCTTCTGCCAAGCCCGGTTAAGCGTCGAGGCTTCACAGAACTGATGCGGACACACCCCAATGCGCCTTTCCCGCTATTTCATTCCGGTCCTGAAGGAAGCCCCTTCGGACGCCCAGATTGTGTCTCACCAGCTGATGCTGCGCGCCGGCCTGATCCGCCAGGAAGCAGCGGGTATCTATGCCTGGTTGCCATTGGGCCATCGCGTGCTGCGCAAGATCGAGCAGATCGTCCGCGAGGAACAGGACCGGGCAGGTGCGGTGGAAATGCTGATGCCGACCATTCAGCTGGCGGATCTCTGGCGCGAAAGTGGCCGCTACGAGGATTATGGCCAGGAAATGTTGCGCATTGTCGACCGTCATGAGCGCGATCTGCTCTATGGACCGACAAATGAGGAAATGATCACCGAGATTTTCCGCGCTTATTGCAAGTCCTACAAGGACGTGCCCAAGCTACTCTATCACATCCAGTGGAAGTTCCGCGATGAGCGCCGCCCGCGCTTTGGTGTGATGCGGGGCCGCGAATTCCTGATGAAGGATGCCTATTCCTTCGACATCGACGAGGACGCCGCGCGCAAGGCCTATAACCGGATGTTCGTGGCCTATCTGAACACGTTCGCGCGCATGGGGCTCAAATCCGTGCCGATGCGGGCCGATACCGGTCCGATCGGCGGCGATCTTTCGCACGAATTCATCGTGCTGGCCGAGACCGGCGAGAGTGAGGTTTTCTGTCACCAGGATCTTGTCGAGATGGGCGCACCTGGCGCTGACGTGGATTTTGACGGCGACCTTCAGCCGCTGGTCGATGAGCGCACGGCGCTCTATGCCGCCACCGAGGAAATGCATGAAGCCGACCGCTTTGCAGCCGAGGTGCCGGAAGACAAGCGTCTGTCCGCGCGCGGCATCGAGGTCGGGCATATCTTCTATTTCGGCACCAAGTATTCCGAGCCGATGAAGGCTTTGGTGACCCATCCGGATGGAAAAGAACGCCCTGTCCATATGGGCAGCTATGGTGTGGGTGTGTCACGCCTGATGGGCGCCATCATCGAGGCGAGCCATGATGAGAACGGCATTATCTGGCCGGAGAGCGTCGCGCCCTTCGGCGTGGGTATCATCAATATGCGCTCTGATGACGCTGACACGTCAGCGGCCTGCGACAAGGCATACGAAGCCCTGACGAAGGCCGGCAAGGAACCCCTGCTGGATGACACTGGTGAACGGGCTGGTGCAAAGTTCGCCACGATGGATCTGATCGGCCTGCCTTACCAATTGGTCATTGGCCCCCGCGGCCTGAAAGAGGGCAAGGTGGAGCTGAAAGTGCGGCGCACCGGCGAGAAGCTGGAATTGCCGCTGGATGAGGCGATCAAACGCCTGGCGGAAGGATAACTGGCTGATGGCTGAGGCGAAGCTGGGCGGGGCCCGGCCGTTTGCACCCTTCGAATTCGTGATCGCGATGCGTTATTTGCGCGCGCGGCGCAAGGAGGGAGGAATTGCACTCATCGCGATCATCTCCTTCCTCGGCATCATGCTGGGCGTGGCGGCCCTGATTATCGTGCTCTCCATCATGAACGGCTTCCGCTACGAGCTTCTGAGCCAGCTTCTCGGAGCGCAGAGCCACGTCTATGTTGACGTCCGCGGCCTGACCGAGCGGGAAGTCGAGGAGATCCAGGGCGATCTTATCGGCATTCCGGGGGTGCTGAATGCGGGCCCGCGCTTTGATGGCCAGGCCCTGTTTACCGCCAACGGTCAAACCGTGGGCGCGCAGGTGGTCGGGATCGAACCCGCAGACCTTGCCAACATTGACAGGATTTCATCGGCACCGGGACCGGGAGAGCGTTATGGCCTGATCGCTGGCTCATTCGATGAATTCGGTGTCGGCAATCATGGGGGCGATACGATTCTGATCGGCGCCGCCCTGGCACGCCGGCTTTCAATCGAACCCGGTGACGAAATCACGCTTCTGGCGCCGAATGGGTCGTCGGGACCGTTCGGGACCGTACCGCGGCGCAAGGCCTACACGGTCGGTGGCATTTTCACGGTTGGCGTTCACCAGTTTGATCAGGTGGTCACTTTCATGCCGTTGGAGCAGGCGCTGTTGTTCTTTTCCCAGGATGGTCCGATGACGATCGAGGCCCGCGTCCGGAACCCTGTCGAGATCGAGCAGACCATGGCGTCTGTCCGCCGCGCTGTCCCATCGGGCACAACCGTCTTCGACTGGCGCGATCAGAGCCTGGCCTTCTATCAGGCGCTTCAGGTCGAACGTTTTGCGATGCGGCTTATCCTGTCCGTCGTTATCCTGATCGCTGCGCTGAACATCATTACCGGCCTGGTCATGCTGGTGAAGAACAAGGGGCGCGATATCGCCATTCTGCGCACCATGGGTGCTACGCGTGGCTCGGTAATGCGGGTCTTCCTGTTGATCGGCATGCTGATCGGCATGGTCGGCGCCCTGGGTGGTGCCTCTCTCGGCTTCCTGTTCGTGCTCAATATCGAGAGCATACAGAGCATGATCGAGGTTCTGACGGGGGTCGATCCTTTCAACCCGGAAGTCTATTTCCTGACCCGACTGCCAGCGAGGATCGATCCGGGCGAGGTGACCTTCGCCATTCTGTTCGGCCTGTTCTCGGCCTTTCTCGCGGCCTTGCCGCCCGCATGGCGGGCCGCCCGTCTCGATCCGGTAGAGGCACTGCGTTATGAGTGACGCCGTCCTTTCCCTGCGCGATGTAACGCGCACCTATGAATCCGGGGATGAGGAATTGCACGTCCTGCGCGGCGTCAATCTCGATCTCCAGCCCGGTGAGATTGTCGGCCTGATCGGACCATCAGGTTCGGGAAAGTCGACCCTGTTGCACATTGCCGGCCTGCTGGAACCGCCTGACGGTGGTTCGGTCCGCCTCGACGGGATCGATGCCGTGAATGCCAGCGACGATGTGCGAACCGGGCTGCGCCGGAACTACATCGGCTTCGTCTATCAATTTCACCATTTGCTGCCCGAATTCGATGCGCTGGAGAATGTTGTTCTGCCCCGCCTTATCCATGGCGAGCTGCGGAACAAGGCCATTCCGGAGGCGACGCGCTTACTCACGGCACTGGGGCTCGAGGACCGGCTCACTCATCGTCCGGCTGAACTTTCGGGTGGTGAACAGCAGCGCGTGGCGATCGCGCGGGCATTCGCCAATAATCCCAAGCTCATCCTGGCCGACGAGCCAACCGGCAATCTCGATCCCAAGACATCAGATGCGGTTTTTGCCAGCTTCCGCGATGCCGCCCGGGACGAGGGAGTGTCGGCCCTGGTCGCCACCCATAATATTGGTCTTGTAGAGCGTATGGATCGGGTTCTCGCGCTCGAAAACGGCGAGCTCGTATCCTACCAGCCCACTGAATAGAAACAGGTTTCGCGCGTTAACGAAAAACCTCTTGGCAATAAGAACAAAACGTGAAAGAACATAACCAGAACACGACGATATGTTGATGGAGACGGTTATGAAAAGACTTCTGGCGGATGCGACCTCGGCGGCTGCTATTCTGGGCTTTGGCTGGATGATTTTGATGTGGACATCCATCCTCCTCGCCTGACCAAAACGCCTATGCTCTGCTAGGAGTGAGTCGATTGATGAGGAGCGGTTTTCATGGGCGAGGGAAGGGATGTTCCGGGCGAAGCTTTTGTCCATCTGCGGAACCGCTCACCCTATTCGCTTTTGGAAGGCGCCATCCCGATCGGCAAGATGGTGGAGCTGGCGAAAGCCGATGGCATGCCGGCCATCGGGTTGACCGATACCAATAATCTTTTTGGGGCTCTCGAATTTTCAGAACTGCTCTCCGGGGCGGGCGTTCAGCCGATCACCGGCTGCACCTTGTCGATACGCCTGACCGACCCCCGCCCCGGAGACGCAGCCCAGCCGGACGGCACGCTGGCACTACTGGCTGCAAATGAGGCAGGTTACAGAAATCTTCTAAAGCTCACGAGCGCCGCCTTCCTGGAAGTCGGACCGACCGAGCTGCCCCACATCACCGCACA
Organism: Hyphobacterium lacteum; assembly: GCF_036330345.1. Taxonomy (NCBI): domain Bacteria; kingdom Pseudomonadati; phylum Pseudomonadota; class Alphaproteobacteria; order Maricaulales; family Maricaulaceae; genus Hyphobacterium; species Hyphobacterium lacteum. The sequence goes on from NZ_JAZDRP010000001.1 coordinate 168,811, forward strand.
GCGGCTTTTTGAACACGCGGACGGGCTGATTGCGTTGACCGGTGGTCCGGACAGTGTCTTGAACCGTTTCATCACGGAAGGGCATAAGGGCGCCGCGGGCGAATGGCTGTCGCGCCTGGCCGAGGGCTTCGGTGACCGGCTTTATGTCGAGCTCCAGCGCCATGGCCGCCGCGAGGAGCTGATCGCCGAGAACTGGCTGGTCGAAGCGGCCTATGAGCGTGGCCTGCCTCTGGTGGCCACCAATGAATGCTATTTCCCCGGCCGGGACATGCACTCGGCGCATGATGCGCTTTTGTGTATTGCAGACAGTCAGTATCTGACGGTGGATGAGCGTCGCCGTGTCACGCCGGATCACTTCTTCGCTTCATCCGAGGAAATGATCGCGCGCTTCGAGGATCTGCCCGAAGCCATCGAGAACACAATCGAGATCGCCCGGCGGTGTTCTTTCCGGCCAAAAACCCACGACCCCATTCTGCCGGGCTTCCCGACCGAGGGTGGACGCGACGAGTTGTCCGAGTTGCGCGCTCAGGCAGAAGAGGGCCTGAAGGCCCGGCTCAACGCGGTCGAACCTGCCGAGCCCGAGGAAAACTATTGGCAACGCCTCGAGGTCGAACTCGAGATCATCGGCAAGATGGGTTTCCCCGGCTACTTCCTGATCGTGGCCGATTTCATCAAATGGGCCAAGAACCATGATATCCCCGTCGGGCCGGGCCGTGGCTCGGGGGCAGGTTCGCTCGTTGCCTGGGCGCTGACCATTACAGACCTGGATCCGCTGCGCTTCGGATTGCTTTTCGAGCGCTTCCTGAACCCGGAACGGATCTCCATGCCCGACTTTGACGTCGACTTCTGCCAGGAGCGGCGAGGCGAGGTGATCCGCTATGTGCAGGAGCGCTATGGCGCCGATCATGTGGCGCAGATCATCACATTCGGTACGCTTCAGGCACGCGCCGTTGTGCGCGATGTCGGCCGGGTGCTGCAGCTGCCGCTCGGCCTCGTCGACAAGATTGCCAAGCTGGTTCCTGCGAACCCGGCCAATCCTGTCACCCTCGCTGAGGCCATCGAGATCGAACCGCGCCTGCGTCAATTCGGTGAAGAGGAACCGGGTGTCGAGCGGCTGCTGGAAATCGCGCTGAAGCTGGAAGGTTTGTACCGGAATGCGTCCACCCATGCTGCCGGTGTGGTCATCGGTGACCGCCCGCTGGAGGAGCTGGTGCCGCTTTATCGCGATCCGCGGTCCGACATTCCCGCCACCCAGTTCAATATGAAATGGGTCGAGCCGGCTGGGCTGGTGAAGTTCGACTTCCTGGGTCTGAAAACCCTGACCGTGATCGCCCGGGCAATCGGTTATATCGAGAAGGCTGGTGGCGAAGTGCCTGACCTCGAGAACGCCGCTTTCGATGACCCGAAGGTCTACGAGCTTTTGTCCACGGGCGCGGGAATCGGCGTGTTCCAGATGGAATCCTCGGGCATGCGGGATACGCTATCCAAGATGAAGCCGGACAAGATCGAGGATCTGATTGCCCTGATCTCGCTCTATCGGCCGGGCCCGATGAAGAATATCGACGTCTATGTCGACCGGAAGTTCGGCCGGGCGGAAGTCGATTATCTGCACCCTGACCTGAAGCAGGTCCTGAACGAGACCTATGGCGTCATCATCTACCAGGAACAGGTGATGCAGATCGCCCAGATCCTGTCGGGCTATTCGCTCGGCGAGGCCGACTTGCTCCGCCGCGCCATGGGCAAGAAGAAAAAAGAGGAAATGGCCCAGCAGAAGGTCCGTTTCCTGGAGGGCGCTGAAGCCAAAGGCGTCTCGCGCGGCAAGGCCGAATACATTTTCGAACTGGTCAACGAGTTTGCCGGTTACGGCTTCAACAAATCGCACGCCGCCGCCTATGCCGCGATCGCCTACCGGACCGGCTATCTGAAGGCCAATCACCCGGTCGAATTCCTTGCCGCGCTGATGAGTCTCGATCGCAGCAATGTCGATAAGCTTGCCGTCTTCTTCCAGGAAGCGCGCCGCATGGACGTGCCGGTCCAGCCGCCGGACATCAATATTTCCGAAGCTGATTTTTCGGTGAAGGACGGAGCCGTTATCTATGCGCTCGGCGCCATCCGCAATGTCAGCCTTTCGGCCATGGAAGCACTGGTCGCGGAGCGCGAGGCCAATGGTCCTTTCAAGGATGTGTTCGATTTCGCCGAGCGGGTCGACCCACGGCTGCTCAACAAGCGGACGCTTGAGAATCTGGCCCGCGCCGGGGCCTTCGACAGCCTCGAGCCGGACCGTGCCAAAGCCTTTGCGGCAGCGGAAACACTGTGTGCCATGGCGGCCAAGGCGCAAGAGGAGCGCGAAACGGCTCAGGTCAGCCTGTTTGGTGATGCCGCCCCCGATGCAGGAGGGCTTGCCCGGCCGAAACTGCCCGAACCGCCGTCCTGGACCGCCACCCAGCGCCTGGACGAGGAATTGGCCGCCATCGGCTTTTATCTCTCCGGCCATCCGCTCGATGATATGGCCGACATGCTGGCGCGCCGCGGCGTGGTCTTTGTGGCGGATGCGCCCGACCGCGTTGCCGACGGCGCTTCGGCTATCCGGATGGCGGGGGTGGTCAGGCGGCGTCAGGAACGCGTCTCCCAGAAATCCGGCAAGCGCTTTGCCTGGGTGACCCTGTCCGATCCTTCGGGCGAGTTTGAGGTCCTGGTCAATCCGGACATGCTGAATGCTTTCCGTGACGTGCTGGAAGTAGGCGCCTCGGTGATGGTCGGGGTGAGTATTGATGACAAGGAAGAACAGCTTCGGTTTTTCTCCGAAAGTATCGAAGCACTGGATGAAGCGCCGGCCGCCGATGCGCTCAGAGTGCGTCTGGAACCCGAGGCGCTTGAAAGCGTCAAAGCCCGGCTCGACCGGGCAGCCGAAAGCGGAAAAGGTGAGGGCGTTGTCTATCTTGTACTTGCGGTATCCGAAGGCGGGGAGGCCGAATTGCGGCTTCCCGGCCGCGTACCCACCACGCCACCCGTTCAGGCTGCCCTGCGCGGGGTCAAAGGCGTAGAGAGTGTCGAGCTGATCTAGCCGGCCCTGAAATGCCCGTTCGGGCTTGCGCTAAGCGGAATCGCCCCGTATAAGCCCGCGCGATCACGCACGCGGAACTTCGGCGCGGCCTGTGTTGGGTCCGTCGCTCCGGTGTTGGGTTGGCAATTCCGCCAACTTGACTCCGTTCCGTGGAGGCTAACCGGAAAAGGATATGATCAATGGCACTGCCTGAATTCTCCATGCGCCAATTGCTTGAGGCTGGCGCTCACTTCGGCCACCAGACGCACCGCTGGAATCCCAAGATGAAGTCTTTCATCTTCGGGGAGCGCGCGAACATCCACATTCTGGATCTGTCGCAGACCGTTCCGCTGCTGCACCAGGCGCTCGTCAAGGTTCGCGATGTTGCGGCCAAGGGCGGCCGGATCCTGTTTGTCGGCACCAAGCGCCAGGCATCTGACATCATTGCTGCGAACGCCAAGCGTTGTGCGCAATATTACATGAACAATCGCTGGCTCGGCGGTACGCTGACCAATTGGGCAACGATCTCGAACTCGATCGCCCGCCTGCGTGAACTGGAAGGCCTGTTCGACGACGAACAAGCCCAGTCGGGTTTCACCAAGAAAGAGCTTCTGAACCTGACCCGCGAACGCGAAAAGCTTGAACTGTCGCTTGGCGGTATCAAGGAAATGGGCGGCACGCCGGACCTGATGTTCGTGATTGATACGAACAAGGAAGCCATTGCCATCCAGGAAGCCCGCAAGCTGGGCATCCCGGTCATCGGCATTGTTGACACCAATTGCGATCCCGATCCGATCGACTTCCCGATCCCGGGCAATGACGACGCAGCCCGCGCCATCTCGCTCTATTGCGAGCTGATTGCCGACGCTGTGCTGGACGGCATTACCCAGGGACAGGCCGATCTCGGCGTTGATCTCGGTGCTGCGGTCGAGCCGGCCGTTGAAGCTGCACTCACCGAGGAGCCGGCCGCAGAAGAAGCCGCACCGGTTACCGAAGCGGCCGCTGAAGCATCTGACGAAGCCAAAGAAGAAAAAGCCGAAGGCTGATCAGCCTTCCGAACCGCAATATAATCAGGAGTGAGACCGATGGCTGGAATTACTGCCGCCCTCGTGAAGGAACTGCGCGACATGACGGGCGCAGGCATGATGGACGCCAAGAAGGCGCTGACCGAAGCCAATGGCGATATGGATGCCGCCGTTGACTGGCTGCGCACCAAGGGCCTGTCCAAGGCAGCCAAGAAAGCCGACCGCGTGGCCGCTGAAGGCCTGGTCAGCATCGCCGTTGAAAATGGCGTTGGCGTCGCTGTGGAAGTGAATTCCGAGACCGACTTCGTCGCCAAGAACTCCGACTTCCAGTCGATGGTGAAAGACATCACCTCGGCGGCATTCGGTGTATCTGACGTGGAAGGCCTGAAGGCTGCGAGCGTGAACGGGAAGGCTGTTGCCGATCTGATCACCGACAACATCGCCAAGATTGGCGAGAACATGTCGGTCCGCCGCCTGGCCAGGATCGAAGGTGGCAATGTCGCCGCCTATGTCCACAATGCTGCGGTTGACGGCATGGGCAAGATCGGCGTGCTGGTAGCCATCGATGGCGATAATGTGGATTTTGCGCGTCAGGTCGCGATGCACATTGCTGCCATCAATCCGGCCTCTCTGTCGGAAGCTGATCTCGACCCGGCTATTGTCGAGAAAGAGCGCAATGTTCTCACCGAGCAAGCTCGTGAAAGCGGCAAGCCGGAAAATATCATCGAGAACATGATCAAGGGCCGGATGAAGAAGTTCTTCTCTGAAGTGACGCTTCTCAACCAGTCTTTCGTGATCGACCCTGACAAGACGGTCGCCGAGGCCGCAAAGGATGCCGGCGTCACCATCACAGGATTTATCCGGATGGAAGTCGGCGAAGGCGTTGAGAAGAAGTCGGAAGACTTCGCCGCCGAAGTCGCTGCAACAGCGAAGGGCGGTTAACCCGAAATCAGCGCCGGAGCCTTACCGCTCCGGCGCTTTTATTTTAGTCTATGGCCATGACTGATTCTGCCGGAGAAAAGCCCTCGCAGGCGCCACACACCCTCTACAAGCGGGTGTTGCTGAAGATTTCCGGTGAGGCCCTGATGGGCGAACAGCAATACGGTATTGACCTGAATGTTGCGGAACGCGTCGCGCGCGAAGTCGCAGAGGCCGTGAAGAATGGCACCGAGGTCTGCCTGGTCATTGGCGGAGGGAATATCTTCCGCGGCCTGTCCGTGGCAGCCAAGGGCATGGATCGCGCCGCAGCCGACTATATGGGCATGCTGGCGACCGTCATGAATGCACTGGCGATGCAGAATTCGTTGGAGCGGATCGGTGTCCCGACGAGGGTCCAGTCCGCGATCCCGATGACCTCGATCGCCGAACCGTATATCCGTCGCCGTGCCATTCGCCACATGGAAAAAGGCCGGGTTGTTATCTTTGCTGCAGGCACCGGCAATCCGTTTTTCACCACAGATACCGCTGCAGCGCTTCGCGCTGCCGAAATGGGGTGTGAAGCCCTGTTCAAGGGCACTCAGGTCGACGGGGTCTATTCCGACGATCCGCGCAAGAACCCGGATGCGGAACGCTACGAGCAACTGGATTATCTGCAGGTTCTTGCCCAGGACCTGAAGGTCATGGATGCTGCAGCCGTAACATTGATGCGTGAGAATGCCGTGCCTATCGTGGTGTTCAATATTCACAAGCCGGGCGAATTCGCACGCGTTCTGGCAGGTGAGGGCACCTGCACAACCATCGGCGAACGCCGTCAGGCCCAATAACAACAGGGGAAAACCCATGAGCGCGAGTATCGACCTCAAGGACTTGCAACGCCGTATGGATGGCGCACTCGATGCGCTTCATAAGGATTTTGGCAGCCTGCGGACCGGCCGGGCATCGGCCAGCCTGCTCGATGCCATCAATGTCGAAGCCTATGGCTCGCCTACGCCGATCAACCAGGTCGGTACCGTGTCCGTGCCCGAACCGCGCATGATCTCGGTCCAGGTCTGGGACAAGGAACTGGTGGGTGCGGTCGACAAGGCCATTCGCAACTCGCCTCTGGGTGTGAATCCCGTGGTTGAAGGCACGCTGCTGCGTATTCCGATCCCGCCGCTCAACGAGGAACGCCGGGCCGAGCTCGCCAAGGCGGCGAGCAGCTATGCGGAACATGCGCGTGTAGCCATCCGCAATGTCCGCCGCGATGGCATGGATACGCTCAAGCAGATGGAAAAAGACGGCGAAATCAGCGAGGACGAGCTGAAGAGCCAGTCCGATAGCGTTCAGAAGCTCACCGATGACTATGTCGGCAAGGTGGACTCTTCGCTGAAATCCAAGCAGGACGAGATCATGCAGGTCTAGGCCTGTCCGGCTTGGGAGGTGTTCATGGCTGAAGGCGAAAACAAATGCCGGGGTGTCCGGCATGTCGCCATCATCATGGACGGAAACGGCCGTTGGGCGCAACAGCGCAACCGGCCCCGCGCATTCGGACATTCCAAAGGGGTTGAGGCTGTTCGCGAAGCCGTGCGCGCTGCGGGCGATCTTGGCGTCAAATATCTGACCCTGTTCGGATTTTCGACCGAGAACTGGCGCCGGCCGAGCGAAGAGGTCGATGCGCTGTTTGACCTGATGAAACGGTTTGTCGATGCCGATCTGGCAAAACTGGATCGCGAAGGCGTCAATATCCGGATTGCCGGCCGCCGCGAAGGTCTGTCGGCCGATCTGCTTGAAATCGTCGAGCGGGCCGAGAAAACTACCGAGAAGAATGACCGCTGTTTTCTGACCATTGCCTTCAATTATGGAGGCCGGGACGAAGTGGTCCGCGCCACGCGCCGGATTGCGCGGGAAGTGTCCGAGGGCCGTCTGGATCCGGGCGCTATCACCGAAGAAACGTTCGCCAGCCATCTCGATACGGCTGGAATGCCAGATCCGGACCTGGTCATCCGCACCAGCGGCGAACATCGCACCAGTAATTTCCTGATCTGGCAGGCTGCTTACGCTGAACTGGTTTTCCTGGATGTGCTGTGGCCGGATTTCCGGGCCAGTCATTTCGAGCAGGCCCTGGCTCAATTTGCCGCCCGCCAGAGGCGGTTTGGAGGCGTGGATGCCGCCTGAGACAGAGCCGGCCCGCCAGCGCGATCCGGCACTGGTCACGCGGATAGTGTCCGCCCTCATCCTGATCCCGGTTTCGCTATTCCTTCTCTGGAGCGGCGGTCTGGCCTTCACGGCCTATTGCGCGGCGTTTGCTGCGGCCATGGCCTGGGAATGGATGCGCATGGCCGACCGGGAAGCGCCGACGCGAAGCTATGCCATTGCCTCGGCAGCGGCTGCGGGAGCCGTCCTTTTCGCAGCGGATGGCGAGTTTTTCTGGATGATCGCCTGGCCAATGGCCGGCGCAATCGGTGTGAGTTTCACCGGTGATATGCCGACGTCCCGGCGCTGGCGCGGCGGTTTCGGCATCCTATATGTCGCTTTGTCGGTTTCCGCATTGGCATCGCTTCGTGCCCTCAACGGGCTGGATGCGGCCGCCTTCATTCTCCTGGTCGTCTGGGCCGCTGATAGTGCGGCCTATTTTGCCGGAACCTGGATACGCGGTCCCAAGCTGTGGCCGAAGGCGAGCCCGAACAAGACCTGGTCTGGTCTGATTGCCGGTCTGGCGGGAGGTTGCGCGGCCGCTTGGGGTTTTGCTGCATGGCAAAGCTTTGACATCACCGGCACAATGATCGCGGGCCTTGTACTGGCGGTCGCGGCTATGGCGGGCGACATGGCGATGTCACTGTTCAAGCGTCTTTTCGGTGTGAAAGACACGGGCGAGATCATTCCCGGGCATGGCGGCGTGCTTGACCGTGTCGATGCGCTGATGGCCGCCTGTCTGACAGGGCTGGTCCTGGCCTCTCTGAATGTGCTTGAAAGCCCGTTATGAGCCGCCGAATTTCAATTCTTGGCGCCACCGGTTCGGTCGGCACTGCAACGCTGGATCTGGTCGGCCGTGCACCCGAGGGCGAATTTGAAATTGTCGCACTGACCGCGCACTCCAATGTGAAGGCTTTGGCGGAACTGGCGGAAAAATTCCGTCCTGAGATCGCCGTGATTGCCGATAATGCCAAGGCCGATGAGTTGGCCGACGCTTTGAAGGGCAGCGGGATCGAGACCGCAGCGGGTCCCGTCGCGCTTGTCGAGGCCGCATCGCGGCCGGTGGACTGGACAATGGCCGCCATCGTTGGTTCGGCCGGGCTGGAGCCGTCGGCAGCGGCCTTGCAGGCGGGATCGTCATTGGCGCTCGCCAACAAGGAATGCCTTGTCTGTGCGGGGGAATATTTTATCGATCTCGCCAGGCAACGCGACGCGCTGATCCTGCCCGTCGATAGTGAGCACAATGCAATCTTCCAGTCGATTTATCCTGGCCAGGACAAATTCATCCGTAAAATCACGCTGACGGCGTCTGGCGGGCCTTTCCGTGACTGGCCGGTCGAGAAGATGAAATCGGTCACGCGCGAAGACGCTTTAGCGCACCCGGTCTGGAGCATGGGTGACAAGATATCGATCGATTCCGCGACCCTGATGAACAAGGGGCTGGAAGTAATCGAGGCCTGCCGCCTGTTTTCGTTACCGCCGGAGCAGGTCGATGTGGTGGTGCATCGTCAGTCCGTGATCCATGGCCTCGTGGAATACATTGATGGCAGTGTGCTGGCTCAGCTGGGCAGCCCGGACATGCGTATTCCCATCGCTTCCGCCCTGTCCTGGCCGGAACGGATCGATACACCGGCCGAGCGGCTGGATCTGGCGCGCATCGGTCAACTGGATTTCGAAGCACCGGATAAGCAGCGTTTCCCGGCACTTCGTATAGCGCGCGAGGCATTGCTGGCCGGCGAGGGGGCCACGTCGGCCCTGAACGCGGCCAATGAAGTGGCTGTTGCAGCCTTCCTGGAACGCCGCATTGGCTTCCTTGACATCCCCCGGCTGGTTTCAGACTGTCTGGAACAGCTGGACGCAGACCATGCGCTTCCGCAGCGATTTAACGGTCTGGAAGAGGCTTTGCGTGTAGACAGACTGGCTCGCGACCGGGTTCGCGGTCAGCTGGCTTCGGTCAGCGCCTGAAATCAAAGAGGTCGCCTTGCTGGATTTTCTCACTTCGGGTCTGATTACGATTCTCGCCTTCACGGCGGTGATCTCGGTCGTCGTGATTGTTCACGAACTCGGACACTTCTTCGCCGGCCGTCTGTGCGGGGTGCACGCCGAAGTCTTTTCCATGGGCTTTGGTCCGACCCTGTTTGCCGTCCGGGACCGGCGCGGCACGATCTGGCGTCTCGCAGCTCTGCCTCTGGGCGGTTATGTGCGTTTTCTGGGGGATGCTGGCGCTGCCAGCGAACCTGATCAGGAAAAGCTGGCCGAAATGCGGGCCAAGCTCGGGGCAGCTGCAGACCGCTGCTATCATTTCAAACCGGTCTGGCAGCGCGCTTTTATCGCCTTTGCCGGGCCGCTCGCCAATTTCATTCTCGCTGTTCTGATTTTCTTTGTCTTGTTCGCCACATTCGGCCAATCCACGCAGGCGCCGATCGTGGGCAATGTGCGCGCTGAGTCAGAAGCCGAGCGGGCGGGCCTGCAAACCGGTGACCGGATTGTCAGTATTGCAGGCAACCGGATCGACAGCTTCCCCCAGATCATGACCGAATTCATGTTGCGGCCGGACGAAGAGCTGCTGGTTGTGGTCGAGCGGAATGACCGCGAGATCGATATGCTGATGACGCCGCGGATAGAGCGCGTTGCCGACGGACTGGGTGGTTTCCGCGAAAGGGCCATTGTCGGCTTCAGCGGAACCAATCAGCGTTATTTCCGGCAGTTGGGGCCCATCGAATCGATTGGCGCTGCGTTTGGTCAGGTCGGCAATGTCATTTCGCTAACCGGACGCTATGTCTGGCGCATTCTCACCGGACGCGTACCGCCAAACATGCTGAACGGGCCAGTGGGAATCGTCACGGTTTCCGGTCAGGTCGCCAATGCGACCATTGATAATGCACAGACAACCGGAGCAGCGGCCGGTGGCCTTGCATTAAATCTCATTCAGCTAGTGGCGCTTTTTAGCATCGGTCTGGGATTAGTTAATCTGCTGCCAATTCCCATACTCGACGGCGGACATCTCGTGTATTACGCCTACGAAGCGGTTGCCGGGCGGCCGCTCAGTGCGAAAGTGCAGGCGATCGGTTTCAGAGTCGGGCTTGCGTTGGTACTGGGTTTGATGCTTGTAGCAACCTGGAACGATTTGGTTTATTTGGGCGGATTGGGTTCCTGATCCGAAACACGAACGGCGGCCTGTATGTCGAGTTTTCAGCGCGTTCTGACCGCGGCTATTTTTTGCGTAATTACCGGTGTTGCGATGATCGGTGCCAGTGCACCGGTTCACGCACAGGCAACACAGGCTGCGCAAAGCCAGCCTCTGCGGCAGATTCTGGTTCAGGGTAACCAGCGCGTCGAAGCTGATACGGTTCTGTCCTATTTACTGCTGCAGCCGGGCGTTCCGGTCGATGCACGCTCTGTGAACCTGTCGATCCAGACGCTGTTTGCCACCGGCCTGTTTTCCGACGTGCGAATAGAGAACCGCGGTGATGTCGTGGTGATCTATGTCCAGGAAAACCCCATCATCAACCGCGTGATCCTTGAAGGAAACCGCGCCGTTGATGACGATGCGATCAACGAGGAAATCCAGGCCCAGCCGCGCGCCATCTTCACCCGAGCCCGGGTTCAGGCCGATGTGCAGCGCATCATCGAGGTCTATCGCCGTGCTGGCCGTTTTGCTGCACAGGTGACGCCGCGCATTGTCGAGCTGCCTCAGAACCGTGTTGATCTGGTGTTCGAGATTTCCGAAGGCCCGGTTACCGGTGTCCGCCGCGTCAACTTTATCGGCAATGACAGCTTCAGCGACCGTACTCTGCGCCGCGAGCTGGTGACGGTGGAATCGCGCTGGTGGCGTTTCTTCTCGACCAATGACAATTACGACCCCGATCGCCTGGAATATGACCGCGAATTGCTGCGTCAGTTCTACCAGAATCAGGGCTTTGCCGACTTCCGCACGGTGTCGGCCGTCGCCGAGCTGACGCCGGACCAGGAAGACTTTTACATCACCTTCACGCTGGACGAAGGTGACATCTATACCTTCGGTGATGTCAGCGTTGAAACCGAGCTGCCGGACGTCGATCCCGAGCGCCTGGTTCAATATCTGTCCGTACGTTCAGGTGAACTGTTCCAGGGCGAACTGATCGAGGAATCGGTCGACACGCTGAATTTTGCTGTAGGTGCCACAGGCTATGCCTTCGTCAATATCGTGCCGAATATTTCGCGGAACCGCGAAGATCGCACGGTGGACGTTGTTTTCGAGATCGAGGAAGGTCCTCGCGTCTATATCGAGCGCATCGATATCGTGGGGAACACCCGGACGCTGGACCATGTGATCCGCCGCGAGCTGGAACTGGTCGAAGGCGATGCCTTCAACCGCTCGCTGATCGATCGTTCGCAAGGCCGTGTACGCCGTTTGGGCTTCTTTGAAGAAGTTGAAATTACCGAGGTTCAGGGCTCATCACCGGACCGGGCGCGACTGCAGGTCGCCGTTACCGAGCAACCGACAGGCGAATTGGCCTTCGGTGCGGGCTTCTCCTCAACGGACGCATTCCTGATCGACCTTTCGATTTCTGAGCGCAATCTGCGAGGCCGTGGACAATTCCTGCGCTTCCGCATCGCGGCATCCTCGCGGCGCGAGCAGATCGATATCCGTTTTACCGAGCCGCGCTTCCTCGACCGCAATCTGGCGGCGGGCGTTGATATCTTCTCGGTTCGCTCGGATTTCATTACCGAAGCGAGCTTCGAAACCCAGTCGACCGGCTTCAGCTTGCGCGCCGGATTCCCGACAACACGCTCAACCAATCTGGGTCTGCAATACACGCTGCGGACGGATGACGTGGTGGTGTTTGCCGGCGCCAACCAGGCGCTGCGCAACCAGGCCGGCTCTCGTGTCACATCGGTGATGAATTACACCTTGCGGTGGGATCGCGTTGATAATCCGATCGAGCCCACGCGTGGTTTCCGGGCTGAAGTGGCCCAGTCCTTTGCAGGCATTGGCGGCGATGTCCGTTTCGTCTCGACGGAAATTACGGCATCTGTCTATCGCCCGCTCTTCTGGAATTTCGTGGGTAGCCTGAATTTGAATTCCGGCTTCATCATGGGCTGGGGCGGCGACAGCGTCCGAATTAACGACCGCTTCTTCCGCGGCGGTAACTCCTTCCGCGGCTTCGAAATCGCCGGTATCGGCCCACGGGTCGTAGTCCGAGACACCACAACCGGCCGCTTGCGTGGCGGTGACGCCCTCGGTGGCCGTTTCTACGCCATCGGTACCGCTGAAATGTCCTTCCCGCTGCCGCTGCCGGAGCAATACGGCGTGCGCGGCAGCCTGTTTACCGATTTTGGTACGCTCGGCCTTCTGGATGATGATGATCTCATCGCCGAAGCCACGCCGGGCTCTGCCTTCACCACAGACGATCTCTCGCTTCGGGTATCATCCGGCCTGAGTATCTTCTGGGATTCACCTTTCGGACCGGTTCGCTTTGATCTGGCCGAGGCGCTGGTCAATGAAACCTATGACCGCACCGAATTCTTCCGCTTCAGCACACGAACAGGATTCTAATCATGAAACCTTCCTCCCTTAATCCGCTCGCGCTGATCTTCGCGGCCGTAGCGTTTGTCTCGATTTCTGCTCCGGCGATGTCGCAGACAATGATCGTCATCAATGAAGACCGCATCCTCCGCGAAAGCGATGTGGGCGTTCACATTGCGGGCCGTCTGCAGACGATTTCCGAAGAAATGGACGGTGAACTTCGTGCTCTGCGTGAGCCGATCGACGCCGAAGCCGAACGTCTCAATGCAGAAACCCAGGGCCTGACCCAGGAAGCTGTTCAGCAGCGCCCTGACCTGATGCAACGCATCCAGACGGTCAGCCAGCAAGCCCAGCAATTCGAAGCAACCCGCCAGCGCTATGCAAACGAGCTGGTGGCCACCGAGCGCGCTGCCATGCGCCCGGTTCTTGAAGCGCTCCAGGCTGTTCTGCAGGAAGTCGTTACGGCGCGCAGCGCTGATATCGTGATGGACCGCAGCTCTCTGGTCTATGCCGGCTCTTCCGTGGATGCCAGCCAGGACGTGATTGACGGTCTCAACGCCCGTCTGCCCACCGTTCCGGTCAACCGCGTGCGTCTGCCGGAAGACGGCGGCCAACCGCAGCAATAGCCCGGAGGATAGCGGGCTGTGGCTGATCCGCGATTTTACGAATCCGCGCGCCCGCTTTCCGTTCCCGAGATAGAATCCCTGTCGGGTGCGAGCTTTGAAGGGCTCGCACCCGATGGTGTTTCTGCAAATGATGTTGCGCCTGTCGGTGAAATGCGTTCCGGCGCGCTCAGCTATGCCGATGGCCGTCCGTCATCGGCTGTCGCCGGTGCCATTGTTCTGACAAAGCCCGATTTCGCCGAACAGTTCCGCGAGGCCGGGTGCATTGTCGGTGTGACGAACAATCCACGGGCGGCCTATGCCCGAACGGCCGGGCATATCTTTGCCGAACGGCCATTGGCTTCAGGCGAGGCCAGCATTGATCCGTCTGCCATTATTCACCCGGGCGCTTTCATTGCGGCCGGGGCCAGTATCGGTGCGAACGCCGTCATTGAACCGAATGCGGTGATCGGCCCGGGCGTCGAGATTGGCGAGGGCGCGTTGATCCGTGCCAATGCGGTCATATCCTTCGCCACAATTGGCGCGCGAACCGAAATCGGTTCGTGCACGGTTGTCGGAAAGACCGGTTTTGCCATTGTTCTGGGTGCCGAACAGCGGATCAAGGTTCCGCATTTCGGCCGTGCGATTATCGGCAGCGACGCATCGATCGGGGCGTCTTGCTCAATCGACCGGGGCGTCTTTGGCGACACGGAGATCGGTGACAACTGCCAGATCGATAATTTCTGCCAGATCGCGCATAATGTGCAGATTGGATCCGGCACCGTCATGGCGGCCTTTGCCGGGATATCCGGCAGCACCAAGATCGGCCGCGATTGCCTGTTTGCCGGCCGGTGTGCGACCACGGATAATATTACCATAGGAAATAATGTGGTGCTGCTCGCAGATTCTGCAGCCATGTATGATATTCCTGATGGTGAGAAATGGGGCGGCAGCCCGGCCATGCCGGCCCGCAATTTCCTGAAACAGCTGACCCAGATGCGGCGCCTCGCGGGTATCAAGGGCGCTCAGGGAAAGAAAGCACGGAGGGATTGATGAGCGAAGCCGAACGGGTGGCGTCCATCGGGATTGACGAAATTCTGCACCGCTTGCCGCATCGCTATCCTTTTCTGTTGCTGGACCGTGCAGAAGACTATGTCGAGGCCGAATCCGTCGTCGGCATCAAGAATGTGACGGTCAACGAACCCTTCTTCCCGGGTCATTTTCCCGGAAATCCGGTGATGCCGGGTGTTCTGATTGTCGAAGCCGTGGCTCAGGCCGGCGCGCTGCTGATGTCAAAGACACTTGATGCAGACGTGTCGAAGACTGCCATCTATTTCATGGGGGTCGACAAGGTGCGCTTCCGGCGTCCTGTGCGGCCCGGCGATACGCTACGCATGCCGGTGAAAGTCACCCATATGCGCGGGGATTTGTTCAAGTTCTCCGGAGCGGCCTTTGTCGGCGATCAGCGCGTCACCGAGTTCGATTTCTCTGCCAAGGGTGTCACCAGCGAATGAGCGGCAAGATCCACTCCACGGCGATCATCGCGGACAATGTACAGCTGGGCGCTGATGTCGAGATCGGTCCGTATTCCATTGTTGAAGGCAATGTGAAGCTGGGTGACGGTGTGCGCCTGATGTCTCATGTCACCATTGCCGGCAACACGGTGATTGGCGATGAGACCGTCATCTACCCTCATGCCTCGCTCGGTCATCCGCCTCAGGATTTCAAGTTCAAGGGTGAGGATACCCGCCTGGTTATCGGTGCCCGCAACACCATCCGCGAATACGCCACCATGCATCCGGGAACGGGGGTGGGCCGTGGTGAAACCATTGTCGGCGACGACGGGTTTTTCATGATCGGCACTCATATCGCGCATGATTGTATCGTTGGTGACAAGGTCGTCCTGTCAAACCATGCGGTTCTGGGCGGTTATTCCGTCGTTGAGGATCAGGTGATCCTGGGCGGCTATACCGGTGTCGTCCAGTTCTGCCGCATTGGTCGGCAGGCCTTCGTGAATGCAATGTCATTGCTGACCAAGGACGTTATTCCCTATGGCGCCGCTGGCGGTAATCATGCGCATCTTGAAGGCTTGAACCTGGTGGGCCTTAAGCGCCGCGGGCATTCCCGCACGGCCATCAAGGAACTCCGTACCGCTTACCGGCTTCTGTTTGCGGAAGAGGGCTCGTTCAACGAGCGGTTGGAGGATGTGGCCTCTCTTTATTCTGAAAACCCGGCCGTGATGGAGATTGTGGATTTCATCCGCGCAGAGCCCGGCCGGTCTATTTGCATGCCGCATGACTGATCAGCCGAAATCCGACTGGAAGCGTCTGGCAATCATCGCCGGGGGTGGCGAAATCCCTTCTCTCGTGGCGCGCGGCGAACTCGCAGCGGGCCGATCGCCCTTTGTGGTCGAAGTCGAGGGATTTGCTGACCAGGACTATTCCCGCTTCGAAAGTGTTCGCCTGCCCATTCCGAAAGTCGGCGGCATGCAGAAGGCGATTGTCGCCGCGGGATGCGATGCGGTTTGTTTCATCGGGCGTATTACACGGCCGAATTTCAAATCGCTCATGGGGCTCGATACGACCGCAATGGGGCTGTTGCCCCGGATCACGCAGGCCGCCCGCTATGGCGATGATGCCTTGATGCGGGTGATAATTGATTCCTTTGAAAGCAAAGGCTTGCGGGCTATCGGGGCCGATGAGGCCATGTCCAGCCTGGTGCCGGAGGCGGGCGTTCTGGGCTCCATCGAGCCGGATGAAATCGCACGGGAAGATATACGCAAGGCTCTGAAAATTGCACGGGCGATTGGCGAGCACGATATCGGCCAGGGTGCGGTTGTCGCCAACGGACTGGTTCTCGCGATTGAGGCCCAGGAAGGAACCGACGAAATGCTGGCGAGGATATTCAGCCTTCCGCCAGACATTCGCGGCAATCCGCAAAGCCGGCTGGGTGTACTGGCCAAGACTCCAAAGCCCCGCCAGGAACGCCGGATCGATCTGCCCACTATCGGCCTGCGAACCATTGATGGCGCTTCGCGAGCGGGCCTGTCTGGCATCGCCGTTATTGCAGGCAGCGCGCTGATCCCGCGAATGGACGAGACCATTGCGGCGGCTGATGCGGCAGGTCTCTTTATCTATGCGGCGGGAGCCGATGAGTGAGCCGCTAAAGGTTTTTCTGGTTGCCGTTGAGCCATCCGGTGATGCGCTCGGAGCCGATCTGATCGCTGCGCTTCGTGAATCCTGCGGAAATGATGTCTCCATTGCCGGCGTCGGGGGGCCACGTATGGCCGAGCTCGGCGTCAGGAGCGCAGTGGATATCTCGGGTCTGGCCATTCTGGGACTGCTGGACGGATTGAAGACCTATCCCCAGATCCTGAAAAAAGTGAACGAGACCGTTGAAGCGGCAATGGCTTTCGAGGCCGATAGCGTTGTCCTGATCGATTCCTGGGGCTTCATGATCCGCGTGGCCCAACGGCTCCAGAAGCGGGAGAATGCGCCATTCCTGATCAAATATGTCGGACCGCAAATCTGGGCGGCCCGGCCCAGGCGCGCCAATGTGCTGGCCCAATCCGTTGATCATTTGCTGACCATTCACGCTTTTGATCAGCCCATGTTTGAGGCTGCAGGCCTGGCCACGACCTTTGTTGGAAATCCAGCGCTGGAGCGCCCCGTCACAGGCGATGGCACCGCATTCCGGCGAAAGCACGGGATCGACAAGGGCACTATTGTTATCGGCGTTCTTTTCGGTAGCCGGCCCAGTGAACTGCGCCGGATCGGTCCCGCTATCCGTGATGCGATTGCCGCGTTGCAGGCGCAGCTTCCCGGGGCGGTTTTTGTTACGCCAGCGGCTCCGGCGATTGCGGAGGGCGTTCGTGCCGCGCTGAATGAAGACCCGCGCATGACCAATGTGCTGGTTGTCGAAGAAGATGAAAAACGCGACGCGACTTCAGCCATGAACGTTGCTCTGGCCGTGTCAGGGACGGCGACGACCGAACTGGCGCTGGCGGGCGTTCCGACCGTCTCCACCTACAGGCTTGGGTGGTTAAGCTACTGGATTTACAAGAACATATTGTTCAAGGCGAAATATTTCAGCCTCGTCAACATTGCCGCAGATCAGGAATTGATCATCGAGCACGCCCAGGACGAGGCGAATGGCGAGCGTCTCGCTGCTTCGGTTCAGGTCTTGTTGGACGAGAACAGTTCCGGTCGCTCGCGTGGTCCGGCCCTGCAGGCTGCCGCAGAAGCGATGAAGGGGGATGGCAGATCCAGCGCGCGGGCTGCCGAAGCCGTTCATGGCCTGACGGCAGCCCGTAAACGGCCTGATTAGCGCTTGTTGATCGGGATGTAATTGCGCTCGGTGGCTCCCGCGAACAGCTGACGCGGGCGGCCGATCTTCTGCACCGGATCTTCCAGCATCTCCGTCCATTGCGCGATCCAGCCGACGGTGCGGGCCAACGCGAACAGCACGGTGAACATGGATGTCGGGAAGCCCATCGCGCGAAGCGTGATGCCGGAATAGAAGTCGATATTCGGATAGAGCTTCTTTTCGACGAAATACGGATCTTCCAGAGCGATCTTTTCCAACTCCATTGCCACTTGCAGCAACGGTTCATCGCGAACACCCAGAACGTCGAGTACCTCGTGGCAGGTTTCGCGCATCACTTTGGCGCGTGGGTCATAATTCTTGTAGACCCGGTGCCCGAAGCCCATCAGGCGGAAAGGATCATTCTTGTCCTTCGCCCTGGCAATGTATTCAGGAATATTGTCAACCGAGCCAATCTCTTCGAGCATGTTCAAAGCGGCTTCATTGGCGCCGCCATGTGCCGGGCCCCAGAGGCTGGCAATTCCCGAAGCAATACAGGCAAATGGATTGGCGCCCGACGAACCGGCGAGCCGTACCGTCGAGGTGGACGCATTCTGCTCGTGATCCGCATGGAGGATGAAAATCTTGTCCATGGCCTTGGCGAGCGTCTTGTTCAGCTCATAGTCCTCGGCGGGTACAGCAAAGCACATCCGCAGGAAATTGCTGGCAAAATCCAGCTCGTTGCGCGGGCTGATGAAGGGTTGGCCGATGGAATACTTGTAAGCGCGGGCAGCAATCGTCGGCATCTTTGCGATCATGCGATGGCTGGCAATGGTGCGGGCCTGAGCGTCACTGATATCCGTCGAGTCATGGTAGAAAGCCGAGAGAGCGCCGACCGTGCCGACCATGACCGCCATCGGGTGGGCGTCGCGTCGGAAACCGCGGAAGAACTGGTCGAACTGATCGTGCAGCATGGTGTGCCGGCGGATTGTCATATCGAAGTCTTCAAGTTCCGCCGGCGTCGGCAATTCGCCGTGCAGCAGCAGATAGCAGACCTCAATAAAACTGGACTGTTCGGCCAACTGATCGATCGGATAGCCGCGATAGAGCAGGGTGCCCTCATTGCCATCGATATAGGTGATGTGGCTTTCGCATGATCCGGTGGAAGTGAAGCCTGGATCATAGGTGAAAACACCGGCCTTGTTGTAGAGTGTGCGGATGTCGATCACATCCGGTCCGATCGTGCCTTTCAGGACCGGCAACTCATAGGTTTGACCATCAATCGTGAGCGTTGCCGTTCCGTTGGGTTGAGCTTTTGTTTCCATGATGATCGTCCTTCTTCTTTCGTGCGTCTTATAGGTCTGATTTGATCTGTTCATCAATACGGGCAAGCGTTTCCTCGGGGCCCAGCCATTCCAGGACCTGGGACAGGTCCGGAGCCGGTTCTCCACCCGTTACGGCCGCCCTGAGTGGAGCTCCGATCTTGCCGAAACCGATACCTTCTTTCTCGACGAAAGCGGTAAGGGCACCGTGCACACTTTCCGCTGTCCAGCTGTCGAGCGATGACAGAACTGATCTGAATTTGGCGAGATAGTCCTTGCCATCTCCATTCAAGGGCCTTGCTGCTTTTCCTTCCAGGATGAAAGGCGTTGGCTTGAACAGGAAATAGGCCTGTGAGGCCAATTCTTCCAGTGTGGCAGCGCGGGTCTTCAGCACCGGCATGGCATCCAGCAAGCGGGTCTGGAAACCGGTATCGGATGGATCCAGCCCTTCGGATTGCTTCTCACACCAGGGCAAGACCAGCTCGGCCAGCCGCTGATCGTCGGCCAGCTTCATATGATAGGCGTTGACGCTGGCCATCTTGTCAAAGTCCAGCCGTCCCGGCGCCTTGTTCAGGCCAGCGAGGCTGAAGGCCGCCATGGCCTCTTCGTCGGTGAAGTATTCCTGGTCGCCTGATGCCCAGCCAAGACGCAGAAGATAATTACGCAGGCCTTCCGGCAGATAACCCATATCCCGATAGGCTTCCACGCCGAGAGCGCCATGGCGCTTGGACAGTTTTTTTCCATCCGGGCCGTGGATCAGCGGGATGTGGGCAAAAACCGGCCGCTTCCAGCCAAGCGCGTCATAGATCTGGGCCTGCCGCGCGGCATTCACGAGGTGATCATCGCCGCGGACAATATGGGTGATGCCCATGTCGTGATCATCGACCACGACAGCGAGATTATAGGTCGGCGTCCCGTCCGAACGCAGCAGGATCAGATCGTCGAATTCCTTGCCTTTCCAGCGAACATCCCCCTGAACCGCATCGGCAATGACGACATCGTCATCGCCGGCCCGGAAACGGACGGTGAAAGGCTGATCCGCCGGCGCATCGCCCGGGTCACGGTCACGCCACGGGCTGCGCAGCGCACGCCCTTCGGAGAAGGCTTTCTCGCGCTCGGCAGCGGTCTCGGCCTCGCTCATATAACAACGGAAAGCACGGCCATTCGCGAGCAGTTCATGGGCTACGGCAGCATGACGGGCCGCATTGCCGAACTGGGAAATCGGATCTCCATCCCAGTCCAGACCCAGCCAGCTGAGGCCATCAATGATCGCGGCTGTTGCGTCATCGGTTGAGCGTTCGCGGTCGGTATCTTCAATCCGCAAAAGGAATTTTCCGCCCGATCCGCGTGCGAGAAGCCAGTTGAACAGGGCCGTGCGGGCGCCTCCGATATGCAAATAGCCTGTCGGCGACGGCGCAAACCGTGTAACTATGGGTTGTGTCTTATTTTGCACTAGCGAAACCATGTTGCGCTGCGAAAGGAGTGCGGTTGGTAGCATGGCAGGCAGGGGGATGAAATAGCCGATTGCGTAAGCTCGAACACAGATTCCCGGCATTCCGGCTGCACGGCTTTCTCAGCAGCTTTTGGCGCCGTATTTCGGATGAAACGGCCCACAAAACCCCGATCCGGATCGTCATCTGGGGCCCGGTAGCATTTGGCGCGGGTTCGATTGTCTATTTCACGTCCGGGATAGAGCCGCCTGTTTTCGCTGGCTGGTTCGCTCTTGCGCTGTCTTTGCTGGCATTTGTGGCAAGTTTTGGCGTGCGCCAAAGGCCGATCCTGTTATCCGGCCTGACATTGCTGGCGGCTCTGATGTTCGGGTTTGCATATGCGCAGCAGCATACCTTGCGGCAATCTCGTTCGGTTCTGACAGATGATAATCGTGCCCGGGAAGTTACAGGCTGGATCGAGGAGATACAGGCCGGAAATGGCCGGGAACGGCTGATCGTGCATGTCACGCACCTGGATGGGCATCCGGCAGACATTTCGAGGGTACGCTTCAATGCCCGGCGGGGGGCATTTTCCCCGGGAGACGGGATCGAGGCGCGCGTTGTGCTGACGCCTCCGCGGCGCCCCGCCGTGCCGGGAGGTTATGACCCGGCCTTCGCAGCCTGGTTCTCCGGTCTTGCAGGCACAGGTTATGCCATTGCACCGCTCGAGGCTGCCGACGTGCAGGGAGATGGATTGCGCAGATCCCTCGTACGTTGGCGTTGGGCCATGGCCGAACATATTCGCAATGGCGCCCATCCGCAGACCGCAGGAATTGCTGCGGCGCTTCTGACGGGGGACAGATCCGGCATTCCCGAACATCAGGCAGAAGCGCTGCGGGCGGCCGGTCTGGGCCATATTCTCGCGATATCCGGCCTCCATATGAGCCTTTTTGCGGGCGGACTTTTCTTTGCTGTCAGGGCAGCAGCTGCCAGCTTTCCGTCGTTTGCACGGCGGTATGACCCCCGGATTCCCGCCGCCATTTTTGCCCTGACGGGAGCGCTTCTCTACCTGGTTTTGTCCGGCATGTCGGTTTCCACGCAGAGAGCCTTTGTGATGGTCGCTGTCATCCTGATGGGGACCTTGTTGCGCCGCCGGGCTATCTCCATGCAATCGGTGGCGATCGCGGCTGCGATCGTCCTCATTCTTCAGCCACAGAGCGTCCTGACACCGGGTTTCCAGATGTCATTTTCGGCCGCGGCGGCGTTGATTGCTGCCTTTGATTTCTGGCGCAAACGTGCGTCGACACGTGATCGGAAGACCTGGTTCGATTCCATCCTGCAATTCTGGAGCAGCCTCTCCCTGTCGTCTCTGGTCGCCGGCGGCGCAACCGCGGCATTCGCTGTTTTCCACTTCAACCGGATCGCAGTTTTCGGATTGGCCGCCAATTTACTGGTCATGCCGGTTTTCTCATTGCTGGTGATGCCGGCTGGAGCGATTGCCCTGGCGCTGGCACCATTGGGGCTGGATGCGCCCGCCCTGGCCGTGATGAGCCAGGGCTTGATGTGGGTGGTCGGAATTGCCGAATGGGTCAGTAATTGGCCGGGGGCGCTGGCACCGGCTGCTTCTGCACCCGGTTCCGTGATGGGGCTCTACTCTCTGGGCTTTGTCATCTTGGTGGCGGCTCGCGGCGTGTTCCGTTGGGCAGGGCCGATCCTGATCCTGCTTGCCTATGCCGGTTGGGCCTATAGCCGGCCCCCGGATATCTTCGTCAGCGAGGACGGTGTGGTTCTGGCGCAGGAAGACACCGATTCCGGTTCTGTCTGGGCAACATCTGACCGGCGCCGATCCCGCTTTCCGCTTCGTGTGTTCCTTGAACAGGCCGGTGATCCTGTCACGCCCCGGTCATCAGGTTGGCGCTGCGATCCGGTCGGATGCCACCTTGATGGTGCGGAACTGGATATCGGGGTCGTGCGCGCAGAAGAGGGGCTCACCGAGGCCTGTCAGCGAGAGGATCTCGTCGTTCTGCTCGCACCAGCGTCACCTATCCAGCGTGCAAGCTGCCGTGCCGAATTGATTGATCAGCGGGACCGCAGCCGCGAGGGAGCAATCGCTATCTGGAGTCAGCCGGGCCGTTCACTCAGGCGAACCAGTGTAGAGGACGGCCGCCGTGGCCGGATCTGGGCCCGCCCTGCTAGTGATAGCGGCGGATAAGTCCGACCAGGCGTCCCTGCACCCGTACGCGATCAGGCCCGAATATCCGGGTCTCGTATGCCGGGTTTGCGGCTTCCAGCGCGATCGATCCGCCTTTCTTGCGCAAGCGCTTGAGCGTTGCCTCTTCCTCATCAACGAGAGCGACGACAATCTCGCCATTCATGGCGGTATCACTGCGCTCGATAATGACGATATCACCATCGAGGATGCCGGCATCGATCATTGAATCACCTTCAACCTCAAGCGCGTAATGGTCACCGCGTCCGCCCGCCAGATCAGGCGGCAGGATGATCCGGTCTCGCTCGTGCTGGATCGCTTCAATGGGAACACCTGCGGCAATCTTGCCGAGAAGGGGGACATCCATGGCATCATTTGCCGCGCTATTCGCGAAGTTGGCTTCCACCACATTGCTGGCCGAAGCGGCAGGAGAGGCGTCCTCGGGCATTTTGAGCACTTCCAGTGCGCGCGCCCTGTGGGCGAGCCGGCGTATGAAGCCGCGTTCCTCGAGGGCGGTAATCAGGCGGTGGACTCCCGACTTGGAGGCAAGATCCAGTGCATCCTTCATTTCCTCGAAGGATGGCGATACGCCATCTTCACTCAAACGCTTGTGGATGAAGAGCAAAAGCTGGTGTTGTTTGCGCGTCAGCATGGCTCACCTCAAAGAGAACAAATCAGAAACTTCTGAAAATGTTCTATGAGTGTTCCGGGTAAACGTCAAGTTAAGGCGAAATCATCCAGCGCGGCCGTCACGGGCAGGCCTGCAATGTTCAGAAAATTGGCCAGTATCGAATGGCCATGTTGCGAAGCGATGCTCTCCGGATGGAACTGGACGCCATGGAGCGGGCGATTCCTGTGGCGGATTCCCATGATTTCTCCATCGGCGGTCTGGGCGTTGACGATGAGAGGAGCATCAGCCGGAAGCGAGCCGATCGCGAGGGAATGATAGCGCGCGACCGCAAACGAGCCGGGCAGACCGGTAAATATGCCGCTATCATCATGGCTGACCTTACTGGCCTTGCCATGGATGATGGCCCGCGCGGGTACGGTCTGGCCGCCAAAGACCTCGCCCATGCATTGATGGCCGAGACAGACGCCGAGAATGGGCTGATCATCCGGCGCTGACCGGATGAGATCGAGGCAAATGCCGGCATCTTCCGGCCGCCCGGGGCCGGGTGACAGGCAAATCGCCTTTGGCTGCAATGCAAGCGCCTGGTCGACGCTCAGTGCATCATTGCGAACGACATGCGTGTTGGCTCCCAATTCCTCGAAATAGTGAACGAGGTTGAAAGTGAAGCTGTCGTAATTATCGATGATCAGCAGCATGAAATGTCCTTTGCCGACGCTAATCTAGAAGCGGTGGTTCGGCGTGCAATGCTGCTGTGCTCATGCGCCGGGTAAACGAGGTGTTAACCGAAGCGGTGTGGCCTCGGCATCATGAGATCCGCTTGGTCCAATTCGGTAAGTCCACTAATCGCCGGTCTGTTGACCGCTGCCATTTTCGTGGCGGGAGCGGGCGCTTTTGAACTGGGCCGCGCCACTGGATTTGAGCCGGCAGCCACCGAAGAATTATCTGTCCACACTGACAACTTTCGTCCTTTGCCCGATCCGGTTCCGTACGTGATCGCCGAAACCCGGGCGCCGCAGCCTGTTTCCGACACCCGGCCGGTGGTCGTTCTTGTGATCGATGACGCCGGTATCGATCCCGGATTGACCCGCCAGGCAATGGACCTACCGGTGGCGTTGACCCTGTCATTCCTGCCCTATGCCGAGGCGACGCCTGCACTTGCCCTGGAAGCGCGGGAGAGGGGGCATGATATTTTCCTGCACCTGCCAATGGAGCCTTATGGTCTGGATGATCCCGGCCCGGGCGCGTTGACCCGCCATCTTTCACGGGAAGAGTTGAGGCGGCGCGTCGATTTGGCTTTCAGACGTGTTCCGGGCGCAACCGGTTTCAACAACCATATGGGCAGTGCTTTTACGGCAGATGCAGCGGCGTTGACCGCGGCTTTTTCGAGCCTTGAGGGAAGCGATCTTGTTTTCCTCGATTCCCTGACATCGGGTCGTAGCCAAGCCTACCGTGTGGCATCCCGTGCCGGGCTGACGGCGCTCAGACGCGATATCTTCATCGATCACGTCCCCGGCGAGGAAATGGAATTTCTTGATGCGATGGCGACCCGGGCGCGCAGCGAGGGCCAGGTCATCGCGATCGCTCATCCGCGGCCCGGGACGCTGGAAGCCTTGTCCAGCTGGATCGCGGCTCCGCAAAATCAGGATATTCGCTTCATAACCGTCAGCCAGCTATTGGAATCCGATCCCGCAACGGACCGGTTGGCGGGAGCGGCAGGAAATGCATCACCCTCATTATCCGCGCGCTCGAGATAGGCGCCCGCGCGCCAAAGTCTGCAGGATTTACTGGAATTGGCTTTGATCGACGACACCCAGCGCCTGGTCGCGGAGGTCTGTTTCAATATCAGCCGTGGTGAAATCGAATTCGCGATACAGGGCGGAAACCAGGCTGCTGTCGATATCACCGCGATAACCGTCCGTGAGGAAAGTCTCGATCTGGGCCAGTAGCTGCGGATCCTCGACATCGCCATCATGTGCGTCGGCTACACGGATCACCATGTGTGAACGCGCAGAAGCCGACCGCGTCGCTTCGAAATCGCCGACATCCATGGAGAAGACCAGGCTGACCACTTGCTGGCCGAACGTGCCTGACGTTTCTGTACGGCGTAGGCTGGCCTGCTCCAGACGGAAATCCGGATTTGCATCGGCAATGGACTGAAGCGACTGGCCGCTCTCGGCGAGTTCCATCACGTTCTCGGCAATATCTTCCAGCCGGGTGTCGACCTCCTGCAGGCGCCAGACCGATTCTGCGTCTTCACGTGCTTCTTCCAGTGAGCGCACGCGTGCCTCGATGATTTCATCAACACGGACCGCGAAATAGCTGCCTTCGCCATATGATTGCAGTTCGCCGTCGATATGGGCAGGGCGGGAGAAGATATCTGCTCCGATTTCCGGCTCGGTGAAGAACCAGAATGCAAAATCGCCATCTTCCGAGCGGCCCTGTTCGTCAACCGGCTGGAAAATTTCATAGGGAAGGCCGGCTGCAAACGCTGCTTCTTCGAGCGAGAAACCATTTCCGCGGGCTTCTTCGTATTCACCCAGGTCGGCATAGAGCAAATCCTCAGCGGCCGTTTGCGCCAGAGCGTCACGGATCTCCTGGCGGCGTTCCTCCAGTGTCGGGATGTCGTCTTCTACCGCTGCTTCAACGACGATCGCGAACCAGTTGCCGAACCTCGTCTCTACCGCAAAAGCGTCGCCGGTCGTGGCCTCGAACAGCGCATCGCGAACCGCACTGTCGGGCACCTGGAATGCCTGGCGGTCTTCAAGTCGGGACGGCTCACTGGCACCGAGTTCGGTGGCGATGATGGTGGGATCCTCGTCATTACCCAGGCGAAGCGCAGCATCCCGCGCTGCAGCCTCGTCATCGAAGACGAGCTGGGTATAGGTTCGCATCGCCGGCGTGCCGATCGAGCCTGTCGAGACCTCATATTCATATTGCTCGACGATGTCGGTCTCTTCGATCTCGACCTCGGTCAGATAATCTTCCGGCCGCAGCCTCACCAGCGTGAAGGCACGGCGTTCCGGCGTAGTGAAGAATTGCGGATTATTGTCGATCGTGGCCTGCAGATCCTCGCTGGTCGGGTCACCGATTTCTCCCGCCGCCGCCGGGCTGATCACCACCGCTTCGAGATCGCGTGTTTCACCGATATAGCGAAGCAGAATGCTGCGGTAGATATCTGGTTGGGCAATGCCTTCAAACAGGCTGCTCGTCATCTGGCTGAGGACCAGATCATTGCGTACTTCCGATTCAAACTGGCGCTGCCGCTGCCCGACCTGGGCCAGATAGTTATTGTAAGCCATCCGGTCAAAACCACCGGTCAACGGGTCGGTCAGAAATTCGATACTGCTGATCTCGTCACGCACGGCGGCATCGGAAGCGGTAATTCCCAGCGACCGGGCCTGCGACCGCAGCATGGCATTCAGGATCAGCTGGCCCAGCACTTCATCGCCCATGCCCTGCTGGCGGGCCTGCTCATTGGTCAAAGATGGGTTTTCCTGACGTTCCCGCTGCATGCGCCGTTCGAAATTGAGCTGCAGCTCGGCCACCGTCACGCGCTCTCCACCAACGACGGTGATGGCGTTGCCGGGCGCCTGGAAGATGTCATTGACCCCCCAAAGAGCGAAACTCGCGACCAGGAGAACAACGATCACCATGGCGATCGGGGATTTGACAGCATTGCGAACGGCAGAAAGCATTGACTTTGGTCCGGTAAATCTGAGTGAGTGCCGGAAACTAACGGCGGGATTCTCCTGCCGCAAGCGCGCCGTCATCTCGGTGCCAGTAGATCGAACGGGTTGGGGAGAACGCCATGGCACGCCGGATGCTGATCGCCGGAAACTGGAAAATGAACGGGTTGCGCCAATCCTTGGGTTTCTTTGAAGAAATCCGGACGTTGGTTGAGCCGGGTTATGCCGTCGATGTGCTTGTCGCGCCTCCAGCAACCCTGGTTCAGGCTGCTGCTCAGGCGTCGAATGGCATTTTTATCGCTGGCCAGGATTGCCATGTTGCGGAAAGCGGTGCGCATACAGGCGATATCTCTGCGGCCATGTTGAAGGATGCGGGCGCAACGCACGTAATCGTCGGGCACTCCGAACGGCGCAGCGATCATGGAGAGCGCAGCGAAACGGTTCGGCAGAAGGCTGAAGCCGCCCAATCTGCCGGCCTGGTGCCGATTATTTGTGTTGGAGAGCAGGAAGAGGATCGTCGTGCAGGCCGTCATACCGATGTTGTCGGCGAACAGCTCGATGCATCCAATCCGGGCAATGGCGATTTTATCATTGCCTATGAGCCGGTCTGGGCGATCGGAACGGGTCTGACGGCCTCGGTGCGGGACATAGCGGCCATGCATGAATTTATCCGTGGCCGTGTTGCGGGTGGGGCTTCCAGGCAGATCCTCTATGGCGGCTCGGTTAAGCCTGACAATGCGGCCGAGATTCTGGACCTCGACGACGTGGATGGAGCTCTGGTGGGCGGCGCCAGTCTCAAGGCTTCCGATTTCGCAGCGATCATCTCGGCGGCATCGTGAAATGTTAACCAAGCCGGGTAAGTGGGCATCAATCATTTTCTGCCAGTGTGATGATCGAGTTTTCACGCGGGCAGGGTGCGGTTTATGGCGGAATTGGATTTTCAGCGAGCGGCAGTTCTGCTGTTCGACCCGGTACATGTAAACATTCGCACGACGCGGTATGCGTTGAACGAGATCGGTTTCAAGTCGATTGAAGCCTGCAGCACGATTGAAGACTTTCAGCGCCAGCTCAAGGAAAACAGCTGGGATCTGATTGTCGCGGAATGTTCCAATCCGAAGATCGATATATTCCGGCTGGTCCGGATGATCCGACGCGGTGAAGCGACTCCGAATCCTTATTCGGTTATCGCGCTGACCTCCTGGACCCGTAAAGGCGGCCATGTCCGCCAGGCAATCGAATCCGGAGCGGATGATGTCATTGTGCGGCCGTTCTCGACCCAGTTTGCCGAGGATCGTATCCGCACCATGGTCCGCGATCGCAAATCCTTCGTGGTGACCAGTGACTATGTTGGTCCTGACCGGCGCTCGGGTGATCGCGCCGCGCTGGACAAGGATTGCGTCGCCGTCCCGAACACGTTGAGCGCCAAGGCGGTGGGCGACGAGGAACAGCTTCGCGAAGCCTACTCGGCAATCAGCGATGCCAAGAAAACCATCGAGGCCGAGCGCATTCGCCGCCTGGCGATGCGGATTGTGGTTTCCGCCGAGCTGCAATTTGATGCCAAGGCCGGTCCGCCCAAGGCATTCGATCCGGCGGACATGATGAAATCAGCCCGCGAACTTCGTGATCAACTGGAATCGGTTGGACAGTTTCAGGCCGTTCAGGTCGGCGAAGCGTTGCTGGATCATGTCCGGAATTTCCGCAATCCGGATGAACGGACGACGAAGAATTTCCGGCTCGCCAAGGAAATGGCGATCGGTGTCTATGCCGCCTATGCGGACGGCAGATCGATCGAGAAAGACAAGGATGAAATCTCCAAGACGGTCTCGGCACTGCGCAAACGCATGTCATCCGAACGGCCGGGGAGTAGCGTTCAGGACTTGCCTGAGCTAAAAGCCGCCTCCATGTAGATCGGGATCAACCGGTAAAGGCGGCGTTTTGCCATGATGACAGTGCTATTGATTGTTCACCTGCTCGTGTCGGCGGGCCTTGTTGGCGTTGTGTTGATGCAGCGGTCCGACGGGGGGGCGCTGGGCATTGGTGGTGGTGGTGCGGGTGGCATGATGTCCAGCCGGGGCGCGGCCAACATCCTGACCCGTACGACGACGATTCTTGGTGCCGCTTTCTTTGCCAATTCGATCCTTCTGGCCATTGTCGCCGGCGTGGATGCGCAGGGGCAAAGCGTCTTCGACAACATCGAAGATGAAGCGCCGGTGATGGATCTGACCTTGGATGGCGAGGAAGAAGACACGCCGTCACTGCCGGACGACGAGTAGTTTTTTACAGAAATTGGTGTGATCGGACGGCGGACCCGCTTTCGCCGCCGGCGAATCTGGGTTATTCGGAATTCCCATGCCGCGATATATTTTCATCACTGGCGGCGTGGTCTCCTCATTGGGAAAAGGCCTCGCTTCAGCCGCGCTGGGTGCGCTCTTGCAAGCGCGCGGGTACAAGGTCCGCCTGCGCAAGCTCGACCCTTATCTCAATGTCGACCCCGGAACGATGTCGCCGTACCAGCATGGCGAAGTCTATGTGACCGATGATGGTGCCGAAACCGATCTTGATCTGGGGCATTATGAACGCTTCACCGGTGTAGCCGCCGCCCAGAGCGACAACATCACCACTGGCCGCATCTATTCGACCATTATCGAACGCGA
Source organism: Hyphobacterium lacteum (assembly GCF_036330345.1). Taxonomy (NCBI): domain Bacteria; kingdom Pseudomonadati; phylum Pseudomonadota; class Alphaproteobacteria; order Maricaulales; family Maricaulaceae; genus Hyphobacterium; species Hyphobacterium lacteum. The sequence continues at coordinate 198,335 of NZ_JAZDRP010000001.1, forward strand.
GCGGCGCGGGGATTATCTCGGGGCCACGGTGCAGGTCATTCCGCATGTCACCGATGCCATCAAGGAATTCGTCCTGTCGGATGCCGGCGATGTCGACTTCGTGCTTTGCGAGGTTGGCGGGACGGTCGGCGACATTGAGGGCCTGCCCTTTTTCGAATCGTTGCGCCAGCTGGGCCAGGAACTCGGCCGGGATAACGCCATCTTCCTGCACGTGACGCTGCTGCCCTACATCAAGGTGGCCGGCGAAATGAAAACCAAGCCGACCCAGCACTCGGTAAAGGAATTACGCTCGATCGGTATCCAGCCGGACATTCTGCTGTGCCGCTGTGAACAGCCCATCGATCCGGGCGAGCGCCGCAAGATCGCGCTGTTCTGTAACGTGCCGGAAAGCGCTGTCATAGAAGGTATGGATGCAGCGTCGCTGTATGATGTGCCACTGGATTATCACGCCAAGGGGCTGGATACCGAAGTTCTCAAGCGGTTCGGCCTGACGGACGCGCCGGAGCCGGACCTGACCCGTTGGGAAGCGATTTCCCGCACCATACACGAGCCGGACGGCGAAGTGACGATCGGCGTTGTTGGCAAGTATACCGGTCTTCTGGATGCCTATAAGTCGCTGAACGAAGCGCTGGCCCATGGCGGCATCGCCAACAATGTGAAGGTTCGCCTGAAATGGCTGGAGTCTTCCCAGTTCGAAAGCCCGGACACCTTTGGCCCGCTCGAGAATGTGCATGGTATCCTCGTGCCGGGTGGCTTTGGTGAGCGGGGTGCAGAAGGCAAGATCGCAGCTGTCCGTTTCGCCCGTGAACGGAAAATCCCGTATTTCGGGATCTGCTTTGGCATGCAGATGGCCGTGATCGAGGCGGCCCGCCATCTCGCAGGCCTGCCAAAGGCCAACTCGACCGAGTTCGGACCCAGCGAAGAGCCGTTGATAGGCCTGCTGACCGAGTGGACACGTGGCAATGCCGTCGAACGCCGCGGTGAAGATGACGATATGGGTGGCACAATGCGTCTTGGCGCCTACAAGGCGGCATTGAAGGCCGGCTCACGTGTGCGCGAGATCTACGGCACGGATTCAATCGAGGAACGCCACCGGCATCGCTATGAGGTCAATATCGGCTATCGCGATCAACTTGAGGCGGCCGGTCTGAAATTTTCCGGCTTGTCGCCGGATGGCGTGCTGCCCGAAATCGTCGAGCTGGAGGATCACCCGTGGTTTATCGGCGTGCAATTCCACCCGGAACTGAAATCACGGCCCTTCGAGCCGCATCCGCTCTTCGCCAGTTTCATCCAGGCCGCTGTCGAACAGAGCCGCCTCGTCTGATATTCTTGCATCCAAATGACTGCCTAGAGGCATCCCGTTAGTGGAGGGCCTCTGCGCGACAGGAGAGATGCATGAAAAATTGGCTTTTTGGCGGGATCGCAACCCTGGTTCTGGCCGGCACTGCTGCCGCCCAGTCGGATGATCGCAATATCAATATCGGAAATTTCGAACGGCTCGATGCGGGCGGACGGTTTGAGATCGTGTTCACGCCCGGTGACAGGCCCGGTCTTCGTTTCGAAGGTGATGCCGATGATATTGACGATATCGAATATGAATTGAACGGTGGCGAGCTCGAGATACGGCAAAACCGCCGGTTTTTCCGCTGGTTCGGCGGTGACCGCAGGCTGGATGTGACCATTCACGTCACTGGCCCCGGCGTGGGCAGCTTCCATTTTTCACGCGGGGTTGATGCGCGCCTTGATGGAATAGACAGCGAAGAGCTCAATCTGAGCGCGTCCACGGGTGCAGACGTCGATGCTGGCGGAAATTGTTCCTACGTTGATCTCAATGCCTCGACAGGTGCCGAGCTTGATGGACGCGATTTGTCCTGTGCGAACGTCGATGTGAATGCGTCGACAGGTGCCAGCGTCACGGTGAATGCCACCGAATCGCTGGATGCCAATGTATCGACGGGCGCGGATGTCCGCTCTCTATCAAGACCCGCGAATATCAGCATCAATACCAGCACGGGTGGCGATGTTCATATGGGTTCCAGCCACTAGCAGGTGAACGCATTTCAGGTGGTTGCCTTATTGACCAAGTGCAGGTATACGCGCCGGTCTTCGCAGGCGAGGGCCTGCACACGTGTTCATTTTCAGATGTGGAGAGACCTATGGCGGTCCCCAAGAGAAAAACCACCCCGTCCAAGCGCGGGATGCGCCGCAGCCACCACAAGCTGGCGAACCCTTCCTACGTGGAAGACAAGGATTCCGGCGAACTGCGCCGTCCGCACCACATCGACCTGAAGACCGGCATGTATCGCGGCAAGCAGGTTCTGGAGCCGAAGGAAGACTAGTTCCTCCGGTTCTTTCTGGATTAAGTGAACGCGCGGGGCTTGCACCCGCGCGTTTTGCTTTTATGAAGCGCCCAAAGCCCTTTCACGCTTTCAAGGAGCGCCCTCATGACCGCCATCGTCGACATTATCGGCCGCGAAATTCTCGACAGCCGGGGCAACCCCACCGTTGAAGTGGATGTCGTGCTCGAAGATGGCAGTCTCGGCCGGGCCGCGGTGCCGTCGGGCGCGTCGACCGGTGCTCATGAAGCGGTCGAGATGCGTGATGGCGGCAAGCGCTATGGCGGCAAGGGCGTGAAGAAAGCCGTTGAAGCCGTAGAAACCGAGATTTTTGATGCCATTGGCGGCATGGACGCCGAGCGTCAGCGCGACATTGACGAGGCGCTGATTGCGCTCGACGGTACCGACAACAAGGGCCGGCTTGGCGCGAATGCACTCCTGGGTGTGTCTCTGGCCACGGCCAAGGCTGCCGCAAACTCGCTCAGCCTGCCGCTCTATCGCTATATCGGTGGCACCAATGCCCGTGTTCTGCCGACGCCAATGATGAATATCGTCAATGGCGGAGCGCATGCGGACAATCCGATCGACTTCCAGGAATTCATGATCATGCCGGTCGGCGCGCCCAGCTTTTCCGAAGCGCTGCGCCAGGGTGTCGAGGTGTTCCATGCGCTCAAGAGCCGCCTGAAGGCCGAGGGGCACAACACCAATGTCGGCGACGAGGGCGGTTTTGCCCCGAATCTGAAGAGCGCCGAGGACGCGCTGGATTTCGTGATGTCAGCGATCGAGGCTGCCGGTTTCAAGCCGGGTGAGGACATCGCTCTGGCCCTCGATGTCGCGTCGACGGAATTCTACAAGAAAGGCAAGTATGTGCTCGAGGGCGCCGGCGAGGCGCATGATGCCGAGGGCTTTGCCAAATACCTCGCCAAACTGGTCGGTGATTATCCTATCATCTCGATCGAGGACGGTATGGCCGAAGATGACTGGGATGGCTGGGTCGCTCTGACCGAAGCTGTCTCCGGCAAGTGCCAGCTGGTCGGCGATGATCTGTTCGTCACCAGTCCGCGCCGCCTGGCCATGGGGATTGAGAAGGGGGCGGCTTCGGCAGTCCTGGTAAAGGTCAATCAGATCGGCACGCTGACGGAGACGCTGGAATGCGTCGAGATGGCATTGCGCTCGGGTTATGGTGCCGTGATGAGCCACCGTTCGGGCGAAACCGAGGATGCCACAATTGCCGATCTTGCCGTGGCGACCGGTTGTGGCCAGATCAAGACCGGCTCGCTGGCCCGATCTGACCGGACGGCAAAGTACAATCAGCTGCTCAGGATCGAAGCCCAGCTCGGTGCTCAGGCGCTTTATGCCGGTGAAGATCCGATCGCGATGTAATCGCCGGACAGGCTTGCCGCATTATCGAAAAAAGCGACGCGAAAGTGATTCGCGTAACCCTTGATTCACCCTGTTCGGTTTTACTGCTGCCCATCAAGACGCGGGGAAAACCGCGCTGATCATGGTGATGAGGTGGGCGCAGTATGCGATCCGTAAAACGACTATTTCCGTCCATGCTGTTCGCGATGATGATCGCGTATTTCGGCTATCATGCCTTGAATGGCGAGCAGGGCGTCCTGAACTGGCTGGTCGTCCAGAACCAGATCAACGAGATGGAAGTCGAGCTGGCCGAGACCCGGGCAGAGCGCGAAGGGCTAGAGATCCGCGCCGCACGCCTCCGGTCCGACAGCCTCGACCTGGACTATGTCGAAGAACGCGCCACGGCGCTGCTGAATATCGCCCATCCACGTGATTTCGTCGTCGAGATCGAGGCGCCCGAGGGCCGTTAGAACCCGAGACTCAGTTCAGATTCCGGCTTGCCGTAGGCGGCAACTTCCTGTTATGGCCACCCCAATGAACAGGGAGTGCGGACATTCGTTCGCATACGAAATAATGGCCGCCAAGAAAACATCCTCTCGAACCACCAAGACAGCCAGCGCGAAAAAGAAGGCTCCGGACGCCAAGGTCACCAAGGCGGACCTGATGACCTATTATCGCGACATGCTGCTGATCCGGCGTTTCGAGGAAAAGTCCGGCCAACTTTACGGCATGGGTCTGATTGCCGGTTTCTGTCACCTGTATATCGGCCAGGAGGCCGTCGTCGTTGGCGTTCAGGCAGCCCTGGAAGAAGGTGATCAGGTAATCACGGGCTACCGTGACCATGGCCACATGTTGGCCTGCGGTATGGACCCCAATGGCGTGATGGCCGAGCTGACAGGACGCGAGGGCGGTTATTCCAAGGGCAAGGGCGGCTCCATGCACATGTTCAGCCGCGAGAAGCAATTCTTCGGCGGTCACGGCATCGTCGGCGCGCAGGTTTCCCTCGGCACCGGGCTCGCCTTTGCTGACCTCTACAAAAGTAACGGCAAGGTCTGCGCCACCTATTTCGGGGATGGCGCGGCCAATCAGGGTCAGGTCTATGAGAGCTTCAATATGGCCAAGCTCTGGAACCTCCCGGTGATCTACATCATCGAGAACAACCAGTACGCCATGGGCACCAGCGTGGTGCGGGCTTCGTCCGAAACCCATCTGCACAAGCGCGGAGCGTCCTTCGGTATTCCGGGTGCGGAAGTCGATGGCATGGATGTCATCAATGTCCGTGAAGCGGCGGCCAAAGCCCGCAAGCATTGCGCCGAAGGCAAGGGGCCCTTCATCCTCGAGATGAAGACCTATCGCTATCGCGGCCACTCCATGTCTGACCCGGCGAAATATCGCACGCGAGAGGAGGTCGACGATATCCGCTCGCATCGCGACCCGATCGAAGGTGCCAAGAAGCAAATTCTCGAGGCTGGTTACGCCACCGAGGAGGAGCTGAAGGCAATTGACAAGGAAGTGAAGGCGATCGTCAACGAAAGTGCCGAATTCGCCAAGACCTCTCCGGAGCCCGATCCGGCCGAGCTCTGGACCGACGTCCTGGTGGAGAGCTAGGCCTTGTCCACCATCCTCCGTTTCCTCGGCGTATTTATCGCCCTGAACCTGATCGCACAGAGCTTTGTGCTCTGGTCGGGCTTTGCCATGGAATCGGTGACCTTCATCATGTGGACGGTGGGCCTGGCGGCCATCATCACCCTGAAATGGGAAGGCAAGGGGCTCGGCGATCTCGGCTGGCAATGGGGTGAAGGGCGCTATCACTGGATCGCGCTTGGCCTGCCTTTCATCTATGGCACCATCGCCTACAGTCTCGCCGGCATGATGGGCTGGGCCCAATTCGCGACACCCGACATGCAGGCCGCTTTTCGCGCAGACGGTCCGCTGGCAAACTGGGACAGCGCGGTAGCGCTGTTGCCGACCGTGCTGATCGTCTTTGCTGCCGGAGTTGCGAACTCATTCGCCCGTGCGCTTGGCGAGGAAATCGGCTGGCGGGGTTTTCTGACGCCGCGCCTGACACAGGCCTGGGGCTTCGCTTTGGCCACGCTGGTGACCGGCCTCTTCTGGGGCGTCTGGCATTTCCCGGCGCTTCTGTTCAGCGAATACAATGCGGGCGGAAACCCGATCTGGGAGATGATCTCTTTCCTGGTGCTGGTGGTCTCGCTGTCCGCGCCCATGGCCTGGCTCCGGTTGAAATCCGGCTCGCTCTGGCCGGCGGCGACATTCCATGCGGCCCACAACGTCTTCATCCAGCGGATCCTCGATCCGATGGCGGCCCGCAATGAGGGCGACATCACCATGGTCAGTGAGTTCGGAATCGTCCTTGCGATTGTGGCCGCTCTGGTCGCCGCGCCATTCTGGTTTTGGGGCATCCAGTCCTTCCGCAAGGGAGGCACCGCATGACCCCCGGCGAATTCCTGAAGAAATGGCATGCCGCCGTTGAAAAACGCGATGCTTCGCTGATGGACGAGATCATCGCTGAGGGCTGCGAGCTGCATTCCCCTGTGGTCTGGAAGCCGACCACCGACAAGGCCTATCTCATTCACATCCTGCAGGGGGTCATCGATACCGTCGATGGCTTCGCCTACCGCGAGGAATGGGTGAAGGATAACGGGATCATCCTCGAATTCACCGGTACTGTCGCCGGCAAGGGACTGGTAGGGATCGACAAGATCACCTTGGGCGAAGATGGCCGCATGATCCGGCTGGAAGTCCTGATCCGCCCGATGAACACCTATATCGAATTTGCCACCCGCATGCGCGACCACGTAGCGACCTTTCAGAAGGAAGACGCCTGATGGTCAGCTCGCCGGATAAACATGAAGGAGGCGAATTTTGACGTTACGAACGGTTCTGACTGTCGCGATTGGCGCCACGCTGATCGCTCCTGCCCTGCAAGCGCAAACGCTTCGGGAACGACTTCAATCGCGTCAGTTGCGAGCAGGTGAACAGACTCTGACGATATCCTGCCCTGCCGCCTCCATGGATGGGCGCCTACAGCTCGGTGGCGAAGAATTGCCGGATACCATCCCGGGCACGGGTGACATTGGCGAGGGCGGATGGCAACGCTCGCCCTATGGCGGTTATGCTTGGACGTTTGAAGTGCTGAGTCATGGCGTCAACGCTTCGAACGGTGGACTTTTCTGTGTTTACGGCCCTGCAGATGGCCCGGCGGGCAGTGGCGTTCAATTGAACGGCCTGGTGTCCTTCAGCTACCGCATGCCCGCTCCCGGCAATGGATACGATTGTCAGGCTGGTGATGAATTTACTTTTGTCTGCACCCGCCCATTGCGTGCCACGACACGGCCCCAACGGCGGAACTGATGATTTTGCGTACTCCGAAAATTCTCTTCACGACGGAACAGAATAATGCCGATTGAAGTTCTCATGCCAGCGCTCTCGCCCACCATGGAAGAGGGCAATCTCGCCAAATGGCTGGTGAAGGAGGGCGATAGCGTTGCCTCCGGTGACGTCATCGCCGAAATCGAGACCGACAAGGCGACGATGGAAGTCGAAGCCGTGGAGGAAGGAATTGTTGGCAAGCTGCTGGTGGAAGAAGGCGCGGAGGGCGTGAAGGTCAACCAGCCCATCGCCATTCTGCTGGAAGAGGGTGAGGATGCCAGCGCCATGGAGGCCGCTCCGGCACCCAAAGCCGAGGCGAAGCCGGAACCGGCAGCCGATCCGACGCCGGCGATCGATGAGCGCCCGGCCATGATGGTGGCGCATACAGCTGCTAGCGATCCGGAGGTGCCGTCCGGCACGGACATGGTCCCGACCACGGTGCGGGACGCTCTGCGCGATGCCATGGCCGAGGAAATGCGCCGCGACGAGACCGTTTTCGTCATCGGTGAAGAGGTCGCAGAATACCAGGGCGCCTATAAGGTCACCCGCAATCTGCTGCAGGAGTTCGGCTCCAAGCGCGTTGTCGATACCCCGATCACCGAACACGGCTTTGCTGGTCTGGGCGTCGGCGCGGCTTTTGGTGGTCTGAAGCCCATCGTCGAATTCATGACCTTCAACTTCGCCATGCAGGCGATCGACCACATCATTAACTCGGCGGCCAAGACGCTCTACATGTCCGGTGGCCAGATGGGCTGTCCCATCGTGTTCCGCGGCCCGAACGGCGCGGCCAGCCGCGTCGGCGCCCAGCACAGCCAGGATTATTCCGCCTGGTATGCGAATGTGCCCGGCCTGAAGGTGATCGCGCCCTATGACGCCGCCGATGCGAAGGGACTGTTGAAAGCCGCCATTCGCGATCCGAACCCGGTTGTCTTCCTCGAGCACGAGCTGATGTATGGCGAGACCTTCGATGTCCCGGACATGGAGGATTACATCCTGCCGATCGGCAAGGCGAAGATCCGCCGCGAGGGCTCGGACGTGACCATCGTCGCGCATTCCCGCATGGTCGGTTTCGCGCTGCAGGCCGCCAAGGAGCTGGCGGGAGAGGGGATCGACGCCGAGGTGATCGATCTGCGCACGCTGCGTCCGCTGGATACCGACACGGTGATCGAGAGCGTGAAGAAGACCAATCGCATTGTCTGTGCGGAGGAAGGCTGGGGCCAGCATGGCGTCGGCGCCGAGATCGCCGCGCGCGTGGTCGCCGAGGCCTTCGATTATCTCGATGCCCCGCCCGCACGCGTCTTCCAGGCTGACGTTCCGCTGCCCTATGCCGACAATCTCGAAAAGCTCTCCCTGCCGGGCAAGGATGATGTCGTCCGCGCGGCGAAGCAGGTGTGTTATGTGGGATAAGGTGTTTCGGTCTGCTGGATTGTCCGATCCCGGTGCTCTTCTGCGCCCGGGCGTGAACTGGCGATTGGAGGAAACTCGAATAGACGGTTCGATTATAGAACTCGTCCTGAGCGAGTATAACGGCACAGAAGTTCGTAAGATACGGTTTTCACCCCTCTATTTCTCCCTCGCAGACGAGTTTTCCGAAGCGTATTCAGGCCTGCAACAAGAACATCAGGCGAGAATGGAGGCGGGGGACGATGACTGGTCCGTGGGTCGTGTCGGTAACCAGATCGGGGCCAATTTTCCGGGCCTTGCATCCGATTACTTTGACCTGCGCGCGTATCAGCTCTCTGCGATGGAGTGGCATTTGCGCTTTGTGAGCAAAGGTAAGCCTCAGGTCGCGGTTTCGGCGCGATGATCGAAAGCCTCACCAAACCCCGCAGCGGTGGCTGCCATTGTGGCGCGGTGCGCTTCACGGCTGATCTGCCCGATCAGATTGTCGGCCTGTCGTGTAATTGCTCGATATGCGCGATGACCGGTTTTATTCATGTCATTGTCGATCCCGAGCAGTTCCACCTGGAACAGGGCGAGGACGCGCAGAGCGAATACACCTTCAACACCCATACGGCGAAGCATCTCTTCTGCAAGACCTGCGGGGTGAAGAGCTGGTATTACCCGCGTTCTCATCCGGGGAAGATATCGATCAATCTGCGCTGTTTTGACAGCGATCAGAATCTTTCGGGCCGCATCGTCGATTTCGACGGCGCCAACTGGGAAAAGAATATCGGCGAGATCAATCCGGAGCTGGGTAATTGACCGAAGCGGATGTCATCTCGCTCCTCGTGGAGTTCATGCATGTCCTGCTGGCCGGGATAACGATCTATTTCTCGATCGTCTCGGCCTACATCGCCGGGCTCTACATGTTCCTCGCCCGCGCTCATATTTTCCTGAAACTGGTCGCTTTCCTGTTCTTTTCGCTGATCTTCTTCTTCCTGATGCAGTTCAACTACGGTGCCGGTGTCTTCCAGCGGGGACTGGTCGATACGCTGGCCGAACTGCAAGCGTCAGGCGTCGATCTGTCAGCGGCCGGGGAAACCGCTCTGGAATCAGCCCGCGCGGGATTGAACCAGAAAGTCCGGACCGTGATGTGGCTCGGATCGGCGGCGACTTATGCCGCGCTTTTTTACCTGACCTTCTTTCATAACTGGCGGTTTCTGATGGGTGAGAATTCCGATGAAGCCATGCTAAGGAGGCAGCGTTGAGCCTTTCCCGGAAAATCGAAAATGTCGCCCGGTTTTCGATGGCGAATGAAGTGAGACAATGTCATGCCCATTGAAGTCCTGATGCCCGCCCTGTCACCCACCATGGAAGAGGGCACGCTGGCCAGATGGCTGGTCAAGGAGGGCGATAGCGTCGCTTCCGGCGACCTGATCGCCGAGATCGAGACGGACAAGGCCACGATGGAAGTCGAGGCCGTGGACGAAGGCAAGATCGGCAAGCTTCTGGTGGCGGAAGGCTCGGATGGCGTGAAGGTCAACGAAGTCATCGCACTTCTGCTCGAAGACGATGAGGATGCTTCTGCGCTTGAAGGCTTCAAGGCGGGCGGTGCGGCCGCGCCGGCACCCGCCAAGGAAAGTGCGCCTGCCACTCCGTCGAAACCGGAAACTGCTGCGACACCAGCGCCGGAGCCGGTAAAAGCGGCGACACCGGCCACAGGCGATCGCATCAAGGCGTCTCCGCTGGCCCGCCGCATGGCGACCCAGTCGGGCATTGATTTGTCGGCTGTGGTTGGAAGCGGCCCGAATGGCCGCATCGTCAAGCGGGATATAGAGAGCTTTGATGGCAAGACAGCCGGCGCTCCAGCCGCAACGTCTGTCGCGTCGGCCATGACCGCGCCCGATACGCCGCGCGAGATCAGCCAGGACGAGCCGCTGGCCGCCTATGGCATTTCCGCCGACCGCTATGTGGTTGAGAAGGCCGATAACATCACGAAGATTTCCGCCAAGCGCTTGTCGGAGAGTTTCCGCGACGTTCCGCACTTCCCGCTGAATGTTGATTGCGAGCTCGACAGGCTGCTGGCCTTCCGCAAGGAGATGAATGAGCGCGCGCCCGACGGCGTGAAGGTGTCGGTCAACGACATATTGATCAAGGCGGCGGGCCTGGCGCTGAAATTCGTGCCGGAAGCCAATTCCTCCTGGATCGAGGATGGCCGCATTGCCCGCCACAAGCATGCTGACGTGTCGGTCGCTGTGGCGATCGAAGGCGGGCTGATCACGCCGATCATCCGCGATGCCGATACCAAGGGGTTGGCGCAGATTTCTTCGGAGATGAAGGATCTGGCGGCGCGGGCCCGCGATCGCAAGCTGAAGCCCGAGGAATTCCAGGGCGGCACGTTCTCGCTGTCCAATCTCGGCATGTTCGGCATCAAATCCTTTGCCTCCATCCTCAATCCGCCGCAGGGCATGATCCTGTCGGTCGGTGCCGGCGAGGAACGCCCGGTGGTGAAGGACGGGGCCTTGGCCAAGGCGACAGTGATGACAGTCACGCTGACCTGCGATCACCGCGTTGTGGATGGCGCCACCGGTGCCAAGTGGATCGCGGCGTTCAAGGGCTTCGTTGAAGACCCGATGACGATGTTGATGTGATGATTCGGACGATCAACATCGCCGAAAAACACGCCCAGTTCGATGCGCCCTGGTCGCCCAAACGCGTGGCCAAGGTGGACAATTACGACATCAAACTGGCCAAGGGTGAAGGCGAGTTCGCCTGGCACAAACATGATGAGGAAGACGAAATGTTCCTCATCACCAAGGGCGTATTGCGGATTGAGATCGAAGGGCAGGACGATGTCGTGCTGGGCCCCGGCGAATTCTGCGTGATCCCGAAGGGTGTACGCCACCACCCGGTCTGCGTTGAAGCGCCGGTCCATATCATGTTGTTCGAGAGAGCCGGCGTCACCAATACCGGTGATAATCCGGACAGCGATCTGACACAGGAACTTGTCGACCTCTAGAGGCCGAACTTTTCCAGTGCCGCTTTCGCAATCGGCTCACCCCATTCCTGCACGAAATGGCCGCCCTCGGCGATTTCCATCGGTTCCGGACATCCCTTGATCAGCTTTTGCAAAGCGCGCATGGCGGGCGGACCGAGAACCGGATCCTGCATGCCGATCGCCATGAAGCTTTCACCGGACCAATCCGCGTTCCAGAACTTGGCCGCCGCCATGTTGGTATCGACGCCTTCCATATCCGGCGAGATCTGGACCAGCATGGGAAAGCGCCGCGCTCCCGCCATATAGGTCGGATCCGGGAAGGGCGCCTGATAGGCAGCGATTTCGTCCTCGTCGAGAATAGGCGTGGCGCGCTTCATCAGATCGCCGACGTGAAATTCCGGATTAGTGGCGACGAAGTCCCGCCAGGCCATGAAACCCGGCCCCGGATCGCGGCCGATCCCGAGCCCGGTATTCATCACCAGCAGGCGGGTGAAACGATCCGGATAATCCATCGGAATGGAAAGTCCCAGCAATCCGCCCCAGTCCTGACAGACCAGGCAGACATCTTTCAGGTCCATGTATTCGAAGAAGGCCTTCAGCGAATTACGATGGAAGTGGAAGGTGTAGTCCTCATCATTCACCGGCTTGTCGGACCGGCCGAAGCCGAAGAAATCCGGCGCGACGACCCGATATCCGGCGTCCAGGAAAACCGGGATCATCTTGCGGTAGAGATAGGCCCAGCTGGGCTCGCCATGCAGGCAGAGAAAGACCGGTGCATCCGTCGGGCCTTCATCGACATAGTGCATGCGAAGGCCTTCATAGCCCGGCAGATCGTCCACATAGTGCGGCGCATAGGACCAGTCTTTCAGATTGGCAAAACGCTCTTCCGGCGTGCGGATGGCTTCAATGGTCATGATCACTCTCCCTCGCTGGCCCGCAGCATGCCGTGGACTTGCAGGTCTGCAAACCCGCCTTGCGTTTGAAGCATTGATTTTTCACCGCCCAGCCGCCAAACCGGAGGCGGATATTGCGAGGAGTTTCAGGCATGGCCGACCAGTTCGACCTTATCGTGATCGGCAGCGGACCGGGCGGTTATGTCACCGCGATCCGCGCGGCCCAGCTGGGCATGAAAACGGCCATCGTCGAGCGCGACCAGCTTGGCGGCATCTGCCTCAACTGGGGTTGCATCCCGACCAAGGCGCTGCTGCGTTCCTCCGAGATCTATCATCTCATGCACCGCGCCGATGAGTTCGGCCTGTCCGTGAAAGACATCAGCTTCGACATCAAGAAAGTCGTCGAACGTTCCCGCAAGGTGTCCGGACGCCTGTCCGGCGGTGTTGGCATGCTGATGAAGAAGAACAAGATCACGGTGATCGAGGGCACAGCGCGCCTTGAGAAAGGTGCAGCGGCCCCGAAGGTTGTCGTCACCGGCAAGGACAAGAAGGACACGGCCTACACGGCGAAACATGTCATCCTGGCGACCGGTGCCCGCGCCCGGACCATCCCGCAGGCCGGCCTTGAGCCTGACGGCAAGCAGATCTGGACCTATCGCGAAGCCATGGTTCCCGAAGACATGCCGAAATCCCTTCTGGTGATCGGGTCTGGCGCCATCGGAATCGAGTTTGCCAGCTTCTATCACACGATGGGTGCGGACGTGACGGTGGTCGAGATGATGGACCGTGTCCTGCCCGTCGAGGACGAGGAAATTGCGGCTTTCGCTGCCAAACAATTCAAGAAACAGGGCCTCAATCTGATCACCGGCGCTCAGGTCGAGAAACTCGACAAGGGCGCGAAATCGGTAAAGGCCACCATCAAGACCAAGGACGGCAAAAGCCAGACCATCGAGGTCGAGAAAGTCATCCTGGCCATTGGCATTACCGGCAATGTCGAAAATCTCGGCCTCGAGGACCTCGGCGTGAAGGTCGACCGCGGCCATGTCGTGATCGATGGCTATGGCGCCACCAACGTCAAAGGCCTCTACGCTATTGGCGATGTCGCCGGTCCGCCCTGGCTCGCGCACAAGGCCAGCCATGAAGGCATTATCTGCGTCGAGAAAATCGCGGGTCAGAACCCGCATCCGATGGATACGTCCAACATTCCCGGCTGTACCTATTGTCATCCCCAAGTGGCGTCCGTTGGCTTGACCGAAGCGAAAGCTAGGGACGCCGGTTATGAGGTCAAAGTCGGCCGTTTCCCCTTCGTCGGTAATGGCAAGGCCATCGCGCTTGGCGAGGACCAGGGCCTGATCAAGACAGTGTTCGACGCGAAAACCGGTGAATTGCTGGGCGCGCACATGGTCGGCGCGGAGGTGACCGAACTGATCCAGGGCTTCATGGTGGGCAAGGTGCTCGAGACCACCGAGCAGGAATTGATGCATGCCATCTTCCCGCACCCGACGCTTTCGGAGATGATGCATGAAAGCGTGCTGGATGCGTATGGACGCGTTATCCATATCTAGGCCACTGTCGGGGAGGGCGGAATGGCATTTGAAACCGGTATCGGCGCAAACCAGCTGACTTTCGGATCCCTGTTCCGGATTTTCTTCTGGACGGGGTTGGCTTTCTGGATCCTGTTCGGCGTGCTGATGTCCTTCCTGTCGCTGGCCGGCATGGACACGGTTAGCTGGAACGGCGCGCCGGTCTACGGTATTGCCGGCTTTGTGACCGGCATGCTGATCTCGTTGATCGCAGGTGCCATTTTCTCAGCGCTTGCCGGCGTTTTTTCCGCTCTGATCGTCAAGTTGCTCGGCAGGTTCTTGCCACTTGGCAATCTCCGTTCCAGCCAGCAGAGCTTTGCCAACGTCTCGACAGTCTTCAGCGACGACAGCTGATCCTGCATCCAATTTTCCAGCTTCCTGCATCATTGATCTGAATGCCCCGGACCGGGGCCGGATACAGGGAGCGATCTGATGAAAGCCATTCTTTGCCTTGCCGCCTCAGCAATTGCGTTGGCCGGCTGCAGCTATTCCAGCCACGGATCGGCTGAAAACCGCTCGTTCGAGCGTGCCGGCATCGTCGCCGCCGGCGACCTCAATGCCTCAGGCAATGCGGATTATGCCGGCGTGTTTGTGGATGCAGGCGGTGTCATCGACCGCGACCTCACCCTGTCGGGTGCAAATGTCGTCTCCGATGCGAGTGTCGGCGGCAATCTGGAGATCGAAGGCGCCAGAATCCGGTTCACGGGCCGCGTAAATGGCGACGCCGAAATTACCGGCGCGACAATGTATCTCGATGGCTATTTCGGCGGCCGTCTGGAGGTCCTGGGCGCACGGGCCACGATTGATGGTGATATATTGGGAGCTCTGGATGCGATGGGCGCACGGTTCAATCTGGAAGGCCGTTTCGCTCAGCCGGTCCATGTCGTGGGAAGCCGGGGTGATAATGGCAATGGCCGGAATGGCCGCGTCGTGATCTCCGGAAACCTGGAGCAGGGCGGTTATATCTGTGCAACGCAGGTCGATTTCCGCGCCGGAGCGTCCGCTTCAGGGCCTCTGGTGGTCGTTGCCGAGAACCGCCCGGACTGGGACGGGGATATCAATTATCTGCCGCTCAATGGCCGCGATTGCGAGGATGTCGCTCGCGGCTAGTTCATCGCCGGCCTTGATCTTGACTTAAAAATTCAGAACAGTGCGCCTCGGAAGGGGCTCTCTTGATCCTGAAGGGAGCTTGAAATGACGAAATCCATGCTTTTCCTGGCAGCCTCGGCTGTCGCCCTGGCGGCATCTCCTGCGTTTGCCCAAAATCAGAATGTCTCCATGTCTGGCATCGTCGTCGACTATTCCGGCGAAGTGTCTGGTGATGGAGACTTCTCCGGTGCCACGGTAGAGGTCAGCGGCACTTTTGGCCGCGACCTCGAAGTTTCCGGCGCATCCGTTGAAGTCGATGCCAATGTTGGCGAAGACCTCGAAGCCAGCGGCGGTGCCGTGGAGGTTTCGGGAACCGTCGGCGGTGATGCAGAAATAAGTGGCGGCGCTGTCGATATCGACCTGCAGGTCAGTGGACGCAGCGACATCTCCGGTGGTGCGATTGATGTCACCCGGAATTCCAGCTTTGCCGGCGATGTGGAGATATCCGTCGGTGCGATGGAATTTGCCGGTCATGCCCAATCGGACCTCGATATCGAATTCGGTGATATGGACTTTACCGGACAGGTTGACGGCGTGGCGGACTTCAGGGGTCACAACCGTGAAGGCTTTTTCCGCCGTCGTGACCGCAGCGAAGTCGAAATCAGTGGAACCCTCGCCAGCGGCGGTGAGATCTGTGCCCATGAAGTGCGTTTCATGGATGGTGCACAGGTCAACGGCCCGCTGACCGTTCGCGCTGACAGCGAGCCTGAATACGCTTCAGGCTTCGATGCTTCGAATGTGACATATGTCGATCGTGACGGTGAACGCTGCCGCGACTAGTCCTCGCCTCTGGCGAGCTTTTCAATTGCGACATAGTTGATCTTGCCAGTGCCCAGAACGGGGATCTCGGAGACCGGGATCACCCGTTTCGGGATGGCCAGTTCGGCAATCCCGTGACTGCGGGCAAAGGCTACCATCTCGCCGCGTTCCGCATTCGCATATTCCGTGACAATCACCACCTGCTCACCCTTCTTGGGGTCGGGCAGGGTGACGGCGGCATGAAGACAATCCGGCCAGAGTGATGTGGCGATGTTCTCGACCACGGCAAGAGACACCATTTCGCCACCGATCTTGGCAAAGCGTTTCTGTCGTCCGCGGATCTGGACACAGCCTTCTTCGTCGAACGCGACAATGTCACCCGTGTCATGCCAGCCATCTTTGGGCGGGTGAATGACACCCGGCTGATCGGCATAGATGTAGCCCTGCATGACATTCGGGCCTTTGACGTGCAGGCGGCCACCTTCCTCGATACCGTCAACCGGCTCGAGACGTGCCTGCATGCCCGGAATCAGACGTCCGACTGTGCCCGGCTTGTTCCGTTCGGGTTGATTGACGGCAATGACTGGAGCCGCCTCCGTGGCGCCATAGCCTTCCAGCACCAGGAGGTCGAATTCACGCCGGACCATGGTCCGGGTTTCATCTTTCACCCGCTCGGCACCGCAAACCACGAAGCGCAGGCTGTCAAAGTCACCTTTTTCGGCAACCCGCGCATACTGGTTCAGGAATGTGTCGGTTGCGAACAGGACGGTCGATTTCGTCTTCCGGACCCGTTCCATGATTGTCTTGCCCTGCAATGGGCTGGGATGAAGCACAGCAGGAATGCCGACCAGCAGCGGCAACAGAAGCCCGCCTGTCAGGCCAAAGCTGTGGAAGGTCGGCAGCGAGTTGAACACGATGTCCGTTGGCAAAATGTGGACGTGAGCCCGGGCCTGTTCAACATTGGCCACCAAATTCATGTGGCTGAGCGCCACGCCTTTCGGATCGCCCTCTGTCCCTGACGTGAACAGGATGACAGCAGTATCGTCCGGGCTGACCCTGGGCGCGACAAGACCGGGAAAAATCGGCCCGAGTACAGCCTTGATCTTGTCGACCGTGGAGATCTCCTCCCGGACATCCTCCAGATAGATCATCTCATGGTCGGCCTTCAGCTGGCTTTCCAGCTCTTCCAGGCCGCCAAGTTCGATGAATTTCCGGGCCGTTACGATCTTCGTGGCCTCCGCACCGCGGCACGCCGCCTTGATGGCCTTTGGGCCCGCGGTGAAATTCAACATGGCGGGCACGCGTCCATAGGCATTCAACGCGAAGAAGGCGATGCCAGCCCCCGCGCCCGTCGGCAGAAGGACGGCGACCTTTTCGCCTTTCTCGGTGTGCCGGGTGAGGGCGGAGCCCAGTGCAAAGGACGCTCGCAGGATTTCATTGTAATCAAGCTTGCGGCCGTCCGCGTCGATAATGACAACGGTCTTCCCGCCGACCTTGGATTTGGCGCGCATCATCGCCTGCACGACGGTCTTACGGGCCCGGCTCAACTTGAATGGCACGCCCTCGATCTGCGGCCAGGACGATGGATCAATCGGCGGTGGAGCGTCGCCATCTGTTGTCATGTCGTCAGGCAAGGGCGTGGCTTCTGCAACAGTGGAGGCGGGCGCTGGATCCTCTGGGTCGGCCACTTCCGCGGACTCTTCGTCCACTTCTTCCGGTGCCGCCACTTCGGTATCGCCGGTATCGCTGTCTGGACTTTGGACACGATCGGCCTGGAATTCGGCCGGCATTTCCACCTCATCCGATTCCAATGCTGATGCATCGTCCGCCTTGCTGCGGTCGGTCATGGCATACTCCCCGTGAGACGCGATTGACGCGCTTTTCTCTGATTGACGCCGACGTTAGGCCCTCACTGCAGTCAAGAAAAGCCCGAAATTCCGTTCTGGCGCTGAATAAAATCAGTCCCGTACTGAAATAATTTATCGAAAAACGAAAAATCGCTTTCATATCGAAATTCGATATGTTAGAAACGAATCGTCGCTGGGGAGCGTGTGAGGAGATTGGTGTCTTCCTCATGAGTCTGGAGTTTTCAGGCATGAAAGTCATTCTTGCCACGAGCGCCGCACTGGGTGCTCTGATGGTTGGCGGGTGCGCGGACAGTGCATCGGCGACGGTTCATATGTCCGGCGCTGGTGCGTATTCGTCTGCTGACGGCCAGCACGTTTATGATCAGGACGGCGACGTCTCCCTGATGGGCAGCGATATGTCGGTCAGCGGCCGCATTGGTGGTGCGCTTTCCCTTATCGGTTCCGATCTGGATGTCGATGCCGACATCGGCGAGGGCATGTCACTTGTCGGATCCGATATCACATTCAGCGGCAGCGTCGGTGGCAATACAAGCATCGCCGGTAGTGACGTCGAATGGGCCGGCACCTCGGGCGGAAGTGTCGAAATTGCCGGCAGCGATATTGAATGGTCCGGCTCGGCTGATGATGGACTGGCAATCGCTGGCAGTGACGTCGGCATTGACGGCCGCATCGGCGAGGACGTCGATATTGCTGGAAGTGATGTTGAACTGTCCCAGGCGACAAATGTCGGCGGCGATCTGTCAATCGCGGGTAGCGATCTCATTATTCATGGCACGATCGGCGGCAATGCTGATCTGGTTGGAAACAGCATCGAGATGGATGGCCGGATCGAAGGTCGTCTCCTGGCGGTTGCGTTTTCCCGCAGCGGCTGGAGCTGGACAACCGATAACAGCCATCACCGCATCCGTATCAATGGTGCGGTCGGCGAGGGCAGTGCGGTTTGTGCCCGCCGTGTTGAAATCGGCCCGGAGGCCGATATTTCCGGCACGCTGGCTGTCTTCGCAGAGGATCCGCCTGTCTTCACAGACGGTGCCACTCAAGCCGATGTAAATTTTGAAGAAATTGGTGATCGCGACTGCGATGACCTGCTTGAGCCCTATGACCGCTAACCCGGTCATCCCCTTATCCTTCACGCCGGGGGGCGAACGGAGGTAATGATGTTTTTCAGAACGCTTCTTCTGGCTGCCGGGCTGGCAGTCTTTCCAGGCGTCAGTGCGCAGGCCCAGCATTTTGGCGGGCATGTCGAGTTCCAGAACGTTGATCGTGATGGCGAACTCGTCGTGATTGCCGGGTCGGCCGAGGTGTCCGGCCGCATTCGTGACGATCTCACGGTTTACGCAGGCAGTATCGAGGTCGATGCCGAAATTGACGGCGACACGCAGATCGCCGGCGGCAACGTGATGGTCACCGGCCATACCCGCGGGGATGCCGAAATCGCTGGTGGTTCCGTCGAAATAGAAATGAATATCGACGGCAATGCCGACCTTGCCGGCGGTTACGTCACCTACACGGGTGCGATCGGCGGCAATCTTGATGCCGGAGCCGGCATCATGGAGATCGGCCGTAACGCGGTGATCAATGGCAGCAGTGATTTTGCGGGCCAGGAACTGATCTTGCGCGGAACATTCCGCTCTGACGTCGACATTTTCGCAGAGGAAGTGGTCCTGGAGGGAACTTTCGATGGCGATCTCGATATCGAGGCCGAACGCCTGACAATCGCTGACAGCGCGGTGATCAACGGGCAAGTCGTCTATGAGGGTCCGAGAGAAGCCCGCATTGCGGAAGGTGCCACGCTGGCGTCTCCGGTCGACTATACCTATCGGGATATTGTCATTGACTGGGACGAACGCCATTTCGATCATATCAATCTTGATCTGGATATTATTCCGGCAGCGCCGGTCTTTATCGGACTGGGAATCGCCTTTGACTTCCTGCTGGGCCTTCTCGCCATCATTTTCATGCCGCGCGGCGTTGCCCGGGTATCGCGCAAGTTTGCAAAGCGGCCGCTGGCATCCTCCTTCGTTGGGGTGCTTCTATTCCCCATGGGATGGGTCATGCTGCTGATGGCCGGGATCGTGCTGTTGGCTGTGACACTGGTCGGTATCCTGCTGATCCCGTTCTGGGTCACCTTTGCGCTTCTCGTGCTGATGCTGGCCTACCCGCTGGGCTGTATCGCGGTCAGCGAATGCATTCTGCAGCGCACCGGCATTGCCAAAACCGGTACCGGAATCCGCATTCTAGGCCTTCTGGCGACGCTGATCCTGGTGGCGGCTCTCTGGGTGGTTCCGCCGCTCGCCATCATTGCCGGCTTCATCCTGTCCTGGATTGGTCTGGGTGCATGGATGTTTGCCGCCTTTGGCCGCAAGGATGATTTGCCGCCGGCCAATGAGGCAGCGGCTGAAGCCGAGGCTGTCTGAACCTGGATTGCGGGCGGCGCTTGAAGCCGCCCGCAACTAGCGCCATGTTGCGCCGCAATGGCTAAACTGATCGATACTCTATCGGAGACGCCGCGCCCGCGGCATCCGGAAAAGGCTCACAGGCCTGACAATCCAGTCCAGCGCAAGCCGGACTGGATTCGTGTTCGTGCCCCCATTGGGAAGGACTATTCCGAGACCCGCAAGATCGTGAAGGACAATAACCTTGTCACGGTTTGCGAAGAGGCGGGCTGTCCGAATATCGGCGAATGCTGGACCCAGAAGCACGCCACTTTCATGATCCTGGGCGATACTTGTACGCGGGCCTGCGCCTTTTGCAACGTCAAGACCGGTCTTCCCGCTCCCGTCGATCATGACGAAGCGGCGCGCATAGCCGATGCTGTCGTGAAAATGGGTCTGGAGCACGTCGTGATCACATCGGTTGACCGGGATGATCTCGATGATGGTGGCGCGCAGCATTTTGTCGATGTGATCAACGCCATCCGCTCGGCCTCACCGGCCACTACGATCGAGATCCTGACACCGGATTTCCTGCGCAAGGACGGCGCGGCCGAAGCTGTGATCGATGCCCGGCCAGACGTGTTCAATCACAACCTGGAAACCGTGCCGAGGCTCTATTTGTCGATACGTCCGGGCGCCCGCTATTTCCATTCCCTGCGCCTGCTGGAACGCGTGAAAGAACGTGATCCATCACAATTCACCAAGTCCGGCCTGATGGTTGGCCTTGGTGAAAGCAAGGAAGAGGTGATGCAGGTCATGGACGATATGCGTTCGGCCGGCATCGACTTCCTGACCATCGGCCAGTATCTGCAGCCCACCCGCAAGCATGCCGCTGTCGCGCGTTTTGTTGAGCCCGAAGAGTTCAAGGCCTACGAAACGATTGCCCGGGCCAAGGGCTTTCTGATGGTCTCGGCCACACCGCTGACCCGCTCCAGCTATCACGCTGGCGACGATTTCCAGCGGCTGCGTACAGCCCGGGAAAAGGCGCTTTCGAACTGATGACGACGGATGTCGTGGAAACCATCAGGGTGCGTCATGCGCCCGCCGATGTGTTCGAGCTGGTTTCAGACGTTGAACGCTATCCCGACTTCATTCCCTATCTGACGATGCTGCGGGTGCTGGAGCGGGTGCCTGTGGAAGATGGTGGGGAGATATTCACCGCCGAAGCTCTGGTCCGCTTCAAGATGGCCAAGGAACGCTTTGTCACGCGTGTTGCGGCGCATCCTGAAAATTTCACAGTGCATGTCGGGCTGATTGACGGCCCGTTCCGGAAGCTCGAAAACCACTGGCATATAACGCCGCTTCCGGATGGGTCGTCACAAGTCGATTTCAGCGTCAGCTTCGAGTTTGCGAACATGTTCCTAGGCATGCTGATGCGGGCCAACAAGGAACGGGCGGTCGCTTTTCTGATCGATCGCTTCGTCGCCGAGGCCGCACGCCGTTATCCCACTGTCGGCAATTCGGAATTCGGTGGTCTACGAACGATCCACGCCGAGCAATAACATTTCCAGGGCTTCCTTCACGGCGGCCTGTCGAACCTCGTCCCGGCCGACATCACCGAATTCCCGTACACGTGACAATAGCGTATCCGTCCCGGCTGCGAGGCCAAAATGGACGAGGCCCGCCGGCTTGTGATCACTGCCGCCGGGACCGGCGATTCCGGTAATTGAAACCGCAACATTTCCCCGGGACGCCGAAAGCGCCCCGATCGCCATCTCGCGCGCAACTGTTTCAGAAACAGCACCATGGGTTTCAAGGCTTTCCACGCTCACCCCCAGAAGATCGACCTTCGCCTCGTTGGAATAGGTGATGAAACCCCGATCAAAGACATTGGAAGCGCCTGGAACGCGCGTGATCGCTGCGGCGGCCATCCCACCGGTGCAGCTTTCTGCGGTGACTAGCACCAGCCTTCTTGTCTCAGCCTTTTTGACGAGGTGGACCGCCAGAGCCGCAATTTCCGATTCCAGATCATTCATGGCGTGTCACCGTCACACTGGCGTGGGCAGCGATACCTTCCTTGCGGCCCGTAAAGCCGAGTCCTTCAGTTGTAGTCGCCTTGATGTTGACGGCAGAGACCGGCAGGGCCAACAGGCCGGCAATGCGTTCGCGCATGATATCGCGATGCGGCCCGATTTTCGGCACTTCACAAATGATCGTCAGATCGGCATGGATGATCCGGCTGTTCCGGGCCTGGGCAAGGCTGACAGCGTGCGCCACAAATTCCGATGACGCAGCACCTCGCCAGCGTTCCTCCGATGGCGGGAAATGCTGGCCGATATCACCTTCACCAATGGCGCCGAGAATGGCATCGGTCAATGCGTGCAGCGCGACATCGGCATCGGAATGACCGATCAGTTCATAGGGGCAGGGGATCAGCACGCCGCCCAGCCAGACGCCGGTTCCGGGCCCAAGCCGGTGTACGTCATAACCTGTGCCATGAATGCACAGGGTCGGTCTTGTAGCGGTATCCGGCATGAAATCCTCGGCAAAAGTCAGCTTGATATTGGCAGGATCGCCATCGACAAGAGCTACCTCAAGGCCTGCCGCCCGCGCCAGACTGGCTTCATCAGGGAAGTCCCGGCCGGAATTTTCCCGGAATGCGGCGCGTAGCGCGTCATATGCAAAGGCTTGTGGCGTCTGGGCCCGAACCAGGAAATCACGATCAACGGCTTGATCAATCCTGTCACCCTTCCGGGTAAAGGTTGCATCTGTCTGGGGCAGAACCGGAATAGCCGCGCCTGTTGCATTCGCCGCATCAATTAGCCGGTCAATCATTTCGGCGCTGATGAAGGGACGGGCCCCATCGTGAACCAGAACAAGGTCAGGGGCACGGCTTTCCAGCGCCGCCAGTCCGGCAAGAACGCTGTCAGACCGGTTATCGCCTCCAAAACAATGATTTACATCCAACCCTTGAATGGCCGAATTAAACAATCGCTGATCATCGGGGTGAATGACGACCATCATTTCCGAGATCGCCGGGTGGCCCATGAATGCCCTGACAGTTCTGCGGATGACCGGTTCGCCGTCCCAGTTGCGAAACTGTTTGGGCAGCCCGACACCGGCGCGTTGGCCGCGGCCTGCGGCGACAATCACAACGGAGATGGATTTCTGGCTCAACGGCACCCTGTTGTCCTGCTTGTGATTTACCATTGGTATCTATAGGTTCCGCCCGCTTTTGAAGCCAGTGACTGTTGACAGCAAGATGATCCAGATCGGACCACACAGGATTGTTGCCCGGGTAATGCTCGCGCCGATGTCGGGCGTGACCGATCTGCCGTTTCGTGAGCAGGCAAGGGCGTTTGGCGCGCGCCTCGTCGTCAGCGAGATGGTGGCAAGTGAGGAATTCGTCACAGGTGGCAAGCAGGCCTGGGGCAAGGCGGCAATGGATGACGGCGCCGGCCTGAAGATCTTGCAGCTGGCCGGCCGTGAAGCGAAATGGATGTTCGAAGCCGCCCGCATTGCCGAAAGCGAAGGCGCCGATGTCATCGACATCAATATGGGCTGCCCGGCCAAGAAGGTGACGAATGGTCTGTCCGGTTCCGCGCTAATGCGGGACCTTGATCATGCCCTTGGTCTGATCGAGGCGACTCTGTCGGCCGTGAGTGTGCCGGTCACCCTGAAAATGCGGCTGGGTTGGGACGATGAGACCATCAATGCGCCGGCGCTGGCCGAGCGGGCAGAAAAAGCTGGTGTAAAACTGATTACGGTCCATGGCCGGACCCGTCAGCAATTCTACAAGGGCCAGGCGGACTGGAAGAAGGTGAGGGCGGTCAAGCAGGCCGTTGATATCCCGGTCGTCGTCAATGGTGACATCATCGATTCCCGGACCGCCTTGCAGGCCCTGGATCAATCGGGCGCCGACCTGGTCATGGTAGGCCGTGCGGCTGAAGGACGCCCCTGGCTGATCGGTGAACTGGAAGCCGAACTTTCAGGCGAGCGGAGCAATGCTTCCATCGCTTCCAAGATTTCCGGTCTTCAGGCCCAGTTGGAGTCTTCGCTGCGTTTCTACGGTGATCATATCGGCCTGCGGATGATGCGTAAGCATTTCGCGGCGTTTATCGCAACAGAAGCGCCGGAATTTTCCGGAGCGCGACAGGCCCTGTGCCGCAATGACGATCCGGCCGAGGTTGTTCAATTGCTGAAGCGGCTGGGCCAGGCTGCTCCCATGGCCGCCTGACCATCTGTGTCTTGAGCGACACAAGGGCGTTGATTTGACGCAACATATGACCGATCATGCAGGCAATGTCGGCTGAAACCACCGATACACTGGCCTCGCCACCCAGCGAAAGCGTGCCTTTGCCGAAGGCTGCGATCTTCGGATTATGGGGTGGCCTGGCTATCGCTTTCAGCGTTATCGCCTACACTTCCCTGGTCCTGATCTTCGGAGACGATGCCAGTTTCCCGGGGCGGCGGAATCTCGTCTATCTGCTCCTCGCAAACCTTGTCATTCTGGGGGCTCTGGCTGGGCTTGTTGGCTTCCGGGTGGCACGCCGGTTTGCGGGACGCAAATACGGCGAACCGGCACCGCGTCTTCATTTGCGCTTTATCGCCATGTTCTCGCTGGCCGCGGCGGCGCCGGCGATTCTTATGGCCGTCTTCCTCGGGGGCGTCCTGACGCGTGGCGTGGAATACTGGTTTGGCGAGCGTGTGAATACGGTGGTTGAATCCGCCGCGGCCACAGCCCGAACCCTCGTTGAGCAACAAACCAATGAAGCCCTCAACGAGATGCAGCTGATGGCCTTCGACATCAGCGGTACAGAACCGGTTGCGGCCTTCTCCAACGATCAGGAAACCTACAATGGCTATTTTCGGCGTCAGGTCATCGTGCGGGGTTTTCAGTCGGCCTATCTGGTTGATGGCGAAGGTAATATTCGTGTCCGTGCCGAGGACAGCGATTCACCAGAATACATTCCGCCGTCAGACCGGCTGTACGAGCTGGCACGGGGAGGGGATCTGGGTGTCTCCGACCCTGATCAGCTGACCGGCAATGAATCGGCCCTGCGTGGTTTGCTGCTTCTGCCGGCGTATAACGACACTTTCCTCTACGTGACGCTGGAAACCGACTTGTCACTGCTTTTGAGGGCACAGGCTGCGCTCGATGATTATCGGGCAGCGACGGAGAGCGAAGCGGAAACCCGACTGGTGTTTGTGCTCGTCTATCTGGAAACCGCATTCCTCATTCTTCTGGGCGCCATCTGGTTGGCCCTTTCGGCTGCGACGCGGGTTGTCCGACCGGTGTCCAGCCTTGTCCGGGCAGCCGAAGAGGTTCGTCAGGGCAATCTGGAAGCACGCGTGGAAGTCAAACGCCAGGATGACGAGATCGCGACGCTGGGGCGCGCCTTCAACCGGATGACACGACAGCTGCGCGGACAACGCCGGGAACTGGTGATGGCCCACAATCAGTCAGAGCGCCGCCGGGCCTTTACCGAAGCCGTGTTGTCGGGGGTCAGTGCTGGCGTGATTGGCCTCGATGATGAGGATCATATCACGCTGGTAAACCGGCCGGCCTGCGATCTTCTGGAGAAAACCGAAGACGAATTGGTCGGTCAGACGCTGGCGTTTGTTTCCCCCGCGCTGGAAAGTGTGGCGATGCAGGCAAGGCAACGCCCGGGTGAGCTGGCCGCTTCCCAGATCGAGCTTTCCGAAGACGAGCAACGGCCAATCAGTCTGAATGTGCGTGCAGGGCTTGATGCAGATGCCGGCCTGATCATTACTTTTGATGATGTAAGCCGCCTTGTTGCAGCCCAGCGGAGCGCTGCCTGGCGGGACGTGGCACGCCGGATCGCGCACGAGATCAAAAACCCGCTGACACCGATCCAGTTGTCGGCCGAGCGCCTGCAGCGGCGCTACCGCAAGCTGCTGCCCGAAGATGATCTCGATACCTTCGACCGCTGCGTAGATACTATCGTCCGTCAGGTCGGTGATATCGGCCGGATGGTTGATGAGTTCTCGTCCTTTGCACGCATGCCGCAGCCAAAGATCGAGCGCGTTGAACTGGACGAGTTGATCCGGACCGTCGTTTTCGCCCAGCGTGTGGCCACACCATCAATTTCCATCGAGTTTACCGGTGCAGGCGGCACTATCGCTGCTGACTGCGACGAGCGGTTGGCGGCACAGGCGCTGACCAACATTGTCAAGAACGCCTCCGAGAGCGTGATTTCCCGGATGGAAAGTGACGGTGGAAATGATTCACCGGGCAAAATCACCGTTGATCTGCAAGCCGAAGACGGTTTTGCGGTCATCACCATCACCGACAATGGTCTGGGCTGGCCGATTCCGAACCGTGAGCGGCTGACAGAGCCCTACATGACCACCCGCGAAAAAGGCACAGGACTGGGCCTGGCAATCGTCAAGCGGGTTATGGAAGACCATGGCGGACGGCTTGAACTCGATCAGCCGAATGATGCCCAGGGCGCCATTGTGCGCATGAAATTTCCGCTTTCAAACCAAACTGGCCCGGATATCGCTTCCGAGCCTGAAACTGCTCAGGTGTGAGACATGGCGAACGACATTCTCATCGTTGATGACGAGGAAGATATCCGCGATCTGGTTGCCGGATTGCTGGAAGACGAAGGTTATCAGGCCCGTGAAGCGGCCAATGCCGACGATGCCCTGGAGGCAATTCGGAGCCGCAAGCCATCGCTGGTCATTCTTGATGTGTGGCTTCAGGGAAGCCGCCTCGACGGTATCGAATTACTGGAGGAGATGAAGAAGGTTGATCCGGAACTTCCGGTGATCGTCATTTCCGGTCATGGCACAATCGAGACAGCTGTCGCCGCAATCCGCAAGGGCGCCTACGACTTTATCGAAAAGCCTTTCAAGAGCGACAAACTGATCCTGACGATCGAACGCGCCATGGAAGCCAGTCAGCTTCGCCGCGAGAATGCCGAGCTTCGTGCCAAGGGCGGCGGCGAAAACGAACTGATCGGCAAGTCCAGTGCTATCAGCCAGCTGCGCCAGATGATCGAGCGCGTCGGGCCAACCAATTCGCGGGTATTGATTACCGGGCCTGCCGGGAGCGGCAAGGAGGTTGTCGCCCGGCTCATTCACTCCAATTCACCGCGCGCCAAAGCGCCCTTTGTCGCCGTCAATGCGGCAGGCATGGCTCCGGACCGCGTCGAGCAGGAATTATTCGGTGCCGAGAATGATCAGGGCCTGGTCAGTCAGATCGGGCTTCTGGAACGCGCCCATGGCGGCACGCTCTTTCTCGATGAAATTGGCGACATGCCGATTGCGACGCAGAACAAATTGCTGCGTATGCTTGTCGATTCCAGCTTTCGCCGCGTCGGAGGCAGCGCCGATGTCCGCATCAATGTCCGCGTGATTTCGTCATCTTCCAGGAATTTGCGGGACCACATCTCCAATGGCCTGTTCCGCGAGGACCTTTATCACCGCCTGGCGGTTGTCCCGGTTGAAGTGCCCGGTCTGGCTGAACGCCGGGAAGACATCCCCTTACTGGTCGAGCATTTCCTGTCGAAGATTACGGCTTATTCCGGTCTTCCCAAGCGTGAGATTGGCGAAGATGCCATGGCGGCGCTCCAGGCCCATAGCTGGCCGGGCAATGTCCGTCAGCTGAGAAACAACGTGGAACGCTTGCTGATCCTGGCCTCTGGAAGTGACAGCGGCGCTATCACGCTCGATTCGCTTCCGTCAGAGGTTGCTGGCCGTGAAACCGACGAGGCGGGCTTTGACGCCGAAAGAATGATCGCTTTGCCTTTGCGGGATGCCCGGGAGAAATTTGAGCGTGAGTATCTGAAATCACAGATAAATCGGTTTGGCGGGAATATTTCGCGTACCGCGGCCTTCATCGGAATGGAACGCTCCGCCTTGCATCGCAAGCTCAAGTCTTTAGGGGTAAATACCTCAGAAGCCCGCTCGGACGGCGAGCTCGCCGAGGAATAAGGATGACGCCATGAAGGCTGTCGTTTGTGGGGCAGGGCGCGTTGGCTACGGTATTGCCAAGGCGCTTTCCCGCGAAGGCAATTCGGTGACGGTCGTTGACTGGTCACCGGAGCTGATTTCCCAGATCACGACCGATTTGGATGTTCGCGGCATTGTCGGACACGGATCGCATCCGGACGCGCTGGAGCGCGCTGGCGTCGGTGATGCCGAGTTGCTGGTCGCGGTTACGCACTCTGATGAAACCAATATGATCGCTGCGCAGGTTGCGCATTCATTGTTCAAGACGCCGATGCGCATCGCCCGGGTCAGGGCACAGGCCTATCTCGATCCGGCATGGAGGGGGTTGTTCTCGACCGGCAACCTTCCGGTCGATGTGGTGATCTCTCCCGAACTGGAAGTCGGCCGGTCCATCCTGCAGCGCGTGGAAACGCCTGGCGCCTTCTCGACAGCCCTGTTTGCGGGCGGCCGCGTCCAGCTATTAGGCATCCGCATGGAAGAGGAGAGCCCGGTTGCCGGTTCTTCAATTGACCAGATCCGTGCCATCTTCCCGGATCTGAAGCTGTCTCTTTGCGGCGTGAACCGCGATGGCAAGCTGTTTGTTCCAACAGCCGCAGATCCGCTTCTGGCCGGTGACGAAATCTACATTTCGATAGAACCGGCCATGCTGGAACGCGCCCTTCAGATTTTCGGACAGAAGACTGAAAAAGTGCGCCGCGTGGTCATCATTGGCGCAGGGAATATCGGTGTTTACGTCGCGCGCGCTTTGGAACGCCTTGGCCGCGTCAAGGTCCGCCTTATCGAAGCCGACAAGCATCGTGCCGAGCTGGCCGCTGACCAGCTGAAGAAAACCGTCGTGCTGCATGGTGACGGTCTGACACCCGAGCTGCTGAACGAAGCCGGTGCCGACCGGGCCGAGCTGGTGATCTGCGTCACCAATGATGACAAGGTCAATCTGCTGAGTGCGGTCATGGCCAAGAAGGAAGGCGCCGGCCGGACGATCTGCCTCGTCAATGAGCAGGCGTTTGAGCCTCTGCGTGATCCGCTGGATGTCGATGTATTCATCGATCCGCGCACAACGACTGTTTCGACGATCCTCCAGCATATTCGCCGCGGCCGGATCACGGGTCTGCAATCGATTGCAGGAGGCCTGGCTGAAGCGCTGGAAGGCGTCGTGCTGGCAACGTCTCCATTGCTCGGAAAATCCATTGACGAACTGGAGCTCCCGGACAATGTGACGGTCGGTGCGCTGGTCCAGGATGGCAAGATCCATATGCCCGGCGCCGGTACGCATGTGAAAGAGGGGGATCGCATGCTGTTGTTCGCAGAAGCGTCTGCGGTCTCCAAGGTCGAGCGTCTGTTCCGCGTCAGCCTCGATTATTTCTGATCTGCAATGGCGTTGCTGGCAGTCCTCAGGCCATTGGGCCAAACCTGGACCGGTCTTGCGATTGCCATCTTTCTGGTCGCACTGGGGGCTTTGCCCATTGGCGATCGTCTGGCTTTTCAGGCCTTTCTGACAACGTCCGCAGTTCTCGGCTTTGCGGGAGGCTTGCTCTGGTCGGCCTCCACCGGGGTCAAGCTGGTCGCCCGCGCCGCTGAGGCTTCGGCATTCGTGATGGCGCTGTGGATCCTCACACCGCTGTTTCTGATCGTCCCGTTTTTACTGCTGGCGCCGGGCCTTTCCTATCTCGAGGCGGTTTTCGAGGCCTATTCGGCGCTGACCACTACAGGGGCCATATTGATAGCGCCCGAAAACATTCCGGACACGCTGATATTCTGGCGCTGTCTTCTGGGTTTTCTGGGTGGGTATCTCACCCTGCTGACAGCTGCCGGTATTCTTGCCGCCTTTGACAGGGCAGGGCTGGAATTGCGCAAATCCTATCTGCTGACCGCGGACCGGGACAATATCTTCTCCAATCTGCATGTCGCAGCCTGGCGGATCGGAATTCTCTATTCCGGCTTCGCAGCGGTAACCTGCCTCCTGCTCATGGCCATGAGCGTTCCCGCATTTGAAGCGATCTGCCTGGGTTTGTCGGCGATATCCACCAGTGGATATGAGGTTTCGTCGGGACCGCTCAACCATCTGTTGGGTAATTGGGCGATCGCTATTCTCGCGCTGGCCTGCTTCCTGGGTGCCACCAATATCGCTTTTATCCGGGCCATTGTGGTCGAGCGCGAATTGCCGGCCGAGACGGACGTCCTGGCAATGATCCTCATGGTATTGGGGCTTGCTGTGCTTTTCCTGATCGGAACCGGCGGCCAGACAGGCCCGCTGACCCTGATCGCGGACTCAGTCTTTATCGTTTCGACTAGTGGCTACACCGTCGATAATGCTGCAGGGCATGTTCCCTTGGCGGCGGTCCTGGCGGCGATTATCGGTGGCGCTGCGACATCGACGGCTGGTGGCCTGAAGATTTCCCGCCTCGTCATTCTCTCAAAAAGTGCTCTCGTGGAACTGGCGCGCATGGCGCACCCATCCGGCGTGGTGAGCGTAAAGCACCGGGGAAGGACGGCTGACAACACGGCGATGCTGGCCTTGTGGGCGACGGTCCTCGGTTATATCGGCCTCATTGCCATTGCCGTGGTCGCTTTTGCACTGGCGGGCGAGCCATTTGAAGCGGCATGGAGCGCCGCCGCGACGTCCCTGTCGAATTCCGGCCCGCTGCATGATCAATTATCACCGTCACACCTGTGGTCGGACCTTTCGCCGGTCTCGAAAACGATCACCATATTCCTGATGGTACTGGGACGGCTTGAAGTCCTGGCTGGGCTGGCGGCCATCGCCGCACTTTTCCGGAGGTTCTGACCCGATGTCACGACTGGCCTACGTCAATGGCAGTTTTGTTCCACACGCGCATGCGGTCATCCATATCGAGGATCGGGGCAATCAATTCTCCGACGCTGTTTACGAGGTCTGGGGCGTGATTGATGGGGAACTCACGGATTTTGACGGGCATCTGAAACGTCTGGACCGCTCGCTTTCCGAGCTGCGTATCCGGCGGCCCATGACGGACAAGGCGCTGGCCAGCATCCTGTTCAGAATGGTCGAAGTGAACCGGATCCGGAACGGGCTGATCTATCTGCAGATCTCGCGCGGCACAGCGCGTCGCGATCATGTCTTTCCCACGGACACGGTGCCGCCGAGCATAATGATCACGGCCAAATCCATGTCGCCCGAAAAAGCCGAGGCGAGGGCACAAAAAGGAATTGCCGTCATCACCCAGAAGGATATCCGCTGGGGCCGGCGGGACATCAAGACGGTGTCGTTGTTGCCGAATGCGCTGGCCAAACAGGCAGCCAAGGAGGCCGGTGCGGCAGAATGCTGGATGATTGATCCGGACGGCTTCATTACCGAAGGCTCGGCCGCGAATGCGTGGATTGTCACGAAGGACGGCGTTCTGGTGACCCGGCCTGCGACCAATGACATTCTGAATGGCATTACGAGGCGGATCATTTTCGATCTCGCATCACGTGAAGGCCTGACCTTCGAGGAGCGGGCTTTCACGCGCGATGAAGCTCTGGCCGCGCGCGAGGCCTTCATCACTTCGGCCACATCATTCCTCACGCCCGTGGTGGAAATAGATGGCAATCCGGTTGGTAACGGGCATCCGGGCAGTTTGTCCTTGCAGCTGCGCAAGAGTTATGTTGCAACGGCGAAAGAGCGTTCCCGGAAACGTGAAAAGCGCGGGTCGATCTGGCTGGTTGCGCGTTAAGCCGAACGCCCTTTAGACTGTCGATACGGTTCGGTTCAGAAGAAGAACAAAAATTGGAGCAGGCCATGTCGGGCGACCGCAAAAGCAATAATCTGCAAGACGTCTTTCTCAACTCAGTCCGCAAGACCAAGACACCGCTCACCATCTTTCTGGTGAATGGTGTGAAGCTGCAGGGCGTCGTGACCTGGTTTGACAATTTCTGCCTGCTCCTGCGGCGTGATGGTCAATCCCAGCTTGTCTACAAGCATGCCATCTCGACGATCATGCCGTCGGCTCCGGTTTCCCTGTTCGAGGAAGAACAGGACAGTGGAGACGATTCGGATTGATCGAAACCGAAACGCCCGCAGACAAGGTCCTGGTAATCAGGGCGAGGCTGGGCGCAGACGATCCTGAGGAAATCGCACGACTGGAAGAAGCGACCGGCTTGGCCGAAGCGCTCGGCCTTGATGTGCTCGATTCTCTTTTCGCTCCGGTCCGGAAAATCGACCCCGGCCGCTTTTTCGGCAAGGGAAAGCTGGACGAGCTGGGCGCCCAGATCGCCGCGCTGGAAGCGAATGTGGTGGTCGTGGATGCGGCCTTGTCGCCTGTCCAGCAGCGCAACCTCGAGAAAGCCTGGAAGGTGAAGGTGATCGACCGTACCGGTCTGATCCTCGAGATTTTCGGATTGCGTGCGCGCACCAAGGAAGGCCGGTTACAGGTCGAACTGGCGCGGCTCGCCTATGAACGCTCGCGCCTTGTGCGGACATGGACCCACCTTGAGCGCCAGCGCGGTGGTGTCGGTGTGATGGGCGGTCCCGGTGAAACCCAGATCGAGGCTGACCGCCGGATTCTGGCCGACAAGATTGCCAAGCTGCGCCGGGAACTGGATGAAGTCCGCCGGACGCGCGCCCTGCATCGCAAGACCCGCAAGGCAGCGCCTTTCCCCATGGTTGCGATTGTTGGCTACACCAATGCTGGCAAGTCCACCCTGTTTAACAAGATCACCGGGGCAGGGGTGTTCGCCAAGGATATGCCGTTTGCCACGCTGGATACGACGATCCGAGGCTTCATAACGCCTGCAGGAACGCAATTGCTCCTGTCAGACACGGTCGGCTTCATCACCGATCTACCAACCGAACTGGTAGCCGCCTTCCGCGCCACGCTGGAGGAGGTGCGCGAAGCCGATATCATTGTCCATGTCCTGGACGTATCAGCCGCGGATTTCGACGTGCGGCGGCGTGAGGTTGAGGCCATCCTCGATGCACTGGATGCCGGTGCGGAACACGGTCAGCCCGTGATCGAGGTCTTCAACAAGATCGATCTCTGGAAGGACGAGTTTGACCCCGCTGATCTCGCTGATCTGCCTCGAAAGAGCGATGAAGCACTTGCAGCCATTACAGTATCTGCGCAGACGGGAGAGGGGATCGATCGGCTTTTGGCGGCCATCGACGAGGCTCTGGCCAAGAAATCCGTCGTGCTGACCGTGAAGGCGACCGCTTCACAACACCGGGCGATAGCCTGGCTGCACGAGCATGGGGCGGTCATATCCGAAAAAGTCGACGAACACGGCACCACAACAGCGCGGACACGGCTGTCACCCGAGGCTGCCGGTCGATTTTCCGCTCAATTCCCCGATCTGGCACCGGATCTCGAAGATGCAATCTGATTATTCGTGGCTTTTGGCCTCGACCCAGAGAGCTTCCATCTCTTCCAGACCGGTTTCGCGAATATCCTGTTGGCGGGCTTTCAATGTCTCTTCGATATATCGAAAACGCCGTTCAAACTTGGCGTTTGCGCGCCGCAAAGCCGCCTCGCTATCCACTTTCGTTTTTCGCGCCAAATTAGCGCAAACAAACAATAAATCGCCAATTTCATCCTCGATCTCATCGCTATCACCACTGGCGATGGCCTCACGGACCTCGGACACTTCCTCGTCCAGCTTTTCCAGGACCCGCGCGGCATCCGGCCAGTCAAAGCCTACTGTACCGGCGCGCTTCTGAAGCTTGTGTGCCCGTTTCAGGCCGGGAAGGGCGAGGGGTATATCGTCCAGCAGCCCGTCAGAGCCTGTCTTTTCCTTGCGTTCTTCTGCCTTCAGCTCTTCCCAGCCCTGGATCTGGGCTTCGCTGTCGGCATAGCGGTGATCGCCGAACACATGCGGGTGACGACGCACCATCTTGTCGGAGATCGCATTGGCCACATCGTCGAGGTCAAAGAGGCCGGCTTCCTCGGCCATGCGCGAATGGAAGACGACCTGGAGGAGGAGGTCGCCCAGCTCGCTCTTCAGCTCGTCCATATCGCCGCGGCGGATAGCATCGTCGACTTCGTAGGCTTCCTCGATCGTGTACGGCGCGATGGTTTCGAAGCTCTGCTCTACATCCCAGGGGCAGCCGGTCTCCGGATCCCGCAATTGTTCCATGATCGTGCGCAGGCGCTGGAGGGGAGTCGGCTGGGTCATTTGGCATGATCCCGCTGGTCGTCTGATATATTATACGCATAATGTATATTATGAGACATATTATATATCATTGTTATCATTGTTGATATTTCGGCTATCGACCGTCATCCCGTCATATGCCGGTGTCACAATCTCAGGAAGCCGTTCCGACAATGCTGCGTAATCCAGATCAACATGCAGATTGGTCAGGATGCCCTTCCCGGCCATTGACCGTTCCAGCCAGTCCAGAGCGTCGCTGACACTGGCATGAGTCGGATGCGGCGTCTCACGCAGTGCATCCACGATCCAGCACGGAATATTCCTGACCAATGCAAAGCTGGCATCCGGAATGCCGCTGACATCCGGCGAATACGCAAACGGACCGAAGCGATACCCGGCCGCAATGATACCGCCATGCTCCAGTCGCGCCATTTGCACCGGCATATCACCACCGGGACCCGGAATATGGAAATCCTGGTGTTCTGCATCCACCAGTGTCAGATCGAGAATGGCCGGATAAGGCGAGCCTTCGCGCGCCGTGAAGATATATTTGAAGCGTTTGGTCAGGCTGCTGGCGGTTTCCGGGAGCATCCAGACCGGCATACGCTTCCGCGCGCGTAGGACATAAGGCCTCAGATCATCAATTCCGTGCGTCTGATCGGCGTGATCATGCGTGAAAATCACGCCATCAAGCCGTTTAACGCCAGCCGACAGCATCTGTTCACGAAAATCGGGAGATGTATCAACGACAATCCTCGTGCGTTCTCCGGTATCGAATTGCGCATCGGTGTCGGCATATTCGACCAATATGCTGCAGCGCCGGCGCCGGTTTTTCGGATTCCCGGGATCACACGCGCCCCAGTCGCCATCCGGACGTGGAACGCCGCCAGACGAGCCACAGCCGAGGATTGTTACCTTCCAGACGGGCTCCGGACTCATGACGGACGCTCCGCTTTGGAAAACAGCCGGAAGAAGGCCTCGGTGGTTTTTGCTTCGCCTTCATCTGGCGTCCAGCCCAGCGTTTCACAGACGCCGGTCAGAACGTCTGGCAGATAAGATGGCTCATTGCGTCGCCCGCGGTGTGGAACGGGCGCCAGATATGGGCAATCGGTCTCGATGATGATGCGGTCTTCCGGAATGTCATTCCTGAAAACCTGTCGGACATCCTCTGCCTTCTTGAAGGTAATAATGCCCGACGCGGCAAAATAGGCGCCGAGTTTGGCGGCCCGTTTGGCCAGTGCGCTGCCACCCGTATAGCAATGCAACAGAGCCCGGAAGGCCCCCTGCTCCATCTCGGATTCAAGGAAATCCGCCATTTCGTCATCGGCATCGCGTGTATGCAGGATCAGTGGCAGATCGATGCGCCGCGCCGCTTCAACATGGGCTCTGAGGCTCCGGAATTGCTCTTCCCGGGGTGAATAGCCGTAATGAAAGTCCAGTCCCGTCTCGCCAATCCCGATTACCTTGGGATGCCTCGCAATCTCGACCAGCTCGTCTGGCGTGATGTCTGGCCGGTCCTTGGCATGGTGGGGATGCGCGCCGATTGTGCACCAGATATTGTCATAGCGCTCGGCAATCGCCGAAACCTCTTCGAAGTCAGACAGCCGGCAGCAGATCGCAATCATGCCCGAAACATTGGCCTCGCGCGCCCGTTCGATGACCGCATCAAGGTCTTCGGCATAGGTCTCGCCATGAAGATTGGTATGGCTGTCTATCAGCATGATTTACCGGGCTGCGGCCCGGCCCGCCTGTTCGATTTCGGATAAGGCCGCAAGGGCCGCCTGCTTTGGATCGAGATAGATCGCATCGGCCTCTCGGGAAAGCCCCTGCAGGCGGCGCCAGGCATCCAGCCAGGGCTCGGGGGCTCGACCCTCCTCCACTGCCGATCGCGCTTGGGCAGCCGAACGCCGGATCAGCGAGGCGTAAAAATGCGGCCGAAGGCTTTCTCCGGCTTTGACGGACAGCTTCGCTGCCAGCCGCCGAGAGGCCTTTTCATCCCATTGCGGCAAGCGATCGATCAGCCCGGCTATATCCTTTTCCAGCCCCAGAGCCCCCGAACGCTCCAGCGCCAGGGCCCGGCCGGGTGCACCATCGGCCATGGCGATCGCGATATCGGCATCGGCCGCGCTGACACTGTGTGTCGCGGTCAGCCAGGTGCGGGTTTCATCGGTCGGTGGGACCCGCAGATCCAGACGCCGGCACCGGGATCGGATGGTCGGCAGCAACCGGCCCGGAGAATGGGTCACCAGAAACAGGATTCCCTTGTCCGGCGGCTCTTCAAGAGTTTTCAATAACCCATTGGCTGAATTGATGTTTAATTCATCCAGGGAATCGATAATGGCGATCCGCCACCCAATTTCGCCAGCTTTGCGCGAGAAGAAATCCGGAACCCTGCGGATCTCATCCATTGTGATCTCGCCGCGCCATTTCTTGCGCTTATCATCCCAGGGACGGCGGATCACCAGAAGATTCGGATGCGATTGGGCGCGGATCCGGGAATAGGCGCCCTCTCCCAGCAGATGACCAGCCAGAAGATAGGCGAGACTCGCCTTCCCGACACCCTTTGGGCCCGTCAGCATCCAAGCATGGTGCAAGCGCCCCGCCCTGTGAAGCGCGTCGAACGAGGCGATCGCCTCATCATGGCCGATCAGCTGCTCGATCTCTCTCGGTGGCGGACACCCCGCTTCGCAATCCGGTTCGAGCTCGGCTTCACTCATTCCGCCAGCGTCCTCTCGATTGCGGATATTGCGATTTCGGCGAGCTCGTCCGGCGGCAATTCACCGTCCAGTACGCAGAAACGGTCAGGTTCGGACGCAGACAGTTCCTTGTAGGCTGCGCGCAATCGCTTGTGAAACGCCAGCGCTTTTGATTCAAACCGCGCCTCGGAACCGTCGCGCTCTTGCGTCCGCGCCAGGCCTGCATCCGGATCGAGATCGATCAACAGAGTCAAATCAGGCTTGAAATCGCCCAGCACCAGTGCGTGAAGCTGCTTCAGCTCGTCGAGCGGCACCCCGCCAGCCGCGCCCTGATAGGCCATGGTTGAATCCGAAAAGCGGTCACAGATCACAATCTGCCCTGCCTCGATGGCCGGGCGGATCACCTTTTCTACGTGGTCAGTCCGAGCCGCATAGAACAACAAGGCCTCGGTCTTCGCCGACCATCGGCTGGCATCCCCGCAGACCAGTAATTGGCGAATCTGTTCGGCACCGGGCGTACCCCCGGGCTCGCGCGTCATGACAACGCTGTGCCCGGCCGCGCTCAGGGCCTCGTCCAGCGCCCGGGCGAGTGTGGACTTCCCGGACCCCTCCCCGCCTTCCAGCGTGACAAACAGGCCGCTCGCCATCTCAGTTGAAACCGAACAGGCTGCCCAGCCCCGCCAGCGCCCGGCCCATCAGGCCCTGCCGATCCACATCTTCTGCGGCTTCCAGTTCATAGCGCCGCGTTTCAACGCCCGGAGCTGAAACTTCCAGCATGGCGATGACATCGCCTTCCGAGATTGGCGATGGCAGCGGGCCGTCATAGACCACGACAGCTTCGATATCATCGCGTGCATTGACGTGAAGCCCCAGGCGCACATCGCTGTTCAGGCGCAGCGCGACGGTTTCTGCTTGCCCGAGGAAAACTTCGGCCTCGCCCACCACATCACCCGCTTCTGCCAGATCAATAACGTCAAAATCTGTCAGGGCCGCTCGCATCAAGCGCTCGCCTTCATTGGCCCGCGCACGTTCGCTTTCCATGCCATTGTAAACGACGATCCGGCGCGTGCCGTTCCGCACTCCTGATGCCACCAGCCCGTATCCGCTTTCCTGAGTATGGCCGGTCTTCAATCCGTCAACGCCATCGACCGTGGATAACAGCGGATTGCGGTTGAACTGGCGTATGCCGTTATACGTGAACTCGCGCTCGGCAAAGAGTTCGTA
Organism: Hyphobacterium lacteum; assembly: GCF_036330345.1. Lineage (NCBI taxonomy): Bacteria > Pseudomonadati > Pseudomonadota > Alphaproteobacteria > Maricaulales > Maricaulaceae > Hyphobacterium > Hyphobacterium lacteum. The sequence continues at coordinate 236,436 of NZ_JAZDRP010000001.1, forward strand.
GAGTTCCGGATGGTCGCGAATAATGATGGCTGCAATCCGCGCCAGATCGGCTGCGCTGATTTGCTGCCCCGGATCCGGCCAGCCGGTCGAATTGGCAAAGCTGGCGGATGTCAGACCCAGCTCTCGCGCCCTTGCGGTCATGTCGGCCGCAAAGGCCGCTTCAGAGCCTGACAGGGCTTCAGCGATGACAATACAGGCATCATTGCCCGACTGGATGATGATCCCCCGCAGCAGGTCCTCGACCCGGGCACGTGAATTTACCTCAAGGAACATGGTCGACGATCCGGAGGCCGCACCACCCGTCCGCCAGGCATATTCGGAAACCGGCAATTCATCGTCCAGAGACAAGGCGCCACGATCGATAGCTTCGAAGGCCATCAGGATGGTCATCAGCTTGGACATGGATGCGGGCGGCATCGGAACGCCGCCATTCTGATCGAACAGGATTTCTCCTGTCTCGTAATCCAGGATCACGGCATGGGTCGCAGTGGTCTGGAAATCCTGCGCATTGGCAAAAGGCGCAGCGTAAATCAGGAATAAAAGGGCGATTATGCGCACGCGCATCTCTCCATCACGGAATCAGACAGCCATCAGGACGTGAGATGAATTGAAACGCGTGGGCGGTCTGCCCGCAAGCCCGCAATCAGTTCAGGGCCACAACCGTTGCATCATGCACGCCATAGCGTGACAGGCGGCGGCTCATCCGGTCGGCCTCGCTGCGGGTCATGTCATCCCCGACAAACACCCGGAAGATGCGGCGCCCGTTGACGTTCACAGTCTGGATCTCGGCATACCCTTCATCGGCCACACGCCGGCGCAGGGCTTCGGCATTCTCGCGCCGCGAAAAGGCACCAACCTGGACGCGGAAGCGGCCGTTTGACTGGCTCACAGTGCGAATTTGACTGTCTGCAACAGTCCCGGCAGGCGCCACGCCATCGGGCGGGCCCAGATAGCGCACACGGACCTGTGTCGTGCCCTGCTCCAGGAAGCCGAGCTCGACAGCGGCGGCGCGGCTGACATCAAGAATACGGTCATGGGCAAATGGGCCGCGATCATTCAGCCGCAACACTGCCGTACGGCCATTTTCCAGATTAGTCACTTCGATCATGGCCGGAATGGGCAATGTCGGATGCGCGGCGGTCATCAGATTTTGATCGAACAGTTCGCCATTCGCCGTCTGGCGCCCATGAAAGTTGGGGCCATACCAGGACGAAATGCCGACCTCGTCATAATCATCGTCGCGCGCCGGGACGTAGGTCCGGCCATTGATGGTATAGGGACGTCCGATCTTCTGCTCACCGCTGCCGCCCGACCAGGCTGAACTGCTGCTCGTGGACCGCGTTGTCACCGGTGATGACGTGTCGATTCCCCGGACAATATAGGCAGATGGCGACGAGCAAGCCCCAAGCAGGGCCGAACAGGCGAGCGCTGCGATCACAATTGATCTCCGGCGAAGTGCTCTCACGGGTTTGCTCCATTCAGAATGAACCGGCAAGGATTTGTAGTTAAAAACTGTGAAACAAGCGTAAGCAGCGCCCGGCTTGCCTAATGCGGTCCGTCACCGCTATGTGGGCAAACCATCTGCGGAGGAGTGGCAGAGTGGTCGATTGCGGCGGTCTTGAAAACCGTTGAACCGCGAGGTTCCGGGGGTTCGAATCCCTCCTCCTCCGCCAGATCGTTTTTGCTTTCCACGCAAAAACAGTAGCATGGCTTTCCCGAGCATTATTCGGCCCACATCCGGCAGCGGAAAATGATGGAAAGCCATGCACCTGACACATGATCCTGCTTCACATTCCGCGGAAGAAACCGAATTCGACACCTTCCTGAAGGTCGATGTACGCGCCGGCCGGATCGTGCGAGCGGAAGCTTTCCCCGAAGCACGTAATCCGGCCTACAAGCTGTGGATCGATTTCGGACCCGGAATTGGCGAGAAGAAGAGCGCAGCCCAGATCACCGAGCATTATGCGCTTGACGATTTACCCGGCCAAACAGTCATGGCCGTGGTTAATTTCCCGCCGCGCCAGATCGGCCCGGTGCGATCGGAAGTCCTGGTATTGGGCTTCGCCGATCAAGACGGCGCTATCCGCCTGGCCCGGCCTGATGGCGATGTGCCGCTGGGCGCGCGCCTTTCCTGACTATACGGCTTGTGCGGCCCGCCGCTCTCCGGCCTCGATGGCGCGCAAGGCTTTTGAGTCGGAAGACAGGCCCTTCCACAGGCTGAAACAGCAAACGATCAGCACAATCGTGAAAGGCAGACCGGCCGCAACGGTACCGGCTTGCAGGGCCTGAAGTGCCTGCGCGCCACCGCCGTACAAAAGAACGGCTGCCACTAATCCCTCAATCGTCGCCCAGAATATCCGCTGCGGTATCGGGGCGTGCAGCTTGCCGCCCGCAGTGATGCTGTCGACGACCAGCGAACCGGAATCCGACGAGGTCACGAAGAAAACAAGCACCAGAATGATCGCCACAAAGGACATAATTGATGCCAGCGGCAGGCTTTCAAGCAGGTGGAAAAGGACCAGCGAGACCTCGTCCACGCCATTGGCCAGCTGGCCGACGCCGTTCTCATTCTGCAGCAGGGCCACTTCGCCGAATGTGGTGAACCAGATGACAGTGATGATCAGCGGCACGAAGATCACGGCAAACAGGAATTCACGTACCGTCCGCCCCTTCGAAACCCGGGCTATGAACATGCCGACGAAGGGCGACCAGGAAATCCACCACGCCCAGTAGAAAATCGTCCAGCCGTGGAACCATTCCGTGTCTTCCCGGCCGATCCAGTTGGAGAGCGGCAGGAAGTCCCGCGCATAATTCAGCGTGTTCTCGAAAAAGCCGGTGGCAATCATCAGGGTTGGGCCAACGGCAAACACGAACAACAGGAAAAGCCCTGCCATCACCATATTGATATTGGACAGGACTTTAACGCCGCCATCGAGCCCGCGGACAACCGAGACAATCGCGATCGATGTGATGAAGGCGATGATGCCGATCTGCAGATAGACGCTGGCATCCAGTCCGAACAGGTAATGCAGGCCACTGGCGACTTGCTGTGCCCCGAGCCCCAGAGATGTCGCCAGACCGAACAGGGTGGCGATGACGGCCAGAATGTCGATGACATGGCCCGGCCAGCCCCATATCCGTTCGCCCAGCAAGGGATAGAAGGCCGAGCGTATGGTCAGAGGCAAGCCCTTGGAGAAGGTGAAGTAGGCCAGTGCCAGCCCGATCACCGCATAGATCGACCAGGCATTGATCCCCCAGTGAAACATGGTCGCGCTGAGCGCCAGACGCCTCGCCTCTTCACTGCCCGATTCGGCATTCAGAGGTGTACCGAACCAGTTGGTGAAATAGGCCAGCGGTTCAGCGGCTCCCCAGAACATCAGCCCGATGCCGATGCCGGCGGAAAACAGCATGGCAAGCCAGGATTTGGTCGAGAATTCCGGCCTTGCATCGCGGCCGCCAATCCGTAACCGGCCCAAGGGTGAAATCATGACGAACAGGCAGAACAGGAAAACGAAATTCACCGAGACGACGAACAGCCAGTCAAAAGTATTGATCACCCAGCTGCGCGCGGCGCCGAGAAGTGCACTGGCGCTTTCCGGGAAGATCAGGGTCAGCGCGATGAAGGCGATAACGGACACTGCGGCGATGAAGAAGACAGGATTGTGCACGTCGAGCCCGAGTATCTCGACATTGTGCTCACCGGTCCTGTGGTCCGTTTTATAAAGCCTTCGGGGCATGAAGCGTCCTTACGTTTTTGCGAGTTCCGGTCCCAGTGCCGCCTTGAGCGGATCGAGCCAGGGTTCAAAATGGCGCCATTGCTCGACGCCGTCCTTGTAGATGGGCTGGCGCACCTGCTCGGAAGAAGCGGTGCGTACGGCGCGCTGTGTCTTGTGAAAGTCGATACAGGCCTGTTCGAACGGCAGGTCGCAGAAATCGAGAATGCGGTGAACCTGTGTTTCAAGGTCGTCGACGACATCCTCGTGGCGCACGCGGAGGATTTCACCGGGCAGCACGCTGTCCCAATGCTCCATCAGCTCGACATAGCCCCTGTAATAGCGGCCGATCTCGTCGAGCCCATAGGTGAATTCCTGGCCCTCGGCGAAAAGCTGTTTGAAGCCGGAAAAACAGCACGCCATGGCGCCGCGCCGCGCATCGATGATTTTCGCATTCGGCAGGATCAGCTTGATCAGGCCGATATGCCGGAAATTATTGGGCATCTTGTCCGTGAAGAAAGCCGCGCCCTGCCGGTGGATCCGGGTGTTTTCGATATAATCCTCACCCAGCTCGCGCAGCTTTCCGGCATCCAGATCACGCAGGATACGCGGATAATGGGTGCGGTCGCTGACCCGTTTCCGGCCGCGCAATCGGTGAGACAGGGCGAGAATATTCGGGAGCTCCAGCGTACCGTCGACCTGGCTATGGGATGCGAGAATCTGCTCGACAAGTGTCGAGCCCGCCCGCGGCAGGCCAAGGATGAAGATCGGATCGGGGGCCGGGCACCCTTTCCCGGACTGCTTTTCAAAAAGCTCACGCGTACAGATGGCAGCCTGCGCCTGTAACTCCTCTTCCATCTGATCGGATTTGTAGCGCGTCTGTGCCCGCTTCAGATCATTACCGCGTTCATAGAAGCGGAAGGCATTTTCATAGTCCTTGCGATCCTCGTAGGCCTTGCCGAGTGCAAAGCAGAGATAGATCCGGTCCTGAAAGCCGAGATCGCTGCCCGCCTCCTGTTCGCGCATGGCCAACAATTCATCATCGCCAAACCGGTAGGTCTTCAGATTGGCCAGCGCATACCAGGCATCACCATGATCCGGCTTTGCCGTCACAGCCGCATGATAGGAGTGCACCGCCCTCTCCTGCTCGCCCAGCGTCTTTAATGCGTGTCCTCTGGAGGTCAGCGTGGCGGCATCCTCGGGAACCGCCGAAAGCACGGTCTCGAAGAGTTCCAGTGCCCGGTCATAATCGCCGGTCTGCATGGACTCGATAGCCAGATGGGACTGGAAGAGCGGATTTTCCGGTTCGCGCTCATAAAGCGCCTTCGCCTGTTCAAGAGCCGCTTCGAATTTCTGGCGCTTTCGCAGAATCTGGATGAAATCGAGCCGGAGCTGGATGTTTTCGGGATCCAGCTCGATCGCTGTCTCCAGCAGAAAGTCGGCATCTTCCAGCACGCCGAAACGATTGCCGATCTCGGCCAGCAGACGCATGCCTTCAACATCGCGCGGATGCTTTTGCATATAGGCGCGGCAAAGCTGCTCGGCCTTCAACAGCTTGCCTTCGTAAAGAAGGTGCGTCACCGCAATCAGCTCTTTTGGCAATGTCTGGAGGCGATTGGCCTGGGCAGTCGCTTGCTGCGCCTCGGCAACCCTGCCCGCTGCATTCAGCAGTTCGGCCTGCGCTTGCCAGCTGGCGATCAGCGCCGGGTTGAACTGACATGCGCGCTGGTAAGCCTGGATAGCCCGCTGGGCATCCCCCAGGGCTTTGAAAAGGTGCCCTTCTTCCTGATAGGCCCGGCCAAATTCCGGGGCGATCCGTTTAAGGTCCTGCAGATCAGCCAGCGCCGCACCGCTATCCTTCTGATAGCGATGACAGACCGCGCGCAGATAGAGTGCGTCAACTGATTCCGGCTCTTCTTTCAGTGCAGCATTGATCAGCGATAGCGCAGCGGAAAAATCACCGGCATACATCAGTGGCTGAACGCGCTGCCCGAGATCGGCCTGGCTTTCATTGCTGTCGGGCAAAACCTGTATCCTCGAAATAAAGTGAGCGCTCTGCCGAAAACAGAGCGCCCACCTTAAGGATCATAAGAGTTGAGCCAAGAGCGGGATCAGTAAGTGACCCTCACCCGGAAGCCCCAGGTCCGAGGACGCGCAACTGTCACGCGCTCACGGTCGTAGACGAAGTTATTGGACAGCTCGGCCCGTTCATCGGTGAGATTGTCGACGAAGGCCTCGACCATCCAGTTGTCCCGGCTCACGCCAGCGGACAAATGCGCCATCGAGTAGCCTTCCAGATCAACCTTGTTGATCTCGATGACATCGCTGACAGAGTCTCCGGATACGATGATCTGCGGCTGGACATGCGCCAGCATGCCGTTTTCCAGATCCCACTCATAGCGGGCGCGGATATTACCCTGGAAGTTCGGCGCGAAGGCCAGCTCTGATCCGACCAGCACATCGTTGGTCGGGGTCAGGACTTCCGTGATCTCGGTGTCGAGAATCGAGAAGGCACCCGATACCGTCAGGCCCGGCATGTCCGCCGGGACCCAGGTGACCTCACCTTCAACCCCGCGGATTTCAGCGTTGGCCGCATTATCCGAGAAGAAAAGATTGGTGATTGACGGGTCGAAAATCGTCGTTTGCAGGTTCTGGATATCCACGAAGAAAGCGTTGCCGTTGAAGCGCAGCTGATCATCGAGCAGGTCAAGTTTCCAGCCGATTTCGTAATTGGTCACTTCGTCGGTATCGAGCGCAAACGGAACGGTGAAACCGTTCGGACCGGCGGCGCCACCCGGACGGTTCAACAGGCCGGGACGGAAACCTTCCGAATAGGTCGCGTAGAGCAGAATGCCTTCAGCCGGCGTCCATTCACCCGTTGCTTTGAAAATGAAGCCATCGGTCCGTGCAGCGTCGGGAGCGGAAAGCGCAGCCGCCACCGAAGCCGGAATGCCCGGCGTGTTCGGATCCGTATAGGTGATGTGATCAGCGGTATTACAGCTGCCGCGGAACGTGACCGCGCCATCACCATTATAAAGGTCGGAGATGTCCGTACCGTAGGCATTCGCATCCGCCTGGAAACCATTACAGAAGGACGCATTGGCGCTGCCTTCAAGGTCGACCTCGATATCGTAATAACGCGTACCCAGTGTGATCGCGAACTGATCAGTCACGTCGAAAGTTGCTTCACCAAAAATGCCCATCTGGGTATCGGTTCGAAGCACGTCATTGCGGAAAATCACGCCCGGCGCAAACGGCCCCGGATCCGAGATATAGCCCGTCATGAACGGATAGTTGGGCGAAAAGCCGGTCTGACCGAACAAAACCGCATTGACCGACCCCGGATAGGTGAAGTCGTTGCGCTCGGCCAGTTCAAGATCCGAGAAGAAACCACCGAAAGTCGCCCGGAAGCGCCGGTCTTCCGGCGTGTTGAACCGCAGCTCCTGAGTGAAGACTTCGGTATTGGTCGAAGAACTCACAAACAGGTTCGGCGCCTGACATGTGCCGGACGGGTTGGCGGCTCCCGGATAGGAAACCGAGCCGTCACAGATGTAATACGGCAGGTACTGACCAACGAAGAGATAATCCGAATAGTCGACGCGCTGATCGGTGTCCCGGTCCGTATAGGCACCGGTATAAAGCACTTCTAGCATGCCCAGGCGGCCTTCCAGCGTCCACGCCGTATTATGGAAGGCATCCTCCAGTTCATCGTCTTCGTAGCGCTGGATCTCCAGATCACCCAGAGTCGGATCGGAGAAGAATACACCCTCACTGTCCAGGCTTTGCTGGGCATGCGTAACCCGCAGGCTCCAGTCCGGCGTGATGTCCCAGAGACCGCTGGCGCGGAAACCCTGATAGCTGGTGTCGTTGAAATTGTCCTCGATCAGGCCGGAGTTATTGGCCGGAAGGAAAGTGACGTTGGAAAGATCGGCTCCGGCCTGGAAGCCGGCCCGGTTGCTGTTTACAACAACGCCGTTGGAACGAACCGTCCCCTGAGGACGGAAACGGGCGCTTTCCTGTGTCGTACGAACGCCGGAGACATTATCGATATAGCCACCCTGGTTATCGACATAGACAACAGCGCGAAGCGCGAAAGTGTCGCCAAAAGGCATGTTCACCACGGCTTCGACATTGTTATTCATTTCGCCGCCTTCCGTGAAAGACGTACCGAAACTGGCCGAAGCCTCGAACTCGCCAATCACCGGTTCATTGGTGATCATGCGAACCGTGCCCGCCTGGGAACTGGCGCCATACAGGGTGCCCTGTGGTCCGGGCAGGACCTCGACCCGATTGATGTCCGCAGCGTAAACATCCAGATTTCGGCCGGGCTGAGCCAACGGCTGCTCATCAAGATAAAAAGCCACATTGGGCGCCAGACCAGCGACGCCTGCCGTCGTCAGGTTCGGCGTCGTCGATGCGATACCGCGAATGTAAATCGTGTTCTGACCCGGTCCTGAGCCCCCTGCGGTGACCCCCGGCAGCTGCTGCAGATAGTCGGTAAACACCTCAACCCGCAATTCATCGAGTGTGCGTTCACCCAGCGCGTTAACGGCCACAGGAATGGTCTGTGTCGTCGCTTCGCGGCGGGTCGCAGTAACCGTCACCGTATCGACCTGCGCTTCAGCGATAGCTGCGGCGGCAGATGCGATCGCGACGGAAGTCAAAAACGTACTGGTCAGCGCTTGCTTTTTAAGCATGGCGTGAAGGCCCCTCTCATTTGCTTAGATGTCGAAGGGTTTAGGTCGATGGTTACCGCAAGGCCAGTAGCCAAGCTGCATTCCGGCTCCGGTTTTCCGCAGGAACCGGAAACGAAAATTAGAACACTCTAATAATTCGCTAAATGCCAATGACTTAGGTGTTGTGTAACATTAAAATCACGCTGATTTCTGTTTTTGACGTCGCACCGATATCTCACGCCTCCCTCTGCATCCGAATACTTCGAAAACGAATCTTTCTTCAGAATTGTGCAGATTTTCGACCTGGCTTAAAACCTTCGTCGAAAGGGTTTCCCATTGAACATCCAGGACGACATTCTTGTAGCTCTGCGCCGCATTACGCGGGCGATTGACCTGCATTCCAGAAAGGTGCTCAAGGCATCCGGGCTCACATCGCCTCAACTCGTTGTGCTCCAGGCCCTGAAGAAAAACGGCGACCTCTACCCGTCCAGCATTGCACGGATTGCATCCCTCAGTCAGGCCACGATCACCAGCATCCTTGACCGGCTTCAGGCGCAAGGCCTGATAACCCGTCAGCGCTGTACGGAAGACCGCCGCCAGATATTGGTTAGCCTGACGGTGCAAGCCCATGAGCGATTGAGGGACGCGCCGGAATTGCTTCAGGCCGGATTCCTCAGGGAGTTCGACAAGCTGGAAAGCTGGGAGCAGCTTCAGCTGCTAGCGTCTCTTCAGCGCCTTGCTGAATTGATGGACGCAGAGGATATCGACGCCGCCCCTATCCTCGAGGTTGGCGATATCGCCAAAAATTGATCGCCCTGCCCCCCAATGAGCCTGGCTCTTCGAGTTATTCGATGCGGGTCCAGTGCTGGGTTTGACAGACAGGGCCAATGCAGCCTTTCACTTCCAAACGGCCATCGTCCAGCAATCGGATTCGGGCTCCATATGTGCGATCAGCCGAGGGGCTGTAGATCGTTCCCCGCCGCCAGTCATTCCTCGCTCGTTCCAGCCCCTCAAGGATGACCATACCGAGCACCGGCTCTCCGGTTGAGCGCGCCATGACTTCCTCGGGCGTTCGTCCATCATCGATGGAAGCGGGATCTATCCATACGACTGTGCCGCAGGGCGTTCCGTCCCCGCAATCGGATATTACGACATGCGAATTGCCGTCCTCGACCGCATACTGGCCAAACACGTCATGCGGATCAGCAAGGGCAAGCGCTGGCATAGCCAGGGCAGCGCCCAGGCCAATCAGAAGATGTTGCATCATCATTCCCCCGGTTCTTGGAGCTTTCCGAAAGCTCCTCAAGCCATAATTCTACAGCAAATCCGGTCAGGAATCGCCCGACAAAAAAGCCCGGCTCGAAAGCCGGGCTTTAATGGCGCAAACTTATACCTGCGCTATTCGGTCCGCACCGCCACACTGGTGGCACCAACCGGCTGTCCGCCGACCGCAAAGCGGACGAAGACGCGGTTATTGGCCGGGTCATTGGCGATGGCAGAGCCATTACCGGCCACAAAGATCCCGAATGTGGCCGTACCGCTGGCCGGAACATTCAGCGTCTTGGTGGTTTCCAGCGCGTCCGTGCAGGCACCCGTTCCCGGATCGGTCTGGCACATGGTGATCGTAGTGATGGCCAGTGTCTGTGAGCCGGTATCAACCGATACCGTTACATCACCGGTAACACCCACATTCGAGATCGCCACGGAAAACACACCGGTCATGCCACCGGTTGTCGGCACCACAACGTATCCCGGCGCCGCCGGAAGTGTTGCTGCCAGGGCGATGATATCCGTCGGAGCTGCTGCGGTTGAACGGAAAATCAGGGAATTCAGCCCGAGTGTGTACTCGGCTGACCGGCGATTGGTACAAAACGCCTCGATGAACAATTCCGTCTCGTTGTTACCAGATGAAAAGCCTCCGGGCGTGTTGACGTTGTCATCGAAATCGGCGGCGCTGGTTACCGAGAAAACATAGTTCTGTGTTCCGCCGGAGGCGATATCCACGGCCGTGTTGGCTGTGCCCGACAAGGCGTTGGCCGGGGTCGTCGTCTGATAGGAGAACTGGGCTCCTGTTGCGCCTGGCAGACGCAAACCACACCCCGTTGCCGTTCCGTTGCCGGCCGGATTGATGATCGACGCAAAAGCCGTCGCCGTGCTCCCCGTCTGTACCGTCCGGGTAATCGGCAAAACAGCCGAGACAATCCCCGGCGTTTCAGGCCGGAAGCTGGCAATGTTGAAGCTTTCCTCGCGGGCCGCACGGGCATTGTCCGCCGGATCATCCGTCATCGGCGAGTCAATTCCGCCAATGCTGAAATCGCCAGCGGCCGCAATACCGCAAGCCGCTCCCCCCGGACACAGATTGATATCAGGGTTGGAGAAATAGTTCACACGCGATTCACCCGTCGAAGAGGCATAGGACATGATGGTTCTGAATTCGCCATCAACGCGGTGACCATGAGCAAAGTCCCGTACGCCCATACCAATACCACTAGAGGCATTCTCCACATTATGGGCAAAACCCATATTGTGACCGACCTCATGCGCGAACGTATTGTTTCCGCAGAATGTGAATCCACCGGACGGCGTATCCGTGTCGCGGATCCAGTCAGCACTCACGGAATAGCCCAGATGGTCGTCAGCGGTCGGCGAAATATCATCGTCCGAGCCCCCAATGATCCATGCTACGCCGCAGCTGTCCTGTCCGGTTTGGGAACGCATCACAATGGCGGTCAGATCGGCACCGAAGGTCGTGCGAGCCGTCCGCAAGGCACCCAAATCCTGGGTTACGCTCTCGCCGGATGGCGCCAACCCGGTCAGATTGTAAAGCGTTTGGGCCAGATCGGCGGTTTCGGTTGTCACGCTGACCGGACCGGTGTGGACAAGGCGCGCCCGGAGTCCGGTGTCAGAATCGATCAGCGCCTGATCCAGAATGGCCATCAGGAACTGGATGCGGCCACCGGTGGCCAGCCCCCAACGGGTCACGAAACTGTCGGAATAGAATACCGCAACATCCATCGTGCCATTGGCGCCCACCGCGACATGGGATTCGCCGACCGACTCAAGCCGGCCCTGGGCAATAGCGGTATCGATGACGGTCTCGACCGAAACGATTGGGGGCGTCAGCCCATCATTCGCTGCTTCCAGGGCGATCGCATCGTCGGGAATGCGCATGATCTCATGGCCGTTGCGGCCCGGATAAATCCAGTAGGTCGCATCCGGCGCCATGATTTCACCAAAGGTGAACCCATTCGTCTGGGTGATGATGACGCGATTGTTGATGGAATGATCAGCAATCCGCCCGACCCAGACCTGCGCCCCCATCTCCTGAGTGCCGATCCGGTCGAGTTCGGCTTCATAGCCCCGCCCGAAATTTAGTGTTACCCGATCACCGACCGACATCCGCATGACGTCCGGATCAAGATTGTCAAACAGGACATTCGACGATCCGCCGTCTGCTGCCAGTGTCTGCACACCGCGGAACATATCGTCCGCAAGGGCCATGGATGGCAAAAGCGCCATCGCTGCACCGGCAATCAAAAATCTGTTCATCTGGATCTCCCCAAGCACAATTGCCTGCCAAAGCAGGCGTGAACACAAAGCGTCCCGTCGCTTCTGAGGCGAAAGCCTAGATGCAATTTCCCGTCAGACATAGTGAAACTATGGCGCATTCGGCTTTTTCTGTGGAAGAGCGAGCATCCATAGATACAACCTTTCGATGTCCCACATCGGAAACGTTAAATTGACATCCGCCTCAGGCTGGTCTTGCGTCGGGGCCAGTCAGCACACCGGATTCCCTTTTTAAGAAGGGAGAAAACGGCGTGCGGTTCGGAATCCAACGGGGAGAATATGATGAGAAAATGGATGCTGGGAACGGCCAGTCTGGCTCTTCTTCTGGCAGCCTGCTCGCAACAGGCGGCCGAAAACAACGAAAGTCCGGAAACAGCTTTTCCGGGCACAGATCAGACTGACGCGGCACCTGTAAATGAAGCAGGCGAAGTCACCGTCGCCGACGCAGCCGCTTTCCTCGAGGACGCCGAAGCGCGCCTGCTCGAAGACTGGAATTACACGGCGCGGGTATTCTGGGTGCAAGCCAATTTCATCACCGACGACACCAACTGGCTGGCCTCGCGCGCTGGCGCTGCATCCACGGAACTGGCCGTAGAATTGGCCAATGAAGCCGCCCGATATGCGCATCTGGACTTGCCGCCTGACATGGAACGCAAGCTGAACATCCTGCGCAATGGTATCACCCTGCCGGCTCCATCGACCGAAGGCGCGGCGGCAGAGCTATCCGAAATAACAACCCAGCTGGGCAGTATGTATTCGACCGGGACTTATGATGTTGACGGCGAGCCGGCTGACCTCGAAGTCCTGTCGGACATCATCGAAACATCACGCGATCCGGAAATCCTGCAGGATGTCTGGCAGGGCTGGCGGACGAATTCTGTCGAGATGGCGCCGCTCTATGCGCGCATGGTCGAGATTGCCAACGAAGGCGCCAACGAGCTCGGCTTCGATAATCTTGCTGACATGTGGCTGTCGAATTACGACATGCCACCTGCAGAGATGGAAGCCGAGGTCGAACGCCTCTGGAGTCAGGTGGAGCCGCTCTACGAACAGCTTCACTGCCATGTCCGCGCCGGTCTGAATGACGAATATGGCGATGCCGTCCAACCGGCAACCGGGCCGATCCGCGCCGACCTTCTTGGCAATATGTGGGCCCAGCAATGGTCCAATATCTATGACCTTGTCGCGCCGGAAGGCGCCGCCGATGACGGGCTGGATGTGACCGCCCTGCTCGAGGCCCAGGGCTACACCGCCGAGGACATGGTCCGCACCGGTGAGGCCTTTTTCTCGTCGCTGGGTTTCGACCCGCTGCCGGAAACCTTCTGGACTCGCTCACTGATCACCCAGCCGCGTGATCGCACAGTTGTGTGTCACGCCTCGGCCTGGGACATCGATGCCGTCGACGACATTCGCATCAAGATGTGCACGGCGGTGAATGGCGAGGATTTCCAGACCGTCCACCACGAGCTGGGTCATAATTACTATCAACGCGCCTACTCCACGCAGGACTTCCTGTTCCGCGGAGGCGCCCATGACGGTTTCCATGAAGCCATCGGCGACTTTGTCGGGCTCTCGATCACGCCGGAATACCTGCAGGCCATCGGGCTGATTGACGAGGTGCCGAGCGCAGATGCCGATCTGGGCATCCTGATGCGCCAGGCGCTGGACAAGATCGCCTTTCTGCCCTTCGGCCTGATGATGGACCAGTGGCGCTGGGGAGTTCTGCGCGGGGACACACCGCCGGAAGAATATAATTCCTCCTGGTGGGAACTCCGCACACGGTATCAGGGCATCACACCTCCCGGCGGAAGCCGGCCCGGCGATGCCTTCGATCCGGGTGCGAAATATCACATCCCGAACAACACGCCGTATCTGCGTTACTTCCTGAGCTTTATCATGCAGTTCCAGTTCCATCAGGCTGCCTGTGAGATGGCGGGCTGGGAAGGTCCGCTGCATCGTTGCTCGATCTACGGCAATGAGGAAGTCGGACAGCGCTTCCTGGCGATGATGGAAATGGGTCAGTCGCAGCCCTGGCCGGACGCTCTGGAAGCCTTCACCGGCACGCGCGAAATGGATGGCTCGGCCATTATCGCCTATTTCGCACCGCTGATGGAGTATCTCGAAGAGCAGAATGCCGATCGCCAATGCGGCTGGTAATCTGAACGGATTGCTGAATCAAAGGGCGGCTCACGGGCCGCCCTTTTTGTACCGGGGCCGCAGATACCTGCTTCCACCAGCTCCATCTGCAAAAGCCTTGGCTGGCACCTTCCGGTTTGTCTCCTGACTGACTAGTTTGGCCTCAGCGGGGAGCAAGCAAGTTCATGACCGATTCCATCAGCACATCTGTCGACCTGTCCGGCGAGGACGTTCACTGGTCACCCGAGGGCGGATTGTCCTACGGCAAATACCTTCGTCTCGATGACGTGCTGAACGCGCAGGACCCGCTGACGGCAGAGCATGACGAGATGATGTTCATCATCATCCACCAGGCATCGGAATTGTGGCTAAAGCTGTGCGTTCACGAGCTCGATGCCGCGATCGAATGTCTTCAGAAAGGAGAGTTCGGTCCTGCCTTCAAGATGCTGTCGCGCATTGCCCGCATCCAGGAGCAACTGACCCAGTCCTGGTCAATCCTGGCGACCATGACACCGGCGGATTATCTCAAATTTCGCGATAAGCTGGGCCAGAGCTCCGGCTTCCAGAGCTATCAATACCGCATGCTGGAATACCGGCTGGGTAACAAGAATGCCGCCATGGCGCGTGTTCATGGCAAAACGGATGCCGCGATCGCCGTCAGCAAATACCTCAATCTGCCAAGCATTTACGACGAAGCCCTGAAGCAACTGGCCTATGCCGGATTCGACATTCCGGCCGACCGGCTGGACCGGGACTGGTCGAAGCCTTACCAGCCCTGCGCCGAAGTCGAAGCCGCCTGGAAGGCCGTCTATTCCGATACCGAGAAATACTGGGCGCTCTATGAGCTCGCCGAAAAGCTCGTGGATGTAGAACACAAATTCCAGCAATGGCGCTTCAATCACATGAAAACCGTCGAGCGGATCATCGGCTATCGCCGCGGAACAGGCGGAACGGGAGGCGTTTCCTATCTGGTTAAGGCCCTGGACCTGCGTTTCTTCCCGGAACTCTGGACCGTCAGGACCAGCCTCTAGGCATGGCCGGTCGCGTGATTGATATTTCGCAAACCCTGAGGCCCGCCCTACCCGTCTGGCCGGGCGATACCGCCTTCAAGCTCGAGCGCACATGGCACATCGAACCCGGTTGCCCGGTGAATGTTTCGCGGCTGACCCTGTCGACACACTCCGGCGCGCATGCCGATGCGCCCCTGCACTATGACGAAAACGGTAAGACCATCGATCAGGTCGATCCGGCCATCTATGTCGGCCGGTGTTTTGTTTTCGATGTCCGCGAAGCGCGCGATGCGGTCCGTCCGGAGCATTTTGAGCTTTCCCGTGCAGAGGGCGCTGAACGCATCCTGTTCCGGACATTTGAAAGCTTCCCTCACGATCGCTGGGTATCGGACTATGCGGCAATCGCCCCGGAAACCATCGACTTGCTGGCGGCCTCCGGCGCGCAGTTGGTAGGCATGGACGGACCGTCTCTGGATCCCGAAACCTCAAAAACTCTGGACGCTCATAATGCGGTCCGTCGAGCCGGTATGGCCATTCTCGAAGGCCTCGTGCTGGATGATATACCGCAGGGTCACTATGAGCTGATCGCAGCGCCCTTGAAGATTGAAGGCGCAGATGCTGCACCGGTACGGGCCCTATTAAGAGAGATCGGATGAGATGACGGATATCGCCGCACTTGATGCAGCCGACCCGCTGGCCGGCTTTCGCGACCGCTTCGAGATACCCGACGGTCTGGTTTATCTCGATGGTAATTCGCTGGGCTGTCTACCGAAGGCGACGAAGGCGCGTCTGGCTGATGTTGTCGAGCGGGAATGGGGCCAGGATCTTATCCGCTCCTGGAATACAAATGACTGGATCAATGCGCCCCGGCGGATCGGCGCCAAGATCGCCCGGCTGATCGGTGCTCACGATGATGAAGTGATCGTAGGTGATACGACTTCGATTAATGTATTCAAATGCCTGAGCGCATCTCTTCAACTCGATTCGA
Organism: Hyphobacterium lacteum; assembly: GCF_036330345.1. Lineage (NCBI taxonomy): Bacteria > Pseudomonadati > Pseudomonadota > Alphaproteobacteria > Maricaulales > Maricaulaceae > Hyphobacterium > Hyphobacterium lacteum. The sequence continues at coordinate 252,526 of NZ_JAZDRP010000001.1, forward strand.
GCCGGGTAGTGCTTTTATCGGAGACCGGAAACTTCCCGACGGACGTCTACATGATGGAGGGACTGGCCGCGATTGCACCGGACCGGATTTCGCCGCGCCTGGTCGAGCCTGAACGAATACACGAAGCGCTGGACGATGATGTCGCTGTCCTGCTTCTGACCCAGACCAACTACCGGTCCGGCCGTATCCGGGACATGAAGGCGATCACCGAAGCCGCTCATGCCCGCGGTATTCCGGTGATTTGGGACCTTTCCCATTCCTGCGGCGCACTTCCCGTTGATCTTAATGGCTGTAATGCCGATTTCGCCGTGGGTTGCGGCTACAAATACCTGAATGGCGGCCCGGGTGCGCCGGCCTTTACCTTCGTTGCCCGCCGTCATCAGGACAGCGTCTTCCCGGCGCTGTCTGGCTGGCTGGGCCATAAAGTCCCCTTCGAATTCACCGATGATTATCAGCCGGCTCCGGGCATTGACCGCTTCCAGTGTGGAACACCGGGCATTCTGGGATGCGCAGCGCTGGAAGTGGGCGTCGATCTCCTGCTGGAAGCCGACATGTCGGACATCCGCCGGAAATCGTCGGCACTGGGTGATCTTTTCATCGCCCTCGTTCATGAACATTGCGCCGACCACGGGTTCAAACTGGCCAGCCCCGGGAATGCGGATGAGCGCGGCAGTCAGGTAAGCTTTCATCACCCGGAAGGCTACGCCATCATGCAGGCCCTGATCGCACGAGGCGTGATCGGTGATTTCCGGGCTCCCGATATCCTGAGATTTGGCTTTGCCCCGCTCTACAATAGCTATGCAGATGTCGAGCAGGCTGTCGCGACTTTGACGGAGATCATGGAGACCGGCAGCTGGGACACTGAGGAATTCAAGCAAAAGGCAGCGGTAACATGAGTGATATCGTAACCAGCGAACAGCGCGGCGACGTCCTGATCATCAGGGTCAACAATCCGCCGGTGAATGCGCTGGGCATTGCTGTGCGCGAAGGTGTCACCAATGCGTTGGCAGATGTCGGCAATGCCAAAGCGGCTGTCCTGCACTGCGAAGGCCGGACATTCTTTGCCGGCGCCGATATCACCGAGTTCGGCAAGCCGCCCCAATCCCCGTCGCTCAATGACATGATCGAGGCTCTCGAAAACTGCCCCATCCCGGTGATCGCCGCCATGCACGGCACATCGCTGGGAGGTGGGCTGGAAACCGCGCTGGGTTGTGATTACCGGATCATCGATCGCAAGGGCCGCGTCGGTTTTCCGGAAATTGAATTGGGGATTTTCCCCGGCGCGGGCGGCACGCAGCGCTCCCCTCGCCTGTGCGGTATTCCGGAATCCTTGAAAATGACCCTGGATGGCAAGCCGATTACGGCTGCCCGCGCTGTTGAAATCGGACTCTGTGACGAGATTAGCGACGGCGACATCCTCGAAAATGCAATCGCATTTGCCGAGACCAAAACCGAAAAGCATGTGGTCAGGGATTTGCCCGTTCCCGCTTGTGATCAGGCCGAGCTCGAAAAGGTGCTCGCCGCCGCTCAAAAGTCCCGACGAGGCCAGATCGCAGTAGAGAACGCCACCAGAGCCGTACTCGCGTCTGCGGAAATGGATTTCGACTCCGCCATGGAAAACGAGCGCAAGCTGTTCATGGAGCTTTTGAACGGGTCACAGGCGCGCGCCATGCGGCACATGTTCTTTGCCGAGCGCCTTTCAGCCAAGGTCGACGGGCTTGATGCCCAGCCCGGATCGCTTGGCCTGATCGGCGTTGTCGGGTCTGGAACAATGGGTGGCGGCATCGCCATGGCGTTTGCCAATGCAGGCTTTGCTGTCCGCATTCATGACGCCAATGCGGAGGCATTGAAAGCAGGCCTGGAAAAGATTCGCGCGCTATATCTGGCGTCAGCGTCCAAGGGGCGCATCAGTGAGGCCGAGGCGCTTGACCGCTTCGACCGGATCCAGCCGATCGACAGCTGGGACGGATTTGCAGCCTGCGATCTGATCATCGAAGCCGTCTTCGAGCGAATGGACGTCAAGAAGGCTGTTTTTGCCGAACTTGATGCCGTCGCGCGGCCAGATGCCATAATCGCAACCAACACCTCCTATTTGGATGTCGATGAGATCGCGGCTGGAACGAAAGACCCTGCCCGCGTCCTCGGCATGCATTTCTTCTCGCCCGCCAATGTCATGCGCCTGCTGGAAATCGTCCGCGGCGCCAAGACATCCGGCAAGGCCCTCGTAACAGCTCTTGATGCGGCCAAGCGCATCCGGAAGGTGCCGGTTGTCTCAGGGGTCTGCCACGGATTTATCGGAAACCGGATGTTGAAAGGCTATGGACGCGAAGCCGGCCTCTGCATGATGGAAGGCGCGGCGCCGCAAGACGTCGACAAGGCGCTCTATGATTTCGGCATGCCGATGGGACCACTGGCCATGGGAGACCTCGCTGGTCTCGATATTGGCTATGATAACCGCCGCTCCATGGTGGCAGGCGAAGACTATGAGCCCCTCGCCTCGGTTTTGCAGGACCGCCTCGTTGAAATGGGCCGCAAGGGCCAGAAGACCAGTGCCGGAATCTACAAATATGAGGCGAGCTCACGCGCACCAATCCCCGACCCGGAAGTCGACGCGCTGATTGAAAACATCGCGCAGGAACAAGGCGTCGCCCGCCGTCCGGTCAGCGCCGATGAAATAGTCGAGCGCTGCATGCTGGCCCTGATCAATGAAGGGGCACGCATCCTCGAGGAAGGCATTGCCCAACGCGCCAGCGACATTGATGTTGTCTATGTCAATGGATATGGCTTCCCGCGTTATCGCGGCGGGCCCATGTTCTACGCAGATGAGCTTGGTCTCGCCCATGTGCTGGAGCGGACCCGGCATTACCAGGAAAAATTTGGACCGAAATGGTGGACGCCTGCGCCCCTGTTGGAAAAACTGGCAGCGGAAAACAGCAGCTTTGGCGCCTGGAAAAAAGGATAATCACGATGGGACATCTGGACGGAAAAACTGCGGTTATTACAGGGGGTGGCACCGGTATCGGTCTCGCCATCGCCAAGCGCCTCGCCGATGATGGCGCCAATTGCGTCTTGATGGGCCGAAACCTTCAAAGGCTCGAAGACCAGGCCAAGGGCATTGCCCGCGCCCGCGCCGTGCAGTGCGATGTCACCGATGCTGAAAATGTGCTTGCGGCTTTTGCCGATGCACGCGGCGACGGGGCCATTACCGTTCTGGTGAACAATGCCGGCATTGCCTCATCGGCCCCTTTTCATCGGATGAGCGAAGAGGAATTCCTGAGGATCCAGGACGTCAACGTCACCGGCGTTTTCCGCTGTACGCGGGCGGTCACGGATGACATGCGCGCTGCGGATTATGGCCGCGTGATCAATATTTCCTCGATCGCCGGGCTGTCCGGCGGACCTTATATCTCGCACTATTGCGCCTCCAAACATGCCGTGATCGGCATGACCCGCGCGCTGGCCGCGGAGTGGGCAAAGACCAACACCACTGTCAACGCGATTTGCCCGGGCTATGTCCGTACGGAAATGGCCGAAGGAGCTATCCGGACGATCATCGAGAAAACCGGTGCAACACGCGAGCAGGCCGAGGCCGAGCTTTCCAAGAATAATCCACAAGGCCGCCTCCTCGAAGTCGAGGAAGTCGCCGAGATTGCCGGCTGGCTGTGTCATCCCAACAGCCTTGGCATCAATGGTCAGGCAGTTGCGTTGAATGGCGGTCATTCCATGTAGGAAGGTTACGGCATTCAATGTAGTGAGACGTTGAGCAGCTCGGGAATTGCAAAGCGCGTGTTCTACTCATTCGGCATATGCCACATCGGCGATAGCTTCTAGCCATGCATCTCAGCGTCTTCGATCTCTTCAAGATTGGCGTAGGCCCCTCCAGTTCTCACACTGTAGGGCCGATGAAGGCTGCCAGCCTGTTTGTGCAGCGGTTGAAAGACGAACACACGCTTGCGCCCCTCTGGCGCTTGCAGGTGGAGCTTTACGGATCGCTTGCCTTTACCGGGGTCGGCCATGGCACAGACACCGCCGTCTTGCTGGGCCTCGAAGGTCATGATCCTGCCGAGATCGATCCGGATGTAATGGCGCCGCGGATAGCCGCCATCCGGGAAAGCGGCGAATTGCTTGCTGCCGGAGAAAAACCGATCCGCTTCAACCACCGCGAGGACCTGGTTTTTGACGGCGGAACCCGCCTTCCTTTCCACTCGAATGCCATGAAATTCAAGGCCTTCGACGAGACAGGAGAATCCCTGCGCGAGGAAATCTGGTATTCGATTGGCGGTGGATTTGTCATCGATGAATCCGAAGCCGGGCGCAATTCTGCGGTGGGCGAACAGACCGGTGAACCCTATCCGTTCAATTCCGGGGCCGATCTGATCGAGATCGGCGAAAAGCACGGCCTCACCATTCCCGAAATCATGCTGGCGAACGAAAAGCACTTCCGCAGCGAGGAAGAGATCCGCGCCGGCGTACGTCAGATATGGATGGCCATGGAGGGATGCATAAATCGCGGTCTTCGCGAGGATGGCATTCTTCCGGGCGGATTGAATGTCAAACGCCGTGCGCCGCGCATACATCGTTCGCTTCTTGAAAACCCCGAAAAGGCCGAGGCCGACCCCCTGACAGCAATGGACTGGATCAATCTCTGGGCCATGGCTGTGAACGAAGAGAATGCGGCAGGCGGACGGGTGGTCACAGCTCCGACGAATGGGGCCGCCGGAATCATTCCGGCTGTTGTCCGCTATTATGACCGCCATCACTGGAAATCCGGCGATACAGACGCCATTCTCCGCTTCTATCTGACTGCCGCCGCCATCGGCGCGCTCTACAAGAAGAACGCGTCTATATCCGGCGCAGAAGCCGGCTGTCAGGGAGAGGTTGGCGTGGCCTGCTCAATGGCCGCTGGTGGTCTGGCGGCCGCCTTGGGCGGTAACAACCAGCAAATCGAGAATGCGGCAGAGATCGGCATGGAGCACAATCTGGGGCTCACATGCGATCCTGTTGCTGGCCTCGTGCAGATCCCTTGCATCGAAAGAAACGCCATTGGTGCGGTGAAGGCCATTGATGCGGCCCGGCTCGCACTCTCCGGTGACGGCCAGCACAAAGTGTCGCTGGATCAGGTCATCAAGACGATGAGCGATGTCGCCCGCGACATGTCCGATAAATACAAGGAAACCTCGCAGGGCGGCCTCGCTATCAACGTTCCGGTCTGCTAGTTCGAATTGCCTCCGGTCGCGGCGCCACTATTGGATGCTGTATCCTCGAGAATATTGACGGTCTGTCCCGGTGTTAGCCGCTCTGCACCCCGAACGACCACACGGTCCCCCGCCGACAACTCCCCCGTCACAGCCACAAGATCACCGTTCCGGGAACCGGGCACCACACTCACCTGCTGTGCTGTGTTGTCGTCACCGACAATCCAGACATGGGACCCTGCCGAACGCAGCACAATGGCATCCTGCGGCACGGCGACCACATGTTCACTGGCCGCACGAGGCAAATAGACCCGCACACCGGCTCCGGCAATCCACGGCGAATCCTCAAGCGCCACGCGGACCTCGAAGGTGCGCGTCGTTGAATCACCAACCGGAATGATGGCGCGGATCGGCGCATTGATCCGGCGCTCGCCATCGCCAACTTGCACAGTGTCACCAACGGTCAGAAATGGCGCAACGGAAATTGGCGCCTGGCTGCGCGCCTCCAGCGAACCGGTGTCGACCAGGCGAACAATGTCACGCCCCGGCGTTGAATACTCTCCCACCTCGATGAGGCGCTCGACGATCCGCCCTGAAAACGGCGCCAGGATCTCGGTCCGGTCCAGCTCCAGTTGCGCACGCTGCACGGCACTTCGGGCTTCGGTTTGTTCCTGAATGGCGAGGTTTCTGGCCAGCTCGACTTCACGAAGGCGCGTCTCAGGCGCCGTACCAGCGGAAACCAGCCGCGACCATCGGTCATATTCCGATGACTGATAGTCGGCATTGGCGCGCAAGCGGGCCAAACGCGCCCGGGCCTCGCCCAGCTGCAAACGGGCCTGTGTATCATCGATCCTGGCCACAGGTTCGCCCGCCTCGATCAGGTCTCCGGGCTCGGCCACGAACACAATCCGTCCTGATGCCTCGGCCGCGATCTCGGAGTCACGCCGGCTTAATACTGTCGCCGGACTTTGGATTGTCGGCGCCATATCCGCTTCGACAACATCAGTGACCCGTACATTGGCCGGAGGTGGGCCCTGCTGAGCCATAGCGCCTGCAGAAAGCATCACTGCCAACACGGCTGAAGAGACAAATCGGAACATGGGTTTACTCCGCTGGAAGGGTCTGGGCAGCGACCACCGGGCGCGGCTGTCTTGCCTTGCCGATCCGCAACAGGCTGGGGATCAGGACGAGTGTGAAAATGAGGCTGACGCTCATTCCGCCGACAATGGCGGCTGCCAGACCCCGATAGATTTCGCTGCCGACACCCGGGAACAGAAGCAGCGGCAACATGCCCAGAATGCTGGTCAGCGTGCTCATGAAGATCGGCCGCAGACGCATGCGCAGAGCCTGATCCACAGCATCGCGGCGGGAAAGCCCCTCGCGCTCGCCCTGACGGGTCTGGTCGACAAGCAGGATGGCGTTATTGATCACCAGCCCCAGCAAGATGAAGAAGCCCATCATTGTCAGGAGATCGAGAGGCTGATCGCTGAACAGGTTCAGGATCTGCAGCATGATGACGCCGCCAATCCCGGCCAACGGGATCGACACAAGAACCAGGATTGCATCCCAGATCGAGCGGAACATTCCTGCCAGTATCAGGAACAAAATCACCAATGCCATGGCGATATTCGAGAGCATGGTCATTTGTGCTCGCGCCAAGCTGTCAGCACTGCCGCCATAGGTAATGGTTCCATCGACAGGCAGAGCCGCCTGGATCAATGGCGCGACCTCGTTCTGAACAACCTCGAGAATTTCTTCCAGGGACTGCCCTTCAGGCTGATTGAGATTGATGGTGATCGTGCGGCGGCGATCAAGGCGCTGGATATTTCCGATACCGACCTCTTCCCGGATCTCGACCAGGTCATCGAGTGGCACGACAGCGCCAGACGGCGTCACGATCGGGATTCCGGCCAGCTCGTCAGGCGTGCTCCAGCCTTCAGACCGCAGAATGATGTTCATCCTGGACTGACCATCGAAATACTCTCCGATGAACTGGCCATCACCCAACATCGATATCATGCCGGCAACATTCCGCCGGGCCCAACCGGCTTCCTGAATGCGGCGGTCATTCGGGATCATCGTCAGCCGCGGCTGAGTGGCCTGCGGCGGTGGATTGGCATTGATGTTGATACCCGGGAAACGCTCCCGTAGTGCCTGGAGGCCGATCTGGGCAGCTCGCGCACGCGCCTCCGGGTCTGCCGACTGGATATTGATCTGGACGTTGCCGCCCTGCGCAAAACCCCCAAACAGATCACCTTGCTGAGCAAAGCCGAACACATCGGGAATGCCGACAATGATTTCGTTACGGACGATTTCTTCGAGTTCGCGAACCCGGCTCTGATCCTGCACCCGGATACCCGCGGTCGCGCCGCTGCCACCCGGGAAGGTTCCGAAGTAATAATTGCGCAGTGCCGGTTCGCGTTCGCCCGACATATAGGGCTCCAGCCGCTCTATCAGCGTCGCTGCCACCTCGGTTTCAATCCATTCCAGATTGGAGCCGGGCGGAAAGGCAAAGAAGACATCCACTGCATCCCGCTTCACTGGCGGCAGGTAATCCATGGGCGGACGCAGAACCAGTGAAAGCGCAACAGGCACAGCCAGCAGGACGGCGATCGTTCCATACCTCAGGGCCCGGTTATCGGTGAGCGCCATCACCTTGTCGGCAATCAGGCTCATGATCCGCTGGCGAGTGGCGTCTTTCTTGTCGCGAACAAGGTGTTTGACCGCCACTGGCAAGACCGTGACGGCCACGATCATGGAAACTCCGACCCCGACAGCAATCGTGATGGCGAGATCGGCAAACAGCTGACCTTCGACATCGCTGACGAAAATAAGCGGCAGGAAGATCGCGACAGTGGTGGCTGTTGAAGCCAGTAGCGCGCCCCAGACCTGGGTTGCGCCTTTCTCCGAAGCGGTGTCCGGATCCTCGCCCATTTCACGTCGCCGGATAATGTTCTCCAGCACCACAATCGCGGCATCCATCACCATCCCGGTGGCGAAGGCCAGGCCCGCAAGCGAAATCACGTTTAGCGTTCGCCCGAACAGAAAGAGCACAATCAATGTCGCCAGCAGGCTGATCGGAATCGTCAGCGAAATGATCAGCGTTGCACGGGGGCGTCTCAGGAAAAGCCAGAGGCCAACAATTGCCATGGCGATGCCAATCAAAAGATTGGTCCGCAAAAGGTTGATCGCCCGCATAATGAACACGGAGGCATCAAACGATGGCGCCATAACCAGATCGCGTTCGGCGAGCAGCGTCCGGTTTATCTCCTCGACCTCGGCCTTCACCGCATCCAGAGCCGCCAGCACATTGGCACCGGCTTGGCGCCTGATCTCGATACCCATCGCCGGATTGCCGTTCTGATAGGTGAAATTGTTGCGCTCGCCATAGGTCACATCGACGTCGGCGACATCGCGCAGATAGACCGGACTGCCCTCCCGCCAGACAATTACCAGATCGTCCAGCTCTTCCGGCTCGAACTCACCTTCGAAGCGCATCTGGTAGGATCGCCGGCCAATTTCCGCATTGCCTCCCGAGACATCGGAATTATTGACGATCGCTGCCGAGATCTGCGGCAGGGTTACGCCCAGTTCCGCTGCCCGGAACGGGTCGACCGTGACCCGCAGCTCCTGAGGCCGCAAACCCCAGCCAATATTGACGCTCGCCACACCGGGAATCGATTCCAGGCGTGGAATGATCACATCATTGGCAAAGGTCGAATATTCATGGATTTCGTGCGGATTGCCCGGAAGCGCCTGCAGGAAGAACCAGATCAGACTTTGCTGCGCATCGCCTCCGAAACCGCCAATATTCGGACCTACTGCATCGCGCGGAAGCGGCGGCACCTGAGACAGGCGATTGGAGATATCAATCGCTGTCTGGGTCATATCGGTATCGACCGAGAAGGTCAGGTTTACAAATGCCGCGCCTTCGGACACGAACACGCGCATTTCCTCAAGCCCCGGCAAGCCGGCCAGGGCCTGTTCCTGCGGTTCGACAATTTCCGATTCCATTTCAAGCGGTGACGCCGAGCGCCAGAACGTTGCAATATTAACCGTCGGCCGATCGGTATCCGGGAATAGCTGGACCGGAAGCCGCGTAAGCGCAGCCGCCCCCATCAGCACGATCAGGGCAATACCGACAAATACGGCAGCTGGATTATTCAGTGACAGCCGGGTCAAAGGCATGCGTCATCTCCCTCGCATGGAGGGACCTAGCCTCGCCCGGTGGCGATCACCTAGTTAAACAATGGTCACGCCGCTCACACCCTCGTGAAAGGTTATGTGATCAAGCAGCCAGCCCGTCGGCCACTTTAAAGCTGGCTTCGGTACATCCGGCTATCTCATCGACGGTCACATCAGGTGCCAGCTCAACCAGGAGCAACCCGTCCGGCGTGACGTCAAAGACACCCAGTGTCGTGATAATGCGATCGACCACACCGGTGCCCGTCAGGGGAAGCGTACAAGCCTTCAGAAGCTTGGGATCACCGGCCTTGGACGTGTGATCCATGATAACGACGATCCGTTTCACGCCCGCGACCAGATCCATAGCGCCACCCATGCCCTTGACCATTTTGCCGGGGATCATCCAGTTGGCGATGTCGCCTTTCTCGGAAACTTCCATGGCGCCAAGGATGGACAGGTCGATATGCCCGCCACGGATCATGCCAAAGCTGTCAGCCGACGAAAAATAACTGGTGCGGCGCAATTCGGTGATGGTCTGCTTGCCAGCATTGATCAAATCGGGGTCCTCGTCGCCCTCATACGGGAACGCTCCCATACCCAGCATGCCGTTTTCCGATTGCAGCGTGACATCGATTTCTTCACCGATGAAATTGGGAACAAGGGTTGGAATACCGATGCCCAGATTCACATAGAAGCCGTCTTCCAGTTCCTGTGCGGCGCGACGCGCCATGTCTTCGCGTGTCCAGGCCATGACTAACCCTCCCTCGCCCGCGTCGTGCGCTGCTCGATCCGTTTCTCGAATTCACCCTGGATCAGGCGCTGTACGAAAATGCCCGGTGTATGAATATTGTCCGGGTCCAGCGAGCCGACCTCAACGATCTCCTCGACTTCGGCCAGCGTCACCTTACCGGCCGTAGCCATCATCGGATTGAAGTTCCGCGCGGTCTTCCGGTAGATCAGATTGCCTTGCGTATCGCCCTTCCAGGCCTTCACGATGGAAAGATCAGCCTTCAGCCCGGTTTCCATGATGTAGGTCTCGCCGTCGAATTCACGATGGTCTTTGCCTTCGGCGATGACGGTGCCGACACCGGTCTTGACGTAAAAACCGGGAATGCCTGCTCCGCCAGCGCGGATGCGCTCGGCCAGCGTGCCTTGCGGGTTGAATTCCAGCTCCAGTTCGCCGGACAGGAATTGGCGCTCGAATTCCTTGTTCTCTCCGACATAGGAAGACACCATTTTCCGGATCCGCTTGGCATCAAGAAGCTTGCCGAGCCCGAAACCGTCAACACCGCAATTATTCGAGATGATCGTCAGATCCTTGACCCCGGATTCAAGGATGGCGTCGATCGCATTCTCCGGAATGCCGCAGAGACCGAACCCTCCGGCCATGATCGTCATGCCGTCAAACAGCAATCCGTCGAGCGCAGTTCCGGCATCGGGAAAAATCTTGTTCATGGGCTATCCCTGCTTGAAGCGGATCAGTTGGCGCTAGGTATATCGTTTCCGCCCATTTTGACCAGTCATCCACGGCGGTGCATCACAGCCTTCTGACGGCGATCAACCTCAACAGCGACGGCGCCGCCAAAGAAGACCGCATAGGAACCCCAATAGATCCAGAGCAGGAAAACGATCAACGCACCGATAGAACCATAGGCCGTTGGCCTCACCCAGCTGGCCGTATAGATCGAGAAGCCTGCTGACAGCAGCAGCCACAGCAGTGTCGCTGTTGCGGCGGCAATAATTGATGCTGCCCAGGTGATCCCGCCCGCATGGCGCATCAGATACCTGTAGAGTAAGGCCAGCGCTGTAATCATGGTCAGGGCGACCGCCGTCCACTCGTTGAAGAAGCTGTTCAGACCGGTGATCTCTATCCCCAGAAATTCCGCTGCAGGGCGGACGATGGTGGGGATCGTCAGAACAATCACATTGGAAATGAACAGCAAGGCGCCGCCGATCAGAACCGTGAAGATTGCATAGACATTGAATTTGAAAATATTCCGCAAATCGCCAACGCCGCCAATCTGGTTCAGACCGGCAATCAGAGCTTTGGCACCCCGCGACGCTGCAAACAGCGAGATGGCCAGAGCGATTAGCCCCTGGACAGAAAGGGAAGCGCGCGAGGCCTCGGCGATGGGTGATATCTGGGATTCTGCGAAAGCGCGCGCGGAATCCGGCAAAACTGTCGACAAGCGGCCAACCTGTTGAGCCGCGTCATTGACATCAAACAGCAGGCCGTAAATCGCAACACCGGCCGCCACCAGTGGAAAGATTGCCAGCAGCGTGAAGAAGGAGACACCGCCGGCGAACAGCATCACTTCGCGTGCCATTGTCCTGCTGACCGCGGCGATGAGGATAGCCAGCGGAGGCCATGTCAGAACGGGCCGCACCAATGCATGCACTCGCCGGATATGGGAACGCAGGATTTCCATGTTGACGGCATAGCCCGAAAAACACCCGTGTAAAACAAAAGCGCCAGCCTGTGGGTGCAGGCTGGCGCATCTGGGATTGGGTAGCCGGCGAGCCGGCTGAGACAGCGAACGTGCGAGGGACAAGAAGGGTGTCCGCTGAACTCGAGATCAGGTCTATCGATCGCTGCTTGAACGATGCATGAACAAAACCGTTCATCTTCGTTCACCTGTTTCCAGAATGTATTTTTTGTGACAATTTGCCTGAAACGCCCTCGGGGGAAGGCATGACACGAACGCTGACCATCGCATTGGTCGACGATGATCACGATCTGATTCTGAAGCCTTCGGATCTCGAAGTCTTCAGCGTCAAAGCTCAGATTACCGCCCCTGACAGTCCAGTCTCCCCGGAACAGATCGACGCTGTTGTGATCGCCGCCTCTGATGTCGGACGAGCACGCGAACTGGCGCTCCTGCATGCGGGCAATGGCAAAGCCCGGCCACCGGTCATTCTGATTTCCGACACCAGCACCCCGCCTGAAGGGTTTGATGGCTGGCTCCGGCGCCCTGTTTCACCGGTACAGTTAGCAAACCGTATTCAGTCACTACGCCGGCTCTGGGTCATGGAAGACATCGCACGCCGCCGCAAAGCGGCCTGCCAGGTATTCGGCCATACTATTCATGATGATAGCCTCGGCGACAGGCAGCCGACCGTTTTGTTTGTCGGGGAAGCAACAGCACGCTTTATGGCGATCCGTCATGCCCTCGCGGCCAATGGCACGGGGATGATTGCGGCGTTTTCCTCATTTTCAGCATTTGATTACCTTCACGAACGTCCCTTTGACGCTGTCATCCTCAATGCGCTCGAGAAGCAGGATCTGGCCTTCACGATTTCCTCGGCTATGCGCCGGAATGCCCGCCTGTATCACACGCCGGTCCTGTTGCTGACACCATCAGGTCGTTTCGAGGCGGCCGACGAGGCCTTCGCTCGCGGCGTATCCGACATTCTTCCGGCGGAAGCTGAGCCTGAAGAAATCAGCGGCCGTGTGCTTCGCCTGGCCGAAGAACGCAGGCGGCGCCGGCATGCCAAGACGATCCTTGAAAACTGCCGGGCGCGCGCAACCGTTGATCATGAATTCGGGCTTTTCCGGAACCGTTTTGCATTGGCGCATCTGCAGGAACTTCTTGTTTCCACAAATCAGAACCGGAAATCGACCGGCCTTGTCCTGATGGCTATCGAGCCACCCGACAACACGATCAGCTGGGAACGCTTTCATGCCGCCCAGCAACAATTTGCCTCCATGCTCCGCCACCTGTTGCGTGCCGAAGACTTTCCCGCCCAGTTAAGGCCGAATCTTTTTGCCGCCGTATTGCCCTATACCGGCCGCGAAGGTGCGCTTTGCGTCGCGGAGCGGATCACGGCCGTCGCGGAATGCACAGCCTTTGACAGTGACGACCCCCTCCACCCCTTCAGACTGAATGTGAATTGTGAGGCTTTGGAGGCTGCCGGCGAAGAAACGGCCGAAGCGCTGGTCGAGCGGGGCATGCAATTACTGAATTCGAACCGGATGGAAGCCGTCTAGGCGGCTTCACGGCGTGCCAGATCCGCCAGCCGCGCAAGCGACCGCTCCATCCCTTTCAGACGTTGCCGAGCTGTCGGCCAATCGCCGGCGATGAACAGTTTCTGGTCTGGCCGAACCCTGAATTCGTTGGGATTGCCGGTGATCAACTGCACCAGACCCGCCGGGTTCGCGAACTGATCATTCCGGAACTGAATCGTCGCGCCCTTCGGCCCCGCATCAATCTTCTGGACGCCCGCCACCTTGCAAAGCGTCTTGACGGCCATCACTTGCATTAATTGTTCGACTTCTTCCGGTAAAGGCCCGAAACGGTCGATCAGTTCGGAAGCAAAAGCCTCCCGCTCGGCCTTGTTGGCGAGCCCCGACACACGACGGTAAAGCTGAAGGCGAAGATCAAGATCGGCCACATAGGATTCCGGTATCAGGACGGCTGCACCGGCATTGATCGCCGGCGACCAGTCCCGGTCCTCGTCAGACCCGTCATGCTTCAGCGAAGCCACCGCCTCTTCCAGCATGGATTGATAAAGCTCCACACCCACGTCGCGGATATGCCCGGACTGTTCTTCACCCAGCAGATTGCCGCCACCGCGAATATCGAGGTCGTGACTGGCCAGCGAGAAGCCTGCACCGAGCGTGTCGAGTGAATGCAGAACCTGCAACCGGCGTTCGGCCTGCGCGGTGATCTGTTTCTGCGGCGCTGTCGTCAGATAGGCATAGGCCCGGGTCTTGGAGCGCCCGACGCGGCCCCGGAGCTGATAGAGCTGGGCCAGGCCGAACCGGTCAGCCCGGTAAATCACCATCGTATTGGCGGTGGGGATATCCAGTCCCGATTCAACGATCGATGTCGAGACCAGCACATCGTAACGGCCTTCGTAGAAAGCAGTCATGATGTCTTCGAGACGTGTCGGGGCCATCTGACCATGCGCCACCACGAATGAGACTTCCGGCACCTGCTCGCGCAGATATTCCGCCATGGATTCCAGATCAGAAATCCGCGGGGCAACGAAGTAGCTAAGTCCGCCACGATATTTCTCACGCAGCAGGGCTTCCCGGACGGTCACCGGATCAAAGGGCGACACATAGGTCCGCACCGCCAGCCGGTCGATCGGAGGTGTCGCAATAATCGAGAGATCGCGGATTCCGGTCAGGGCCAGCTGCAGAGTGCGCGGGATGGGCGTCGCCGTCAGCGTCAGCACATGAACATCAGCACGCAATTCTTTCAGGCGTTCCTTGTGTTTCACACCAAAGTGCTGCTCTTCATCAACGATGAGCAGGCCAAGGTCGGAGAATTTCACGCCATCAGACAACAGGGCATGCGTACCGACAACGATCTCGACCTTGCCTTCGGCCAGTTCCTTGCGTGTGGCCGAGGCTGCCTTCGCCGGGACCAGGCGAGAGAGATGACGGACCTTGATTGGCCAGTTCCGGAACCGGTCTGAAAACGTCTTGTAGTGCTGCCGCGCCAAAAGCGTCGTCGGCGCCACGACGGCAATCTGCCGGCCTTCCATGGCGGCAATGAAGGCCGCGCGCAAAGCGACTTCGGTCTTGCCGAAGCCAACATCCCCACAGATCAGTCGGTCCATCGGACGACCGCTGGAGAGATCGTTGAAAACATCCTCGATGGCCGACAGCTGGTCGTCTGTCTCGACATACGGGAAAGCGGCACAGAATTCATCATAGGTGCCGCTGGGCGGGGTGATGACATCAGCCGTTTTGGCATTCCGCTGGGCGGCAATCCGGATCAGCTGCTCTGCCATGTCGCGCAGGCGCTTCTTGGCCTTGGCCTTGCGCGCCTGCCAGGCAACGCCGCCCAGCTTGTCCAGCTGGACCCCCTCGCCCTCATTACCATAGCGGGAGAGCAGCTCGATGTTCTCGACAGGCAGGTAGAGTTTCGATCCGCCGGAATATTCGAGCTCCAGGCAATCATGCGGCGCTTCATGCACATCCAGCGTCTTGAGGCCGAGATAGCGCCCCAGCCCATGATCGCTATGAACCACCAGATCGCCGGTCGACAGCGATCCCGCCTCCATGATGACCTCGGCACCCTTCTTTCGCCGTGGCCGGGACAAACGATCGCCGAGCACATCCTGTTCCGACAGGACAACAAGGCTTTCAGTCTCGAAACCATGCTCCAGCGGCAGCACCGTTCTCGCCGGTCTGTTGGGCGGCAAGTCAGACAGCTTGTTCCAGCCGGTCAGCAATTCCGGTTTCGCCAGGCCATGATCACCAAGCACACTGCCCATGCGGTCTGAAGCGCCTTCCGACCAGGAGGCGATCACGACGCGCTTTCCCTCTTTCAGGCAGGTCTGGACATGCTTCGCAGCAGCATCAAAAACATTCACACCTTCGGCAGCGCGTTCGGCGGCGAAAGTCCGGCCCTGGCGGCCACCGGCATTGACGGCGTCGGGCTCATCAAAGGGCGTGAAACGGCGCAAATCGAATGATTTGAGCTGAGCCTCCAATACATCGGGGGAAACATACAGCTGGTCCGGCGGCAAGGCCCTGTAAACCGGTGCCTTGATCCCGCCCTTGGCAACACCGGCAACCGCTGTCCGGGCGTCGTGATAGTCCGTGACCAGCTCGTGGCGCTGGCGCACGGCATCCATGGCCAGGTGATCCACCGCGACAAGGGCGTCATCTCTCAGGAAAGCGAGCGGGCTTTCGAGTTGCTCATGGAACAGGGGAAGCCAATGTTCCGCACCTTGCGGCTTGATCCCCTCGCTAACCCCTTCATAGATCGGGTCATCATCGGTAATGGTGCCAAAGGCTCCGACATAGCCCGCGCGGAAACGCGAAATGCTGTCCTGATCGATGAAGATTTCACTGACCGGCGAGAACGATATGGATTTCAGCTGCCGTGTTGAGCGCTGTGTTTCGGGATCAAACGCCCGGATCGATTCCAGTGTATCGCCGAAAAGGTCGAGCCGGACCGGTTCATCCATCTCGGGGGGAAACGCATCGATGACGCCGCCACGGATCGCGAAATCACCGGGCTCTCGTACGGTTGTCGTACGCGCATAACCATTGCCCGTGAGATAGGCTTTCAACCCATCGAGGTCGATGATTTCACCGGGGCGCGCTTCGAACCCCCTCGCTGACATCACATCTCTCGGCGCGCATTTCTGGGTAACGGCGTTTACGGTAGCGAGAACCAGCAGCGCCCCATTGGACTTTTCGCCTGCGCTCGCCAACCAGGATAGCGTCGCCGCCCGACGCGCCGCGACACGCGGGCTTGGAGAAACCCGGTCATAGGGCTGGCAATCCCATGCCGGTAAACGGACACAGGGGATATCCGGCGCAAAGAAATTCCAGGCGGCCTCAAATGCTGCAGCACGAGAATCATCGCGGGCAATGAACATGGCCTGCCCGCTGCGCTGACGCAGGCTTTCTGCGAGAACAAGTGCATCGAAGCCTTCAGGCGCACCACCAACTGTCAGCCCGCCAGCTGACATCGCTATCCGGTCCAGCGCCTGCATCACCTACGTCCGGGAAACGGCATGCGCCGATTTTGCCAGCGCACGGAAAACCGGGCCATTCACATCCTCGGGCGCCTCCTCGCGGCTAACGACCCACGCATAGAGATCCTGATCAGGAATTTCGAGAAGCGCCTCGAACTCGTCGAGCTCGGATTCCGTCATGGATTGGAGCCGCGCGCGTGCAAAACCGCCGATCACTAGATCGGCCTCCTTGAAGCCTCGGTGTTCTGCGCGAAACAGCAGTCGGCGACGGCGAATGGCATGGGGATCAGACATGGCTCCGCCATATAGGCCGCGTCAGCGCTGGCGTGAAGGCGCGATGTGCCGCAATCTGCACGTCATGCGCCCGGAGATTCTCTTTCCGCTCTTCAAGGAGACAACAACTCTGCCCGGCCTGGGACCGAGGCTGGCGGCACTTGTCGAGAAAGTCGCCGGGCCACGCGTAGGAGATATTCTGTTTCTGAAACCGACATCGGTCGTCGATCGGTCCAGCAGGCCAACGATCGAGGCCGCACGGGAAGGCGAGATTGCGACCATAAAAGCCACCGTCGAGGCGCATATCGAACCACCCCGCAACCGCTTCATCCCCTATAAGGTTCGCCTGTCAGATGAGACCGGGTTTCTGCATCTCGTCTATTTCAAGCCGCGTATCCCCTATCTGCAAAAAATCCTCCCAGAAGGCGAGATCCGCATCGTCTCTGGCAAGGTGGAGCGGTTTGGCAGCGAAAAACAGATCACCCACCCTGACCTGGTAATGACCGAAGCCGAAGCGGCCGACATGGTGGGCCTGGAAACAGTCTATCCTTTGACCCAGGGATTGAGCCTCAAAGTTATCCGGAAAGCGATCAAGGCCGCGATGAAGGATGTTCCGGACTTGCCCGAATGGCATGACGGGGCTGTCCGCCATGACCGTCACTGGCCAGGTTGGAAATCCGCGCTGCACAGCCTGCATTTTCCGGAAACGCTCGCGGAAACAGACCCGGCCCACCCAGCCCGACAACGATTGGCTTTCGACGAGTTATTTGCCCGGCAACTGGCCTTGCAGCTCGTTGCGTTCAGACGCCGCCGGAAAAGTGCAAAACCCCTGAGGGGAAATGGCGAGCTTGTGGAGAAGGTTCTGGCTTGCGCACCCTTCAAGCCAACCAGCGCCCAAACCCGTTCCTTCGAGGAGATATCGCGGGATCTTGAATCAGGCCGGCGGATGATGCGATTGCTTCACGGCGATGTTGGCGCAGGGAAAACCTTTGTCGCAGCACTTGCAGCAGCCCGCGCTAAAGAAGCCGGCGCCCAGACCGCCATAATGGCGCCAACGGAAATACTGGCCCGTCAGCTGGCCCGTACGATCTCGGCCTTCCTGGGCCCTGCCGGGATCACTGTCGACGCTTTGACCGGACGGGACAAAGGCAAGAAAAGACAGGAAATTCTTGATCGGCTGAAGACCGGAGAAGTGGACGTCATCTGTGGAACGCATGCGCTGTTCCAGGAAGGCGTGGAATTCGATCAGCTGGGTTTGGTGGTGATCGACGAGCAGCACCGGTTTGGTGTTTCGGACCGTCTGAAATTGTCATCCAAGGGTCAGCGCCCCGAGCTGCTGGTCATGACCGCGACCCCCATTCCGCGAACACTGGCACTCTCGGTTTACGGCCATATGGACATGTCGCGTCTCGACGAGAAACCAGAAGGCCGCAAGCCGCCAGATACCCGAACCATTTCCATGGATCGCATGGACAGTGTGATCAATGCGGTTGGTCGTGCCATAGAACGAAAAGAGCGGGTCTACTGGGTTTGCCCGCTTGTGGAGGAATCCGACGTCTCCGAGCTATCAGCCGCCGAGGATCGCTTTGCACAATTATCCGAAATCTACGGCGGGAATCGCGTAGGCCTTGTACACGGGCGGATGAGCGCACAGGAAAAAGATGAAGCGGCCGTCCGTTTCCGCAATGGAGACATCGATATACTTGTCGCCACAACAGTTATCGAAGTCGGGATCGATGCTCCCGATGCGACCATCATGATTATCGAGCACGCCGAACGCTTCGGGCTGGCCCAATTACACCAGTTGCGAGGACGCGTTGGCCGGTCTGACAAAGCGTCGACCTGCCTCCTGCTCTATCAGGGCCCACTCGGCGAAATCGCCCGCAAGCGGCTGGATATCATGAAACAAACCGATGATGGTTTCGTCATCGCCGAGGAGGACTGGAAGCTACGCGGCGCCGGTGATCCGCTGGGCGTTCGCCAGAGCGGCCTGCCCGATTATCGCCTCGTCGATATCGAAGCGCATATTGACCTCATTCCTCTGGCCAATGAAGCAGCCCGCAAGGCGGTATATGAAGACCCGGACTTCAAGGGTGATCATGCCGAAGCCCGCCGTATCCTGCTCTATCTCTTCGAACAGGATGAAGGCATCCGATTGATCGAATCCGGCTAATCCGGTTTTTCGGATTTCTTGATGGCTTTCTTGACCTCGTCGGGCATATCCGCCCGCGCCAGCCCCTCGGGCGTGACCAGACCGAACGAGATGATCATTTTCGCCGCTTCCTCGACCGACATGGAAAGCGGCATTACACGGGATCGCGGCGTGTACAAAAGAAAGCCCGAGGTCGGATTTGGCGTGGTGGGCACAAACACGCCGATCGCATCTTCAGAAACATCGTCCTGAATCTCGCCGCGCGCATCCGCAGTCACGAATCCGACCGCATAGGATCCCTTGGTTGGAAACTCGACCAGAACCACCTCCTGGAAGGATTGCTGGCGGCTGGAAAAAACCGTCTCTGCGATCTGTTTGACCGCACCATAGACATTGCGGACGAGTGGCACAGAGTTAAGCAATCGCTCACCAATGCCGATCAGCGAGCGCCCGAAAAAGTTCGCGGCCAGGGCACCCAACAGGGTCAGACCGACGACGGCAACAACCACACCCAGCCCCGGCAGGGCAAACGGCAAATAGGTTTCCGGATTATATTGCTCGGGAATGAGCGGCTTGATCACCCGATCGACAAAATTCACGAAGGTGTAGATGAGCCAGACCGTGACGGTGACCGGCAGAGCCACGACGATACCGGTCAACAGACTGTTTCTTAGCCAGCGGAACACGCCGCTTCTCCTTTATTATTGCCAGACAGCCAATCTGGTTGATTCTCGCCCAAACTCGGCAACACTACGCCTCAGTTCAACGCGCGCCAACATGTCGAGAGGCAAAATTGACGGATCCAAAGCGGAAATCGCCATCCCGGACACGCTTCGCCCTGTGGACCATTCTGGCAATGGCCGGCGCCTTTCTTGTTCTCGTGATGATTGCGGCCTGGATACTTCGCGACCAGATCTACCAGTCGTTTCTCGATCCCGGCGAGCCTTATCAGACATATTCGGTGCCCGAGCCTCCGGACTATACAAGTGTGTCCAGCTGGTATGCCCGACCGTCAAACCCGCCGGACGGCGTGGCGGTGTTCTTCGTCCATGGCACGACCTATCCCGGTGGCAGCGATTGGAACGCCGCCATAGACGCCGAGGAGCCAGCAAATCTCGTCATCGAAGAACAATTGCCAAATTTTGCGGCACCGTTTTCGGGACTGGGTGAACTTTACGCCCCCCGCTACCGGCAAGCGGCACTGTATACCTTCATGAATCGCCGCGAAGACGGTGTGTCGGCCAGAATGACAGCAACGGCTGATGTCCGAGCGGCATTTGCAGAATTTCTGACGCTTATCGGCGATGAAACACCCTTCTTTATTGCGGGTGTCGGTCAGGGCGGCATGCACCTTGTTGCCGTACTGATCGAAGACATCGCGCCCGCTGAATCCATACGCCGCCGCCTGATTGCGGCCTATATTCAGGAAAGTCAGGTGCCGCTGGATTTGCTGCAGGGTCCGCTGGCGGAAATTCCCGCTTGTGACACAGCTGACTCCATTCGTTGCATCCATAGCTACGTCTCATCTCTCTCGGAGAATGATGACCGCATTCGGATCCTGACCGAAGTCGGTCTGGTTTGGCAGCCAGGCGGTGGCTATGACTATGTCGAGGGCCGCGGCCTGCTTTGTGTCAATCCGATCCTCGGCGCACGAACCACGGATTATGCCCCCGCTCGGATGCACCGCGGCGGAGCCCAGGCCTCCGGTTTCAGGGAAGGTGCCAGCCCGGCTGCCCTGCCCGCGCAGACCGGCGCGCAATGCATGGATGGTGTCTTGATGACCGAGCTCCCCCGATCCCGGTCGCTGCATCGCCCGCGGCGCCTCGCCGAGCCGTATCGCCTGCCGCCCTACAATCTTTTTTATGAGGATTTGAGAGCTGATGCGACGCATCGCCTCGCGAGTTTCCTGCCTGTTTTCAATGCTGAAAACGCAATGGCACCGCCGCTGGGTTCGCCCGAAGAAATTGAAGATGCGCCCGTTACGCCGATTCCCGACCGTGCCGGCGGTGGCTAGGGCTTTTTCAGCTGGTCAATAATTCCGGTCGTGGACTTGCCCTCGACTAGAGGGATCAACTGGATCTCCCCACCGTAGGATTTCACAATGCGGCCGCCGAGCGGCAGCAATTGTTCCTCCGTGTAATCCGCGCCTTTCAGGTAAACATCCGGCCGCAAGGCATCTAGCAGCGATTCCGGAGTGTCCTGCTCGAACACGACGACCTGATCAACAGACGCCAGCCCCAGAAGCACGGCAGCGCGCGCCGCGGCATCATTCACCGGCCGGCCTTCGCCTTTCAGCCGGCGAACGGAAGCATCGGAATTCAGACCGACGATGAGGCGGTCACAGGCTGTGCGTGCCTTTTCCAGATAACTGACATGCCCGGCATGAAGGATATCGAAGCAGCCATTGGTGAAGCCGATCTTCAAGCCATGCGCTCTCCAGCGAGCCACCGTTTCAACGGCCTCCTCCAGCGGCATGTCCTGTGTCGAACGCCCTCCGCCCGCCGCACTGACAAGATCAGCCGGCGTAACGGTCGCCGTGCCAACCTTGGTCACCACTTCACCGGAAGCATGCACCGCGGCTTCCATCGCCGCGCGCAGATTCGCACCGGCACCGAGAGCCACTGCGAGCATTGCAATGGCCGTATCGCCTGCGCCCGAGACATCATAGACCTGACGCGGGCGCGCGCGGACGTGAGAAACCGCATCCCCGTCGGTAATGCTCATACCTTTCGAGCCGCGCGTCACGATCAAATGGTCGACATTCGACAGCTTACGAAAAACCGCATTCAGCGCTTCGGCTGCCGAACCGTCATCGACAGGATCAATGCCGCTTTCCTCGTAAAGCTCGAGAGCATTGGGCTTGATCAGATGGGCGCCATCATAACGGGTAAAGTCCCGTCCTCTCGGATCGACACAGACCCGTTTGCCTGCAACGCGCGCAAGCTTCATCAATCCCGAACTGATTTCCGGTGTCACCAGACCGCGGCCATAATCGGACAGGATGACAATGTCGGCATCTGCCAGACAGGTTTCGATCTGCTCCAGAACGGCCCGGACCGTTGCTGTATCGATCCTGGTTTTCGGATTCCGGTCGACACAAAGCATCTGATGGCCATTGGAGACGAACCGGGTTTTGACCGGCGTCGGCCGATCCGGCGAAACCACCATATGGTCCCCGGCATGTTCTGATCTCAAGCGCTCACTGACCTCCCGGCCTTCGGCATCATCACCGACCAGGCTGACAAGGCTCGCCCTCGCCCCGAGAGCCCGGAGATTGCGGATGACGTTACCAGCCCCACCGAGCATGTGTTCCACAGAATCCTCATCAAGGACCGGAACCGGGGCTTCGCGTGACACACGGTGTGTACCTCCGTATACGAAGCGATCCAGAACCACGTCGCCGACGCACAACACTTTCAGGCCAGCAGCCTTGTCGAGAATGTTGGAGAGTGACCGGATATCCATATCGCCCTGCCCTTATCGGAGGCTACCAGCCCTTGGTCAGCTGATCATATTCCAGAAGCCGTGCGACCAGGCCTTCGAACTGATCGAGAGGCACCATGTTTGGTCCATCGGACGGAGCCTTGTCCGGATCGGGATGGGTCTCCATGAAGACGGCCGCAACACCGACGGACACCGCCGCCCGCGCCAGTGTCGGAACAAACTCGCGCTGTCCGCCGCTGGTGCCGCCCTGCCCGCCCGGTTGCTGCACCGAATGTGTGGCATCAAAAACCACCGGGCAGCCGATATCGGCCAGCACCGGCAAGGCCCGCATATCCGAGACCAGGGTGTTGTAACCGAAACTGACGCCCCGCTCGCAGGCCATCACATTGGGGTTGCCGGCACCTGTCAGCTTGGCGATCACATTTTTCATGTCCCAAGGCGCCAGGAACTGACCTTTCTTCACATTGATAACCTTGCCGGTCCGGGCTGCCGCAATCAGCAAATCGGTCTGCCGGCAGAGGAAGGCCGGAATCTGAAGCATATCCACGGCTTGCGCCGCGATGGCGCACTGTTCGGCTGTGTGAACATCCGTCAGAACCGGAAGCCCCGTCGTTTCGCGGATTTCCGAAAAAATCGGCAGCGCCTGTTCCAGCCCAATGCCCCGCGCACTTGATAGGCTGGTGCGGTTCGCCTTGTCGAACGACGTCTTGTAGACAAGCCCGATACCGAGGCGATCAGCAATTTCCTTCAGCTGCGCGGATACCTCCAGCGCATGCTCGCGGCTTTCCAGCGCGCACGGCCCCGCCAGCATAACCAGTTTGCGGTCCTGACCGATCTCGATCACGCCTCCGCCCGGCTTTTCCATGCGGATTACGGAATTGGGTTGGCTGTCAGCCATTGTCTGTCTTTCCCGGTCTGCTCACTGCGGATCCGGTTGATCCGCTTTCGGTCTGCTTACGTAGTAATCCCGGAAAAGAATAGAAGGCTGCTGTAGTTTTGTCCCCCCCGACCTCTCCCGTCATTGTCTGGTTCCGTCAGGACCTTCGCATCAAGGACAATCCTGCCCTCTCCGCGGCAGCGGAATCCGGCCGTCCCGTCATCCCGGTTTTCATTCTCGATGATGAATCGCCGGGAAAGTGGAAAGCCGGCGGGGCCAGTCGGTGGTGGCTGCACCACAGCCTGACCAGCCTGGCATCGGACTTGAAGGCGCTAGGCGCCCCAATGGTATTGCGCTCCGGCCATTCGGCGTCCGCACTGGACCAGCTGGTCAAGGAAAGTGGCGCTGGAGCCGTTTTCTGGAACCGATGTTACGAACCTCACGCACGCGAACGGGATGAAGACATCAAGTCTTCACTGAAAGCGCGCAATATCGATGTCCAATCCTTCAACGCATCGCTGCTGGCTGAACCCTGGACTGTCAAGAACAAGTCCGGAGATCCCTTCCGCGTGTTCTCGCCCTTCTGGCGCAGTGTCCGCTCTGAACTTGACCCCGGCACACCTCTTGAAGCCCCGTCGTCGCTCAAAGCCCCGGATGCCGCTTTGCCTTCCGAAAATCTCGGCGACTGGGGCTTGCTGCCCACCCAACCGGACTGGGCGAAAGGCTTCGAGCCCGTCTGGACACCCGGCGAAGCGGGCGCGCGCGATCGGCTGATCGGCTTCTTTGATCATGGCGCAAGGCACTATGCCGGTGGGCGCGACCGTCCGGACAAGCCCTATACATCGGCACTATCGCCGCATCTTCATTTCGGCGAGATCAGCCCGCGGCAGATTTTTGCCGCCATCCAGCTTGTCCGTGACGAGATTGGCGAAAAGAACGCCGAGAAATTCCTGAGCGAAATCGGCTGGCGCGAATTTTCAGTCAACCTGCTTTTCCATTTCCCGCACTTTCCCGAGCGCAATTATCAGGACAAGTTCGACAACTTCCCCTGGATCGATAACCAGGCCGCGTTGAAAGCATGGCAAACCGGTCAAACCGGCTATCCGATTGTTGATGCCGGCATGCGTGAACTGTGGACGACAGGCTGGATGCACAATCGCGTCCGCATGATTGTCGCGTCCTTTCTCATCAAGCATCTGCTGATTGACTGGCGCGAAGGTGAGAAATGGTTCTGGGATACGCTGGTTGATGCCGATCTGGCGAACAACTCGGCAAGCTGGCAGTGGGTCGCCGGATCCGGTGCAGATGCTGCCCCCTATTTCCGCATCTTCAATCCGATCACCCAGGGCGAGAAATTCGATCCGGATGGCGACTATGTCCGGAAATGGGTTCCGGAAATTGCTCGCTTGCCCAACAAGTATCTGAATCAGCCCTGGGAAGCCGGCCCGCTAATCCTCAAGGAAGCGGGCATCGAACTTGGCAAAACCTATCCGGAACCGATTGTCGATCACAAAGCCGCCCGTGACCGGGCATTGATGGCTTTCCAGAGCCTAAAGGATGCTGCATGAGCCCGATCATCACGCCGGACTTCGTTCGCCGCAAGAAAATCGCCATTATCGGTGCGGGCATTTCAGGACTGGGTGCCGCCTGGGCGTTGCGAAATGTGCACGACATTACCCTGTTCGAAAAACGGGACCGGCTCGGCGGCCACGCCAATACCGTCGATATTGACTATGACGGAACGCCTATCGCGGTAGATACGGGCTTTATTGTCTTCAATCCGTTGAACTATCCCAACATGGTGGCTCTGTTTGATGAGCTGGGCGTTGAAAGCTTCGAATCCGACATGAGTTTCAGCTTTTCGCTGGACCGGGACATCGAGTGGTCATCCAACGGTCTATCGGGGTTGTTTGCCCAGAAGCGGAATGCAATTCGTCCGTCATACCTCGCCATGTTGCGCGATGTGTTGCGTTTCAACCGCCTGGCCCAAAGGGACCTCGACGCAGGCAATCTGTCCGGGATCGGCCTCGGTCATTATCTGGAAAAGCAGGGGTTCGGCGACCGCTTCGTGACCAACTATTTGCTGCCGATGGGCGCAGCCATCTGGTCGGCCAGCGAAGAGGAAATGCGCGCCTATCCTGCCGAAGCCTTCGTCAAATTCTTCCAGAACCATCGCCTGATGCACATGGCCCGCCCCCAGTGGCGAACGGTTAAAGGCGGAAGCCGCGAATATGTCAGCAGGATCGCGGCAGATCTGCAGGGAAAGGTCAGCCTTTCCCAACCTGCTACTGCGGTATGGCGGAACGCTCATGGTGTTCTGATCGAAACCGAGGACGGCAAAGTTCGTGAATTCGACGAGGTGATCCTCGCCTGCCACTCCAATCAGTCCCGGAAATTGATCCGCGATCTCGACGCTGAAGAAGCCAACCTGCTTGGCGCGATCGGATACTCCGCAAATCGTGCTGTGCTCCATCGCGATGAAAGTCTCTGCCCTGGCAGGCACAGTGCCCGCGCTGCTTGGAATTACTGCCGCGATACGAAGGACGGTCCGGCCAGCGTGACGTACGACATGAATCGCTTGCAGGGCATCGATCCGTCAAAACCGCTCTTCGTGACATTAAATCCGCATCGCGAGCCGGATCCGGCCAAGGTCTTCGGCGAATTCCAGTACGACCATCCCCAATTCAACACGGCCGCACTGGCCGCTCAAAGGATCTTTAACCGGGTTCAGGGCGTTCGACGGACCTGGTTTGCCGGGGCTTGGCTGGGTTATGGCTTCCATGAAGACGGGCTCCGTTCAGGCCTGCGCGTCGCGCTTCGCCTTGGTGGTCAGATACCATGGGATTTTGCCGAAGGCGACATTACGGGCGGCCGCTGGGGCGAACGGCCGGATACTGCAATACCGGCCCTGACCGCTGCCGAATGATCAATGCACTGTCCATATGGCGAGGGAGCACGACCCATACGCGTGTAAAACCCTTCCGGCATCACTTTCGCTATCCCGTTGCAATGATCGGTCTGGACCTCGACCGGCTGGATGAAGCCCGCCGGCAGACGCGCTGGTTGAATGTGAACGCCCGGGGCCTGTTCAGTTTCCACGAAGCCGATTTCGGACCAGGAGACGGTTCGTCTGTGAAAGCCTGGTCTCTGGACCGCTTTCGGCAGGCTGGAATTGAAGGCATCGAAAAAATCGTTCTGGTCTGTCAGCCGCGCATTCTCGGCTATCAGTTCAACCCGATATCGCTTCATTACGGCTATGATGCGACCGATGAACTCAAGGGTATCATCTACGAGGTTCACAACACATTCGGCGATAGCCATGCCTATGTCGCCCCCGTAGAGCCTGGCCCTGCTGCCCGGCATAGGACGGCAAAGCGCTTTCACGTTTCGCCTTTCTTCGATGTTTCAGGCCGATATGCCTTCACCCTGCAGCGTCCCAACGAAAACCTGTCTCTCGGCATCCGGAAGCTCGACGATGAAGGCAAGAATTTCACCGCGGCGATGATGCTGCGCCGCCATGTGGCCACCGATGGCGCTTTTGCCCGCTGGTTTTTCACCTTTCCGCTTTCCACGCTCTTCACCATCGCCGCTATCCATGTCGAGGCTCTGAAGCTCTGGATAAAAGGCGCGCGTTATCACAGCCGCCCCGCTCCGCCGGAAGAACCCGCCACGCATGTTCTGGAAAATCCGTCCTGGACAGATTAAGGTTTCATTATGAACTGGATTGCCGAAACGGCGCTGCCCCGCGCGACGCCGCAAGCCATTGCTGAGCTGCACGACATTCCTTTCGGAATGCGGAGCGCGCTGAAGATATTCCTGAAACTGCCGATGGGGCGGCTCTCTGTACTTTTCCCGTCGGGCGAAGGACTAGTCTTCGAGGGTAGCGAACCCGGTCCCGAAGCCACGCTGAAGATCAACGATTTCCGCTTTGTCCGACGCGCGCTTTCAGGCGGAGATGTCGGGCTTGGCGAAGGCTATATGGCCGGCGAATGGGAAACGCCCGATTTGACGGCCTTGCTGATGTTCTTTGCCGAAAATCTCGACAGCCGGCCGGACATGGTCGCGGGCGGACCACTCACACGTTTTGCTCACTGGGTTTATCACCAGCTGCGCGCCAATACCCCGTCTCAGGCCCGCAAGAATATCGCGGCGCACTATGATCTCGGAAATGCCTTCTACGAAAAATGGCTGGATAGCTCGATGACCTATTCGGCGGCACGGTTTGATCAGCCGAACCAGCTGCTGGAGGATGCCCAGCATAACAAATATCGCGCATTGGCTGACTCCATTGGCCTCAAGGAAGGCGACCATGTCCTTGAAATCGGTTGTGGCTGGGGTGGGTTCGCAGAATATGCGGCCCGTGAGCGCGGAGCGAAGGTCACCTGCCTGACACTGTCCACCGAGCAACGGGCCTATGCCATCGAGCGTATGGAAAAGCTTCAATTGGGCGATCGCGTCGATATCAAACTCCAGGATTATCGCGACGAAACCGGCACTTACGACAAGATTGCCTCCATCGAGATGTTCGAGGCAGTCGGACAGGAATACTGGCCGTCTTTCTTCCAGAAGGTTCATGATTGCCTGAAGCCGGGCGGTCGCGCCGGCCTTCAGATCATTTCCATCCGGGATGATCTGTTCGACACCTATTCGCGGCGGGCTGATTTCATACAACGCTATATTTTCCCGGGCGGCGTTCTGCCCAGTCTGGAAAAACTGAAAGACGAGTTTTCCCGTGCCAGCCTGCAACTGGAAAAACTGGAAGCCTTTGCCATCGATTACGCGGACACGCTGGCCGAGTGGATGAAACGCTTCACCCATGCCTGGGACGATATTCGCCCGCTCGGATTTGATGATCGCTTCCGGCGCATGTGGAAATTCTACCTCGCCTATTGCGAAGCGGGTTTCCGCACTGGCCGCATTGACGTCGCGCAATATACGCTCAGCCGTTAGGCAATCCCGATATCCCGGAAAAACCGCCGGCTGTCCTGCAGGATAGCTGCACGCTTTTCGTCGTCCATTTTCGCCAAGTTACGATAGGGCATGGCGAGGCGCTGATTGCCCTTCAGCCTGTCCTCATTCTCGATCAGGAAATTCCAGTAGAGATAATTGAAGGGACAGGCCTTTTCGCCATTCTTCTTGCTGACTGAATAGGAACACTGGCTGCAATAATCCGACATCCGGTTGATATAGGCGCCGCTGGCGGCATAAGGCTTTGTCGCCATCATCCCGCCGTCTGCAAACAGTGCCATGCCATGCGTGTTGGGCAATTCCACCCATTCATAGGCATCGGCGTAAACCAGAAGATACCATTCCTCGACCTGTTTCGGATCGATTCCGGCCAGCAGTGCAAAATTGCCGGTGATCATCAGCCGCTGGATATGATGGGCATAGGCATGGCGGCGCGTTGTCGTCACCACATCGCGCACGCAGGCCATTTTCGTTTTTCCGTCCCAATAGAAATCCGGCAGCGGCCGATGGGCCTCCAGGAAATTGGTTTCCGCATAGTCCGGCATTTTCAGCCAGTAGAGACCGCGGACATACTCCCGCCATCCGAGGATCTGGCGAATGAACCCTTCCACAGCGTTGATGGGCGCCCGCCCTTCCCGGAACTCGGCTTCTGTGGCTTCACACACGGCGCGCGCGTCCAGCAGCCCGGAATTGAGGTACATCGAAATGACGGAGTGAAAGAGAAAGGCCTCACCGGCCGCCATTGCATCCTGATAGTCACCGAATTGCGGCAGGCAGGTCTTCAGGAAGAAGGCAAAGTCGGCTTCAGCGCCTTCGCGTGTCACGGCATAGCTGAAAGGTTCAAGATCGCCGAAATGCTCCGCAAAACGCTCACCGACAAGCGCCAGAACGGCCTGCGTGACATCATCCGGCTTGTGCTGGATCCGGCCTGGCAGGCTGGTGCCCGCGGGCAGGCGCTTGCGATTGTCATGGTCATAATTCCACTGACCGCCAACTGGCTTGTCACCATCCATCAAAATGCCGGTCTCGCGGCGCATTTCGCGATAGAAATACTCCATCGTCAGACGCTTGCGGCCCGAGGCCCAGTCCTCGAACCTCTGATGCGTGCAGATAAAGCGGTCATCGCTGCGGATTTCGACCGGCAGCTCAAACCGCCCGCTCCAGCTATCCATTTCCTGTTTAAGCCGGAACTCACCCGCCTCTGTCACGATCACCCGGTCAAAGGGCCCGCACTCTTCGAGGGCGCGCTCCACCTCCCCGCCGAGGGATCCGCAATTACCGGCATCATCCAGCTGCACATAACGTATCGTCAGGTCCCGGCCGCGCAATTCATCGGCAAAGTGCCGCATGGCCGAGAACAGGAAAGCAATCTTCTTTTTGTGGTGGCGGACATATCGGGCTTCCGCCATGACTTCAGCGATCAGAACGACATCATCCGCTCTGATATCCTTCAGAGACGCGATATCCGGTGACAGCTGATCACCAAGAACCAGCCGCAGGCTTCGACCAGAGCCGCTCAAAGATTGCGGCGTACGTAAGTGATGTCCTGACCGCGTGCGGAGAACTGACAGCGCAGCCATTCACCATCGGGACCATACCAGAGATCCAGAGTCAGTGACCCTTCGACACGAACATGCTGTGCCTCGATTTCCTGACCGCCAATTTCCAGCGTCTGTCTGCCCATATCCAGAACCGTCACCGGCATTTCCTCTCCGGTTTCGGTATTCAGAATGATCTGTTGATCGGGGCTGTATCCCTGCCAGTGACTGGATGGAACAAGGCTGATCGGATGCACCAGAGACAGGCTGTTCCCCTCTCCGTCTGTTCCACGCCCGGTGAACACATCCCCGTCGCGCTGCAGATCCACGATCAACCGCTCGCCATCCTTCAGCGTCTCGGCTTCCAGGCGCGTCAGCTCGCCATTCAGATAGGTCTCGACAGAATCGTGCTCATAGCGGAATACCGTCAGAGGGCCGATGCGGACACGGAGATCGACATCCGACACTACCCGCAAAATGTCACCGTCCTGCTGGAAACGTAGGATATGTGTGCCAAACGACGAATTTCCGCGATAGACCTCGAACTCGATCGCGCCTGATTCCGGTATTGCAGCGATGTCCGCAGCAGCCCCGAGGGCTGGCATGGATAAAGCCAGGAATAGTGAGGTCAGAACGTGTTTCATCAGGTCAGCCATTTTGCCGCGATAGACATGAGCGGATTGCGAAAGCGGTAGCCCCCGATCGAAACAGCAAAGCAGATACAAGGCTCGCCTTCGAGTCCGACGGGCGTATGGGGCTGTCCCGCCTGACCGTAGCAGACATCGCCGCGATGATAGCGGCCGACTTCGTCGGAGAAGCCGCCCTGCAAAACCAACGTCAATTCCTCGCCGGCATGATCGTGATGGGGAATGGCCGATCCGGGCTGAATTTTCAGAAGGCGAGCATCAATTCCAGGCTCACAAAGCCGGTTGATTTTCCGCCCCTGAACACCGCCAAGCTGGCTTCTCCAGGGTTCTTCAGCAACGTTGAAGCCCCATCTCGCCAGCGCACGCGGATACAATTCATCTGTTGACGGGTCGGGGATGGAAAAGTCCTCAGCGGGCGACGTTTCCGGCACAGCGCTCGTCGCCGACCAGAGGTCCGCCAGGACAAGCGAGCTCCCGATTTTCTCGGCGGAATCCAGCTGATCACGAACCACGGGATTCAATTCGGCCGCACTCTCCACAAGCACGCGCACCGCCAGCGGTGCCGCACCGCTGGCGCAATCGAGAATCCATTCATCCTGCAGGGCCGGAACCATGCAAGCACTCTCCTATTCTATCCGGCTATCTTTACGCACCTGCAGCACAAACGGATCACCTTGCCACAAGGCGCCTTGCAGCATGGCCGGGAGCTTCCTAGCTTCAGTGGAAAGCAACGGAGCAAATCATGGACCCCGCGACCAGCGTGATCGATCTGATCGGCAATACACCCCTGCTCCGACTTAACAGGGCTTCCGAAGAAACCGGCTGCGAAATTCTCGGCAAGGCGGAATTTCTGAACCCCGGCGGATCTGTCAAAGACCGCGCCGCTTTGGGCATCATCCGGGAGGCTGAACGCCGGGGAGAGTTGAGGCCCGGCGGCACAATCGTGGAAGGAACCGCCGGCAATACCGGGATCGGTCTTGCCCTGGTCGGTGCTGCGCTGGGCTATAGGGTTGTCATCGTCTTTCCGCGAACCCAATCGAAAGAAAAGAAGGATGCCATCCGGCTGCTCGGCGCCGAGCTGATCGAGGTGGATGCCGTTCCGTATTCAAATCCCGCTCATTACGCGCGTTATTCCGGCCAGCTAGCGGCGGAACTGGCAGCCAGTGAGCCCAATGGTGCGATCTGGGCCAATCAATTCGACAATACCGATAACCGCAAAGCGCATTACGACACCACGGCACCGGAAATCTGGAACCAGCTGGACGGCAAAATCGATGGGTTCATCTGTGCCGTGGGTTCCGGCGGGACACTGGGCGGCGTTTCCATGGCCCTGAAGGAGCGAAATCCCGCAATCCGGATCGGACTCGCCGATCCCGGCGGCGCCGCCCTGTATGGCTTCTATGCGGAAGGCGCACTTTGTGCCTCTGGAACATCAATCACCGAGGGTATCGGGCAGAGCCGCATTACCGGCAATCTCGAAGGGGTCGAGGTCGATCACGCCTTTCGGATTTCTGACGAGGAAGCCTTGCCCATCCTGTTTGACCTCATTCAGAAGGAAGGCCTGTGTCTGGGTGGGTCTTCAGGCGTGAATATCGCCGGCGCCATGAATCTGGCGAGAGAACTTGGGCCCGGCCACACCATTGTGACATTGCTCTGCGATCACGGCTCCCGCTATCAGAGCAAGCTCTACAATCCTGAATTTCTGAAAGAAAAAGGCCTGCCCGCGCCGGACTGGATGTGATCAGCGGAAGGGTGGCGAATACAACAGACCACCCTCGGTCCATTGCGCATTCAATCCGCGCCGCAATCCAAGCTCGGATCCGGATCCGAGATTACGATTGAAGATGTCGCCGTAATTACCGGTCGCCGCAATCATCGTCACCGCGAAATCAACCTCGAGACCGAGTCGCGATCCGAAATCATCCTGACCGCCCAGCATCCGCAGGACTTCGCGGTTGCGGCTGTTCTGCGCCAGTGCGGCGACATTGTCAGAGGTCACACCGAATTCTTCGGCCGCAATCAGCGTATAGAGCACCCATTGTGCAACATCGTGAAAATGTGAATCGCCCGACCGGATCACCGGACCGAGGGGCTCCTTGGAAATGACATCCGGCAAAAGAATGTGTTCGGCCGGATTGTCCAGGCTGACCCGAAGCCCGGCGAGTGACGAGAGGTCATTCGTATAGACATCGCATTCACCGCCGACATAGCCCTCAAGCCCGCCCAGAGCAGTGTCATACTCGATGACATCCACATCCAGATTGTTGGCAGCGATGTAATCATCGAGGTTCAGCGCCGTTGTCGTGCTGGCCTGTACGCAGACCCTGGCGCCATTGATATCCCGCGCGCTGGAAATACCAAGGTCGGCCGGAACCATGAATCCCTGCCCGTCGAAATAGGCGATCCCGGCAAAATCAAAGTCCTGGCCGACATCCCTTGCAAAGGTCCAGCTTGTGTTGCGCACCAGCAGGTCGACTTCGCCGTCGGCGAGCATCTGGAAACGTTCAACCGTCGTCACCGGCACGAAGCGGACATCATCGGGATCGCCAAGTATGGCAGCCGCATAAGCGCGGCAAAGATCAGCGTCAAAACCGACCCAATCGCCATCATCATTCTGGCTGGAAAATCCGACGAGATTTCCGTCGACACCGCAGATCAGCTCTCCACGCGTCTCTATCGCACGCAAGGTCGATCCGGAATTCGCAACTTCGCCGGAATCAAGCGCGACCCCCGCCAGACCGCCGAGCGTAACGATCGCGGCTTCTCGCAAGCGGCGCGGCGACAGAAAAGACAGAGGCGACACCGGCTGCAAACTCCTGTTGAATGCAAATGAGTAAAAGCTTTGTAGCGGTGAATTGAATGAAGCGCGACACCCAATTGACCCGGGCCGGAAGGTCTCACCACGGAACCCGTCCCGTCAACGCGGCAATACAACGCGCCTCAACCGTCCTCGCAGGAGAAGCGAAAGATCTCTACAACCGCCCTGACGGCATACCGCTTTACGCCCGTTTTGGCATGGAAAGCCAGAATGCGCTGAAGAGTGCGCTCTGCGAAATGCAGGCTGCGGATTATTGCGCGCTTACCCCTTCCGGTCTTTCCGCCATGACCCTGGCAACAATCGCCTGCGTATCAAACGGTGGGCATGTCCTGGCAGCCGATTGCCTGTACGGCCCCACCCGTATGTTCCTGAGCGACTTGCTGCCGGACTGGGGGGTCAAGGTCGAATATTTCGACCCGCGCATTGGAGGCGGCATCAGTCAGCACATCCGCGAAAACACCCAGCTTGTTTTCTGCGAGTCGCCGGGATCCCTCACTTTCGAGGTCCAGGATATTCCCGCTATATCTGCCGCCGCGCACAAGGTTGGAGCCAGGGTTCTGGTCGATGACACCTGGTCAGCGGGTCTCAATGCCAACATGCTCGACCTCGGTGCCGATTATGCCGCGCAATCCCTGACGAAATATGCCGGTGGTCATTCCGATGTCATAATGGGCGCTGTCCTGTGCCGCGGTGATAATGCCGAGCGCCTGAAGGGGGCGGAATGGCGCCTTGGCCTGTGCGTTTCACCTGACGATGCTTTTCTCGTGTCTCGTGGTCTGAGGACGCTGGGAATGCGGATGGATAAAAGCGGCGCGGCCTCAATCGAAATCGCTGAGCGCCTCGCGGAACGGCCGGAAGTCTCGGAGGTCCTTCACCCGGCCCGCGCGGATCATCCCGACCACGCAATTTATACCCGTGATTTTTCCGCCCCCGCCGGTGTCTTTGGCGTGCAGTTCAAGGATTGGGATATCGCGCGAAGTGAACGCTTTCTCGATGCGCTTGAAATCTTCGGGCTGGGTTTTTCCTGGGGTGGATTTGAAAGCCTGGCTGTCCATTGCGACCCGCAATTGCGCCGCAATTTCCGCGACCAGCGGGATGGTGCCCTGATCCGCCTGGCGATCGGCCTCGAAGACGTCGACGATCTCTGGAATGATCTGGAGCAGGCGATCCGCGCCAGCGCCTGACTGGCGACCCCGGCAGGACTCGAACCTGCAACCGTCGGATTAGAAGTCCGGTGCTCTATCCAGTTGAGCTACGGGGCCGGTATCTGAACAGGCCCGCGGCCTGACATCCCTAATGCGACCAGGGCTCTTTTCTGTCCGCCGAGAAATTTGCCGCATAGGATTTCGGCTTTCGCACAATTTCCGGCTTTTCGGTCACACGAAACGGGATCCCGTGCTTCCTGGCGTAGGATACGGCCTGATCCTTTTCATCGAATTTCAGTTTCACCTGACTGGCCGTATCGCCGGTCGAGTTCCAGCCCATCAGCGGATCCGGGCGCTTGGCCATGGCCGGTTCGAACTCCAGCACCCAATGCCTTGTCTTGGCCTGACCCGATTGCATCGCATTGCGGGAAGGACGATAGATCTTCGCAAACATTGTGACCCCCGGGTCTTCAGATGAATGGTCGGGGCGGCAAGATTCGAACTTGCGACCCCTCGGTCCCAAACCGAGTGCTCTACCAGACTGAGCCACGCCCCGACATTGTATCCGATTCCTGTTTCGCGGTGTTTAGTGTTGGCGTGTCAGGCTGGCAAGCGCTTAGCCATCTTCGTCTGTATCTTCCGCTGCATCTCCAGCGGATTCGTCATCCGTCGCGCCATCTACAACCGGCCCCTGCTCCGGCTCGGTGTTCCCGAAAATCCGGTGACGCACGATATCGCCCGGACGAATGCCGACATCCCGGGCCAACCCTCCACGCACCTCCAGGACACCCAGGATCGGAAAGTCCGATTCATTGGAACGCAGGGTAAGCGGCTGGGCATTTGCCACGATTTTCACAATGCGGCCATCCTCGGCGATGAAGATGATATCCAGTGATATCAAGGTATTGCGCATCCAGATCGAAGCGGGTTGCACGGTCTCATAGTCAAACAGCATCGCCTCGTCATCAGCCAAGGCTTCACGGAACATCAAGCCCCGTTGCCGCTCCGGATCACTGTCAGCAATCAGGGCAGAAAACGATACGAATCCGTCATCGGTTTCGACTGTAACCGGTTCGGGTTCACCGAATTCGATAACCGTGTCGGGATTCGCCGGGTCACCAGCAGGAGCCGGCGGCAGCTGGGCGCCAGCCACAGATGCCAGGAAGCCGAATAGGGCAAGGAGCGCGATGTGTTTCATGGCGCGCAAGCTAGCTTCAGCCTGCGGCTTTCGCAATTGCGGATGACTGCAATATCAGGCGTACTGGGTCGGGTAGACCTCTGCCGCCAGAATTCCCTTGGGACCATCGGCGCAGCGTGCCTGCATCGTCTCGCCCGGGTGCACTTCATGAATGCCCGCCTTACGCAAGGTGGCAGCATGGAGGAAGACATCCCCGTCGACGCCGTCCACATCAAGGAAACCGTAGCCGCGATCAGCATCAAACCATTTCACGACTGCTGCGCAGACATTTTCGCCAGGTTCCCTTCTGGGATGAAACCGCCTTGGTCGCGGTGGCTCTACCGCTCCGCCTTCCAAGTCAATTATCTCGACGGCTTGCCGGCCCTTGTCTCCGGAAATTGCGAGACATTTAACCCGCGCGCCTTCCGGCGCGAACGATTTGCCGCACATGCGCAAGCGGCTGGCGTGCAGGAGCACATCACCCAAACCGTCTGCTGTCTCGATGAAACCGTATCCCCGGGACGGATCAAACCATTTGACGCGCCCCTCAATGACTGCTGCCAGCTTTTCAGCCGTGGCTGCTTCCCCCGCCATGAGAACCCTCGCAACTCAACTCACAGGGGAATTAATATAACAAATTCGTCATGAAAGGGAATAAAAACCCGATCCGGCAAAGATTAATACGATGCTGACGGAGATAAATGAACGGATTCAGCGCAATAGAGGACTATTACCGAAGTTGTTCACACAACTGTCCACGACAATCTTTGCAAGACAGTCGCATTCGCAGGATTTTCCGGAAAGCCGATGGCAGGCCCTAGGGGAATCGAACCCCTCTTTCCAGGTTGAAAACCTGGCGTCCTAACCGATAGACGAAGGGCCCGCGCGATCGGAGGGCGTCATATATCGACTTCGATGCTGACACGCAAGCGTCACGTTGCAGGGATTTTCATGTCGCCGCCGCAAGGTCTTCCAGATGAAACTGCACGCGCCGGTTTCCCCGCCATTCATCGACTTTCAATCGCCCCGCTGCATGCCAGAGAGACTCGCTTCCACCCAACAGGGCCGCGCCAATCGGCTGATCCGCTTGTCTGAAAATGATCCCGTTCACGCGCTGGCCGGATTCGTCCGTCAAACTGAATCGGACGTGATCAGCTCCGACTCGTTCGGCATATGCGACCCGGACATTGCGCAGGACAAAGCGCGGTTCGGAGAAACCTTGTCCATAGGGAGCTGCCGCCATGAGCGAATCGGCCAGCTCAACGCTCGCGCCGGCCGGGGTCAGAACAGCATCCAGCTTGAGGGCGCGATCTTCGTGAGAAGCCGCCCATTGAGACTGCAACTGGTCGCGCAGACAATCCGTCAGCTCCGCGATCCGGTCCTCGGACACCGTCAGGCCCGCCGCCATCGGGTGACCGCCACCGGCCTGCAACAGACCCGCAGTCCGCGCTGCCGCAACGGCACTGCCCAAATCAACGCCGGACACTGACCGCCCTGATCCCTTGCCAATGCCGTTATCAGTGCCAATGACGATGCAGGGGCGCCCGAAACGCTCTTTCAAACGCCCGGCTACAATGCCGATTACGCCGGGATGCCAACCTTCTCCGTGAGCAACCAGGACAGGCGAGTCAGTGTCTGCCGCCTCCAGCTGCGCCTGCGCCTCTTCCAGAACATCCATTTCGATCTGCTTGCGTTCGGCATTCAGCCTATCCAGCTCCGCAGCAATTTCTGCACATTCGCCCGGGTCATCACTGGACAACAGCCGGGCTCCCAGATCGGCCTTGCCGACCCGGCCACCGGCATTGATCCTCGGCCCTAGGACGAACCCCAGATGATAGGCCGACGGCTCTCCGGTCAGCCCCCCGACCTCTGCAAGAGCCTTCATGCCGGCATGACTCCAGCGCCCCATAACTTTCAAGCCCTGGGAAACGATGGCCCTGTTGATATCTCTCAAAGCGACGACATCACACAGCGTGCCAAGGGCTGACAGGTCTGCCAATCCGATCAGGTCCGGTTCGCCAACTTTGTCGAACTTGTTCCGTCGGCGGCCCTCGCGGTTCAGCGCGGCCAGCAGGACGAATGTCACCCCGGCAGCCGCCATGTGACCACAGCCGGACGTATCCCCGGGCCGGTTCGGATTCACGATCGCAAGAGCGGGGGGCAGATCGGAACTCATCAGATGGTGGTCTATGACCACCACGTCGAGCCCCATCGTTTTGGCTGCTTCCAAAGGCTCGTGCGCCGCAGCGCCACAATCCACCGTGATCACCAGCTCGGCGCCCATCTCCTTCAGTTTTTCAAAGGCCTCCGCGGACGGTCCATATCCCTCCTCGATGCGGTCGGGCACATACAGCAGGACTGATTGACCCAGATGACGGAAGTACCGGATCAATTGCGATGCGGACGTTGCGCCATCGACATCATAGTCGGCGAAAACCGCTATATTACGGCCAGCCTCCAGCGCATCCCAGATTGCGGCCACCGCAATATCCATATCCATGAATGCGGACGGGTCAGGGAAATAGTGGCGCAGAGTCGGATTGAGAAAGGCTTCGGCTTCATCGGCCAAAACACCACGCGCAGCCAGCATGCGCGCCACGATTTCCGAGGTACCCGCCTTCCGGCTGATATCGGCGACAAGGCCGCTATCAATGTCCCGCAGCCGCCAGGCCCGGCCAGAAAGAGATTTTTCGACCTTAAATGCTTCCGCCATCCGCGTCAGCCAAGCGGCCGTGTTGTCCGGATCCGGCGGACAATTGAACCGGATGATTGCATGATCAGCGTTTCCGTCGAGACATGTCCACCCGACTTGCTGACCCCATCCAGTAGACTGCCGTGCATGGTCACACCGGTTGCCACGAACAGGCAGTCTGATGAGGCGAGCTCCATAAGATCGTATTTCCGGTCCAGATCGGTAATGCCGGTCTTGGCTGCACGCGCGCGTTCGTCATCATTCCGGAAGAACAGGCGCGCCTGCATCTGGCCACCGACACACCGCAAGGCCGTTGCCGCAAGGACGCCTTCGGGGGCGCCTCCCTGACCCACATACATGTCGATGCCGGCGTCCGGGTCAGTCGTGGAAATCACACCGGCCACATCACCATCCGGGATCATCATCACCCGGGCGCCGGTAGAACGGATATCAGCCACGATTTTTTCATGCCGCTCACGTTCAAGAACACAAACGGAAATTTCATCCGGCGACACCCCCTTCGCCTTGGCAATCGCCATGACATTTTCGGACGGAGACCGGTCCAAGTCGACCACGCCTTTCGGAAGGCCCGGCCCAACGGCAATCTTGTCCATATAGGTGTCCGGGGCGTGCAGCAGGCCGCCGCGAGCAGCGAAGGAGACAACAGCCAGCGCATTGGGCATGCCCTTGGCCGTCAGCGACGTGCCCTCCAGAGGGTCCAGAGCAATGTCGATTTCCGGCCCCTCACCAGTACCGACTTCCTCACCGATATAGAGCATCGGCGCTTCATCGCGCTCCCCTTCCCCAATGACGATCCGCCCTTTCATGGCCATCGCATTAAGACCGGTCCGCAAGGCATCCACGGCAGCCTGGTCGGCATCTTCCTTTCGGCCATAGCCGATCAATGCGGAAGCTGCGACGGCCGCGGCTTCAGCGGCAGAAACAGCATCCAACGCAAGGCGTTCCAGATCACGGGCGACGGTCATGGCAAGACTCCGGGAAGTTATCAGTCAATCGGGGGCGGTGGGTTGGCACGCTCACGTGCATCCTGAGCGTAGGCTTCGGTATCGGCCACTCCCGGACGGGACGCGCGCTCTTCATGCATCAGAGCTTCGCGGGCGCCCAAAACGGCCTGTGTTGCTTCGGAAATCGTTTCGGCAGTCATGACCGGTGTCTTGTCCGGGATCACGGACGGCGCTCCCTGCGCACCGGCTCCGGCCTCAACACGTGCATCAAACCAGCTTTGTTCGTCCTCGAATCCACCCGGCAATTCCGGGGTGGCACAGGCCACCGCTAGAAATGGCAGCAGGATTGTGAATTTTCGGATCAAGGATCGCTCCGGTGCTGGACGCCGCTGCTGCTATCTATACGCTGTCAGAGATATCTGTCACCCGCCTGAGCACAGAATAGGGACGCCGTTGATGGCCGAGGAAAAAAAATCAACCGGGACGCGCAAAAAGTCGGCAAAAATCGCCACCGCAAGGAAACCGGCGAGGCCCGCTGCGAAAGACCAAAATCCGGAAGCGAAAAAGGTGACGCCGGAAGCTGAAGCGACGAAACCGGCTGCCACGCCAAACCCCGGATTTGATCCTTCCAGTTTCAACGCTCTCAATCCGGCGGATATCGAGGCCCTGGATCACATGTCCCGCAATCTGATGCAGGCCGCGCTCAAAAGCCAGAAACTGATGTCCGATTCCATGCGCAAGGCGCTGGAAGGAAAGGTGGAGTTTCCCGACACGGGGGCCATCAATTCGACACCTGAATTCGGCGAAGTCTGGACCAAGATCGTCTCCGATCCGGAAAAGATGATGAACGCCCAGGCCGGATTATTGCGCGGCTATCTCGACCTCTGGACGAATACGACCAAGCGATTTCTGGAAGGCAAATCGGACCCGGTCGTTTCCCCGGAGCCGGGCGACAAGCGCTGGCGCAGCGAGGATTGGTCTGAAAACCCGATCTTCGATGCGATCAAGCAATCCTATCTTCTGAATCAGAATTTCCTGATGGGCCTCGTCCACGGCGTCGAAGGCGTAGATCCGGCTGTTCAGCGCAAGGTCGAATTCCTGACAAAGCAGATGGTTGATGCGATGGCACCAACCAATTTTGCCCTGACCAATCCTGATGTGATCCGCGAAACCATGCAGTCGAAGGGCGAAAATCTCACAAAGGGCCTGGCCAATCTGGCGAGCGATCTGGAAGCCGGTGGCGGACGCCTGGCGCTTACCCAGACCGACATGGAGGGCTTCAAGGTCGGACAGGATCTGGCTGCAACGGAAGGCAAGGTCGTCTTCCGCAACGAAATTTTCGAGCTGATCCACTATGCACCGCTGACAGAAACGGTGAAGCAGCGGCCTTTGCTGATCGCGCCGCCCTGGATCAACAAATTCTACATCATGGATATGCGCGAGAAGAACTCCATGGTGCGCTGGCTCTCCCAGCAGGGCTTCTCGGTCTATCTGATTTCATGGGTCAATCCGGGTCCCGAACTCAAGGACAAGACCTTCCAGGACTACATCGAGGACGGCCTGTTTGTTGCTCTGGACGCTGTCAAGGAAGACACGGGCGAGGACAGCGTCAACGCTGTCGGTTATTGCATTGGCGGCACCATGCTGGCTTCCGCCCTGGCCTTGCTGGAAGCCCGCGGCGAAGCCGACCGGATCGCCTCGGCCACATTCTTTGCCGCCCAGACCGATTTCGAACTGGCCGGTGACCTTCTCCTCTTCGTGGATGATGCCTGGTTCAAGGAAATAAATCGGCTGATGGAAGCCCAGGGCGGTGTCCTCGACGGCCGCACCATGTCGGACACCTTCAATTTGCTTAGGTCAAACGATCTCGTCTGGTCCTTCGTGGTGTCGAACTATCTGCTCGGCCGCCAGCCACAGGCCTTCGACCTCCTATACTGGAATGCCGACCAGACCCGCATGCCGCAAACCCTGCATCTCTGGTATCTCGACAACATGTACCGCAAGAACCGCCTGTCGAAGGGCGAGATCGAAATGGGTGGGCACACGCTGCGGCTGGATGATGTGAAGGTGCCGATTTTCATGCAGGCCAGCCGGGACGATCACATCGCCCCCTACCCCTCCGTCTATCGCGGCGCCAAGCGTTTCGGCGGACCGGTCCGCTTCATGCTCGCAGGCTCCGGCCACATTGCCGGCGTCATCAACCATCCCGGCGCCAACAAGTACCAGCACTGGGTCAACAAGGATTTGCCCGACACGGTCGAGGAATGGCTCGAAGCCGCCGAGGAAGTGCCCGGCTCCTGGTGGCTGGAATGGCGCGACTGGCTTTATGAGCATTCGGGCAAGGATGTCCCGGCCCGCGTGCCGGGCGAAGGCAAGCTGAAGGCGATCTGCGATGCGCCGGGCGAGTATGTTCTGGTGCGGAGTTAGGGTCGGGGCATTTCCCGAACAAACAGCGCGACCTCAAACAGGCTTCGGCAATCGACAATCACGAAACAAAAAAAGGGCGGCCCGAAGACCGCCCTTTCGAAAGTCGGAGCAAGTGCTCGCCTAGCGCTTCGAGAACTGGAAGCTGCGGCGGGCTTTCTTGCGGCCATACTTCTTGCGTTCCACGACGCGGCTGTCGCGGGTCAGGAAGCCTTCGGCCTTCAGCGGCTTGCGCAGCGCCGGCTCGAACAGGGTCAGTGCCTTGGAGATGCCGTGACGAACAGCACCGGCCTGGCCCGACAGACCGCCACCCTTGACGGTGCAGATCACGTCGAACTCGTCCTTGCGCTCGGCAACTTCAAACGGCTGCTGCAGCATCATGCGCAGAACCGGACGGGCAAAATAGACTTCCTGATCGCGGCCATTGACCGTGATCTTGCCATTGCCGCGCTTGATCCAGACGCGGGCGACCGCGTCCTTGCGCTTGCCGGTCGCGTAAGAACGGCCATGCTCGTCGATTTGCGGCTCGGGAAGCGCTTCCGCTTCTTCGGCAGCAACCGGAGCGTCGGAACCCTTCAGGGCGTCCTTCAGGTCTTCGAGAGAATGAGTGGTCTCGGACATATTCTTAGCTCCGGACATTCTTGGAGGACATCGATTTGAAATCGACGACTTCCGGCTGTTGGGCTTCATGCGGATGCTCGGTACCGGCATACACACGCAGCTTGGAGAATTGCGAGCGCGCCAGCGGGCTGTCTTTCGGCAGCATGCGCTTGACGGCGAGTTCAACAACGCGCTCCGGGAAACGGCCATTGAGAACTTTCTCCGGCGAGGTTTCCTTGATGCCGCCCGGGTGACCGGTATGGCGGTAATAGCGCTTGTCTTTCAGCTTGTTCCCGGTGAAACGCACCTTGTCGGCATTGATCACGATGACATGGTCACCGGTGTCGACGTGCGGGGTGAAGTCCGGGCGGTGCTTGCCGCGAAGGCGGGTGGCAACGAAGGCAGCGAGGCGGCCGACCACGGCATCCTCGGCGTCAACGACGATCCACTTGTTTTCCACCTCTGCCGGCTTAGCGGTATAGGTTTTCATGGCGTATCTCTTCATTCCATTGCCGGGTAACGGCAAGTTGAGCCGCGCGAGTTAGTGAAATGACACTCACCCGTCAACATGTTTTTCAGATTGTAATAAATTCAATGGCATAGATATGCGGTATAATAATACCGCAGATATAATAAGTTTCTTTGACAGGCTTTATCAGGCGGCCATTAGCCCATAAATCCGGTGCTGTAACAGGGATATCGGATTATGGACCGACGTCAGTTTCTGAAATCCACCGCCGCAGTCAGCGCGGCCTTCACCGGCTTCGCTCTGATTTCGGGATGCGCGCGCAACGCGGCAGCCATCGAGGTAACGCCGGTTTCTCTGGTGCCGGACCCTGAGGGACTCCTCGACCTGCCGCCCGGCTTTTCCTATTCGGTAATTTCGACCGAGGGCGAGCCGATGTCTGACGGACTTCTCACGCCCGGCGATTTCGACGGAATGGCGGCCTTCGACATGCCCGACGGCCTCACGCTCATTCGCAACCACGAACTCAGTATCCGCCAGATGGAACGCTCGGCTTACATGCGGAACGGCCAACGCATTGGCGACCCTGACATTTCACGCTTTTACGATCCGATGCACGATGGCAGTGGCGTCCCTGGAGGCACAACCACGCTCGTCCTGGACCCGGATACTCTGGAAATCAGGCGGCAATTTCTGTCGCTCGTCGGCACTTATAACAATTGCGCGGGTGGCCCGACGCCATGGGGCAGCTGGCTGACATGCGAGGAAACCGTGGTTCGGGCCAACGAGCACATGACCCGCGATCATGGCTACGTTTTCGAGGTGCCTGCCGGCGCACGCGAACTTGTCGATGCCCGGGCGCTGACCGATATGGGTCGTTTCCGGCACGAAGCGGTCGCGGTCGATCCGGCTACCGGTATCGTCTATCTCACCGAAGACGATTACGATATCGCGCTGTTTTATCGTTTCATCCCCAATCAACGTGGCAACCTTGCGGCTGGCGGCCGCCTGCAATGTCTGAAAATCCGCGAAGTGCACGGACTTGATACCCGGAATTGGGAAGAGACCGGAATTTACATGGGCGAAAGTTTCGCCGTCGAATGGATGGATGTAGACCAACCCGACAATCCCGATGCGGACCTCGCCGAACGCCATGTTGCGGCAGGCGCCGCTCAGTTCACGCGTGGCGAAGGCATCTGGTTCGGCGATGGCGAGCTCTACTTCACCTGCACCGACGGCGGCCGGGAGCGCGTCGGGCAAATTTTCCGCTATATCCCGTCACGCCTTGAGGGACAGCCGGGTGAAGCCCGGGAAC
Organism: Hyphobacterium lacteum; assembly: GCF_036330345.1. Classification (NCBI taxonomy): domain Bacteria; kingdom Pseudomonadati; phylum Pseudomonadota; class Alphaproteobacteria; order Maricaulales; family Maricaulaceae; genus Hyphobacterium; species Hyphobacterium lacteum. Next base: position 296,850 of record NZ_JAZDRP010000001.1, read on the forward strand.
CAGGACGCCTTGAGCTCTTCATCGAGAGTCCGGGCGCCGAAATCATGGACTATTGCGACAATATCTGCATCGCGCCATGGGGCGATCTGATTGTTGCTGAGGATGGTCAGGGCGATCAATACATTCGCGGCGTGACGCCTGCGGGCCGTATCTATACGATTGCGCGCAACGCATTCAGCGTCGATGACCGCTACAGTGAGTTTTGTGGACCATGTTTCTCTCCGGACGGCAATATTCTGTTCCTGAACGTACAATCGGAACCCTCGCGAACCTTTGCAATCCGCGGGCCCTGGCAAAGCTTGGGCTCCTGACCGCAGGCGCAATGCTGCTGGCCGCCTGTGATCCGGCGCAGCCGGACGCGACGGGCGACACGACATCGCAACTGGCCGACGATGGTTACCTGGAAATGGTCTCCACCGGCGTGATGGAGCCGGTCCAGACCGAAGGCGTTTCAGCCGTCTCTTTCGTCCCTGATACATCAACAGCATGGGCGGGACTTGTGGCCGTAGCCCCCACCGAGGGCGGGATCGATCTTTTCAATGCTGATGGCGAATCCGTACACCGGATGACCGGACCCCGTCTTTGGGGACTTGCGACAGCTCCCGGCTTCCAGCTTCGGGGTGAAGCACTGCCGCTGCTTTTCGGTGCCGACCGGAACACCAATCTCGTTCGCGCTTTCGCACTGTTGCGTGACGGGCCGGAACTGATAGAGGCCCCCATTCAGCCGATCGGTCCGCAAGGGGATATTGCCAGCGTCTGTGCCCTTGGTGAGGGCATTGGCTATGTCGATCTTGTCGTTCTGTCTCGTGGTACATCCGTCGAGATCTGGCGGGTCGCAGATGATGGAGGCGATCTGATTGGCGCTGAACGCCGGGCACGATTCGACCTTCCCTCGCCGGCACGCTCCTGTGTCGCGTCCGATGGCGCAATTTATGCTGCGTCGCCAGCGGGCGGAATTTTCCGTTTCGATGAGGAAGGCAATGTCACGGCACAGATTGACGGCTATGCCAGCGCTCTGGCCGCCGGGGATTTTCTGGGCCGCCCCGTTCTGATCTTGTCCGATGGCAATTCCGAAACGCTGAATGTACGCGATGGAACCACCCTCTCCCCGATTGGCAATGTAATTGTCCGTGACGGCTTCTCTATTCCCGGGGTTGATCGTCCCGGCGCCCTTGCCGCAACAGAGGCATCATTCGGCGGCGCATCCTATCAAAGTGGACTGGTTGCGATTGCAGATGAAGAAGACGGCCGGGTCCGGCTGGTCGCCAGGGAAACCTTCGCCCGCGGCATCACCAACGTTGACTAGACCCGCCGCAGCTTCCAGGCCGTAACGCCGGCTGTCGTAAACAGGGCGATTGCTCCGGCCTGGTGCATCAGAGAAAGCGATAGTGGCGCTGCATGGACAAGGGTCGTGATGCCGAGAACGATCTGGATGATCGTGATGGCTGCAATCCACACAGCCGCGCGCTGCAGATCCGGATGACCATCACGCCAGAGCCGGAACGCCAGCACCCCGGCGCTGATCGCCACGATGTAGCCCAGCCAGCGATGATGAAGCTGTACAGCGGGACGGCTTTCAAAAATCGCCTGAAACCAACCCATACCGCCCAGATAGCCATCAGGTATCAGGCGACCTTCCATCAAAGGCCAGCTTGTATAGATGCGTCCGGCGTCCAGTCCGGCAACAAAGGCGCCGAGAATGATCTGAATGAACACCAGTGCCCAGAAAACCACGCCGAACGGCGCCTTGCGGTCTACCATCCGCGAACTGACACCGTAGCGTGCCTCCAGAGCCAGCCAGACTGACAGGCCGAGAATCACGAAGGCCATACCCAGATGAGTGGCGAGGCGATACTGGCTCACATCCAGCCGGTCCACGAGACCGCTGGAGACCATCCACCAGCCAATAGCGCCCTGCAGTCCTCCAAGGACGAACAGCGCGATCAAGGGCAGTTTGAGACGCTCCGGGATCATGCCGCGCAACCAGAAAATCGCGAACGGCACCGCGAAGACCAGGCCAATCATCCGGCCGAGGAATCGATGCCCCCATTCCCACCAGTAGATGAACTGGAACTCGCTCATCGACATGCCCCGGTTCTGGACCTGGTATTCGTGGGTCGAGCGGTAGAGTTCCAGCTCTCTATCCCAACCGGCCTCCGACAGAGGCGGTATGGCCCCTGTGACGGGCCGCCATTCAGTGATCGACAAGCCTGAATCCGTGAGCCGGGTCGCACCGCCGACGAGGATCATCGCCGACACCATGGCAGCGATAACAAGAAGCCAGATGAAAATGGCCTGACTGGTCTGCGGGCGAGCAAGCGGCATGGCGTTTCCTTTCGCTGCTGACTTACCCGGGTTTACGTCCAAGGCAAGTCCCGGCGCCCATTCGCCGCAGGTGGCAAAGGGGCTCGCCTCAAAGGATTCTCGCGCTAGTCTTTCGTCAGGCAAAGAGACCAGATGGGGAGCGTCATGAGCGATCTTGAAACTTTCCGCAGCGAGACCCGGGACTGGCTGGAAGCCAATTGCCCGGAATCGATGCGCAAACCGATGACCAATGAAAAAGACGTTTGCTGGGGTGGCAAGCGTTTCGAATTCGCCAGCGAAGATCAGAAGATCTGGCTGGAGCGCATGGCCGAACGCGGCTGGACCTGCCCGACCTGGCCGGCCGAATATGGTGGCGGCGGCCTCTCAAAGGAGGAGGCCGAGGTCCTGAAAGAGGAAATGGAACGCATCAAGGCGCGTCCGCCGCTTATCTCCTTCGGCATATGGATGCTGGGGCCAGCACTCCTGAAATACGGCACCGAAGAGCAGAAAAAGCACTACATCCCGCAGATCACGCGCGGCGAGATTCGCTGGGCTCAGGGCTATTCCGAGCCGGGCGCCGGATCCGACCTCGCATCGTTGCGTACCAAGGGCGAGGACAGGGGCGATCACTGGGTGGTGAATGGCCAGAAGGTCTGGACCAGCTACGCCGACGAGTGCGACTGGATTTTCGCACTGGTTCGCACCGAACCCGATGCGCCCAAGCATCTGGGCATTTCCTTCCTGCTGATCGACATGGAATGGGATGGTGTCTCGACGAAGCCAATCAAGCTGATCTCGGGCAAATCGCCCTTCTGTGAGACCTTCTTTGATGACGTAAAAGTTCCCAAGGAAAACGTCGTGAACGTGCCCGGCAAGGGCTGGGATGTGGCGAAATACCTGCTCTCGCATGAGCGCGCCAATATCGCAGGCGGTGGCAGCGGCGCCCAGATGAATCCGGTGACCGCCGCCCATAAATCCGGTTCGGTTGATGGCGATGGCCGCGTCGCCGATCCGATTCTGCGCGGTGATATCGCCCGTCTGACGATCGACGCGCTGGCCTTTGAAACGACGCTGCAGCGTATCAAGGACCAGGCCGATTCCGGCCAGGGCGTCGGCGCCAAGGCCTCGATGCTCAAATACTACGGAACCGAGTTGAACAAGCGCCGCCACGAATTGAACATGTCAGCGCTGGGAACAGATGGACTCCTGTGGGAAGGCGACAAGCCGGAAGATGGGGATCCCGCCCGCTCATGGCTGCGCTCCCGTGCCAATTCTATCGAGGGCGGCACATCCGAAATCCAGCTGAACATCCTTGCCAAGCGCGTCCTGGAACTGCCGGGCGGCTAAGCGGAGAACACATCAATGACTTATCTTCTGTCTGAAGAAGAGCAGATGCTGCGCGACAGCGCGAAAGCATTTCTCGAAGAAAAATCTCCGGTCTCCGAACTGCGCCGCTTGCGGGATGAAGGGTGCAAGGACGGATTTCGTCATGCGGTCTGGCAAGAAATGGGTGAGATGGGCTGGAACGGCATCGTCATTCCCGAAGAATATGGTGGAGTTGATATGGGCTTCACCGCGGCTGGCCTGATCCTTCAGGAAATGGGAAAGACGTTGGCAGCAACGCCCTTCCTGGCCTCCTCCATTCTTTGTGCAACAGCGCTCCGCATGGGCGGCACAGATGCTCAAAAAAGCGAGCACCTTCCAAAAATCGCCGCCGGTGAAAAGGTCTATGCCCTCGCCGTTGATGAAAAGGCCCGCCACGACGCCAATTCGATCGAGGCCACCGCATCCAAGGATGGCAACGGGTTCAAGCTGAGCGGCAAGAAACGCCATGTTGTCTGCGGCAATGGTGCCGACATCCTGATTGTTGCGGCCAGGACGGATGATGGTTCAATCGGGCTTTTCCTCGTTGACCCCTCCGCCCAGGGCGTGACCCGCACATTGCGGCGCTCGATCGACAGCCAGGCACCGGCTGACATCGATTTCGATGAAGTCAAACTGGACGGCGATGCGCTTCTGTCGGAAACCGATGACGGGCGCGCCCTTCTGGATGCCGTGCTCAATGCCGGCCGTGCCTGCCTTGCTGCCGAGCAATTGGGAGTCGCCGAGGAAGCGTTCGAACGCACCATTGATTACATCAAGGAGCGCGAGCAGTTCGGACAGAAAATCGGCTCATTCCAGGGCTTGCAGCACAGGGCAGCACACCTGCTGACCGAGGTGGAAATGACCCAGTCGCTTGTCATGAAAGCCTTGCGTCAACTCGATGAATCGCCGTCTCAGGCCCCGCTCTGGATTGCAGCCGCGAAAGCCAAGGCAACCAAGGTTGGCCGCCTTGCCGCTGCAGAAGCCATCCAGATGCACGGTGGTGTCGGGATGACCGACGAGTATGAGATCGGCTTTTTCTACAAGCGCGCTCAAGCCGCCGGCGAATTCCTCGGCGATGATGCCTGGGGTGCCGCCCAGGTCGCGACGATGAGCGGATACTAGCCGTATAAAGCTGAAAACAGGGGCCGCATCAAAAGGTGCGGCCCTTTTTTCATGCCTTCATGCCGCCGCATTTTCCCGGCCAGATACCGGAAAGACAGGGAGGCTGAATTGGCGGAAAGCAGCATTCCGGGGGTATACGGGCGCGGCGGCGTCGTGGCGCGGCTTCTGATTCTGGTTTCCAGCATTTGTCTGGCCGCGGGACTCCTGACACCAATGCTGGAGACCCGGCGGCTGATATTCTTTCATGACGCACATTCCCTTCTGGATGTCACCCGTGCCCTCCTCGAGGACGGCCAGCTGCTTCTGGGAATGGTGATCCTTGTTTTCTCGATCCTGTTTCCGATCGGCAAGGCGTTCTATCTGGCAGCGGTCAATGCCGGCTGGGCCCACGGACGCAGCGTGCTGATCTGGGTCGATCGTCTTGGCAAATGGTCGATGATGGATGTCCTGATCGCGGCCATCATCGTATTCACCCTGTCAGGTGATCGTGCCATGCGAATTTCCGAGCAGCCCGGCCTCTACTTTTTCACCGCCGCGATAATCGGCCTGATGATCGCCTCCGGCCTGATTGTGCGGGACTCCCCTGCCCGCGCCTAACAGGCGCCCAGAGACGATCCATTTTTGCAAAGCGAGAAATTACCGGTCCAACCGGAGCCGCCAGCCGTCCTATAGTAGACAATATAGCGGTCGGGTCCGGTCCGCGGTCCGAAAACGACTCGAATATCGAGAGCGGTGTTCCGGAAATAGACCCAGCTATCATCCGGGTTCACATTGTATTCCTCCATGCAAAGGGCCTCGCCCATTGTAATGGCTTCGGCGTCGTCCGGTGCGCCTTCTGCCAGTGATATCGCCTGCAATCGCCGCTGCAGACGTCCCTGGGTCAAATTCGCTGGAGCGCAGGCATCATAAGCAATCACATTGAATGTGCCGGTCACGGGTGTTCCCTGCCCGGACTGGTTTTCAGCACTGAATTCAAATGTATGGCTGCCTGACTCAGACGGAAATGTTCCCGATACGACCCCCGTCAGATTGTTAAAGCTGTATGGAATGCTTGGAGGCGTTGTCAGAACAAAGCGATCGATCTCGATATTGCCGTCAGCATGATCGTCGAGATCGACGGCAAAGGTCCCGTCGGTATCATCTTCCAGCGTGAACGCCGTCACGACGGGCACAGGTAGCGCATCCACAGTGACAGTTGCAGCCATGGCCGGAGACCATCCCGATGAATTTCCCGCCCTGTAGGTAAAGGTGTCACCCCCGGCCGCGCCGCCGGCCGTATACGTATACGCACCGGTCGCTGCATCCAGCGTCAATGTGCCCAGGCCGGGCCCCGATACGATTTCAAACCGGTCGTAATATCCGGTGGCATGGGTTGAAAGATTCCCGCTCGCCTGATCGTACGCCGTCACAGTAAAAGCATGGGCAGAATTCCCGGGAGGAACCAGATCACCGCTATCGCGAATAGCGACAGATGTGGAGCCACGGACCTGCCCGTCCACCTGCATCTGGAACTGGAAACGCTGGCTGGCATCAAACGGCGTCACATAATCTGTTTGCACAAACACACCGAATGTCGGTGTTTCGTTGGCGCCAATATTCAGCGTCAGCGATTCTGCGGGATTGGCCATGCACGCCCCCACCCCGTCCGTCTGACACACAAGTCCCGTTGCCGGCAGACCAGGATCCAGCGAACGCGCCGAAACTGTCACATCACCGGCACCACCCAGATTGATCGTGGCGACCGAAAACACACCGCCCGGGCCAACAGCAATGTCCACAATGCCGTTATTATTGATCGTGGCGGAAAGCGCGATCAGGTCCGGGCCACCGGCAGTATCCGCGCCCAGATCAATCGTGTTCAGTCCGGGCGATACCAGAGCCATTGGGATATTGTCGCATGAGGCATAGGGAGCGAACCGCACCGTAGAGGTGATGTCATCACCCGGCGTCAGCGACACAAGGAAAGTCTGATATCCACCAGCCGGAATGTTCACCGGCGTATCCGGCGATCCTGTCAGCCCATTGGTCGCCGGGTCAGTGGTCTGATAGCTGAAACTGTTCCGGTAAGGTCCGTGGTGTTCGATAATGCAGTTCGTACCATCGACACTGCCAGGATTGATGACCGTCATGAATGCCGTCGCGGCCGTGTTGGTCGCCACATAGCGGCTGGTTGGCAAAACAGCGCTGGCCAGGCGCGGATTGGGTACACCACGCGAAGGCTGTCCGGTCGCATAATCCGTCAGGGCCCGCGCCGCATAGGCACCATTTCCAGCCGCGTCATCAATCGGCACGCCGCAAAAACTGCCCCGTTCCGGGCATTCCACATTCGGATCGGAAAATTGCGGCGTCCGGTTAGCTCCGTAGGCCATGACAGATGTGAAAATGCCACCGTCAGCGGTCGCACTGTCAATCCTGAAGCCTCGCGCCCAGTTCACAGGCCGGCCGCGCGAGCCGGAACAATTGTCGACACCTTCGTCACAATCCGTGGCAACACCATGCGCCAGTCCCATATTGTGTCCGGTCTCGTGGGCGAGCGTCAGGCCGTTATGGCAAACATTGATATGGGAGCGACCGAACAGCGTGGATTCCGGATTGTGCACATAGCCGAGGCCACAAAAATTCTCGCGACTTGAGTCATAAACCCGGTTAAGCGAGATGACGTCGGTCTGAAGGGAATCAATCCGGTCCTGAAGACCATCGAAAACGCCGCGGCGCCCGCCCAGGTCCGTCAAAAGGTCATCGCTGGGATAATCGATCGCGACGTCCATGAATTGCAGCTGGGTCAGATCAGCCGTTAGCGGAACACCGGAATTGACGAGCGCCGTCGTCAGATTGCCGATATCCGTCACCGCGAGATCCGGCAGGCCCCAACCATGCGTCTCGATCATCTGAATGTCGTAGAAATAGAGAAAATCGAGCGTGTCCGACCCTGCCTGAATCCGGTCGAGTCCGTCCTCGGCTGCCATTGCCGAAACCGGCCCCAGTCCTGGGTCCAGAACCCCGTCATTTTCAGCCAGCGGAGGGTCTTCAGATGTTCGCAGGACAAGGCCGCCGCCGACCGACGGGCTGATCTCGTATTGGGCATCCCCCTGCCAGATACGGGCATAGGTCGCGTTGAGACCGATATGCATCAATACGCGGTCACCACTCTCCAGATCTATCTGGAGATGGCGTCCGCCCGTTGCCGTCGGAAAGTTGGACGTCATCACACCATCAACCATCCCGCCTTCCGGCATTGGTACCCGGATCATGTCTCCCGGAGCCAAATGGCCGATATGCGGTAAAACGTCTACGGGAGCCGAGAACGTTTCCTGGAGTCCACCGATATTTTCCGTGCCCTCAACCTGCTGCTCCGCTGTCCGCTGGATGTCCCAGGCAACGGGCACCTGAGCCTGAACAGGCGCCGACGCAATCAAGCAGGCAATGGAAAGGATGGCACGCATCAACATCTCCCTTTGTTATCCGGGAGTGTGACTCAGCCCGTATGGCAGGCCAACCACAAATCGTGTGCGGGAAATGGTCGGAGCGGCGAGATTTGAACTCGCGACCCCCGGTCCCCCAGACCGGTGCGCTAACCGGGCTGCGCCACGCTCCGAACCGAATTAGCAGGATCGCAAAGCGCCTGCAGGGGAAGCGTCTTATAGGAGCGGCTTTCGCCCACGGCAACTGCGGAAGTTAGTGCGTCGCGCGCGCTGCCAGCGTTTCATCCAGCTTGGCCTTGGCGGCCGCAAGTTTCCGGATCACCTGGCGTAGCCCCGCAGTATCCCCGTCAGTTGCGGCCGGCACATAACGATCAGCAATGGCAGGCGTTGCTGGAACGTCGCCATCGCCTGAGGCCAGCCCTGCCACATCTGCCACGCCATGTTCACGTAGGTATTTCTGGGCCCCCTTGATGGTGTAGCCCTGCTCGTAGAGCAATGTCCGGATGCCGCGCAGGAGCTGGATGTCACCGGGCCGGTAGAGACGCCGTCCACCGGCGCGTTTGACGGGTTTGATCTGCGAAAAGCGGCTTTCCCAGAACCGCAAGACATGCGCCGGCAGGTCCAGCTCGTCGGCTGCTTCACTGATAGTCCGGTAGGCGTCGGGTGCCTTCTTGGTCACTGGCCGTCCTTAGGAATGGCCCGCATCAACCTTTTCCTTCAAGACCTGGGATGGCTTGAAGGTCAGAACACGGCGGGGCTCGATGGGCACTTCTTCGCCCGTCTTCGGATTACGTCCGATCCGCCCGTTTTTGTCACGCAACACAAAAGAACCGAATGAAGAAAGCTTCACCGAATCTCCGGCAGCCAGCGAATCCGAGATCATTCCCAGTACGGACTGGACCAGATCAGACGATTCCTGTCGCGACAAACCGATCTTCTGATGCACGGCATCTGCCAGATCAGCTCGCGTTACGGTTTTACCTGACATTTTATTCCCCCACTAGACGAGAACAGGCTAGTCCCAACAGGCCAGCCTCGTCAATGTGTTAGCGCGTTCTAATCTTTAAAAACGCACCAGCGCCGACCCCCAGGTCAAGCCGCCGCCCAAAGCTTCCAGCAGACACAGATCACCGCGCTTGATCCGGCCATCATTGACGGCCTGATGAAACGCCAGAGGCACGGAAGCGGCAGACGTATTTCCATGTTGCGCGACGGTGGAAATCACCTTGTCCCGCGAGATTTTCAACTTGTCGGCCACGCCTTCGAGAATGCGCTGATTGGCCTGGTGCGGTACAAACCAGTCAATCTCCTCGATGGCGATCTTTTCGCGTTCGATGAGACGTTCCATGGAATTGGAAATCTTGGTCACCGCATGCTTGAAGACGGCAGGGCCTTCCATGGTCAGGACGCCCGATGATTGCGTCGAAGAGACCCCTCCGGTCGTTTTCAGCAAGCCGGAATAGCGGCCTTCGGATCGCAGATCATAGCCAACCAGGCCAGCCTTGCCGCCTTTAGCGCGCTCCAGAACCCAGGCCCCGGCCCCATCGCCAAACAGCACGCAGGTCGTCCGATCCTCCCAGTTGAGGATGCGCGACATGGTTTCAGCACCGATGACAAGCGCTCGCTCGAATACGCCGCCCTTCAGCAAACCATCTGTCACCGCCAGCGCGTAGACAAAACCAGAGCACACGGCCTGGACGTCGAATGCAGCACCGTGACGCATGTCCAGCTTGTTCTGGATCAGAGCGGCCGTAGACGGGAAAACAAGATCCGGCGTGGTCGTCGCGACAACGATCAGATCAATGTCATCCACCCCGCAGCCTGCATCGGCCAGCGCCGCCAATGCCGCCGCATGTCCCAGGTCGGCTGTCGTCTCTCCATCAGCCGCAACGTGACGCTCCCTAATACCCGTCCGGGCCTGGATCCATTCATCGCTGGTGTCCACGAAAGTGGAAATTTCGGCATTGGTGAGAACGCGCTCTGGGAGATACGCCCCCTGCCCCGCAACTCGGCTGATTATACGGGTCACGAATTGCTTTCGCTGGATTGTTCTTCGGCGGCTTTAAGCCGGTCGAGATTGGCTTCAATCTCGGTCAGGAAGTGGCTGCCGGCCATGTCGATTCCCAACCCCAGTGCTGTCGCAAAGCCTTCACCGTCCGTTCCCCCATGACTTTTCACGACCATGCCGTTCAAGCCCAACAGGACACCGCCATTAATGGATCGCGGGTCGAGTTTTGCCCGCAAATGATCGAGTCCGCCCATCTGGAGGAAAGCCGCGCCAATCTTGGCGGTGATCGAACTGGTGAATGCTTCCCGCATCCAGTGCCCTACGAGCTTAACGGCACCCTCAGCAGTCTTCAGGGCTATATTGCCACTGAAACCGTCGGTGACGACCACATCCGTCAGGCCAAGCGAGATGTCATCGCCCTCGACAAACCCGTGGTAATTGAGGTCCAGAGCCGCTTCGCGGATCAAGCGCGCGGCGGCCCGCACCGTATCATTCCCCTTGAGTTCTTCCTGACCGACATTCAGCAAGCCGACAGTGGGATTGGTTGAACCATGCACCGCCCTGTGAAAGGCCTCGCCCATGATTGCGAATTCCACGAGCTGGGATGGTCCGCACTCGACATTCGCCCCGACATCCAGAACCACAGTATGTCCGCGCGGCGTTGGCCAGCTGGCCGAGATGGCCGGGCGGTGAACGCCCTTTTTCATACGCAAAACAACTTTGGAAATGGCCATAAGCGCACCGGTATTGCCCGCGGACACGACCACATCCGCATCACCGGCCTTAACCGCAGCCAGCGCATTCCACATCGAAGAGCCTCTTGACCGACGAACCGCCTCACTCGGCTTGTCGGTCATTCGAACTTCGGTATCCGTGTGCTGAACCGCGATCCGATCTCGGGCTTTGGCGCTCAACTTTTCGATCAATGGCGACAGCTGCGCTTCATCACCGTGCACCAGGAAACGGGCTGCACTGTCGTGCCGGCGTTTCAGGATATGCTCTATGCCTTCAACCGCGATAGAGGGGCCCTGATCGGCTCCCATCGCATCGACCGAAATGATTGGCGAAGTGTGTGACATACCCACGCAAGTGCTGTGCGCGGCGAACCGGCGCAGTGAACGATTGGCGCGACCTTAGTCCAACATGAAGGCGATGCAAGCAGCCAAAACCGGAGGTTCAGCTCCCGTCAGCAGCAGGAAATAACTGGCTGTCCGGCGCGACGGGAGCCAACAGGTCACGGCCCGAGAGATGCTGTTCCGACGCCCTGCAATAAGCCGCCAGGCGATCAGAATTCCGGTCTGCTTCCGTTTCGAAAATGTTTCGCGCCATCATTGCGGAAAGAGCATCGGATTCATCTGCATCACGCGCTTCGAGATAGGCCTTGAAGCGCCCGAAGAAGACTTCCGCCATGGCTCGTACCTTCTTGCCGATACTGGTATCACCGATACCCATCTCGCGCATGGCGTAATCCATGTCCTTGAAGAAATGTTCGAACAGATTCTGTCCGACCGCTTTGCCTGCCTCGCCCTGGCCGTTCAGCCGGTCAACCGCGAGAATGACATGCAGCGCAATAATCTCGAACCGCCCCTCTGCGGTATCGGGCACGCCCATGTCACGGTAGAAAACCGGCTGGCGGGCGGCATCGACGATGCTGCTGTACAACGCCTCGACATGCGCTTTCGCCTGCCTTCGGCGCTTGAAGATCGACCACATGCGATGAACACTCCCTTGCATTCGCCCTTGAAGCTATGATCAGGCTTGGGTAGGTCAACGCGGCATACTTTCATCCGCTTGGAGTCAGGGTTTAATTCATGAAGCGCGCATTGCTATTGGCTGTTGCAGCCGGATCCGTCTTTGCCGCCGGTTGTACGCCGGTGCTCCGGAACCATGGCTTTATCTATGTCGATGGCGAAGTGCCGGAGATCGTGCCGGGTGAAGACAATCAGGCGAGCGTTCTCGAGCGCCTCGGCAGCCCGTCAACTCAGGGCGTCTTCGAATCGACAACCTGGTATTACATGTCGGACACACGCCAGTCTCTCGCCTATCAGCGCCCGCAAACCAGCTATCGGCGGATCATGGAGATCCAGTTCGATGATGCCGGCACCGTTACCGCCGTAAACGAATACGGAATTGGCGATGGCCGCCGCGTGACGCTGGTCGATCGCGAAACGCCTACGCCGGGCCGCGAGATGAGCGTCTGGGAACAGCTGTTTGGCAATATCGGCAATCTGCCGTCAGAACAGTTTGGCGGCGAACAGAATTTGCCCGGTGGCGCTGGCGGCCCCCGCCGCGACGAATAGTTTTCTTCCACGTCTGCTGGATACAAAAAAGCCCCGGCCGAACGACCGGGGCTTCTTCGTTGGATATGCAATCGTCTACATGTGGGCGATCACAGCCAGCAGCAGCAGAGCCACGATGTTCGTGATCTTGATCATCGGGTTCACAGCCGGACCAGCCGTATCCTTGTAGGGGTCACCCACAGTGTCGCCGGTGACGGCAGCCTTGTGAGCCTCAGAACCCTTTTCGTGCAGAACGCCATCGGAGTCGGTGAAACCGTCTTCGATCGCCTTCTTCGCATTGTCCCAGGCACCACCGCCAGAGGTCATCGAGATGGCCACGAACAGGCCGGTCACGATCACACCCAGCAGCATGGCACCAACAGCCGACAGAGCCGGACCCGGACCCGCAATCAGCTGGATCACGAAGAACAGCACGATCGGCGACAGAACCGGCAGCATGGACGGCACGATCATTTCGCGGATCGCAGCCTTGGTCAGCAGGTCGACGGCGCGGCCATAATCCGGGCGCTCCGTGCCCTGCATAATGCCCGGCTTTTCCTTGAACTGACGGCGCACCTCGACGACGACCGACTGGGCCGCACGGCCCACGGCCATCATCGACATACCGCCAAACAGGAAGGGCAGCAGACCGCCGAACAGCAGGCCGACCACAACATAGGGGTTGGACAGCGAGAAGTTCACGACATTCGCCGCGACTTCCGTGCCACCGTAGATGAGGCCCGCAAAGAAGCCCTCGCCATTGGCCGTTTCGATGAAGTGCTGGATGTCTGCAGTGTAGGCGGCAAACAGGACCAGTGCACCGAGGCCGGCCGAACCGATCGCATAGCCCTTGGTCACAGCCTTGGTCGTGTTACCAACAGCGTCCAGCGCATCCGTGGTGTTGCGCACTTCGCTGGGCAGCTCCGCCATTTCGGCAATACCACCGGCATTGTCGGTTACCGGACCGAAGGCGTCGAGGGCGACGACCATACCGGCCAGCGCCAGCATGGTGGTGACAGCGATCGCGATACCGAACAGACCGGCCAGCATGTAGGTGGCAATGATGCCGCCAATGATGACCAGAGCCGGAAGCGCGGTGGCTTCGAGAGAAACGGCCAGACCCTGGATGACGTTCGTGCCGTGGCCCGAGACCGAAGCCTGGGCAACCGACTTCACCGGGCGAGCAGAAACGCCGGTATAGTATTCGGTGATCCAGATGATGAGGCCGGTCACGATCAGGCCGATCAGGCCACAGATGAACAGGTCCATACCGGTGATATCCGACCCGGTGGCGATCGCGCCCATGCCGTTCGGTGCGACATACATGACCGCGGCGTAGACGGCAGGAACCGACAGAACGGCCGAGGCAATGAAGCCCTTGTAGAGCGCGCCCATGATGTTGTTGGACTTGCCGAGGCGAACGAAGAAGGTACCGATGATTGAGGTCACAATACAGACACCACCGATCGCCAGCGGAAGCAGCATCAGCGGACCGGCTTCACCGGCAAAGAAGATCGATGCCAGAACCATGGTTGCCACAACGGTCACGGCATAGGTCTCGAACAGGTCAGCCGCCATGCCGGCACAGTCACCGACATTGTCACCGACATTGTCGGCGATCGTCGCCGGGTTACGCGGATCATCTTCGGGGATACCCGCTTCGACTTTGCCGACCATGTCGCCACCAACATCGGCACCCTTGGTGAAGATGCCGCCGCCGAGACGGGCAAAAATCGAGATCAGGGACGCACCAAAGCCCAGAGCCACGAGAGCGTCGATAACCGTACGGCTTCCGGCATCATACCCCATGGCCAGAAGAACGTAGAAATAAACGGCCACGCCCAGAAGCGCGAGGCCAGCCACCAGCATGCCGGTAACAGCACCCGAGCGGAAAGCCATCGACAGACCGCCGGCCAGGCTTTGCGTCGCCGCCTGGGTGGTCCGGACATTCGCGCGAACCGAGATCAGCATGCCGATGAAGCCGGCAATGCCTGACAGAACGGCGCCGATCACGAAGCCAAGGGCAACGAGCGGTCCAAGCAGGATGCCGACAACAATGGCAACGACCACACCGACGATGCCGATCGTCATGTATTGACGGCGCAGATAAGCATTTGCGCCTTCCTGGATCGCCGAAGCGATCTCTTTCATGCGGTCATTCCCGGCGTCGGCCGCCAGGATCGACCGGCTTTGCCAAACGCCGTAAAGTACGGCGAGCAGGCCGGCGATGATAACCAGTCCCAGTTCCATATTCATGGCTAGAAGCCTTTCGTCCCAAATCGTTATGACTGTGAGGAGATAACGCGAAGGCCGAGCGCCGAGAATCGGCGAAGGGCCCTTCCCCCCCGTGGAAAAGTGGCGGGAATATGCCCAAACGCATAGGCGGGCGCAACACACCCGCCTGCATCCTGTCAAGCTATTGAAATATCAGCGAAGAAGCCGCGTGTCTGGCGTCATTATTGCCAAACGCTGGATAACACCCTCACCGAAATACTCCGCCAGCGTGTCCATCCAGACCTGAGTGGTCAGGTCGATATCAACCGTATCACCGCTCTCCGCTGTCAGATTTGTACGGTGGCTGGCCCGGATGAGGCGGTCCAGCGCAAAATGGGTGTGTTCGATGACGTCCCGTGTGCTTTCACCTTCAGCAACAAGCAAACGCGAGTGGAGATACGCATATCCCTGGAGCCGGTCATCGACGACCAGCGGCACAACGATCGCCGGCATGACCACAACGCGGGGATTGCCCTCATCGACACCAAGTGCCGCCACTGCGCTTTCATACTCGGCCTGGGCACTGCCTTCGTCCTGATTCCAGTCGATCGCAATCCGGTTGCTGTTGGCGCTATTGTCGCCACTGCCACCGCCACCCCCGCCGCTGGCAAAAGCCGGGGTCACCGCAAAAAGCGAGCAGATCGAGAAGGCGAGAAGAAAGCGTTTCATGCCGCTCTCTTAGCAAAACACCCTCAAAAATGCGTAAAGCCGGCCTGATCAATTCGAACCAGTTCGCCGCTCGTGGTCCGGACCTCCACGCCCTTGCCTTCGATGAGAGACCCGATGCGGGCGATATGCGTCCCTGCACGTTTGGCCGCGGCGAGAATTTCCTCGCGCTTTTCCGGCCCCGCGCTGAACAGAAGCTCATAATCATCACCCGACGTGATCAGCTTGACCAGCGTGGCAATGGGATCGCGCTGGATCCGGACCCAGGTTTCAGCCGCCGACGACAGCGGGATGGAATCCAGTTCTATCCCGGCTTTAACCCCGCTGGCCCGGGCAAGGTGTCCTGCGTCAGCAACCAGACCATCAGAGACATCCAGTGCCGCACTGGCCAGCCCGCACAATTCGCGGCCCAACTTCAGCCGCGGCGTCGGAAGCAGGTGCCGGTCTTCTACAATCGCCTTGTGCACGCCGGTCAGTCCCGCCAGCGTGTCGACTTCCAGGCCCAATACTGCGTCACCAATCGTGCCGGACACATACAGGTCCTGCCCGGCTTCACCCCCGGACCGCAGAAGCGGATGTTCGCATTGTCCGAGTGCGGTGACGGTCACCACGAGCAGTTCACCGCCCCGCGTAGTGTCACCGCCGATCAAGGGAATTCCAAAGGCTTCCAGATCGGTCTTCAGCCCGTCAACAAAACGCTGCATCTGCGCTGGCCGAACCGCTTGCGGCCATGTGATTGAGAGCAGAACCGCATGTGGGTCTGCTCCCATGGCCGCCAGATCGGATAAATTCACGCGAAGTGCCTTGCGCGCGACAAGATCCCACGGCTCCAGCTTTCTGAAGTGCACGCCCTGGATCATCGTGTCGGTGGTAATTACCAATCCCGGCACGTCTGCCAGGATTGCCGCGTCATCGGTCAGGCCGAAAGCACCCTCATAGCCCTGTGAAAGCGGCGCAAGGTGCTGCGCAATGAAATCGAATTCACCGGCCTCGCTCACGCATTTCCTTCCTGTGGACGGAGATCCCTTGCGATACGGTCGAGCACAGCATTGGCGAACGCCGTTTCCTTGTCGCTGAAAAACGCCCCGGCAAGGTCTACGTAATTCTGCAGGATGGTTCCGATAGCCAGATCCGAATGCGCGGTCAGCTCATAAACACCGCAGCGCAAAATGGCTCTCAACGTCGGATCCAGCCGCTGAACCGTCCATTTGTCGCTCAGAGCAGGCCGGATTTGCTGGTCAATCACCGGGACGGTCCCGACCACCCCGCGAACAATGTTCTCGAACAAGCGCTTATCCGCAGTGGGTTGCATCCGGTGCTCGAGGAATTGTGCCACGATCCGGTCAATCCCTGCATCATCCTGCTCGGCCTGGAAAACCGCCTGGACCGCGGCCAGCCGTGCGGCCGGCTTGGGCTTCATCTCCGGCATAATGTCCTCAGCCGGTTCCATCAGGCGGCACCGAAGCGTTCACGCAAACCGATCATGGCAAGACAGGCACGAGCCGCATCGCCGCCCTTGTCCTTCTCGCCTGCGCGCTTCATCGCCTGCTCACGGTTCTCGACCGTCAATATCCCGTTTCCGACAGCGACCCCATCCAGCGTCAGATCCATCAGCGCCCGCGCGGATTCGCCGGCCACGTAGTCATAGTGACTGGTTTCACCACGGATCACGCAGCCAAGCGCGACATAACCATCGAACCGGGTACGGCTCTTCACCGCACAGGCAATCGCGCCCGGGATTTCCAGCGCGCCGGGCACTTCCGCTATGTCGACATCAGCATCGCCAAGCGCCGCTTTGGCACCGGCCAGCAGGGCATCGCTGACTTCCTCGTAATAGGGAGCAACGACGATCAGGATACGCGGATTGCCATTCATGCTTCAAAATCTCCAAGCGGCACCGTCGAATTGATCGACAGGCCATATCCCTCAAGGCCGACAATCGGTCTGGGCGCTGTTGTCAGAAGGTCCATCTCGCCGACGCCCAGATCCGTCAGGATCTGCGCCCCGATCCCATATTCCCGCAGGCGGCGCTCTTCGCGCTTTTCATCGGGTTCAACCGGCTTTGCACCGAAGCGCTCACGGATGGCATTCAAATTGGTTTCACGGATGAAGACCATTACAGCGGGCCCGTCATGCTGTGCCAGGGACTGCATGGCCACTTCAACAAGACCTGACCGCCGTCCGGTGGCAGCTATCACATCATCGACGAAACTCACCTTGTGCATGCGCACCAGAGTAGGATGGTCCGCTTCCGGCTGGCCTTTCAGAAGGGCAACATGCTCGAATCCGTCCACCAGGCTGCGATAGACGACGAGCTTGAAAATCCCGCCCCAATGGCTTTCAAATGGAACCTCGGCACGGCGTTCGATAAACCGGTCATACCGGCGGCGGTACGCAATCAGATCAGCAATCGTCCCGATCTTCAGCCCATGCAGTTGCGCAAACGAAACGAGATCCGGCATCCGCGCCATGGTGCCGTCTTCATTCATGATCTCGCAGATCACGCCTGACGGGTTCAGCCCTGCCATCCGGGAAACATCGACAGCGGCTTCCGTATGCCCTGCACGCACCAGCACTCCGCCATCGCGTGCGATCAGAGGAAACACATGGCCCGGCGTTACAATGTCGTCCTGGCCTCTTGCCGGGTCGATGGCTGTGGCAATCGTCAGCGCCCGGTCATGCGCCGAAATACCCGTCGAGACCCCTTCCCTCGCCTCAATCGAGACCGTGAAGGCCGTCTGATGGCGCGTCCTGTTGTTCGAGGACATCATCTCCAGGCCGAGCGCATTGGCCCGCTCTGCAGTAACCGACAGGCAGATCAGCCCCCGGCCATGCCGCGCCATGAAGTTTACGGCCTCAGGCGTCGCAAACTGTCCCGGAATGACGAGATCGCCCTCATTCTCGCGGTCATCGGCATCGACAAGAATGAACATCCGTCCATTCCGGGCGTCCTCAATAATATCCTCGATCGGAGAAAGCGGCGTGTCGCTAGCCATGCCTTATCGGTCCACCTGCATCAGGCGTGCGGCGTATCGCGCCATGAGATCAACTTCAAGATTGACCCGCGCGCCAATTTGCAGTGAGCCGAGCGTCGTCACCTCGGCGGTGTGGGGAATGATCATCAGTTCGAAGCGATCTTCCGCGACGCTATTGACGGTCAGCGAGACACCATCGACGGCAATCGAGCCCTTTTCAGCAATAAATCTCGAAAGTTGTTCCGGCGCCTTCACCCTGAAGGACAGCCAGTCACCATTGTCTTCCCGGTCCACAATCTCGCCCACGCCATCGACGTGCCCGGTCACCAGATGACCACCCATTTCATCGCCGAGACGCAGGGATTTCTCCAGATTGATCTCCTCACCCAGTTGCCACGCCCCAAGAGTTGTGCGCGCGAGCGTCTCGGGAGAGACCTCAACTTCAAAGACGCTGCCCGAAGCAGTGGCCTGTTTGCTGACAACCGTCAGACACACGCCTGCGTGGCATATCGAAGCTCCCAGATCGATCGTCTCGACAGGGTAAGAAGAAGCGACTGTAAAACGCCGGTCCCCGGTACCGGTGGCGCTCTCCAGCCTGCCTTTTGCGGTCACAATGCCGGTAAACATCTAGCCGGCCTTTCTTTCATAGACTTCGTGCAGGTCTTCGCCGGACTCCCCGACGCTGACCCGGGTGAAGATGGGAGCTTCGTCCATGCGCTCAAGGCCAAGCACTGAAACAACCGGCAATCCGTCACCACCGAGCAGTATGGGGGCACGAAACCATTCAATACGATCGACCAGATCGTTACGGATCGCGCTTGCAGCCAGTTTACCACCCGCTTCGATCATTATCCGCTCGCCACCCAACGCCCTCACGCGCTCGATCACGGCCTTCAGGCTGAGACTGGGGCCATCGAAGCGGTTCAGTGTCTCGACTGTGGCACCTCTGGCTTCAAGAGCCGCACGGCTATGGGCAGGTACATCTCCGCCACACATGATCAGGACTGGTCCGCCATTATCCAGTATTCGGGCACTTTCAGGTGTCCGCAGCCGTGTATCGACAATAACCCGCCCTGGCTGGCCGCCGTCATATCCAGGCAAACGCGCCGTCAGTTCGGGGTCGTCGGCCAGGACTGTTCCGATGCCGGTCAGAACCACATCATGATCTGCTCTTAGCCGATGGACCTGTTCTCGCGATTTTTCGCCGGTGATCCACTTGGAGGTCCCATCGGACAAAGCGATGCGGCCATCCAGGGAGGTCGCCAGTTTGAGGGTGACGCACCGTTTCGGCGCCCCGCTCATTTCTTTGTCTTTACGGCTTCGGTGCCTTTTGGCGCCAACTTCTCGCCCTTGATAAAGTCCCGGAAATCATCGACTTCACGGAAATCCTTATAGACCGACGCATAGCGGACATAGGCGACAGGATCGAGCCCCTTGAGCGCATCCATTACCAGCTCGCCGATCGAATCCGACGTCACGTCGGAATCGCCTGAACTCTCAAGCCGGCGGACAATCCCGGAAATCATCTGATCGATCCGGTCCGGATCGATGTTCCGCTTCTGGCAGGCCAGGGCGACCGACCGCGCCAGCTTGTCCCGATCAAATGGCGCCCGGCGATTATTGCGCTTAACCACAGTCAGCTCACGCAGCTGCACCCGCTCGAATGTCGTGAATCGCGCCGAACAGCCCGGGCAAAACCTGCGGCGTCGGATAGAAGCACCATCTTCCGCGGGGCGGGAATCTTTGACTTGCGTGTCAGGATGGCTGCAGAACGGACATCTCATGGAACAAGTCTAGGACAATTCTGGATAAATCGGAAAGCGGGACGTCAGTTCAATCACCCGGGCCTTGACGGCTTCCTCCACGGACTTGTTGCCAGAACGGTTTTGCGAGAGTGCATCCAGCACCTCAACCATCATTTCGCCGATCTGACGAAACTCTGCTTCACCGAAACCGCGTGTTGTGCCCGCCGGCGAGCCGATACGAAGACCAGAAGTCACCATCGGCTTCTCGGGATCGAACGGCACGCCATTCTTGTTGCAGGTCATGTAGGCGCGCTCCAGCGCCATTTCGGAAATATCACCCGTCAAAGACTTCGGCCGCAGATCAACAAGCGCCAGGTGCGAGTCTGTACCACCCGAGACAATTTCATAACCGCCATCTTTCAATGTTTCGGCCATGATCTTGCAGTTCGCCACGACGGCCTTGATATAATCCTTGAAGCCCGGTTGCAGGGCTTCTCCAAACGCAACGGCCTTGGCCGCGACGACATGCATCAGCGGCCCGCCCTGCAAACCCGGGAAAATGGCGGAGTTGAACTTCTTTCCCAGATCTTCGTCGCGCGAAAGGATCATGCCACCGCGGGGCCCGCGAAGTGTCTTGTGTGTGGTCGTGGTCACCACATCAGCATGCGGGATCGGACTGGGGTATTCGCCGGCCGCAACCAGCCCTGCGAAATGCGCCATGTCGACCATCAGATAGGCGCCAACCTCGTCGGCGATCTTGCGGAAACGTTCAAAGTCGATGATCCGTGGATAGGCCGAACCGCCGGCAATGATCAGTTGCGGCTGCACCTCTCTGGCTTTCTCTTCCAGAGCATCATAATCAATCAGCGCGTCGTCCTCGCGGACGCCATAATGGTGCGCCTCGAACCACTTGCCGGAGATGTTCGGTTTGGCGCCATGCGTCAGGTGGCCTCCGGCATCAAGGCTCATGCCAAGAATTTTGTCACCGGGCTTCAACAGAGCCAGGAAAACACCCTGATTGGCCTGGCTTCCCGAACTCGGCTGCACATTGACGTAAGCCGCTCCGAACAATTTCCGGGCGCGGTCGCGTGCCAGGTCCTCGGCGATGTCGACGAACTCGCAACCGCCATAATACCGGCGCCCGGGATAGCCTTCTGCATACTTGTTGGTCAGCGGGGAGCCCTGTGCTTCCAGCACAGCTCGCGACACGATATTTTCCGATGCAATCAGCTCGATCTGCTGCTGTTGACGGCGGATTTCCTGGCCAACGGCTTTCGCCAGATCGGGATCGGACTCGGCCAGAGACTGGCTGAAAAACTCGGAAGACACGTGAATCACTCCTGGGCACGCCGGTTACTGGAGATCAGTGATAAGAGGCAACCGCTATCGTGACAACGCGAGTCTTGCGGCACTTGTGAATACCAACGCAGGTTCGACCCAAAGTATAATGAGAATTTTGTACAGAATGGCGATTGCCAAACCGGCTGTTGAATTCTAGACAAACCTCATCTCACCTAGGATAGCCGCAAAAAACCAAGTCTAATGGAGCTATTATGACAGACGAAAACCTCCCCATGATCGATGAAGAAGAACTTCTGCGGATGACAACTGATATTGTTGCATCTTTTCTGACGCACAATTCAGTTCCCGCCGAGAATGTTCCTGATCTCATTCGTTCTGTTCATGCAACAATGGGAGAAATCAGCGGAACAGCAGCCAAGCCTGAGCCAAAATCAAAACCGGCCGTTCCTGTTTCCAAGTCTGTTACTGACGAATACATCGTCTGTCTGGAGGACGGCAAGAAACTGAAAATGCTGAAGCGCTATCTGCGTTCGCAATACGACATGTCGCCGGATGATTACCGCCGGAAGTGGGGATTGCCATCTGACTATCCTATGGTCGCACCGGCCTATTCTCGTAAGCGCTCGGCGTTTGCAAAGGATATCGGTCTGGGGCGCGGAAAGCGCAAATCCAAATAGACCGAAGCTAGACCTTTATGCCGCGGCCGGGTGAACCCTCATCCGGCCGTTTCTTTTTGCCCGTCAGTCCCAGCTTTCTCGCCAGCTTTGCACCCGCGACGCGTTCCATTTCATGACGCGCCGCCGACTTTGGTGACTGGATCACCACTTCCTCACCGGTCGCCACATCAATGGCCGCCACCCGGATAGCCGGGCCGGTATCGATAAATTCGAAAATGATTTCGCGGTCGACGAGCGCCCGCGCCAGATCGGCGTTCGAAGTCAGGCGGTGCGCCGGGCCTTGAACCGGACCCAGACCTCTTGAAGAGCCTCAATCAGCTGATCGAACATTTCATCATCATGCGCCGGCGAAGGCGTGAAACGCAGCCGCTCGCTGCCCCGCGGGACCGTGGGATAATTAATCGGCTGAACATAAATGTCATGATCATCCAGCAGGGCATCGGAAAGACGCTTGCAGAGGACCGGATCGCCCACCCACAGTGGGACAATATGCGTTTCACTATCCATGACCGGCAAATCGGCATCCCGCATGCGCTGCATCAGCGTTTTCGCGCGTTCTTGGTGCTGCTCGCGAAGGTAATGGGCCGATTTAAGATATTCGACGCTCGCTCGCGCACCGGCTGCCAGTGCCGGAGCGAGAGACGTCGTAAATATGAATCCAGGTGCCCAGGAGCGGATCGCATCCACAATGTTCGCATCAGCAGCGATGTAACCGCCCATGACACCGAACGCCTTACCAAGCGTGCCCTCAATGATGTCGACCCGGTCGAGCAGACCTTCGCGTTCGGCGATCCCGCCGCCACGCAACCCATAAAGGCCAACGGCATGGACTTCATCAAGATAAGTCAGCGCATTGTATTTGTTGGCGAGATCACAGATCGCCTCGATCGGACCAATATCGCCATCCATGGAATAGACGGACTCGAACGCAATGAGTTTCGGCGCATCCAGGGGAGCTGCCCTTAGCAATTCCTCGAGATGCTCGACATCATTGTGTCGGAAAACATGCTTCTCGCATTTCGCTCCGCGCACGCCTTCGATCATGGAGGCATGGTTCAATGCGTCTGAATAGATGATCAGACCCGGCAGGATCTTCCCGAGCGTCGCGATCGTTGCCTCATTGGCGATATAGCCCGAGGTAAACAGCAAGGCGGATTGCTTTTGATGCAGGTCGGCGAGCGAACGCTCAAGCTCGACATGGTAATTCGTGGTTCCGGAGATGTTGCGAGTACCGCCGGCGCCAGCGCCAACATCGTCGATCGCACCTTTCATCGATTCGGTCACGCAGGGCTTCTGGCCCATGCCGAGATAATCGTTGGAACACCAGACCGTTACGTCCCGAACATCGCCATCTTCCGTGCGCCAGCGCGCCCTCGGAAACTCGCCGCGATAACGGCGTAGATTGGCGAAAACACGATACCGGCCCTCGGCGCGAACGCGCGCTACGGCAGATTTGAAGGCGTCCTGATAGTCCATGAATGAATTGCCACCGAGAGTCGCTTACCAAACGGATATCGACACTACTTAAACAATTCCGCCGCAAAGGCGAGTTGGACGTTTGGACGCAGGCTGAAAAATTACAGCCTGAAGCGAATATGATCGGTCCAGAAACGTTCCAGGCGATCCAGCGCAACATTGGTCGCTTCGACTGTTTCAGTATTCAGGCCGCCCGACGGCTCCAGGGCAACGGATTGCCGCGCGAATAGCGCGGTCAGGCGCTCACACACGTCGAGCCCTTCCTGGGTCAGGCTGATGCGGACCGTGCGCCGGTCGGCGCTGGAGCGCTTCTGATTGACGAAGCCGAGATCGACCAGCTTCTTCAGATTGTATGAAACGTTGGACCCCAGATAATGGCCTCGCGACTTCAGCTCGCCCGCGGTCAGAACCTGATCCCCGATATTATAGATCAGGAGCGCCTGAACACTGGTCAGATCACGCAGGCTTTCGCGGTCCAGCTCATCCTTCACGACATCCAGAAGCTGGCGGTGAAGGCGCTCGACGCGCTGCAGCAATTCGAGGTAATCGGGACGCGTTTCCACGTCCTGCGACGGCGACTCGGCAAGGGCCATGTCGGATCTCCATTCCACCCAATAGGTATTATTGTTTTGGCAGAACGCTAACCCAAACAGACTAAAAACCGATTAATTCGCCTTCCAGCTTCCGTCGATCAGCTTGAAGATGCCCGAGAAATCGGCCTCCCGGCCACCCAGATTGTCAAACATCGCATAGAGTGCTTCAGCCTGCGCTCCGAGCGGCGTGGACGCCCCGGCAGCAGCAGCGGAATCCATGGCCAGCTTCAGATCCTTCAACATCATCGCGGTTGCAAAACCCGGCTTGTAATCACGATTGGCCGGCGAGGTTTCGACTGGCCCGGGTACAGGACAATAGCTGGTCATTGACCAGGACTGGCCGGATGCCTTCGAGGAAATGTCGAAGAAATTCTGTCGATCGAGGCCCAGCTTGTCGGCCAGCGCGAAAGCTTCGCACGTTCCGATCATGGTAATGGCCAGCAGCATGTTGTTGCAGATCTTGGCCGCCTGCCCTGTCCCGGCATCACCGGCATGAATGACGGCTTTGCCCATGTTCGACAGGAAAGGTTCGGCCTTGGCAAAAGCCGCCTCGGGGCCACCGACCATAAAGGTCAGCGTGCCCGCATCGGCCGCCGCCACTCCACCAGACACAGGCGCATCAACGAAGTGAAACCCCTTGGCGGTCGCGGCTTCACCAACGGATTTCGCGGTGGCCACATCAATTGTGGAGCAATCCATGATCACGGTGCCGGCGGCGGCGGCATCGAATATCTCGCCCTCATAGACAGCCCGCACATGCTTGCCCGCCGGCAGCATGGTCACGATGGCGTCGGCACCACTGACCGCCTCGGCAGCGCTCGTGGCCGCGCTGGCGCCATTCGATACAGCACGCTGGACGGCATCCGCGCTCAGATCGAAGGCGCGCACATCATGGCCGGCCTTGGCGAGATTGGCGCACATGCCCGAACCCATATTGCCGAGGCCGATGAAAGCGATAGTGGCCATGATCTACTCTCCCAGAAAAGTCTGTTCTTTGTCCGCGGCAAGCGGCTCGAAATAGGCTTCCAGCGCCTCCGCATCGACCTTGCCGATAGCGGCCGGTGACCAGCTCGGCGCATTGTCCTTGTCGATGATAACGGCGCGGACGCCCTCGTAGAAATCCGTCCCGGCCAGACAGCGCATCGAGACGCGCAAATCCTGCCGCATGACATCCTCAAATGACAGATCCGCGCCACGGCGGAGGCATTTCGCTGTCAACACCATGGCCGTCGGCGACTTCGTGCCCATGATCTTCAATTGCTTGGCCGACCATTGATCGCCTGCAGCCTCCATGCGGGCCATCATCGCCGGCACATCATCGCCTTCGAACGCCGCATCAATCAGTCCGCGAACCAGCGCCAGCTCGGAAGAGCCCGGATCACCGGAATGGGCTTCCAGAATCTCTTCCAGCTTGTCTTCATCCGACGCGAGGTCGGCCTTCTCGAGCGCATCCAGCAACGAAGCCTGATCAGCCGACGGGCAATAATGAGTCGCCAGGCCTGCGGCGAGACAATCAGCCGCTTTCAACCGTGCGCCGGTCAGCCCCATCCACATGCCGATCTCGCCCGGCAGGCGCGGAAGGAAATAGGCCCCGCCAACATCCGGATGGAAACCGATCCCGGTTTCCGGCATGGCGAACATGGTCCTGTCGCCCGCCACCCGGTGGGAGCCATGCACCGATATGCCGACACCACCCCCCATGGTGATGCCGTCGATCAACGCGACATACGGTTTCGGGTATTCCTGGATCAGCGTATTCAACTGATACTCGTCATGCCAGAACCGCCAGGCATCCTCACCGCCCGCCTTGCCGCTATTGTGCAGCATCAGAATGTCGCCACCGGCGCAAAAGCCCTTCTCGCCTTCGGCGTCTACGACAATTGCCTGCACCCCGGCATCGTCCTTCCAGGACATAAGCGCCTCGGTCATCGCATGCACCATGGGCAGGGTCAGCGCGTTGAGCGCTTTGGGACGGTTCAGCGTGATCCGGCCCAGCTGGCCGACTTTTCGGGCAATGATTTCATCGGTCATGAACATGTGTCCTCAGAACTTGCAGAAGGGGTATTCGAAGGCTTGCCAGATGCATACCCCAATGAGTGAGAAAACCGTATTTGAACGCGTGAACAGCCTTGTCTTCTCCGGCTTCTGACGCGAGAAAAACAACGTGCTGGAGGTCGATCACCGTATGATGCAAATCATCCCAAGGCCGCACGTTTTCGGAAGCAAAAGGCTCCAGGATGGCAAATCGGTGTCGGATCGCATCCACCGAAGGCTCGACCAAACCGACTTCATCATCTTGCCGGCCCGTCTCCTTGATTGCCGGCAAGGTCCGCCCCAGCAATACAAGCTTGTCCGAAAGGCTTTTGACCCGCGCGATGTCGTCAATCGTGGCGGCACCCGGCGCAAGAACAAGGCCGATGAAGCCTCTTGCGCACTCGACAGCATCTTGCCCGGGGCTGGCGCCCATTACCTCATCACATCCTTCGCGATGATCACACGCATGATTTCGTTCGTGCCTTCAAGGATCTGGTGGACCCGCAGATCGCGCAGGATCCGCTCGATCGGATAATCCTTCAGATAGCCATATCCGCCATGCAGTTGCAGAGCCTGGTTGACGATGTCGAAGCAGGCATCGGTCGCGAAGCGTTTGGCCATGGCGCAATGCTTAGGCGTCGACGGATCCTTGGCATCAATCGCGGCCGCAGCGCGATACAGCATCAGGCGGGAGGCTTCGAGATCGGTAGCCATATCAGCCAGCTTGAACTGGGTGACCTGGAAGCCGGCGATCGGCTTGCCGAACTGCTGGCGCGACTGCACATAATCGGCAGCAATATCCAGCGCCTCCGCCGCACCGCCGAGTGAACAGGCGCCGATATTCACGCGCCCGCCATTGAGGCCGTTCATCGCGATCTTGAAGCCAATGCCTTCATCGCCCAACCGGTTGGCGGCCGGCACCCGGCAATCCTCGAAATTGACGACAGCGGTCGGTTGGGAATTCCAGCCCAGCTTTTTCTCGTTGGCGCCAAAGGAAAGCCCCGGCGTGCCCTTCTCGACCACGAAGGTGGAAATGCCTGAGGGCCCCTCACCGCCCGTGCGCGCCATCACGACATAGATATCCGAGCGTCCGCCACCGGAAATGAAGGCCTTGGATCCATTGAGGATGTAATCGTCGCCATCCTTCACCGCCTTCGTTCTGAGAGAGCCGGCATCAGAACCCGCACCAGGCTCGGTCAGGCAGTAGGACGCAAAATGCTCCATCGACATCAGTGCTGGCAGGAATTTCGCGCGCTGTTCGTCATTGCCCCATGTGTCGATCATCCAAGCGCACATATTGTGGATGGAGATGTAGGCTGCCGTAGAAACACAGCCGCGCGACAATTGTTCGAAGATCAGCGCCGCATCCAGCCGGCTCATGCCCGAACCACCATGCTCGTCGCCGGTATAAATCCCGGCAAAGCCCATTTCGGCGGCTTCACGCAGAATGTCTTCCGGGAAATGCTTGGTCTCGTCCCATTCCGCCGCGAACGGTTTCATACGGTCGTCGGCAAACTTGCGGGCGGCGTCCTGTATCAGGCTCTGGTCTTCACTCAGCTCGAAGTGCAAGGAAAGCTCCATCAGGCTTTTGATTGAGGCCGCGAAGCCCTAACGTGGACCACGCGTCAGGGCAAGCTGCGAGGGTAGAAGACGATGAGCGCATTTCCAGCCACACGCATGCGGCGGCTGCGCCAGGCCGACTGGTCGCGCCGCCTGGTCTCGGAAAACACGCTGACGGCAAATGATCTGGTCTGGGCGGTCGTCGTCTCCGACACAGCCGATCCGACCGAACCGGTCGCCGCCATGCCAGGTGTCGAACGCCTCGGCCTTGACACCCTCGCGAACGCTGCCAAACGCGCGGAAATGCTGGGCATCCCGGCAATGGCGATCTTTCCGCATATCGATCCGGCGAAGAAAGACGAAAAGGGCAGCGAGGCCTTCAACAAGGACGGGCTGGTGCCCCAGGCCATCCGGACCATCAAGGAGGCTGCGCCGAATGTCGGGGTGATCTGCGATGTGGCGCTCGATCCCTTCACCACGCATGGCCATGACGGGCTGATGCAGGATGGCGCCATCCTGAATGACGAGACCGTCAATGTGCTCATCAAACAGGCCCTGGTGCAGGCCGAAGCCGGCTGCGACGTGATCGCCCCGTCCGACATGATGGATGGCCGTATCGGCGCGATCCGCGACGCACTCGAGGCCCATGGATTCACCGATACGATGATCCTGTCTTACGCCGCGAAATACGCATCGGGCTTTTATGGTCCCTATCGGGAGGCCATCGGGTCCGGCGCGGTGCTGCAGGGCGACAAGAAATCCTACCAGATGGACCCGGCCAATACCGAGGAGGCGCTGCGCGAGGTTGCGCTCGACATTGATGAGGGTGCCGACATGGTGATGGTCAAGCCCGGCCTGCCCTATCTCGATATTGTCCAGCGCATTTCCGAGACCTTCGGCGTTCCTACCCTCGCCTTCCAGGTCTCCGGAGAATACGCCATGATCGAAGCTGCTGCCGCCAATGGTTGGATCGATGGCAACCGGGTGATGATGGAAAGCCTGATGGCTTTCAAACGCGCCGGAGCGGCCGGGATCGTCACCTATTTCGCGCCCCGCGCGGCGGAGATCCTCAATGGCTGACGAGCACCGGGAAATCGCGGCTGTTCAGGCCCTTCACCGGATCGACCCCGAGACCGGCGCGGTCATTCCACCCGTCCACCTGTCCAGCACCTATGGGCGCGGGTCCGATAACGAATTGCTTGGCAGTATCGATTATCGGCGCCCTCACGGGCCAACCGAGCAACACGCTGCCGACGTCATCGCCCGGCTGGAGGGCGCGGCTGAAACCCGCCTGTTCTCTTCCGGCATGGCAGCCATTGCCGCTGTGTTCGAGACGGTTCCGACCGGCGGCCATGTCGTCGCCCAGACCGAAATGTATTACGGCGCCAAGGCCCTTTTGAACCGCCTGGCCGCCAAACAGCGCCTGTCGGCCAGCTTCGTGGAACCGGGCAATCTGGAGGCGCTTCGGAATTCGGTCCGCCCCGGCGAAACCGATCTGGTCTGGGTGGAAACGCCCGCCAATCCGGGCTGGAAAATCGTCGACATCGCCCCAACGGCAGACATTGCGCATGCCGCAGGCGCCCCCCTCGCCATCGATTCCACCTGCGCGCCGCCGTGCACCACAAGGCCGCTGGAATTGGATGCGGACATCGTGATGCACTCGGCGACGAAATATCTGAATGGGCATTCGGATGTCCTCGCCGGCGTTCTGTCGACCCGCGAAATAACGCCCCGCTGGGCCGAGATCGGCGAAATTCACAACAAGACGGGTGCGCTGGCCGGTGGCATGGAAAGCTGGCTGTTGATGCGGGGTCTGCGCACGCTTTTCATCCGTTTCGAACGCCAGAGCGCCAATGCCCTGGCTGTTGCGGAAGCCATGCAAACACATCCGGCCGTCGAGTCGGTCCTCTATCCGGGGCTACCGTCTCACACCGGACACGAAATCGCCGCCCGGCAGATGACAAACGGCTTCGGCGGTATGCTCTCGCTTCGTCTGAAAGGCGGATACGAGGCGGCCCGCAAACTGGCTGCCGGGACAAAGATCTTCATCCAGGCAACGTCGCTGGGCGGCGTGGAAAGCCTGATCGAACACCGCAAGCCGATTGAAGGCCCGGATAGCCCGACGCCAGACGATCTCGTTCGCCTGTCTTGCGGGATCGAACCGGCCGAATCCCTGATCGAGGATCTGAGGCAGGCGCTGGCCTAGCCGACCTTGCCGAGCGGCGGCAGCGTCCAGTTAAACAGAATCGCACACCCGCGAATGACAAAAGCAATTAAAGCGGCGCCAATCGCCGCCGTGCCGGTCGCGATTCCCAGAGATATGGCCAACACATAGGCGCCCGCTCCCGCCAGCGCAGCCAGCGCATAGATTTCCGCGCGCAGCACCAGCGGCACGTCATTGACAATGATGTCCCGCAACAATCCACCGAAAGCCGCACTCATAACGCCGGTCAGCATGGCTATCGACCAGTGCGATCCAGCGGCCAGGCCTGCTTTTGCTCCCAGGACGCAGAAGACAGCCATACCGACGGCATCCGCCCAGACAAGAGCCGCCCGACGGCTGGCCAGGGACTGCGCCCAGGGCGAGGTATAATAGCCCAGCAAGGCACCGCCGAGCGCGATCCAGAGATATTCTGGGGCTTCCACCCAGTAGACAGGCACATCCCCCAGCAGGACATCGCGAAGCGTGCCGCCACCCATGCCAGCCACAGCGCCCAGAATCGCCGCACCGAACGGATCCAATTCCTTGCGCGCCGCCAGCATGCCTCCCGAATAAGCAAAGAGGCCGATCCCGGCAAAATCAAGAATGAGAAAGAGAGTTTCGACTGTCATGCTCACAAAATCCTGTTCGGAACAATCAAATAAAACCTGTTGAATACTGCCCGCTTCGGGATTGAGAAAAAATCCTTAACCCACTTACACTGGACGCGCCACGCATGACGTTTTGGTCATGCGAGAAGCAAACGACAAAGGGGAGACCAATGTCACTCGATAAGATCATCTGGGCCGTCGCGTTTCTGGCGGCTATCGTGTTCGCGTTCGTGAGTTTCGACTATGCCGCACTTATTCTGGCTGTGCTCGGCCTGGCAAGTGGCTGGTTCGTGAAGGGCGATCATCGCAAATCCCTGCTGATGGGCGCAATTTTCCTTCATGTCGGTCATGCTGCGCTGGGCGGCGTACCGGCGGTCGGGGAATACCTGACAGCCATCTTTGCCAATTATGGCGCCGTGCTGAATGCGGCCGGCCTGCTGGTCATCGTTATGGCAACGGTAGAGCGGCTGATGCCGGGCGGCGAATAGCCTCACCGGATTGTCCTTTGGAAATGGCCCCGTGGCGCAAGCTGCGGGGCTTTTTTCATGGAAGCTGAAGCGCATCCCGGGCTGCCACATGCCAAGCGACAACCGTCAGTACGATGATGAGAACGGCCCAGACTGCATAATTCACGAACACGGACCGCTTGGCCGATTTTCGTTCCAGCCAGGTTCGCGGCCGCACGCCTTTGACCCGGTAGGTAAACAGAGCGGCCAGATTGACGCTCACCACATTGATCATCAGCAAGAGGCCGGCGCGCGCCGCCATCCCCCACTCGCCAGCACCGGCATAAAGTCCCATCGCAGCCGAAGGCGGCAGCAAGGCCACGGCGACCATGACACCGACAAGTGCACTGGCGACACCGGTCGAAAGCGAAAGCGCCGCCGCCGCACCAGAAGCCAGGGCCAGCGCTGTCGTATCGACGCCGACAATCGTGCGCGCCACGAGTTCCGGACTTCCGGTATTGACGGATAACGTCATGCCAAGAGCGACACTGATCAGCAGACCGAACGCCAGCCCCGCTACAGCAGTCCGCGCGGCCTTGGCCATCAATTGTAGATCACCGAGCGCCGATCCGAAAGAGAAGGCCAGTATCGGTCCCAGAAGGGGCGCAATCACCATGGCGCCGATTACAGCCGCCACATTGTTGGCGTTCAGGCCGAGCGCAGCCACCACAGCCGACAAGGCCGTCAGGATCAGGAAATCCCTATTCAGCTGCGCACCGGAAGCAATGTCTTCGTAAAGCTCTTCCCGCAGCGCCAGCGTCTTTCGTTTCTTGCGGGTTTCCTCATCCTCCACTTCCTCTTCCTTGGGAAGCGTTGCCTCAATGGGAATGACAACCAGACGCCAATCTGTCGTATCGGCCAATTGCCCTTGAATGGCATCGATCGCCTCCTGCCCCTGCCCACTCTTGAAATAGAGGCGCAGCACACGGCGGCCACGGTCATCGGCTGGCTCCAGCCTGTAATCCACGGGCTCGGCGCGAAGGCAGGATTTCAGAAGCGGCTTGGTATCTACCGTGTCGGGAAAAGAGAGCTCGATAAGGCGCATTCAGCGTTTATCGGCGTTTTTCAGGCGCGCAATCAAGCTTGATGTATCCCACCGTCCACCGCCCATGGCCTGGACCTCGGCATAGAACTGGTCAACCAGCGCCGCCACAGGCAGTCGGGAATCATTCCTCCGGGCCTCGTCCAGGGCAATGCGGAGATCCTTGCGCATCCAGTTCGTGGCAAACCCGTGTTCGAACTCCCCTGCGACCATCGTCTGCCAGCGATTTTCCATCTGCCAGGATTGTGCAGCACCTTTCGAGATGGCGCCGATCACTTTCGACGGATCGAGACCGGCCTGCTCGGCAAAGTGCAGGCCTTCAGAAAGGCCCTGGACCACGCCGGCAATACAGATCTGGTTGACCATCTTGGCCAGCTGCCCGGCGCCAGCCTCACCGATCAGCGTGATCGCCTTGGCATAAGCATCCATGACCGGCTCTACCTTGGCAAAAACCGCTTCATCACCGCCGCACATGATGGCGAGCTGACCGTTCTCGGCACCCGCCTGACCGCCGGACACCGGAGCATCAATAAAATCGACGTCCCGCGCCGCACAGACGGCATAAAGCGACCGGGCCAGCTCGGCCGATGCCGTCGTATGATCGACAAGCACGCTGCCCGCTTGCATGGCGGGGATGATCTGGTCAGCTACAGCCTGAACATCCGGGTCGTCGCCCAGACACATGAAAACAAAGTCCGCTTCGTCCACGGCATCGTTCAACGACGTTGCCGCCTGCCCCGGATGATCGCTGGCCCATTTCTCGCCCTTCGAAGCCGTCCGGTTCCAGACCGTGACGTCATGCCCGGACGCCGCCAGATGGCCCGCCATCGGAAACCCCATCACACCCAGTCCGAGGAATGCGCATCTGGCCATGGGCTACTCCATTGTTCCGTACTGGCTGCGATAGAAGGTCAATGCCCCGGCCTCATCGCGCATTGAGATGCGCAGCACTTCTCCAATGATAATGTCATGATCACCAGCGGGGTATACGGCATGCTGGCGGCAATCCAGCACGACCGGGCAATTCTCGACAACGGGAAATCCGTAAGCGTTCTCACTCCACCGCCCCGCCGGCAGGGCCTCATTGTCTGCACAGAATTTTGCAATTTCCGACTGGTCCGAGCCAAGGAAACAAATGGAAAAGCTCTTGGCATCCGAAAATACCTGGCCGCGGCTGCCCGTCTTGCCGACCGACCACAAGACCAGAGGCGGTTCCAGCGAGACTGAGGCAAAAGAATTCGCCGTCATGCCGACCGCGCGCCCCTCATGATATGTCGACACCACCGTCACCCCGGTCGGGTATCGGGACATCGCAGCGCGGAAATCATCTGATGCGGACAAAATGCCCTCCGAATCGTTTCGAAACCGGACCTTAACCGTGTTGCGACATAATCCGCCGCTAAAGAAGAACAAACAGGGTGGTACGGAAGATGGCTTCGGATCAACCGATCATCATCAAGAAAGTCAAGAAAAGCGGTGGTCATGGACACCATGGCGGCGCCTGGAAAGTGGCCTATGCAGACTTCGTAACGGCCATGATGGCATTCTTTCTCCTTATGTGGCTGATCAATACAACGACGCCGGAGCAGCGTCGCGGCATCGCCGATTATTTCGCACCGGCCAGTGTAAGTCCGTCACAGTCAGGTAATGGTGGAATTCTCGCCGGAACCGCTCTCGGCGAGGACGGGGCGCGCGGCGCAGGCACTTCTTCGGTGATCGAGCGTTTGTCGCCCGACGCCATTCGTGACGAAAATGAAGATCCGCAGGAATCGCCGGAATCCGCGACCAGCCAGGCCAGTGCTGAAGCGATGGCTGAAGCCCGCGAGCGCCGCGAACAGGCCCAGTTTGCCTCCGCCGAAATGTCTTTGCGTCAGTCCCTGCAGGATATGCCGGAACTGGCAGAGCTAACGCGTCAGTTGATCATCGAGGAAACGCCGGAAGGCCTGCGCATCCAGCTGGTCGATGAAGAAGGCCGGCCAATGTTCAACCCGGGTTCGGTGCAGCCGAACGAGCGGGCTGTCATCCTGTTGCGCGCCGTGGCCGAGATTGCCGAGCAATTGCCGAACCGAATTGCGATTTCGGGCCATACAGATGCCGGCCCTGCCCCCAGCTCTGAATACACGAACTGGGAGTTGTCGGCCGACCGCGCCAACGCCGTCCGGGCCATCATCCAGGAGGGCGGCCTTTCCGATGACCGGATTGCCGAAGTGACCGGCCGCGCGGGATCCGAACCGCTTTACCCGGATGATCCCTACATGGCAGGAAACCGCAGGATTTCGATCCTCTTGCTGCGGGAAGCGCCGGTAATTGCGCCTGGACACGGTCTCAACCGGTAATCCACAACTCTACCTGAAACTGGATCGCCCAAAGCCCAATGGCTCGTGTTAGGGTCGAGTCAGGTTTGTTCCTGACCGTGCGAGGCGAACGGGATGATCGAAGGTTTTGCCGGATCCTGGCAAATGTGGGCAGCCATGGCCTTCGTGGCCGTCGCAATTGTCTTTTATGTATGGGAAAGACTGCCGATCGAGGTGGTTTCGGCGTCGATCGTCGCCGTCGTCCTTGTCTTTTTCCAGTTTTTTCCGCTGGAGCGGGGCAATCCTGACACCGCGCAGATTCTGGCAGGCTTTGCCAATCCGGCCCTCCTGACCATCATGGCGCTTCTGGTGGTCGGACAGGGCATTTTTCAGACCGGCGCAATGGAAGGCCCGACGCAGCGTTTGCTCGCCTCGTACGACAAACGGCCGCTCCTGACTTTGCTCGCAATATTTTTCTTCGTGTTTGTTGTCAGTGCCTTCATCAACAATACGCCTGTAGTGGTGATGTTCATCCCGATCCTGGTCGCGATCGCCGGGAGAATGGGCGCATCCCCGTCCAAGATCATGATCCCCCTCAGCTTCGTGTGCATCCTCGCCGGGATGACCACGCTGATCGGCTCGTCGACCAATCTACTGGTGTCTGACAGTTACGCGGCCTTCACCGGCGAAGCGCTGAACTTCTTTGCTCCATCACGATACGGGGTGATCCTGGCCTTTGTCGGCATCCTCTATGTCACTTTCGTCATGCCGCGCCTCTTGCCGGAACGCGCGACGATGGAAAAGGAGATCGCCGGAGGCGATGGCAAGCAATTCATCGCCCAGCTGGAAATCACCCGCGACCATCCTCTGCGGGGCCAGTCGCCTGTAGCCGGTATGTTCCCGGACTTGCCCGACATCACGGTACGCATGATCCAGCGGGGTGAGCATGCCATTCTCCCCCCCTTCGACGACGTCAAACTGCGGACCGGTGATCTTTTGATCGTTGCCGCAACGAGAAAAACACTTTCCGACCTTCTGACGTCGCGAGCCGAATATCTGCGCGGTCTTCTGCAGAGCGGAGCTGGCGGAGACGAGCCCTCACCCGGAGAGCGGCTGGGTCTGTCTGAAACGGTCGTACCACCGGGCTCGCGCATGATCGGGCGGACAGTTGAGCATATCGGATTCCGGCATCTGACCGGTTGTGTCGTGCTCGGCGTTCAACGGCGCTCCCGGATGATCCGCAAGAAGATGGGCGAGATCCGCATCGAAGCTGGCGATGTCCTGCTGCTTTTCGGGAAAGCCGATGCGCTACGCCGCCTGCGCAACGACCGGGACCTTTTGCTTATGGCCTGGGCAACGACAGATCTGCCAGACCCCAGGCGGGCCAATTTTGCGCTGATCATCTTTGCCGGCGTCGTCGTCCTGGCAGCCACAAATCTGATGCCGATTGTGCATGCATCAATACTGGGCGCGGTCGGAATGATTGCCGCCGGCTGCCTCAACTCTCGTCAGGCGGCCCGCGCCATTGACATGCGGGTCTATCTCCTCGTCGGCTCGGCCTTTGCGCTCGGCACAAGCCTGCAGGCTACCGGCGCCGCAGATTTCCTGGCCGGCGTCGTCGTCAGCACATTTGCGCCATACGGTCCGGTCGCCCTGGTGTCGGTATTGTTTATCCTGATCGCGGCGCTCACCAACGTCCTGTCGAACAACGCCACTGCCATCCTTTTTACCCCGGTCGCCATCGGCGCTGCCAACCAGATGGGAGCGGATCCTGCACTTTTTGCGTTGACGGTATTGTTTGCGGCAAACACCTCTTTTGCTACGCCGATCGGTTATCAGACCAATCTGCTGGTCATGGGGCCCGGCCATTACCGGTTTGCCGATTACATCCGCGCCGGCGCTCCACTGGTGATCCTGATGTGGATAGTGTTCACGGTCATCGCGTGGTTCCATTTCGGAATGTAGCATTCCAAGATAGACTTGATCCCGAAGGCAAGATTCGAAGGACCACGTGACCCATCCGTTCACCACACGTCAGATCCCGTTCTACCTGACGGCGGCAGGTCCTTGTCCCTACTTGCCCGGACGGCTGGAGCGCAAATTGTTCACGCGTCTGGAGCCAGGTGATGGTCCGGCTCTCAATGATGCTCTCACACATGCCGGGTTTCGCCGCTCGCAGGCCGTGCTTTACCGGCCTGCCTGTGAAGGGTGCGACGCTTGCCGGTCTGCCCGTATTCCGGTTCAGGATTATGTATTTACACGCAACAACCGCCGGGTGCTGAAAGCCAATGCGGACCTCGTTCGCGAAGAATTGCCGGCACATGCCACAATGGAGCAATTCCAGCTATTGTCGCGTTACCTTGATGCACGCCATGGCGATGGTGACATGGCGGGTATGAGCTTTGCCGATTATGCGATGATGGTGGAAGATGGCGCGCAGCGGACGGACATCATCGAATATCGCGACGAGGCCGGAATATTGCGGGCCGCTGCCCTGATCGACAGGCTGCGGGACGGCCCGTCGCTTCTCTACAGCTTCTTCGATCCGGAACAGCCGCAGCGCAGTTTTGGCAAGTTCGTCATTCTGGACGCCATACGCTGGTGCCAGAACGAGGAATTGCCTTTCGTCTATCTGGGCTACTGGGTGCCCGGCAGTGCAAAAATGTCCTACAAATCGCGCTACCGGCCGCTGGAAATCCTGACTGCATCAGGTTGGCGGCGCTTTGAAGACACTGAATACGGTCGCCAGACCGAAATGGATTTTGGGGAAGATTGATATGGATCGCCGGACCTTTCTGAGCGGAGCGAGTATTGCTGCCGCCTCTGTCGCCACGGCCTGCAGCAGCGGTCAGGAAAGCGAGGTCGCCTCGCCGAATGTCCAAACGCGGCGCACGCGCCGGTTACGCATGGTGACAACCTGGCCGGCCAATTTCCCCGGTCTCGGCACAGCGGCCGAACGCGTCGCCGAGTACTGCAACGCCATGTCCAACGGCTCTCTGGAAGTGGAAGTCTTCGCAGCTGGCGAAATTGTCGGCGCTTTTGAAGCCTTTGACGCCGTCGCGACCGGCACGGCCGACATGTATCATGCCGCCGAGTATTACTGGCAGGGCAAATCCCCTGCTTTCAACTTTTTCACCGCTGTTCCGTTGGGCATGACGGCCTCGGAAATCATGTCCTGGGTGGAATTTGGCGGCGGTCAGGAGCTCTGGGAGGAGCTGGGCCGCTCCTTTGGTGTGATTGCCTTCCAGGCCGCCAATTCAGGCCACCAGATGGGCGGCTGGTTCAAACGCGAGATCAACTCCCTGGAGGATTTCCGCGGCCTGAGAATGCGTATTCCCGGCCTCGGCGGCAATGTGCTCAGGGAGCTCGGCGGTGCCGCCGTTGCCCTGTCGGGCGGCGAGATCTACCCGGCCCTGCAAAACGGCACCATCGATGCCACCGAATGGGTCGGCCCCTGGAATGATCTTGCCTTCGGTTTCTATCGCGAAGCTCCATACTATTACGGTCCCGGGTTCCACGAGCCGGGATCTGCGCTCAGCCTTGGCATCAATGCCGATGTCTGGGACGGCCTGGATAGCGATCACCAGGCCATCATCCGGGCCGCTGCCCGCGCGACGAACAATATTTCACTGGCGGAGTATCCGCACGAGAATGCGCGCGCGCTCGACGTTCTTGTTAATGAGCACAATGTCCAGCTCCGGTCCTTCTCGGACGAAGCCTGGCTTCGGATCGGTGAAATCTCCGAACAGGTCGTTGCCGATGTCGCAAACGCTGACCCGCTGACCCGGCGGGTCTATGACAGCTACATGGCGGCCCGCCGGCGCGGCCGAGAATGGGCCCGCATTTCCGAACATCCCTACTTCACGCAACGCGAACGCGTTCTGGGCCGCTAACCCATGCGCGGGGGAGATGCGCTCTTACTGCTGATCATCGCAATCAGTCTCCTTCTGGTGATCGGTGACGGGACCAGCGGCGGCGCCGTATCGGGATGGATCGAAACCAGCCTCTATGACCAGGCCCGCGGGTTTGGTGCGGCGATTCGATGGATCGGTTGGGGTCTCCTTCCATTCCTGGCGCTTCCTCTACTCGCTGGCCTGCTGGGCCGGTTTGCCGGTTTGCCGAACCCGTTGGAAAACCTGTTCAACCGGATTATCGGCCTGTTCGATTCAGTCAGCACGGTCGTGGGGGATGCTGCGCGTTGGTTGGCCCTCGCCCTGGTGGTCGTAACCGCCACGGTGGTGATCCAGCGCTATGTGTTCGGCTTTGCCTCGACCAAGCTTCAGGAAAGCATCATCTACCTGCACGCCCTGCTTTTCCTGCTGGCGTCCGGCTCAACCCTGCTCGCCGACGGTCATGTGCGGGTCGATATCATCTATTCCAAGCTTTCAGAGCGGGGAAAAGCCTGGACCGACATGATCGGCACCTATCTGGCGCTGTTCCCGATGGCGCTGCTGATCCTCTGGGTTTCAACCCCCTATATCAATGCGAGTTGGCGCATCCTTGAACGGTCCCGTGAGAGCGATGGTTTGCCGCTGGTCTTCATGTTGAAGACCGCCATTCCGGTTTTCGCTGTCCTGATGATCCTGCAGGGTCTCTCCATGGCGATGCGGGCCGCCCTGGTCCTGTCAGGCAAGGATGCCCCACCAGTTCATCGCACCGCTGGTCAGGAGCCCTAGATGGATATCCTGATCGAAATTCTGCCTTTCCTGATGTTCGCAGCCGCCTTCATTGCGCTGCTTCGAGGATATCCGGTGGCATTTACGCTAGCCGGTGTAGCCTTGGGCTTTGCGCTGCTTGGTCTGGCGCTCGGCGTCTTTGATTCGATCCATCTGCGCGCCTTCCCGCAGCGCATCTACGGCAACATGATGGAGATGGACCGCTCTATCCTCGTGGCCGTTCCGCTTTTCGTCTTCATGGGCGTGATGCTGGAAAAATCGAAAGTCGCCGAGGAATTGCTGGAAGCCATGGGCGCGCTCTTCGGGTCCCTGCGCGGCGGGCTTGGGATTTCAGTGATCGTGGTCGGTGCCCTTCTGGCAGCGTCGACGGGCATCGTCGGTGCGACGGTCGTAACCATGGGGCTCCTGTCGCTTCCGACCATGTTGAAGCGGGGGTATGATCCCGGCCTGGCATCTGGCTCCATTGCCGCTGCAGGAACGCTCGGCCAGATCATTCCACCGTCGATCGTACTGGTTCTGCTGGGCGATCAGATTTCCAACGCCTATCAGGAGGCACAGCGCGCGCAGGGCATCTTCTCACCAGATATCGTCTCTGTCGGCGACCTCTTCGCCGGCGCACTGATCCCCGGCCTGATCCTGGTTGGCATCTATATCGGCTACCAGGTTTTCGTAGCAATCACCCAACCGTCCAAAGCGCCGGCCGCACCGGCTGACGACGGTGTGACTTTCGGGAAGATTTTTCACGCACTGGTCCCGCCATTGGCGCTGATCATTGCGGTACTGGGGTCCATCCTGACCGGGCTGGCCACCCCGACCGAAGCGGCCGCTGTCGGAGCCGTCGGAGCGACTTTCCTGGCCGCCTTCCGGAACGCCGGTGCGGGCAGTAACCCCGTTATCGGGCAGGCAGCGACAGGATTGGGCGCCCTGGCATTGATCGGCATGATCGGCCTGACGCTGTTTTTTGACCTTCGGCTCGGCCGTGAGGCGGTCAGCCGGACCGATCAGCTCGGCATCAATATCGCGTTCCTTTTCGCCGCCGTGACGGTTCTGGGGACACTTGTAGCCCTTTGGCGGCTGAAAAAATCGGGCGTGCTGGACGATGTCATGACGTCGACGGCTCGTATCTCATCCATGGTCTTCGTCATTCTGATCGGCGCAGCCCTGTTTTCTTTGATTTTCCGCGAGCTGGGAGGTGACGCGACGGTACAAGCCGCGCTGGAAGCTGTCCCCGGCGGAAAATGGGGCGCGCTGGCCATCGTCATGTTGGTGATGTTCCTGCTGGGCTTCTTCCTCGATTTCATCGAGATCACCTTCGTGGTTGTGCCGATTGTGGCGCCGATCCTTCTGATGATGGGAATAGACCCGGTCTGGCTGGGTGTCCTGATGGCACTCAATCTCCAAACCAGCTTCCTGACACCGCCATTCGGGTTCGCACTCTTCTATCTGCGCGGGGTGGCACCACCGTCTGTTACCACCGGCGCCATCTATCGCGGCGCCCTGCCATTCGTGGGCATACAGATGGCGGTGATCATTATGGTTGCACTCTTGCCCTGGCTGGCAACCGGGCTTCCCGACATGCTGTATGACTAGCTTTCCCGTCGCCCCGACCGTCAAAACGAAACGCCTTGTGCTGCGCGCGCTCAAGGCGGACGACTTCGAGAATGTCCATCGAATCTGGTCGGATGCTGAGAATGTAAAGTTTCTCGGAGGGAAACCGTCAACGCGCATGGAATCCTGGCGCCGCATCACCAACAGCGCCGGTATGTGGCCCATTCTCGGCTACGGATATTGGGCCGTGGACGAGGCCAGCTCCGGAAGCTTTATCGGCATGGTCGGCTTTGCCGATTTCCAGCGCGACGAGCCGGAAGGCTTCTCGGGCGACCCCGAGATCGGCTATGTTATAGACAAGGCATTTCATGGTCAGGGCTATGGCCGGGAAGCCATGGCAGCCTGCATGCAATGGCTGGATGAAACTCATGGACGCCGCCGCAGCATCTGCATGATTGATCCGGACAATATCGCATCTATCCGGATCGCCGAGCGACTCGGCTACCGGATCTTTGATGAAGGCGTCCTGGGCGGCAAAACCCTGTTGCTCCTGGAAAGACTCTAGACCGCCGGCACGCTGGTTGACCGGTCCTGGCGGTGACCGCCGGCGAACTGGATCAGCGCTTCAATGCGCTTTTCAATTGGCGGATGGGTCGCGAACATTCCCATAAAACCATTATGCGGGTTTTCGATCATCATTTCCCGCACGCCATCCGGCGCGTTTTCGATCGCAGCATGCCCGGAAATCTTTTCCAGTGCCGAAATCATCGCATCCGGATTGCGGGTCAGTTCGACCGCGCCGGCATCCGCCATGTATTCGCGCTTTCGCGACAGGGCAAAGCGGATCGCGATCGACAGGAAATAGGCGATCGCAACGATGGCTATAGCGATTATGATCAAAAGCGCCGCATTACCGCGGCGCCCTGTCGAGCGCCCACCAATCCGCCCCCAGAAAAGCGAGCGGAAAACGATCTGGGCCACGAATGAGAATATCCCGACAAAGATCACCGAGATCACCAGCAAACGGACATCCCTGTTCCGGATATGGCTGAGCTCATGCGCCAGAACGGCTTCGAGTTCATCCCTGTCCAGATTTTGCATCAGCCCCCGGGTGACAGTCACCGCATACTGCTTCTCGGTCAGACCGCTGGCATAGGCATTCATCACATCGGTTTCGATAATTTTCAGCTTCGGCATGGTCAGGCCGCGCGAAATGCACAGGTTTTCCAGAAGGTTGTAGAGTTCAGGCTCATCCTGACGCGATACCGAATGCGCGCCGGTCGACATATCGATCATGGCCTGATGGCCAAACCACGCGATGACGAACCAGATGCCGGCAATGGCAAGCGACCACAGCGCCATCATTGGCAGATTATCGAACGCCAGGCCAAATTCTGCTGCCAGACCACTGGAGGCCTTGCCATCCGAATATACCTGGTAGCCAGACCCGCCATCCATGGCGGTAAAAACCAGCGACGCGGCGAACGCCAACAGCAATATCAAGAACGGAAACCCAGCCAGAAGCAGGATGGATTTCAGATTATTGTTCCAGATATGCGTGCGGAGCCCGACCGCGCCCATCATGGCTTACGCTCCTAGAACTTCACCTCGGGAGCGTTTTCCACCGAAGCCCGGTCGGCAACCTCGAAAAAGTCCCGCTCAGAGAAACCGAACATGTTGGCGAACACGACAGCGGGAAATTGCTCTCTGGCCGTGTTGTACTCGCTGACAGCATTGTTGAAGAAGCGGCGAGCCGCGGCGATCTTGTTCTCTAGATCGGCCAGCTCGTGCTGCAGCTTCATGAAGTTCTCGTTCGCTTTGAGGTCCGGATAGGCTTCAGACAGGGCGAACAACTGGCGAAGCGCACCGGACAGCATGTTCTCGGCCTGGGCCTGATCCTTGACGCTGCTTGCATCCACAGACGCCTGGCGCGCCTTGATGACGTTCTCCAGCGTTTCTTTCTCGTGAGTGGCATAGCCTTTTACCGTGTTCACGAGATTGGGGATGAGATCGACCCGCTGCTTCAGCTGGACATCAATATCGCCCCAAGCCTGGTTCGTCGTTTGACGCAGTGCAACGAGCCGGTTGTAGATCCCGATCACGAAGAAGGCGATCACGATCAGAACAACAAGAAAAATAATGGCTTCCATGAAGCTCCCTCCGAAATATTCCAGATCTGTCTATCGAGTGATTACGCCGAATCCATGGCGCGCGCTACCGCAACCGGGTCGGCTGGCATGAATTTCCCGGTTTTCGGGAAGCCGCGTGGACGGGCTGAGCCTGCCTGAGCCCGCTTGCCTTCCCATTCCGCCCACTCGGTGAACACATGGCGCCGGCCGGCACCGTCAATCCAGATCAGACCCTCTTCGGGATCGAACGTGGCGACATCAATCAACTCGGCGCCCTTGCCGCCCATGAGGCGAACACCCTTGCCCCGGCTCATCTGCGGCAAATCCTCGACGTCAAAGATCAACAGCCGCTTCTTGCTGTTGGAGACCGCTATCTTGCTGCCGATCACGGGCACACAGGCAATGGCCTCCCCGTCGCCGACATTCAGCGCCTGCTTGCCGCCCTTCTTGGTTGCGAAAACATCCGCCTCTTTCACGCGGAATCCGTTTCCGGCCTCCGACGCGATCAGCAATTCGCGTTCGGGGTCGTGCTTGAACAGTGCCAGTGGCGCAGCGTCCTCCGGGAGGCCGGCATGAATCCGCAAGGGATCGCCATGGCCCCGTCCGCCCGGAAGCTTGGAAGCATCAATGGCGTAGAATTTTCCATCCGTGCCGAACAGGATCAGCTTGTCGATCGTCTCGCATTTCACGGTGAACAGCGCGCTGTCGCCTTCCTTGAAGGCAATTCCCGCAATGTCGTGAGCATGGCCTTTCAGCGCCCGGATCCAGCCTTTCTGGGAAACAACAACGAGGATCGATTCCTTGACGATCAGGGCTTCGGCCACGGCATCGGAAATGTCTTCACCGGCTTCACCAAAATCGGTGCGGCGTCGGCCGATGTCCGTCTTCGGCCCGAAGCTTTCCTCAACACCTGCGATTTCCTCATCGACCTTGGCCCATTGGACCTCTTCCGACCCGATCAGGGTTTTCAACTCACTGCGTTCGCCCTTCAGCGACTTTTCTTCCTTGCGGATCTCCAGCTCTTCCAGCTTGCGCAAGGCCCGCAAACGCATGTTCAGAATGGCCTCGGCCTGCCGGTCCGACAGGTCGAAGCGTTTCATCAGTTCTGCCTTGGGCTCGTCCTCAAAGCGGATGATGCGGATCACTTCGTCCAGATCGGCATAGACGATGATGTAGCCGGCCAGCACTTCGAGCCGGTCCTCGACCTTGGCGAGGCGGGTCTGTGCGCGGCGCACAACCACTTCGCGGCGGTGATCCAGCCAGATGCGCATCACATCCTTCAGGCTCATCACACGGGGCGTTCCTGATGGATCGAGAACGTTCAGATTCAGCGATATCCGGGTTTCCAGATCGCTCATCTTGAACAGGGCCGCCATCAGGAGTTCCGGGTCGACATTCTTGCTCTTGGGCACCAGCACCAGCCGGATGTCTTCGGCACTCTCATCGCGGACATCTTCCAGCAGCGGCAATTTTTTCTGGTCCAGCAACTGGGCGACGCGTTCAACCAGTTTCGATTTCTGGACCTGGTAGGGAATTTCCGTGACCACGATCTGCCAGGTACCGCGCCCCAGATCCTCGGTTTCCCACCGCGCCCGCAGGCGGAACCCGCCGCGACCGGTTTCATAGGCCTCGCGGATGGACGCGGGCGGTTCGACACAAATTCCGCCGGTCGGGAAATCCGGCCCCTTCAC
This sequence comes from Hyphobacterium lacteum, assembly GCF_036330345.1. NCBI lineage: Bacteria > Pseudomonadati > Pseudomonadota > Alphaproteobacteria > Maricaulales > Maricaulaceae > Hyphobacterium > Hyphobacterium lacteum. The sequence goes on from NZ_JAZDRP010000001.1 coordinate 341,349, forward strand.
CGAGCGCAGCAATTGCGCTACCGAAGCCTCCGGGTTGGCAATCAGAGTACGCGCCGCCCGGCACAATTCATAGGCGTTGTGAGGCGGGATCGACGTCGCCATGCCCACGGCAATACCGGTCGCGCCATTGGCCAGAAGGTTCGGAAATGCCGCCGGCAGAACCACCGGCTCTTCCTCGGACCCGTCATAGGTCTCGCGGAAATCCACTGTGCCCTGATCGATATCCTGCAGCAGAAGCTCGGCGGCTTCCGTCAGGCGGGCCTCGGTGTAGCGCATGGCGGCCGCACCATCGCCGTCAATATTACCAAAATTGCCCTGCCCTTCGACCAGCGGATAGCGCGAGGCAAAGTCCTGCGCCAGGCGCACCAGCGCGTCATAAACGGCCTGGTCTCCGTGCGGGTGAAATTTACCGATCACATCGCCGACGACGCGCGCCGATTTCTTGAACGCATCACGCGGGTTCAGCTTCAGAACCCTCATGGCATGCAGGATACGCCGGTGAACCGGCTTCAGCCCATCGCGCGCATCCGGCAAGGCCCGCTGGGTGATGGTCGATAGCGCATAGGCGAGATAGCGCTTGGACAGCGCCTCATCGAAGGGCTCTTCGAAAATCTCTCCACCTTCGGGATCTACCAGATCACCCATGCCATACTCCTGATTCGGGTCAGGAACAGTATGGCGCTAAATCCGCCCTGCGTCCGTCAGAGCGCGGATCAATCGCACACGCGATTCTGGTAAATCCCGGTCGATCGGCCAGAGCACCCGGCGCTGCAGGAAAAACCCGGTCAGCGCCAGACCCTTGGCGATATCTCCGAGTTCGTACCCTGCCTCCGGGTGACGCAGGAAGGGCGGCAAAGGCAACAATTTGTCGATATAGGGCGCAGCCGCTTCCCGGCTGACCGCCCGGCCTGTGCGGGGGCTGACATGCGTCAGGTCTTCCGTATCACCGGTCGCCGCGCACTTGCTGAAGTCCAGCCCGTAACCGAGGTCCTTCAGAAGGCCAACCTCCCACCGGACATAAATCGCCGGCCAGATTTCATCATCGTCCATGGAATCCAGCAGAACTTCCAGCCCACGATAGACAGCCGCATGCTTCTCGCGCTCTGGCAGCGCCTGACAGGCCAGCGCACAGGCGGCATTCAGCCCGGCCAGCGCCATGGCATTTTCCATCACCATGCCGGCGCGGTGGGAATCCGCCTCAATCGCGTAATTGCCCAGATGATCGGCAAGACGGGCCCGCCAGGTCGCCGTGACGGAATTGCCAGGCTGTAAAACCGGCCGCATGCTGCGCGAACGGCCACCTTTGACCAGACCGGCATGGCGGCCATGATCCTCGGTCAGCAATTCGACAATGGCGCTGGTCTCGCCATGTGGCCGGACGGCCAGAACGATGCCTTTGCCGGTCCATTCCATCAGCTGTCGTACTCAAGCCCCATGGCCAGATAGCGTGCCCTGTTCTCATCCCAGCCTGGCTGGACCTGGACCTGCAGGAAGAGGTGAATCCGGCAGCCGAAGACCTCCTCCATTTCCTCGCGCGCGGCGGCCCCGATAGCCTTGATGGTCGCACCGCCCCTGCCAAGAACAATCGGGCGCTGGCTGTCGCGTTCCACGAAAATGCGCTGTTCGATCCGTACCGAACCGTCGTGCAGCTGGCGCCAGGTCTCGGTTTCGACCGAGCTCGCATAAGGCAGCTCCTGATGCAGCCTTTCATAGACTTTTTCGCGGGTGATTTCAGCCGCCAGAACGCGCTGTGGAATATCCGCAGCCTGATCGGCCGGATACAGATGCGGGCTCTCCGGCATCAGGCTGGACAGCTTGGCCTTGAGGTCGGCAACGCCATACCCCTTGGTCGAGCTGACCATGAAAATATCGGAATAAACGCCGGTCTCGTTCAATGATTGTGTCAACGGCAGGAGATGGTCACGTTCGAGCGTATCAATCTTGTTGAGGACAAGGATCGCTGTTTTCCCTGCCGCCTTCAGCCCCTCTATGACACGGTCATCATCTTTCACCGAAAGCTTGTCTGCGCCATCACCGCGCCCGCGCGAAACCTTGTCACGGGCCTCGGCATCAATGACGTGCACGACGGCATCGGCATCATCCGCTCCCGTCCAGGCTGACTTGACCATGGCCCGGTCAAGGCGCCGGCGCGGCTCGAACACGCCAGGCGTATCCACCAGAACGATTTGCGTGTCACCATCCATTGCGATGCCACGAACAGGGAACCGCGTGGTCTGGACCTTGCGGGTGACAATCGAGACCTTTTCGCCCACCAGCGCATTCACGAGTGTCGACTTGCCGGCATTCGGCGCTCCGATGATGGCGGCAAAGCCCGCCCTAGTGTCAGCCATCGGCCTTTATCCTTTGTAACATGGCGATCGCCGCCTCTCTCTGGGCTTCCTGCTTGGAACCACCCTGCCCTTCGCAGGGGTCAAACCGCCCCAGTTCGACCCGCATGATGAAGACCGGCCTGTGTTCGGGACCCGCCTGTTCGAGCAGATCATAGCGCGGCACACCATAGCCGCGTTTGGCCGCTAGTTCCTGCAATTCGGATTTCGGATTGTGCGGTTTCTCTCCGAGATGCTCGACGACCTCGCCCCAACCGCGCCGGAACACGGCCTTCGCGGCGTCCAGTCCACCATCCAGATAGACCGCCGCCATCACCGACTCTGTCGCGTCAGCCAGGATCGACGATTTATCCCGCCCGCCAATGCTTTCTTCCGACGGCGACATCTTCAAGGCTGGCCCCAGTTCGAAAAACCGGGCGACGCGCTCACAAGCCGCCTTATCGACCAGCGAGTTGAACATCGGTGCCAACCGGCCTTCCTTGGCCTTGGTGAATTTTTCGAACAGCGTCTCAGCGGCGATCAGACCCAGAACGCGATCACCCAGAAATTCCAGCCGTTCGTAGTTTTGTATTTTCTTGTTCCCGTCACCGAAACTGGCGTGGGTCAGAGCGCGATGAAGCAGCTCGACGTCCCGGAACTGATATCCGATCAGCTCCTGCACACGATCAACAGCCGCGCTCATGAACCCTCCGCTGGCAACGCCTCGATGATCACGTTGGCCAGCGCATAAGGCGGCTCATCAGTGATCGAAATATGCACGAAAGCCGTCATGCCCTCCGGCGTCAGGCGGGCCAGCCAATCCAGCGCACGGCCCTTCAGCTCCAATGTCGGCTTGCCACCCGGCAGATTCACGACACCGATTTCCTTCCAGGAAACGCCTCGCGCAATACCGGTTCCAAGCGCCTTGGCCCCGGCTTCCTTGGCGGCATAACGCTTGGCATAGCTGGCCGCCCTTTCCTTGCGCCGGTCCGACTTGGCCTGCTCGATCTCTGTAAAACAACGCCGCGTAAAGCGCTCGCCAAAACGGTCGAGCGTTTTCTCGATACGCCGGATATCGATCAGATCGGTGCCGGTTCCGATGATCAAGCGGCCGCCTCGCTCCGGGCATCCGCGATCAGGCCGCGCATCGTCGTGACCGCTTCCCGCAGCCCCCGGAAAATCGCTTCGCCAATCAGAAAGTGTCCGATGTTCAGCTCTTTCACCTGGCTGATGGCCGCAACCGGCTTCACGGTGTCATAGGTCAGGCCGTGTCCGGCATGCACTTCGAGCCCGCGCTCATCCGCCAAAGCACAGGCTTCGCGGATACGGCGCAAATAATCAGCCGTCTTTTCCTGATCACCCTCGATAAAGGCTTCGCAATAGGCCCCTGTATGAAATTCAACGACAGAGGCGCCGATCGCTTCCGCGACGGCTATCTGTACGGGATCGGCCTCGATGAAGAGAGAAACACGGATACCCGCAGCATTGAGCCTGTCGACAAAGGGGGCGATCAACTGGTGCTGACCGGCTACGTCAAGCCCGCCTTCAGTCGTCCGTTCCTCGCGCTTTTCGGGAACCAGACAACAGGCATGCGGCTTGTGCGCCAGCGCGATCGCCAACATTTCATCCGTCGCCGCCATTTCGAGATTGAGCGGCAGGTCAATCTCTGCAGCCAGGCGTTCGATATCCTTGTCACCAATATGCCGGCGATCTTCCCGCAGATGCGCTGTTATGCCGTCGGCACCCGCCTCGGCGGCCTGCCGCGCTGCACGGACCGGGTCAGGATGCAGCCCGCCGCGCGCATTCCGGATCGTCGCGACATGGTCGATATTCACTCCGAGGCGCACGCCAATGGTCATTTCTGCAATCCCCGACTTCCCGGCTTGATCGCCGGCACAGCCGCCAGTTCCGGCGGAAGATCATCGGCGGGGTAAGCCGGGAATTCGACGGTCGCCAAAGCGATCAGCGGCACGCCGACGTCGGCCTTGCCACCCGAGCGGTCAATCAGGCAGGCCTCGGCCAGAACCCTCGCACCCGTTGCCTTGATGGAATCAATGCACTCACGCGACGACAGGCCGGTGGTGACAATATCCTCGACCACCAGCACCTTCTCGCCCTCGGCCAGTTCAAAACCACGACGCAGGCGGAATTCACCGTCCTCCCGCTCGACATAGATGGCGGGCAGTTTCATCTGCCGACCCATTTCGTAACCGGGCACAATGCCGCCAACGGCAGGCGAGACGATGACATCAGGCATTTCGGTCACGGTAGCACGAACCTTGTCGGCCAGCGCCGCGCAAAGCCGGGCCGTGCGTTCCGCATCAGCGAACACCCTGGCTTTCTGAAGGAAAACCGGGCTGCGAAGTCCCGAAGACAGGATGAAATGCCCTTCCAGCAGGGCCCCGGCTCCCCGGAATTCCTCCAGTACGTCTTGCGTGTCCATTAGTCGGCCTCCTCAGCTTCGCCTCGCGCGCGCTCAGCGGATACAACGCTGCCGCACATTTTCAAGGCCGAGATAATGTTTGCGAGGTGCCGCTTGTCGAACACTTCGATATCAAATTGCATTTCAAAGAAGTCCCGCGCGCGTTTCACGGTTTTTACGTTCGCGATATTGCCGCGGTTTTCACCGACTGCCTTGGCGATTTCGGCCAGCGCCCCCGGCGTATTGTGCATGACGGCATTCACGCGTGCCGTCGACACCGCATTTTCCTCGGCTTCTGCCGTCCAGCCCAGGTCGATCCAGCGCTCCATGGCGTCTTCATCGTGTTCGCTCAGCGATTCACAATCGATGGTGTGGATCGTGACGCCCTTGTCAGGCACCATCACACCCACGATCCGGTCGCCCGGCAGAGGCGAACAGCATTCGGAGAAATGGATGGAAATACCCGGCGTCAGCCCACGGCCTCTGACATAGAGCCGCGCCTTTTCGTCCCGGATGAGATCCTTTTCGCTGGCATCTACCTGCCGGCTGTCACGGCGCCCCGGGAACGCCGCGTCCAGGAACTCTCCGGATGTGATCCGGCCACGGCCCAGGGCCTGATAAAGCTCTTCAGGGCTGGAAAAATCCAGCCGCGCCAAGGCATCTTCCAGACCCTTTTCCCGAAACACCTTGCCTTCACGCTCGAAGGCATGCTCGGCCAGCATTCGGCCAATGCCCTCGAACTCCGCTTTCTCGGTGGTCCGGATCAACCGGCGGATGGCCGCTCTCGCCTTGCCGGTCACTGCCAGTTCTTCCCAGCCCGCTGGCGGCTGACGCAGCCCGCCCCGCAAGATCGCGACAACATCGCCATTTTTTAGCCGGGTGCGAAGCGGCCGGTCACGGCCGTTTATCTTGGCGCCGATACAGGTATGCCCGAGCTCGGTGTGAACCGCATAGGCAAAATCCAGGGGTGTCGCACCAATCGGCAGAGCAATGAGTTCGCCTTTTGGCGTGAAGCAGTAGACCTGGTCAGCAAACATTTCGAGCTTGGCATGCTCGAGGAATTCGTCCGGGTCGCCGCCTTGCTCCAGAATTTCCAGAAAAGGCCGCAAACGCTCAAGCGGATCGCCGCCAGCCGATCGCGCGGAATCCGCGTCATAACCGTAGGACTCACCCTTGTAGCGCCAATGAGCAGCCACACCGCTCTCGGCGATAGCATCCATCTCCTCGGTCCGGATCTGGATTTCGACCCGCACATTCTGCGGCCCCACAATCGTTGTATGCAGCGACCGGTAATTATTGGGCTTCGGCGTTGATATGAAATCGCGGAAGCGCTCTGGCACACAACGCCAGTTCTGGTGAATCACCCCGAGTGCCCGGTAGCAGTCATCGGGCTCTTCAACGATCAGGCGGAAGGCGTAGATATCGGCGATTTCATCAAACACCGTGCCCTTGCGTTCCAGCTTTCGCCAGATCGAGTAAGGCCGCTTTTCGCGGCCGAAAACCCGCCCCTGGATGCCGGCTTCTTCCAGCTTCTCCGTGATGACTTGAGAGACTTCCGCGACGGCCTCGGCACGCGACTCCCGCAATTCGGTCAACCGCATGGAGACAGATTCAAACGCCGCCGGATTGACGTGCCGGAACGATAAATCCTCAAGCTCGACACAAATCCGGTTAATACCGATCCGGCGCGCCAGTGGCGCGTAGATTTCCAGAGTCTCGGTTGCGATCCGCTCGCGTTTTTCCGGTTTGGGAATATGGTGCAGCGTTCGCATATTGTGCAATCGATCGCACAGCTTGACGATCAGCACCCGGATGTCGGTCGAGATAGCCACGACCAGTTTTTGAAAATTTTCGGCCTGCTTGGTCCGATTGGAGCCCAACTCCATCTGCCCCAGCTTGGTGACGCCATCGACCAGGGCCGCAATCTCCGGAGAGAATTGTTCGCTCAGATCCTCCAGGGTTGCCGGCGTATCTTCCACAGTGTCGTGCAACAGACCGGTGCAGATCGTAGCGGCATCCATTTTCAGGTCGGCGAGGATCATGGCTACCGACGCTACATGGGCGAAATAAGGCTCCCCGGAATAGCGTTTCTGGGGCGCATGCATTTCCCGCGCGAAATCGTATGCGCGCCGGATCAGGTCCGCATTGACGGTCGGATAGTATTTGGAAATCCGCTCAACGAGATCGTCGGCGGTTGTATAACTTTCAATCGCCTTGGGATCGAGGTCGGGCGCGGCGAGACTCACCTGAGCCTAGAAACGGTTGTCAGGTGCGCCGTCCCGGTCGCTTTGAAGCGCTTTCAGCATGTCCGCCTCATCCGGATCGACCGGCGTCGGCTTGGAAGCGATTTGCGGCAGATCTTCTTGCGGAGACGCGCGCTCTTCTTCTTCCTCATCGCTCGGGATAACCCGCTGCAGCCCCTGAACAAGGCTTTCACCCAGTGCATTCAGGTCCAGTTTTTCTTCGGCAATTTCGCGCAGCGATACGACCGGGTTCTTGTCATTGTCCCGATCCAGCGTCAGCTCGGAACCGGCAGAAATGTTGCGGGCACGATGGGCTGCCAGCAGAACCAGATCGAAACGGTTCGAGACTTTTTCAATGCAATCTTCAACAGTGACGCGGGCCATTCGCGCGAACTCCTAGTAACTGGTCGCAGTCGGACCGGTGTAAGTAACGCCGCTTGCCTCTTACCGCAAGGCCTTTGCCGCATTGCAACACAGCAATTTCAATCAAGTCTCCGGGTTACGTCCCTGTCACGCTGGTCAAGCGTGCTGATGAGCGATGAAATCGCGCGGTCCGAGACCGGATGGCGCCAGTGCGGAGCAATTTCCTGAAGCGGCAAGAGGACAAAGCCTCGCTCGGACGCTCTCGGGTGAGGCAAGGTCAGGGTCTCGCTGCCCATTACCAGGCCGGAAAAATCGATGATATCCAGATCCAGGGTCCGGCTGTCCCATCGTGCTTCGCGCACCCGGCCAAACTGTTCTTCAACCGACTGCAGAATTGCCAGCAATTCAGGCGCACCCTGATCCGTACTGATCTCCGCAATCGCATTGACATAGGCGGGTTTGGCCGGATCGGGCCAGGCTGGCGAAGTCCAGAAAGACGAAAGACGCACAGTGCGCACACCTTTCGCCGCCAGGGACTGCAAAGCAAGACCGAGCGTCTCTTGCGGAGAATGGCCGTTGAAGGGCAAATTGGCCCCCAGAGCGATATATATTGGCCGTTCAGAACTCATTTTTTGACCATTAGCCTCTGGAGCAATCCATGACCTTTTATCCCAACGAACGTATTGGCCTTTTCATCGATGGTGCCAACCTGTTTTCAACCTCCAAGGCGCTCGATTTCGATATCGATTACCGCAAACTGCTGGAAGAGTTCAGGAAACGTGGACGCCTTGTGCGCGCAAACTATTACACGGCATTGCTTGAAAACGAGGATTTCACACCGCTGAAGCCACTGGTCGACTGGCTGGACTACAATGGATTCAACGTGGTCACGAAACCGGCCAAGGAATTCACCGATGATAGCGGCCGGCGGCGGATCAAGGGCGATATGGATGTCGAACTCGCGGTCGACATCGTCATGGCGTCCAAGCATCTCGATCATATCATCCTGTTTACCGGTGATGGCGACTTCCGGTACGCCGTCGAGGCCTGCCAGAAGGCGGGGGCCCGCGTCACTGTTGTGTCGTCCCTGAAATCCCACCCGCCGATGATTTCTGATGACCTCCGCCGGCAGGCGGATGGTTTCATCGATCTGGCAGAACTCAGATCCTTGGTCGGCCGGGACGGCGCTCGCCCGGGCCGCGACGATGAATAATCCGGTCATTGCGGAGCCGCCGCTGGATTGCCCGCTCTGCCCGCGGCTCGTCGATTTCCGGCGCGCCAATGAAAAGCTTTATCCGGACTTCCACAACGCGCCTGTCGCTTCGTTCGGCGATGAAAAGGCGCGGTTTCTGATTGTTGGACTGGCGCCCGGGCTCAAGGGTGCCAACCAGACCGGGCGCCCGTTCACCGGTGATTATGCTGGCGATCTGCTTTACGCGACGCTGGAAAAGTTCGGCTTTACCCGAGGACAGTATGCTGGTCATGCGGCAGATGGCATGACGCTATCGGACGCCATGATCACCAATGCCGTGCGCTGCGTCCCACCGGAGAACAAGCCTACCGGCGCCGAAGCCAATGCCTGCCGGCCATTTCTGGCTGAACGTTTCCGGCAGTTGCCTTCAATGCGGGCCATTCTCTGCCTCGGCAAGATCGCTCACGACAATACGCTGCGGGCCATGGGCGAGCGAGTGGCGGCCTACAAATTCGCCCACCAGGCCCAGCATGCCATCCACTTCGAAGGCCGGGATTTACGGATTTTCGACAGCTATCACTGCTCCCGGTACAACACGAATACCGGCCGCCTGACGGAGACCATGTTCGAGGCCGTGTTCTCTGACATCCGGAAATTCCTGGACGGTCAGCCATAGTCTTTCATCAGGCGGGATTTCTGGCGGTCCCAGTCCCGCCGCTTGATGGTTTCGCGCTTGTCGATCGTCTTCTTGCCCTTGGCCAACCCGATCAGAAGCTTGGCGAGTCCGCGATCATTGAAATAGAGGCGCAACGGAATGATCGTTCGCCCGTCCTGGGCGACCGCTCCGGCCAGCTTCGAAATCTCCTTGCGGTTCAGCAGGAGTTTCCGTTTGCGGCGCGGTTCATGATTGAAACGGTTGGCGCCCTCATAGGGCGGGATGTCCGCATTGATCAGGAAGATTTCATCACCTTCCGGACCGACGTAACTTTCGGCGATATTCGCGCGGCCATTGCGCAGCGATTTGACCTCGCTCCCCAGCAATTGGAGGCCAGCCTCGAATGTATCCTCGATTTCGTAGTCAAAGCGCGCCCGCCGATTGATCGCGATCGCGCCGTCCTTGCCTTTGGCCATCAGATCAGTCCGGCATGTTCCATTGCTGCTTTCACTGCCGCCTGCGTTGCCTCGTCGGGCGGGGTCAGCGGCAGGCGTACATCAGGTAAGCACAATCCCAGCAGACTCAAGGCGTACTTCGCCGGTCCCGGACTGGGCGACATGAACAGCGCCTTGTGCAGAGGCTGAAGCTGGTCGCCAATTTCGAGCGCCTCCTGATAATCTCCCGACAGCGTGGCATTTTGCATCTGTGCACAGAGATCCGGCGCCACATTCGAACTGACCGAGATGCAGCCGACACCGCCTTCGGCGTTATAGCCGATCGCTGTCGGGTCCTCGCCGGACAACTGGACGAATTCGGGACCGATCAGGCGACGGTGTGCTCCAACACGGGTCAGGTCACCGGTGGCGTCCTTGACGCCAACCACCGACGGCAGAGCAGCAATGCGGGCCATGGTTTCCGGCTGAATATCGACAATGGAACGCCCGGGAATGTTGTAAACAACAATCGGAAGGTCACAGCTGGAGGCGATCGCTTCGAAATGCCGGAACAGGCCTTCCTGCGAAGGCTTGTTGTAATAGGGAGCCACAACCAGCGAGGCGTCCACACCGGCCTCTTTCGCCCACAAATGCATGGCAATGGAAGCCGCCGTGCTGTTTGAACCGGTCCCGGCGATAACCGGAACTCTGCCAGCCGCCGCCTCAACGGTCATGGCAATGACCCGCTTCTTTTCATCCTGCGTCAGGGTCGGGCTTTCTCCCGTTGTGCCGACGGGTACCAGCCCATGTGTGCCACCGTCGATCTGACGCTCGACAAGCGCCTGGAAAGCACCCTCGTCCACGGCATCATTCTTGAATGGAGTCACCAGCGCTGTAATGGATCCGGAAAGCATGTCTCTACCGCCTGACACAATTATTGTTGATCGCGAGCCTAATGGACGCCGATTGGAGGGCCAAGCGCGCATGTCGGTGCTGGACAGTGCCTGCACTTGCGCCATGATAGCGACACGTTTGCCGACATGATGGGTACAATGCGACTTCCCGTATTGCTGATTGCAATTGTCTCGACCCTGTTGGCTCTGGCGCCAGCCTGGGGCCAATATCCCGATCCGCGCCTGCGCCCGGAACGCCCAAATCCTTCGCGATATCTGGATGATCAGGATTTCCTGATGCTGGAACGCGGTCTCGATGCGGCCGAGGACGGTAATTGGGAAACGGTGCGCGATGCCCGCCGCCGCATCTCGGACCCGGTCGCCCGCGGCATTCTCCTGTGGCGAATCGCAACTTCGGATGACCGCACCAGCTTCATGGAGCTCGACTTGGCACTCGATGAACTCGAGGGCTGGCCGCAATACGAAATGATCCGGTCCGAGGCGGAATTCAAGATCTCGACTTCTGGCCTGTCGTCGGAGTTTATCGTCAACTGGTTTGAAGGCCGCGAGCCAATCTCCGGCGAAGGCAAGATCGCGCTTGGCGAAGCGCTACGGGATGAAGGCCGGCTGGCAGAAGCCGTGCCCTACATCCGGGACGCCTGGCGGCACCATTCCTTCCGGCGCTACCGCCAGCGGGAAATTCTCGCCGCCAACCGCGATATTCTGACCCTTACCGATCACGAGGCGCGCGTTGACTTCCTGCTCTGGCGGGATCAACGAACGCTGGCGCGAGATCTCCGGGATGAACTCGACAACAGCCAACGCGCTCTTCTGGATGCCCGCATTGCTCTCGCGGCCCGGGCTCGCAATGTGAACTCTGCCGTCGATCGCGTACCCGCCTCGCTTCAGGATCATCCGGGCCTTGTCTATGAACGGGCGCGATGGCGCCGCCGCGCCAATCTGGATGAAGGCGCGCTGGAAATGCTCCTGCAGCTGCCCGATGCCCATGACGACAATGTCGCGCTGGATGATATGTGGCTGGAACGCCGCCTGATGATTCTGAACCTCATCCGTGACCGGGATTACGCCACGGCCTACGCACTGGCATCGTCCCATGGCATGAGCGAGGGCGCTGACTTCGCTGATGCCGAATTCCTCTCGGGCTGGCTGTCTCTGCGGTATCTGGATGAGCCGGCACGCGCGCTGGACCACTTCACCCATCTGGCGGAAGGCGTGTCCTATCCGGTGTCCGTATCCCGGGGCCGATATTGGCAGGCCCGGGCCGCCGAAGCGCTGGGCCAGGAAGAAGAGGCTGAAAACTTCTATCGCCTCGCTGCGGTTCATTCGACGGCCTTTTATGGTCAGCTGGCGATCGCTCGCTTACGCGATACAACGCCGCCCCAGATCAGCCTTCCCAACCAGGCCGTGCCGACCGGGGACACCGAAATCACTTTCGAGTCCCGGCCGATGACGCGTGCCCTGCGTCTGCTCGCCGAGCAGGGAGAAGACTATCTCTTCCGCGTTTTCATCTATCATTTCGACGATGAGCTGGAAGATCCGGCTGAAAGCCTGCTGCTGACGCGGCTGGCGCAGGATTATGGCTATCTTCGGCAGGGCATCCGTGCCGCGAAGGCCGCCAGCTATCGCTGGAATATCCTGTCAGAAACGAGTTATCCGGTGATCGATCTGCCGCCATCGTCAGGCTATGTGGAACCGGAGCCGGGCCTGATCCATTCGGTTATCCGGCAGGAGACCGAATTCGACCCACGCGCCATTTCCAGCGCCGGAGCCCGGGGCATGATGCAGATGATGCCGGCCGTAGCCCGGACCACAGCGCGGCGCATGGGCCTGCCCTATCGCTATGAAGCGCTGACCTATGATCCCGAATACAATATGCGTCTCGGTCGTTATCATTTGCAGGAAGTGATCGACGAGTTTGACGGCAGCTATGTGCTGGCGCTGGCAGCATATAATGCCGGCGGACACCGGGCGCGCCGCTGGATCCAGGATTATGGCGATCCGCGCTCGCCCGATGTCGATCCGATCGACTGGATCGAATCCATCCCGTTCTCGGAGACCCGGAACTATGTCCAGCGGGTGTTGGAGAATCTGCAGGTCTATCGCTGGCGTTTCGGCGATGGCGGCCCGGTGCCACTCGAAATCGAAGTCGATCTGCAGCGCGGCGGGAGCTATTTCTAGACCCGCTCCAGTGCCCGCTGGAAAATCGCCGGATCGACATTACCGCCCGTGATCAGCACCACGGTCGTCTTGTCTTTCAGATCCATCTGACCGTTCAGCAGCGCCGCAAAAGCCGTCGAACCGCCGGGTTCGCCGACCAGTTTCAGATGCTTCCAGATAAAGGCCATGGCCTCCAGCGTATCATCATCGCTGGCGGTCACCGCACCCGTCAGCTGGTGGCGGTTGATCTGGAAAGTCAGCTTGCCCGGCGACGGCGTGATAATGGCATCCTGGATCGAGCCCGAGCGGCGTTCATTGGCGACCCAATCCCCGGCGGCCAGAGATTTCCGGTGATCATCAAAGCCCTCAGGCTCAGCAGCCCAGAGTTCGCAGTCCGGGAAACGCTCGCGAATGGCCATGCCGGTCCCGGCAATCAGCCCGCCGCCACCCGCACAGCACACCAGCTGGTCCGGCGTAATGCCCGCCGCCGACAAATCCTCGGCAATTTCCAGCCCCGCCGTGCCCTGCCCGGCCATGATGTGGAAATTATCATAGGACGGCACCAGCGTCGCCCCGCTTTCCTCGACCAGCTCTTGAGAGATCGCTTCACGGTCACCACTGGCACGGTCAAACTCGACGATCCGGCCGCCCGATCGCTTGACGCCCTCCACTTTGATGGCGGGCGCATCCCACGGCATCACGATCGTTGCGGGGATGCCGAGCAGTTTCGCAGCGAGGGCCACCCCCTGCGCATGATTGCCGGAAGAAAACGCAACGACACCCTTTTCCCGATCCGATTCCGGAATACGTGAAAGCCGGTTATAGGCACCACGGAACTTGAAGGAACCTGTCCGTTGAAGACATTCCGGCTTGATCAGGACACGGCCACCGGCCCGCGCGTTGAGGACATCATTTTCCAGCAGCGGCGTGCGGTACGCCTCGCCGGCAATCTGGCCCGCAGCGCTGCGGATGTCTTCAATCGTGGGCAAATGGTCCATCTGCTGACTCCTTTTCCGGAATGGCCTGTAATCGCTTTCGAAAAATCACGCAAAGACGTTGCGCTGTGGGCGCAATAAAGGCTTGAATGCGGCCAAGTCCGATGACGGGCAAAAAGACCGGGGAGATACCAGTATGATGTTGAAGGGCGAAATGATGGATGCCCCCCTGATGATTTCAGGGATTCTGAAGCATGCCGATAACTGCCATGGCGACCGAGAAATCGTCAGCCGCTTGCCGGAAGACCTTTCGACGCACCGTTATGGCTATTCCGACGCCCACAAGCGTACCCGCCAGCTGGCCAATGCGCTGACAAAGAAGTTGAAGATCAAGGAATCCGACCGGGTTTCGACGATTGCCTGGAACACACATCGCCATTTCGAGCTCTATTACGGGATTTCCGGGATCGGCGCCGTTGTGCACACCGTCAACCCGCGCCTCGATCCGGAACAGATTGTCTGGATTCTCAACCACGCCCAGTCCAAGGCGGTCTGCTTCGACAAGACCTTTGCCCCGCTGATCGATGGCATCGCCAAGCACTGCAAGACGGTAAAGCACTGGGTTCTGATGGCGGATTCTTCGCACCTGAAAGACGTCCAGACCAAGTGCATCGCCTATGAAGACCTGATTGATGATCAGAAGGCCGATTATGACTGGCCGGTCTTCGATGAATATGCCGCTGCCGGCCTTTGCTACACATCCGGTACGACGGGCGATCCCAAGGGCGTTCTCTATTCACACCGCTCCACCATTTTGCACGCCATGGCGAGCTCCGCTGCTGACGTGATCGGCGTCGGTTCGAAGGGCAACATCCTTCCCGTCGTGCCGATGTTCCACGTCAACGCCTGGGGCATCCCTTATGCCTGCCCGATGAACGGCGCCAAGCTGATCATGCCGGGACCGCGCCTGGATGGTCCGGGCCTGCACGAGATGATCACCGAGGAGCAGGTGAATTACGTGGCCGGCGTCCCGACCGTCTGGCTGGGCCTGCTGCAATATCTGCGCGAAAGCGGAAACCGGATCGACAGCGTCCAGAAAGTGCTGATTGGCGGCTCTGCCCTGCCCGAAGCGTTGCTGCGCGCCTTCGAAGACGAATATGGCGTCATCATGCAGCAGGGCTGGGGCATGACCGAGATGAGCCCGCTGGGCACGGTCAATACGCCGCTGGCCAAGCATGAGGGCCTCAGCCGCGATGAAGAGGTCAAGATCAAACTGAAACAGGGCCGCCTCGTCTTCGGCGTCGAGATGCGCATCGTCGACGATGAGGGCAATGAACTGCCCTGGGACGGCAAGTCCTCCGGCCATGTTCATGTGCGCGGTCCATGGATTGCCTCTGGCTATTTCCGCGGCGCCGGCGCCGAGAGCTTCACCGACGATGGCTGGATGAAAACCGGCGATGTCGCCTATATGGACCGCGATGGCTACATGACCATCACCGACCGCTCGAAAGACGTCATCAAGACCGGCGGCGAATGGGTTTCCTCGATCGATCTGGAAAATGCCGCCATGGGGCATCCGGACGTGGCGATGGCCGCCGCCATCGGAATGCGACACCCGAAATGGGATGAACGCCCGCTTCTGATCGTCCAGCTGAAGCCCGGCGCCGAACAGGACAAGGAGTCCATCCTGGAGTATCTGCGCGGCGTCGTGCCCAAACTCTGGGTGCCGGATGATGTCCAGTTCATCGATGAAATGCCGATCGGTGCCACCGGCAAGATCCTCAAGACCAAGCTGCGGGAAATGTTCAAGGACTACCAATTCCCCGGCACGGAAGGCATGGGCGCCTAGGCGCGGCGGCCTCACCCCCCCTGAAACCGAGACGGCCCGGCCTCATGCCGGGCCGTTTTCGTTTGCCCCGGATTTGACAGGCGGGGGCATGATATCCGATGACAGGAAGCCTTCAGTAGCAATGGGGAGCAAGCTGAGGCACATGAATCGCTATCTCAAAATCATTCTTGTCCTGTTCGCATCAATACAGGGCTTCGCCTATGTTGCCGGCAATCTCATGAATTTCGAGAATGCCCGGCAGGTCGTTGGTCTGGTCATTTCCCAGGCAGAACATCTCTACTACCCCAACCACATCATGCCGGTCCTGTCGGGCGATGGGGCCGCAACAATCGCCCTCCTGATAATCGTCACCGGAGAGGCTCTTGTCGGCCTGCTCTGCCTGAAGGGTGCGCTTGACCTGCTGTCGGCGGCCGGTTCGGACGCAGATACGTTCGAAAACCGCAAAACCTTCGCCCTTCTGGGCACGGGCATGGGCATGATTGTCTGGTTCGGAGGGTTTATCGTGATTGGCGCCGGCCTGTTCCAGATGTGGCAGACCGAGATCGGCGACGGATCCTTCCGTGGCGCCTTTATCTATGCGGTCACCAACGGGCTGGTTTATCTGATCGTCAGTCAGCCGGAACGGCGCTGACCGATTAAACGGGACGCGGTGAGGGACAATCCCCCTCACCGCCTCTTGCACCGCGCGCCGGATTCCCATACATTTATCGAAATTCGATAAGGAGTGAGTCCGATGGAAGTTGTGATTGTTGGCGTTCTGATGATGTTCCTGCCGACGCTGATCGCGTTGCTGCGCGGGCATCACAATGCATTCGCCATCTTCCTCACGAATCTGCTGCTCGGCTGGACGGTGATCGGCTGGCTGATCGCACTGATCTGGTCAACGACGGCCCGTGAACAGCGCGTGCGGTCTGCCTAGATAAAGTCGCAGATATCCTTGAGGGATTTCTTGATCATGGCGTGTTCGGGCACGGTGGCGCCGTCGGCCGGATAACCGGCGACGATCAGCATGTAGGGTTTTTCATCCTTGGGCCGGCCGCAAATCTCTGACACGAAGGTCATCGGGTTGGGCGTGTGGGTCAGCGTCACCAGCCCGGCCCGGTGCAAGGCCGTCAGCAGCATGCCGCAGGCAATGCCGACGCTCTCATTGACGTAATAATTCTTCTTGTTCTCACCGACCGTCGCGCCGCCGCGCCTCTGGGCAAAGACCGCGATGATCCAGGGTGCAATCTCGATGTAAGGCTTGTGATCGTCGGTGCCGAGAGGCTCCAGCGCATCCAGCCATTCCTGGCTGGCCTTGCCCTCGTAGAAGGCCTTTTCTTCTGCCTCGGCGGCCTCGCGCAGTTTTGTGCGGATCGGCCCCTTCCCGATCACGGTGAAATGCCAGGGCTGGTGGTTCGCCCCTGACGGTGCCGTGCCAGCCGCCAGAACAGCATTTTCGATGATCTCGCGCGGCACATCGCGATCGGAAAACTCGCGCACCGTTCGGCGCCTGCGGATATCCTCGTAGAAGGCTTTCGCCTCGGCGGTCATTTCGTCGAGCGGCTTTTCGGTGAAGTCGAGCGGATGGCTTGTGTGAGTCATATGGAAATTCCAAATTCATCTCTAAGAATGCCAACGGATACGAAGAAATAGACAACCGAGAACATGATTAACCAGATTGAGCTAGTGGTCACCAAGGCGAACTTGATCCCGCTCAGATTGTCAAAATCAATCCATTTCAAAAGAAACAGGTTTGCGCCGAAAAGTAGCGCGATCGGCCCTACAATCACTCCTACCAAAATGGCGCTATCGCTGACTTCGCTGAGCGATATTGCATAGGTGGCGTATCCAGCTCCGAGAAGCGGCAATAGCGACACAAAGCCGAGCCAAATCGGCCACGCCAAATCCGGAATAAGACCACGAAAAAACGTATTGCCGATTCCGTACATCAACAGGAACACAGGATACAGCAGCGCCATTAATACGGCGACGCCACCCAGTAGCTGCGCGAATGTTGGCGCTAGTTCCACTCCAGCACCACTTTCCCGGACTTGCCCGAACGCATGGCATCGAATCCGGCCTGGAAATCATCGACCGGAAGACGGTGGGTAATCACGCCCGAGACATCGAGACCGGACTGCAGCATGGCCAGCATTTTATACCAGGTCTCGAACATCTCGCGGCCATAGACGCCTTTCAGCGTGATCGCCTTCAGGACCAGCTTGCCGAAATCCACCTCGACCGGTTTCGATGGCAGGCCCAGCATGGCGATCTTGCCACCCATCACCATCGCCTCCAGCATCTGGCTGAAGGCGATCGGCGCACCGGACATTTCGAGGCCGACATCGAAGCCTTCGGTCATTTTCAGACGGGCCATGACGTCTTTCAGCTCTTCCTTCGCCGTATTGACCGGCGTCAGGTGCGGTACAACGCTTTCGGCCAGTTTCAACCGGTCCTCATTGATGTCGGTCAGCACCACATGCCGTGCGCCCACATGGCGGGCAATGGCGGCGGCAAAGATCCCGATCGGACCGGCGCCGGTGACCAGCACGTCCTCGCCCACCAGATCGAACTGAAGCGCGGTGTGAACGGCATTACCCAGCGGATCGAGCACCGCCCCCATCTCGTCCGGCACGTCATCCGGCAGAGGCACGACGTTAAAAGCCGGCAGCTTCATGTATTCGGCGAAGGCCCCAGGAATATTGACGCCGATCCCCTTGGTGTCCGGGTCCAGGTGGAATTTGCCCGCCCGCGCCGCGCGCGAACTCGCACCAACAACATGGCCTTCACCGGAAACCCGCTGCCCCGGCTTCACCCGCGTCACATCCGAACCGACAGCCTCGATCACGCCGGCATATTCATGACCGACCACCATGGGCACCGGGATGTTTTTCTGTGCCCACTCATCCCAGTTATAGATGTGGATGTCGGTGCCGCAGATAGCGGTTTTCCGGATCTTGATGAGGACGTCATCCGGCCCGATCTCGGGCATCGGCGCGTCATCAATCATCCAGATGCCGGTCTCAGCTTTGGACTTGGCGAGGGCTTTCATCTTGGCGCGTCTCCGCTTTGAAACTTTCGCGCAGATATAGCATTGCCGTCAGCAAAATCGTCAAAAAGAACAGCGCCAGCGGTAACATGATCAGTTCGGCAAATTGCGCACCCCCACGCGTCACGGCCGTCGCCAGAATGATCCCTCCACCGGCAAGGCCCGGAACTGCCAACAGGCGTTTCCGGTCAACGATCAGAACCAGCGAAAATACGAGGGAATAGGCGGCAATCAGCCCCCATTTGATCCAGGTGGTCAGTGCTAGGTCCGGTAACAGCGCGGCGGCGGCCTCGCCCTGCCCCATCACGAGCAGAATGTCATTGATCACGGCGTTCTCCGCCCAGTCGGCGGGTATGGTGGCCGCGCTCAGAATGACGCCGAGCCAGGCCAGCTTGCGGCCCATCAGCCCCATGCCCAGAAAACACCAGAAGGCCAGTCCGGCATAGGCAATGGGAAACCAGAAATCGAGCGCCTGAGCGCGCTGCAATTCGGCGCGGAGGGGTGCTCCAGCCTCGCCGGCAATAAAGGCCAGATCATCTTCGCTGCCCGCAAACTCCAGCAGCAGGATGGGGGTTTCATATCCCCGTGTCAGCGGAGCGCCGGGTTCAACATCGGCGCTTCCCATCATCTGCGTCAGAACAATCGTCCAGATCGCAAAGGCGGCTGACAGGCAGAAGGACAGCCTTGCAAAAACAGACATGAAAAAGCCTCCCCGAGCGTGAAGCTTAGGGAGGCCCCTTCATCTTGTGAAGGCGTCAGCCTTCCGCAGCAGAGACCGGCGGGAAAATCCGCGCGATCGGACCGCTGGACGGGACCGGCGCCAGCAAAACGCCGCGCACCGGATTCCAGGCCGCGCCCAGCAGGACAACAATCCCGCCAAGCGTTAGCAACGTGATCGCCACGACGGCCGGAACTTCAAGGCCCGACTGGTTGACGATGACCGCAATCGAGATGCCCGCAGTCAGAAGGCCGGAGACAATCAGCGCCCGGCGATTGATCAGCAGGGATACCAGAGCGAACAGCGCAATCACCGTCAGGGCGACCACAGCCATCTGCATGGCCTGTCCACTATCCGAGGCCATGGCAGCCATCAGGTTCAGGTTTTCCGGATTGGCGAAGTCTGCTTCATCCAGCGTCCAGCCGATTTGCACCACGTTCAGCACCGCCGACAACAGGATCGGCGCGGCAAAGAAGTGCAGCCAGAAGGCCGTTCCCGCCAGGCGGGTTTCCCGGCCCGGGTCGCGCGCATCAAACACGATACCCGCCAGCATCAGCGCGCCACCGATCGCCACCATGACAGTCGGCGCATAAACGCCCACCGTGTAGGGATCAAAGGTGAACAGGGCGAGCGCCACAAGCGTCGCAAAGCCCACGCCCATCAGACCGCCCGCAAACGGCAGGCGGAAGCTGAAATAGAACATGGCCACCGGCAGCAAGGCTGCGATTCCAACGATCAGCGGCGTAATCCGCATCCAGATCGGGATATTGGCCAAAGCGTAATTCACCGCTTCACGGCCGAATTCCATATCATCGGGTGCATTGGCAAACCGGCTTTCAAGGTCAATTTCGGTAATTCCGATCCCGTGCTGCAGGAATTGCAGATAGGCCCAGACCAGCACAATCGTCGCGCTCGCCGAGAAGGCACCGCATAGAACGATGCCTGGCAGGATGCGGCGTTGCCGGCCAACCAGCAGCGCCGACAGCATCCAGACCACGACGGCAAAACCACCGATCATGCCCATCAGCGCCATCTGCCAGCGCAGCGAACCCTCGTCGATACCAAGGCCGGACATCAGCTGGACAATGCCAACAGTCATCCCGCCGAGCAGGATCAGCACGCCAATGGTCGTGAAGATATCGTGGAAATTGTTCAGGAAGGGCAGCATCTCGTCGGACGGACGGGCACTGCTCGCAGGCGGTGAATGAACCGCGTTTTCTGTATTGGCTTCAGACATCAAAACCTCCTCGGCAAAGCCCCTTGCCGTCTTGATGCCCCCCAGCATGAATATGGATGCAATTTCGCTTCCCGGGCGAAACTGCATATCGATTGGTACTAGATTATGGCGGCTCCGTCACGGGGATTAGATGACGCCCAGTCCCTTGCCGACCTTGGTGAAGGCTGCGACCGCCCGGTCGATCTGTTCCGGCGTATGGGCCGCACTCATCTGGGTACGGATCCGCGCCTTGCCCTTGGGCACGACCGGATAGAAGAAGCCGATCACATAGACGCCTTCCCGCATCAGCCGGCTCGCCATTTCCTGGCTCAGAGCCGCATCGCCCAGCATCACAGGGATGATCGGGTGCTCGCCCGGCAGAAGATCAAAGCCGGCGGCACTCATGCCGGCGCGGAAGCGTTTCGCATTGTCGAACAGGCGCGCGCGCAGATCATCGCCATTCGCCACCATGTCCAGCGCCTTAAGCGAAGCCCCGGCAATCGACGGCGCCAGCGAGTTCGAGAACAGATAGGGCCGCGAACGCTGGCGCAACATGTCGATGATTTCCTTGCGCGCAGCCGTGAAGCCGCCCATCGCGCCGCCGAGCGCCTTGCCCAGTGTGCCGGTGATGATGTCGACCCGGCCCATCACGCCGCAATGTTCCGGCGTGCCGCGCCCCTTTGCGCCCATGAAACCATGCGCATGGCAATCATCGACCATGACCAGCGCGCCATACTTGTCCGCCAGATCGCAGATCGATTTCAGATCCGCGATATAGCCATCCATCGAGAAAACGCCGTCCGTAACGATCAGCTTGTGGCGCGCGCCGGCGGCATCCGCCGCTTTCAGCTGGGCTTCCAGATCATTCATGTCGGAGTTCGCGTAACGGAAACGCTTGGCCTTGCACAAACGAACCCCATCAATGATGGAGGCGTGGTTCAGCGCATCGGAGATGATGGCGTCATTCTCGTCCAGTAGCGGTTCGAAAACGCCGCCATTGGCATCGAACGCGGCCGCATAGAGGATCGCATCTTCCTGCCCGGTGAAGTCTGCAATCGCCTTTTCCAGCTCACGGTGAACGGTCTGGGTGCCGCATATGAAGCGGACCGACGCCACGCCAAAGCCGTACTGATCCAGCGCCGACTTGGCCGCCTCGATCAGTTCGGGCCGGTTCGCCAGGCCGAGATAATTATTGGCGCAGAAATTGATGACGTGATCGGTCGAGCCATTCTGTTGCACGTCGATCTCGGAGAATTGCTGGGAGGAGATCACCCGCTCGCGCTTGAAGAGCCCTTCGGCTTCGATCTCACTCAGCGTGTTCCGGAGATGGGCATAGAAAGCGTCAGACATGTCAGGCTCCTGAAGATGAAGGCCGACACATAGCCCCTGCTTTGCTGCGGTTCAATCACCTGTAAATTCCCCTTCAAATGCTGCGGGAATCTGACGGTTTTCCTTGGCAGCCACCCCCAATCTGGTCTTAGGTAATTGACAGTGATTTGCGGGGAAAGGCCGGGAGCGGGAAACCGTCGCCGGGATAGTGGTGGCCATGAAGCCGACGGATACCAGCGATCCGGAATATTTCCATAAAGTCGTCGATTGTCAGTACGCCTGCCCGGCCCATACGCCGGTTCCGGATTATATCCGGCTGATCGCACAGGGCCGATATACGGACGCTTATCTGCTCAATCGCCGTTCGAATGTCTTTCCGGGCATTCTGGGCCGTGTCTGCGACCGCCCGTGCGAACCCGCCTGCCGGCGCACCCGGGTCGAGGACGAACCGGTCGCCATATGCCGCCTGAAACGGGTCGCCGCGGACCATCGCGACGAGGTCAGCCACCTTGTCCCGAAAGGCGGCAAATCGAACGGCAAGAAGATCGCGCTGATCGGCGCCGGCCCGGCCTCGCTGACCGTTGCCAATGATCTCGCCCCGCTGGGATATGACTGCACCGTCTTCGAGGCGCTGGAAAAGCCGGGCGGGCTGATGATCTCCAACATCCCCTCCTTCCGCCTGCCGGAAAAGGTTCTGGACGACGAGATCGGCTATATCCTCGACATGGGCGTCAAGCTGAAGACCGGCCATCGCATCGATTCGATGAAGGATCTGCTGGACGAGGGCTATGACGCCGTCTTCGTCGGCTCCGGCGCGCCCAAGGGCAAGGACCTCAACATCCCCGGCCGGGAAGAAGCCGCTGACAATATTCACATCGGCATCGAATGGCTGGAATCCGTTGCCTTCGATCACATCGAGAAGATCGGCAAGCGTGTGCTGATCATCGGCGTGGGCAATACCGCCATGGATTGCTGCCGCACCTCGCTGCGCCTCGGTTCATCCGATGTGAAGGTGATGGCGCGCAAGCCGCGTGAATTCTTCAAGGCCTCCCCCTGGGAGCTGAAGGATGCCGAACACGAGAATGTCCAGATTGTCGTCAATCATTCGCCCAAGGCCTTTGTGGTCGAAAACGGCAAGCTGACGGGCATGACCTTCGAATTGATGGAATATGACCTCGACGAGAAGGGAAACATTACCGACACCCGCATCACCGGCGAGACCACCATTCCCTGTGACGATGTCATTCTGGCCATCGGTCAGGACAATGCCTTCCCCTGGATCGAGCGCGATATCGGCCTCGAATTCAACAAATGGGATGCGCCTGTCGTCGACAAGACCACCTTCGAATCCACCCGCAAGGGCGTGTTCTTTGGTGGCGATGCGGCTTTCGGCCCGCTGAACATCATCTGGGCCGTGGAACACGGCCATCAGGCGGCGATCTCTATCCACAAGCATTGTCAGGGTGAAGATGTCGCCGACCGTCTGCCGCGCGGCGTCAATCTGGAAACCGTGAAGATGGGCCCGAATGAATGGTCCTATTCCAACGACTATGATCCGGAACACCGGCGCGAAATGCCGGAAGTCGACCTCGCCGAACGTTTCAAGACTCTGGATATCGAGGTCGAGCTGGGTTTCACGCCCGAGCAGATAAAGACCGAGGTCGAACGCTGTCTCAATTGCGACATCCAGACCGTCTTTTCGGCTCTGGCCTGTACCGAATGCGATGCCTGTATCGATATCTGCCCGGTCAACTGCCTGACCATCACCCATAATGGCGAGGAAGCCGACCTTCGCACCCGCCTCGCCGCACCATCGGACAACACCGATCAGGCGCTTTATGTATCGGGCGACCTGCCCCTCACCGATCGCGTTATGGTGAAGGATGAAGACCTTTGCCTGCACTGCGGCCTGTGCGCCGAGCGCTGCCCGACGGGCGCCTGGGACATGCAGAAATCCACCATTTTCCTGCCGCATGCCGATGACGAGCTTGCTGCAGCCGCCAGCCGGAGAGCCGCGGAATGAATATCCAAGCCCAGCCCAATGCGGCCGGATCGCAGGCCGTGAAGGTCAATGACTTCGTCATCAAGATCGGCAATGTGAATGGCACCGGTTCGGCCTCGGCCAACGGGCTTTTGATGAAGTCCATCTTCCGCATGGGCGTGCCGATTGTCGGGAAGAATCTGTTCCCGTCCAACATTCAGGGCCTGCCGACCTGGTACGAGATCCGCGTGTCCAAGGATGGCTGGACCGCCCGGCGCGGCGATGTCGACCTGATGGTCGCCATGAATCTGGAAAGCTATGAGCAGGATCTGAAATCCGTCTCGCCCGGCGGGGCCCTGCTTTATGATTCGACCTGGCCGCGCCCGAAAATGCATGGTCGCGAGGACATCACCGTTATCGGCGTGCCGCTCGCGCGCATGACCAATAGCGAGTTTTCCAACGCCCGTACCCGCGTTCTGATGAAGAACATGGCCTATGTCGGCGCCGTGGCTGCCCTGACCGGCATCGACATGGAAGTGATCCGCTCGCTGGTCGAGGAGACCTTCAAGGCAAAGCCCAAGCTGATCGAGCCGAACATGAAGGCGCTGATGCTGGGGTTTGATTATATCCGCGAGCATTACCCGCCGCTGCCCCTGCGCGTCGAACCGATGGACGAGACGAAGGATCACATCCTGATAGAGGGCAATGACGCAGCGGCGCTGGGTTGTGTCTATGCCGGGGCCACCTTCGGCGCCTGGTATCCGATCACCCCGTCCACCTCGCTGATGGATGGCTTCAAGAAGCATTGCCAGAATTTGCGTGTGGATGAGGAAACCGGCAGGAATAATTACTGCATCATCCAGGCCGAGGACGAATTGTCGGCTGCCGGCATGGTCATTGGTGCCAGCTGGAATGGGGCGCGTTCCTTCACGCCGACTTCGGGCCCGGGCATTTCCCTGATGAGCGAGTTCATCGGCTTTGCCTATTATGCCGAAGTGCCATCGGTCTTCTTCGATATCCAGCGTGTCGGACCGTCCACCGGCATGCCGACCCGCACCCAGCAGGGCGATATCCTGCTCGCCGCCTATGCCAGCCATGGCGATACCAAGCACATCGTTCTGTTTCCGGCCGATCCGAAAGAGTGTTTCGAATTGTCGGTCGATGCTTTCGACATTGCCGAACGGTTCCAGACACCGGTCTTTGTCCTGTCAGATCTCGATATCGGCATGAATGAGTGGATGGTTCCGCGCTTTGAATGGGATGATGCCCGCAGGCCGGACCGCGGTAAGGTTCTGCACGCTGCCGAACTGGAAAATGTCGAGAAGTTCCACCGCTATCTGGATGTCGATGGAGACGGAATTCCCTACCGCACCATTCCGGGTGAACACCCCAAAGGCGCCTATTTCACCCGCGGATCGGGCCATAACAAGTTTGGTGGATACACAGAAGATTCAGTTGCTTATCAGGAAGTTCTCGACCGGATTCTTCAGAAATGGAAGAATTCAGCCGATCAGCTTCCGCGTCCCGTGATCAAATCCGCGAGTGAGCCGACAAAGCGCGCCATCCTGACGGTTGGCGGGTGCGATGCTGCGGTGCGCGAGGCGATCGAGGAAATGGCAGAAAACGGCCTGCATTTCGATTATCTGCGGGTCAAGGCCTTCCCCTTCCACACCGAAATCAAATCCTTCCTGGCCGAACATGACACCATTTTCGTGGTCGAACAGAACCGCGACGGCCAGCTCCGCCAGCTCCTGATCAACGAAACCGATGTCGAGAAAAAGAAACTGATCCCCATCCTCGATTATTCCGGCATGCCGGCAGACACGGAACTGGTCGCGCGAATGATCACGGCCCATTGCGAGGGAGAGGAATAATGACCTCGATCAAGAAACCCCTCGTCGACAAGCATCTGCGCAAAAACAGGCACGGGCTGACACAGCGCGATTATGAGGGCGTGGCCTCCACGCTGTGCGCGGGCTGTGGCCATGATTCCATCACAGCGGCCTTTGTGCGCGCCTTCCACGAGCTGGATCTCGAACCGCACCGCGCGGCCAAGGTCTCGGGCATTGGCTGTTCGTCGAAGACCACCGCCTACTTCCTCGGCCAGTCCAGCGGCATCAACACCGTCCATGGACGCATGCCGTCGGTGGCAACGGGCGCTGCAGCGGTCAATCCGGACCTGCACTATATCGGCGTGTCGGGCGATGGAGACTCGCTCTCCATCGGGCTGGGCCAGTTTGCTCATGCCATCCGCCGCAATCTCAACATGCTCTATGTGATCGAGAATAATGGCGTTTACGGCCTCACCAAGGGCCAGTTCTCGGCCTCGGCAGACGTCGGCACCCGCGCCAAATACGGCGAGGTCAATGAACAGACGCCGATCGATCCGGTCAGCCTGGCCATCAATCTGGGCGCCACCTTTGTGGCGCGCGGTTTCTCGGGCGACAAGGAACAGCTGGTGCCCCTGATCAAGGCCGGTCTGATGCACAAGGGCTTTGCCCTGATCGATGTGGTTTCACCCTGCGTGACCTTCAACGACCATGCCGGCTCGACCAAGTCCTATGCCCATACCTACAAATACTATCACCCGGTCATCCACGCCGATTTCGTGCCGGAAGAGACCGAGATCACTGCCGCCTACAAGGATGGCGAGGCGATCACCGTGCCGATGCATTCCGGCGGCCAGGTCATGCTGCGCAAGACTGATCGCAGCCATGATCCGCGCGACAAGGATGCCGCGCTGTCCGTCCTGCGCTGGAAGGAAGGCGCGGAAGTCCTGACCGGGCTCATCTATATCGATGAAAACCGCCCCACCATGGGCGACATGAACCATCTTCCGGAGACACCGCTGAACGCGGTGGATCACGCCAAGCTGTGTCCGGGTTCGGACAAGCTCAAGGCGCTGATGGACGGGTATGCATGAGAAATATTGTCATCGTCCGGCTTGATCGGGCGATCTCGACGAGAAGGTCCTGCGATCAAGTCGGAGGATGACGGTCGCGTTGGCTAAAGGGACGGCAGATCCAGCCCCTGCTCGCGCGCGCACTCCTTGGCGATGTCATAGCCCGCATCGGCATGGCGCATGACGCCCGTGCCCGGATCATTCCAAAGCACACGCTCGATGCGCTTGGCCGCTTCCGGCGTACCGTCACAGCAGATCACCTGGCCGGAATGGATGGAATAGCCCATGCCGACGCCGCCGCCATGGTGCAGCGACACCCAGGTCGCACCTGAGGCCGTGTTCAGCAGCGCATTCAGCAGCGGCCAGTCGGCCACCGCGTCCGATCCGTCCATCATCGCTTCGGTCTCGCGATTGGGTGACGCCACAGAGCCGGAATCCAAATGATCCCGGCCGATCACCACCGGCGCTGACAGCTCGCCATTGGCGACCATCTCGTTGAACGCCAGGCCCAGGCGATGGCGCTGGCCCAGACCGACCCAGCAGATGCGCGCTGGCAGGCCCTGGAAGGCAATGCGCTCCCTCGCCATATCCAGCCAGTTATGAAGGTGCGGATCATCGGGGATCAGCTCCTTCACCTTGGCATCGGTCTTGTAGATATCCTCGGGATCGCCCGACAGCGCCGCCCAACGGAAGGGACCTATCCCCTTGCAAAAGAGCGGGCGAATATAGGCCGGCACAAAACCCGGGAAATCGAATGCATTCTTTACTCCAACATCCTGCGCCATTTGCCGGATATTATTGCCATAATCGAGAACAGGAATGCCTTGCTCCCAGAAGGCCAGCATGGCCTTCACCTGATCCGCCATGGATTGTTTGGCCGCCGCTGAAACGGCGTCCGGATCGTTCTCGCGCTTCTCGAACCATTCTTCCAGCGTCCAGCCGGCCGGCAGATACCCATTCACCGGATCATGCGCAGAAGTCTGGTCCGTTACCGCATCCGGGCGGATGCCGCGCTTCACCATTTCCGGGAAAATCTCGGCCGCATTGCCCAAAAGGCCGACGGAAACCGCCCGCCCCTCGGCATGCGCCTTTTCGATGATAGCGAGCGCCTCATCCAGCGTGTCGGCGCGCTCGTCCAGATAACGGGTCCGCAAGCGCATATCGATGCGCGAGGGCTGGCATTCCACGGCCAGCATGGAGGCACCTGCCATGGTCGCGGCCAGCGGCTGGGCCCCGCCCATGCCGCCCAGACCACCGGTCAGGATCCACTTGCCCTTGAGATTGCCGCCAAAATGCTGGCGGCCCACTTCGGCAAAGGTCTCATACGTGCCCTGAACGATGCCCTGGCTGCCGATATAGATCCAGGAACCGGCCGTCATCTGGCCGTACATCATCAGGCCCTTTTTATCGAGCTCGCGGAAATGTTCCCAGTTCGCCCAGGCCGGCACCAGGTTGGAATTGGCGATCAGCACGCGCGGCGCATCCGCATGGGTCTTGAACACGCCCACCGGCTTGCCCGATTGCACCAGCAGGGTTTCGTCATCTTCCATGCGCTTCAGCGTGGAAACGATCCGGTCAAACGCCTCCCAGTCGCGCGCCGCCCGGCCAATTCCGCCATAAACCACCAGTTCTTCCGGCTTCTCGGCCACATCCGGATCGAGATTGTTCATCAGCATCCGAAGCGGCGCTTCGGTCAGCCAGGACTTGGCGTCGAGCTCCGTTCCGGTCTTGGCGCGGATAGTGCGGGCATTATCAAGGCGGGTAGAGGCCATCAGGCAGGCTCCCAGTGCAGGTGTTCAGCTGCATCCAGCGCAGCCTGTAGAATGTCTTTCAGCAATGGCTGGAGTTTCGCCGCTGCCGCTTCATCATAGGCGATGGCGGCCTCGTCCATATAGGCGCGCTGCGCCAGCTCCATCTGGAGGGCGTGGATATTGTGACGCGGCAAGCCATAGGTGCGCGTGATCCAGCCGCCCTTGAACCGGCCATTGGCGACGGTCTCGTAATCGTCCTGATCCAGCATCACCTGCGTCACCGCGCGTTCAATGGCGGAACCGCACGATTGGCCATCATTGGTGCCCAGATTGAGCACCGGCAATTCGTCCTCGAACAGGCGCGGCACATTCGACGCGATGGAATGAGCGTCATAGAGCACGCAATAGCCATGAATGGCCCGCACGCGCGCGATCTGCTCGCTCAGCGCCTGATGATAGGGATCGAAGAAATCTGCCCGCCGTTGCTCGATCTCGGCCTCGTCCGGCGCTGCGCCCTCATAGACGGGGGCGCCATCAAACAATTCCGCCGGCACCAGGCCGGTCGTCGCCTGCCCCGGATAGAGCGATTGCCCGCCCGGATCACGGTTCAGATCAATCACAAAGCGCGAATAATTGGCCTTCAGGATGGTCCCATCCATATCGGCTGCGAAGGCGTAGAGCCGATCCACGAACCAGTCCGTATCCGGCAGTCTGCGCGCTTCTTGCGTCATCCGCTCCAGAATGACCGGAGGCACATCTGTACCGGCATGCGGCACATTGATGACCAGCGGACTTTGCCCTTCACGTAAGGAAAAAACCTCGCTCATCACGCCACTCCGGGCAGATCGGCAATGCCGTCCAGTGCGCCTTCAGCAACCATTTCGGTGGCCCTGGCGATATCCGGCGCAAAGAAGCGATCATCTTCCAGCATCGGGATCTCGGCGCGAAGAGCGCTCTTGGCGGTCTCCAGAGCCTGCGAGGAGCTTAGCGGCGCATGAAAATCCATACCCTGAGCGGCCGTCAGCCATTCCAGGGCAATGATCGCCTGCAGATTGGACGTCATCTCCAACAAACGCCGGGCGCCATGGGCGGCCATGGAGACATGGTCTTCCTGATTGGCCGACGTCGGAATGGAATCGACGCTGGCCGGCGCAGCGCGCTGCTTGTTCTCGCTGACCAGAGCAGCCGCCGTCACCTGCGGGATCATGAAACCGGAATTGAGCCCCGGCGCCGGCGACAGGAAGGCCGGCAGGCCGGACAGGTTCGGATCCACCAGCATGGCCTGACGCCGCTCGGACATCGAACCGATCTCGGCGATGGCCAATGCGATCATGTCGGCGGCAAAGGCTACCGGTTCGGCGTGGAAATTCCCGCCCGAGATGGCGTCCGGCCCTTCCGGGAAGATCAGCGGATTGTCTGTGACAGCGTTGGCTTCTGTCTGAAGCGTCGCGGCGGCCTGCCGCAAAACATTCAGCGCCGCGCCCATCACTTGCGGCTGGCAGCGCAGGCAGTACGGATCCTGCACCTTGTCGCAATCAGCATGGGAATCGTTGATGGCACTACCTTCAAGCAATGCGCGATAGGCCGCCGCCGCATCGATCTGGCCCTGATGGCCCCGGCAATCATGAATGCGCGGATCGAAGGGCGCCATGGAACCCTTGGCGGCATCAACACTCATCGCACCCGTCACCAGCGCGGATCGGAAAGCACGCTCGGCCTCAAACAGCCCTGCCAGCGCATAGGCCGTCGAGAATTGCGTACCATTCAGCAAGGCCAGCCCTTCCTTCGGGCCCAGCTCGACCGGCTTGATACCGGCCTTCGCAAGGCCGTCGGCAGCCGACATGCGATCACCGGACAAATAGACCTCTCCCACACCCATCAGGGCGGCCGCGAGCTGCGACAGCGGGGCCAGATCCCCTGAAGCGCCGACCGACCCCTGTGATGGAATGACGGGGATCACATCCGCCGCCAGCATGGCCTCCAGCGTTTCGATAACGATCCAGCGGACCCCGGAAACACCACGGCCCATGGACGACATCTTCAGCGCCACCATCAAGCGCACGATCCCGCGCGGCATCGGATCGCCAATTCCTGCGCAATGTGACAGGACAAGGCGCTTTTGAAGTTCGGCAAGCTCGGCATCGGCAATGCGGCTCTGCGCCAGCTTTCCGAAGCCGGTATTGACGCCATAGACGGCGCGACCCGAATTCAGGAGCTCCTGAACCGCTTCCGCGCCGCGTTCGATTTGCCCCTTGCAGCCGCGGTCCACGCTGACAGCCCCACCGCGATAGATGTCTCGCCAATCAGCCAGCGCCATGGCGCCGGGTCGCAGCGTCACGCTCATGCCCATTCTCCGGATAGGATGCGGCCATGAAGCGGCCGCGCGCCAACCCATTGGACCAGCTGCGCCAGATTGTCGACCTCCCAGACGGCCAGATCACAGCGCTTGCCAACTTCGATCGTGCCGATCTCGTTTTGCAGACCGAGGGCTCGCGCACCCTGGCGCGTGATGCCGGCCAGCGCTTCCTCCACCGTGAACCCGAACAGCGTGCACGCCATGTTGGCCGTCATCAGCAAGGACAGCACCGGCGATGAGCCGGGATTGGCGTCGGTGGCGAGCGCCATAGGCACACCCGCCTTGCGCAGCGCCGCAATCGGCGGCTTCTGTGTCTCGTTCAGCATGTAGAAGGCGCCCGGCAGGATGACCGCGACCGTTCCCGCCTCCGCCATCGCCGCCACGCCGGCATCATCGGTGTATTCCAGATGATCCGCGCTCAACGCACCGAATTCGGCGGCCAGCGCCGCGCCGCCCAGATTACTGAACTGGTCGGCATGCAGCTTGATCATCAGGCCGGCCTCCCGCGCAGCCTCGAATACGCGCCGCGTTTGCTCCGGTGAAAAAGCAATCTTTTCGCAATAGGCATCCACGGCATCCGCGAGCCCTTCACGCGCCGCTTCCCGGATCAGCGGTATACAAATCTCGTCGACATAATCGTCGGCCCGCCCAGCATATTCCGGTGGGATGGCATGGGCGGCGAGAAGCGTGGATTGCACCCGCAAACCGGTCACCAGACCCAGGCTGCGAATGGCCTTCAACATGTTCAGTTCCGACTCGAAGTTTAGCCCATAACCTGTTTTAATTTCTATGGTTCCTAGACCTTCTTGATGCAACGGATCGAGTCTGGACAGGGTCGCTGCCGCCAGGTCGGCTGCACTGGACGAGCGCACTGCTTTCACTGTCGAGACGATGCCGCCCCCGGCTTTGGCAATCGCTTCATAGCTTTCACCCGCCAGCCGCTTTTCGAACTCCAGCGATCGGTCGCCTGCAAACACGATATGCGTATGGCAATCGACGAGGGCGGGGGTCACCCACCGGCCTTCTAGATCGACGATTTCCGCTGCGTCCGGCGCGTCGGTGACGTGCCCCACGAAAGCAATGCGGCCATCACGGACGCCCACCGCCCCGTCTTCCATGGCACCATAAGGCTCGGAACCCGCCATTGTGGCCAGCCGGGCATGGGTAAAGATGCGATCAAGGCGCACGGCGCTCTCCCCAAGGCGAACAGAATCCCTAGACTGCATAATGTCATGTCAGAGGATGCCCCGCATGCGCAAGCTTCACGCGAAGTCCGCCCTACTCCCTGAAGGCTGGGCAAAGGACGTTCTGATCAGCCTCGACGCTGATGGACGGATTGCCTCTGTCACCGCCAATCAAGCGCCGGGAGCAGACGCGGACACGGTCGCTATCCTTCTGCCGGCGCTATCGAATCTGCACAGCCATGCTTTCCAGCGTGCCCTCGCTGGTCTGACCGAAAAGCGGGGGGCGGGAGACGATGATTTCTGGAGCTGGCGGGAAGCCATGTACGCCTTCCTGCCCAAGCTGGGACCGGATGAGGTCGAGGCCATCGCCGCCATGCTGTATGCCGAACTGGCAGAAAGCGGTTTCGCGTCGGTGGCGGAATTTCATTATTTGCACCATCAACCCGATGGCACGCCCTTCGCTGATTTGGCGGAAATGGCAGGAAGGATTGTAGCGGCAGCGCAATCGACAGGCCTTGGCCTGACATTATTGCCGGTGGCATACGCCCGCAGCGGCTTTGGAGGCGCAGCGGTCCATGACGGTCAAAAACGCTTTGCCAATACGCCGGATCGGCTTTTGGCGCTGCGTGAGGCCGCCCGGCCCCATCTGACGCGCGTCGATGATGGTCTGGGTCTGGCGCCTCACTCATTAAGGGCCGTGACACCGGAAGACCTTGCTGTGCTGCTGGAAGCCGCAACCGACGGCCCCATCCATATCCATATCGCCGAACAGATCAAGGAAGTGGACGATTGCCTCGCCTGGTCAGGACAGCGGCCTGTCGAGTGGCTGCTCGAAAATGCAGAAATCGATGGCCGCTGGTGCCTCATCCACGCCACGCACATGACGTCAGAGGAAACCCGGCGCCTTGCGGCCTCCGGCGCCGTCGCGGGCCTTTGCCCGACAACCGAGGCCGATCTCGGCGACGGCATCTTCCCCGGCAGCGCCTATATGAGTTCGGGTGGCGTTTGGGGCGTCGGCACGGATTCCCATGTCAGAACCGATGCTGCCGAAGAACTGCGTCTGCTGGAATGGTCACAACGCCTGTCGCACCGCAAGCGCACGGTTCTGGCGGAGGCCGGACAATCAAATGGCACTGCCTTGCTGCGTCAGGCACTGGCGGGCGGTGCACAGGCCATGGGCCGCACGTCTGGCCGGATTGCCAAGGGCTATTGGGCGGACCTCGTCAGCCTGGACCAGGGACATACAGTTTTGTGCGGCAAGACGGGCGATCAAATCCTCGATAGCTGGATTTTTTCCGGTGACCGGACCTGCGTGCAGCATGTCTGGTCTGCCGGGCGGGCTATCGTAAGAGATGGCCGTCACAAGGATCGGGAAGCCATCGCCAACACCTTCGGCAGGACGATGAAGAAACTCCTGATCTGACCGAGAGCGCGCTGCGCGAAATTGTCTCTTTGCATCGACAGCGATCATCACCATATCAGAAGGCAACAAAGGAGATTGCGGCATGAATCCGGAAGTTCTCAGCTTCTTTCATGATGATACGAACACGATATCGCATATCGTCATTGATCCGGCGACGAACCATGCAGCCATTATCGATTCCGTTCTGGATTACTGCGCCGCATCCGGTCGCACCCACACCAAAAGCGCCGATGAACTGATCAGCGTGGTCAGGGATCGCGGCCTGACGATCGAATGGATCATGGAGACCCATGTTCATGCCGACCATCTGTCCGCCGCGCCCTATCTGCATGAAAAGCTTGGCGGCAAGATCGTAATCGGCAGCCATGTCCAGGACGTGCAGAAGGTTTTCACCAAGCTTTTCAATACCAATGGTGTCGCCATCGACGGTTCCCAGTTCGGGCATTTGCTGGAAGATGGCGAAACCTTCAAAATCGGAGAGCTGGAAGGACGGGCCATCCACACGCCGGGTCACACTCCTGCCTGCATGTCCTATCTGATCGGCGACGCCCTGTTCGTCGGAGACACGCTTTTCGCCGCCGACTTCGGCACGGCCCGGTGTGATTTCCCAGGCGGCGATGCACGCGCCCTCTACAATTCCGTCCAGAAACTGTTCGAACTGCCCGACGAGACCCGCGTTTTCCTTTGCCACGACTATCTCCCCGAAGGGCGCGACGAATATGTCATCCAGACCACAATCGGTGAGGAAAAGGCCAGGAACATCCATGTGGGCCATGGCGCCAGTGAAGAACAGTTCGTGAAGATGCGGACCGAACGCGACGCCCAGCTGGCCATGCCAAAACTCATTCTGCCGTCTGTGCAGGTGAATATGCGGGCCGGCCACCTGCCGGAACCCGAGGACAATGGTGTCAGCTACATCAAGGTCCCGCTTAACGCCGTTTAGCAGTCGCTAAGC
Organism: Hyphobacterium lacteum; assembly: GCF_036330345.1. Taxonomy (NCBI): domain Bacteria; kingdom Pseudomonadati; phylum Pseudomonadota; class Alphaproteobacteria; order Maricaulales; family Maricaulaceae; genus Hyphobacterium; species Hyphobacterium lacteum. The sequence goes on from NZ_JAZDRP010000001.1 coordinate 375,686, forward strand.
CCGCTTTCAGGTTTACCTCCACGCGTTTTCCGTCGCATGATATGACGAGTCATGCGGCGGGTTCGGCCTGCTGCCAAGCGTGCGGGGAGTTCCATGTTGAAAAAGCTTCTGGCCGGTACCGGCCTGGTTCTGACGATTGGTTTGAGCGCTTGCCAGACGGCGGGGCCAACAACTCTGGCCTGCCGGGCACCGACGGGCGAGGAGTTCGACATTTTCCGCGCTGTCGTGTCCCGTGATCGGGCCACTCTCTCACGCTACACCTCTGTCGGGCCGGCCCGTTCCGCTCTGGAACGCCGCGATCCCTATGTGAACAATCACCTCTGGGGCAATCAGGGCTATACCGGCGGCACCATCGTCGGCGTCCTGACCCAGCCGCCGCCCTGCGTCATTGATCTGCCGCGCCCGCTGGACGCTAACGGTAATCCTTCAACGACCCGGCGGACCATCGCGGTCTATCAGCAGAGCCGGTTCCAGGCTCTGGCCGGCAGTACAAGCATGACATTCCAACCGGAACAGGTCGTGCGGCTTCCCGGTAATAGCGGCCATGACTATTTCCGCTGTGATTTCGTTCAGACCAGTGCGGGCTGGCGAATGACGGATCTGTGCGGCTTGCCGACGGTTAGCGGTGCGGTCGGCGGGTAGCGTCTGCAGGGCGATAATTGATTTCTGCTGCCGAACCGCCACTATCCCCGGCTTCAGCAACGGGGAAGGCTAATGCGGCTGACATCTATTCTACTGACATCCACGATAGCGCTCGCAGCATGTAGCGAGCCGGCGCAGGACACTGACACCACACATGACGCGGCGATGACCGATGGCCAGGAGGCCATGGAATCCGCCTCATCAGACATGCCCGCAGAGCGCATTGATCCGAATGCTCGACCGGCACAGCGCGACACGTCGCCGGAGATTTCCGGCGCCGATCTCGCCTGGCGCATCCAGACCCTGGCCTCCGATGAGTTCGAAGGCCGTGCACCGGCAACCCCGGGCGGCATTGCAGCCAGTCAGTGGATAGCCGATGAGATGGCCCGCGACGGGCTGGAGCCAGGCGGCGAGGACGGCACCTATTTCCAACGCGTCCCACTGGTCGAGGCCACGCTCGACACCGAAGCGTCCGGCTTTGATATCTCGATCAATGGCGAGCCCATGGGGCTCGAATATCTGACCGACGTCGTTTACGGCACACGCCGGCTCGACGAGACCGTCGAAATCGCCAATTCCGACATGGTGTTTGTCGGGTATGGCATTGTTGCCCCGGAATATGGCTGGAACGATTATGAGGGTCTTGATGTCGAGGGCCGCACCGTTGTGATGCTGATCAACGATCCCGGTTTTGCCTCCGGTGATCCGGACCTCTTCAACGGTAATGCCATGACCTATTATGGCCGCTGGACCTACAAGTATGAGGAAGCTGCGCGCCAGGGTGCGGCGGCTGTCATCATCATTCACGAGACCGAAGCGGCCAGCTACGGCTGGAACGTGGTCTCTGGATCCTGGTCAGGCCCGCAATTCGACCTTCAGCGCCCAGAAGGCTCGATGCCATTCGCTGGCGCCGAAAGCTGGATCACCAATGAACGTGCGCGCGAATTGTTCGGTGCAACAGGGCTGGATTTCGACGCCCTGGTCGAAGCCGCCCATCAGCCAGGCTTCCAGCCAGTTGAAATTCCGGGGGCCGAGGTCAATGCAACCCTGGTCACCAGCCACGACTTCCTGGATTCCCGTAATGTAGCCGGCATTGTTCGCGGAACGGAACGGCCAGACGAGTTCGTGCTCTACATGGCGCACTGGGATCATATCGGCATGCGCGAGAGCGACGATCCGGAAGCCGATACGATCTATAACGGCGCTGTCGACAATGCGACAGGTACCAGTTCCATCCTGGAAATCGGTGAAGCCTTCGCCGCCAATCCGCCGGAACGCTCTGTCATCATCGTTGCGGTGACCGCTGAAGAATCCGGCCTGCTGGGCTCGGAATATTACGCGACTGACCCTCTGATCCCGTTCGAGCAGACGGTCGGCGGACTGAATATGGACGGCATGCTGCCGACAGGCCCGACCAGCGACATCGTTGTTATCGGATATGGCGCCTCGGAACTAGAGGAACACCTGGCCGCCGTCGCCGAAACTCAGGACCGGACCCTGTCACCGGACCCCAACCCGGAGGCCGGTTATTTCTACCGCTCCGATCACATCTCGCTGGCCAAACGCGGCGTACCGATGATCTATGCCGACACCGGCTCGGTGAATACCGAACTCGGGGCCGGCCATGTCGAAGAACTGAACGCGGCCTACCGGGCGACCGCCTATCATGGCCCGGCAGACGAGTTCAGTTATGACTGGGATTTCGACGCGCTCGCACGCGATGCCACCCTGCTCTATCTGCTGGGTGAGCGCATCGCCAATACTGACGAATGGCCGAACTGGTATGAGGGCAACGAGTTCCGCGCGCTGCGCGACGCTCAGCGTCCGGCCGAGTAATCAGGCGCGGAAGAGGCACCGGAAAAACGGTGTCTCTTCCATCGCCGAAAAGGCCATTTCGAGAAACTCAAAATGGGCGTCGACATGGTCGGCGCCCTTTTCCTTTTCCCGCATGGCAACCATGGCCGTAGCCAGATCACCGGTCAAAGCGGCCTCACCCAATGCCTGCAGCAGCGCTTCGGGCGCACCATTATTGCCCTGGTCGTCAATCAACAGAGCCGCAAGCCCTTCGCCCGCCGCAAGCACAGGCTCTCCGTGACCGGCAATTCGCAAGGCCTCGGCAAGCTCCCCTCGCCCGTCACTATGAAAAATCGCGCAAATTACATCGCGTACCACCGGCACCTGATGCTCACTCAACAGCTCACGCGTCTTGTCACTGCGCTCTATATCGTCCAGCGAAGCCAGCGTCTTCATACCGCCCGGCAGCGCCCCCGCAGCCAGATCGACAACCGGGTCCGGTAATTCGAGTCCATCGAACGCCGCAGCATCGAGAAGGCGAAGCAGTCCGGCGTCATCCAGTTGACCGGCCATGCCCATAAAACGCTCGGCATAGACGTCATCACCCAGCTGCCGGGCTTGGGCCAGAAGATCCAGCTGGGCGGCACTGTTGCCTCTGCGCCGATAGGAGGGGCACCGCAGCCCCGGGCGAAGATACTCCATCGCCCCGGCAGGGTTCTCGCTCGCCACACGCAGGCTGACAGCCAAGCCCGGTTTACCGGAATAGACCACGCTGTGGATCAAACCATCGCCTGCGGTAACCGGCTGGATATGCCCCTGCGTAAAAATCTCGAGGCCGGTCCGATCCAGCTGACCGAGACCGAACTCCTCGAGCGTTCCTTCCTGCCGGAATGCGAAGCGGGCATTGAAGGAGCGTCCTTCGATAACCTGAAAGGCGCCAAACCAGTCATGCTGATGAAGCCGGTCTGCGGCGTCGGCCCAGAGATGCGCGAATATGCTGACATTCTCGCCGGAATAGAGCGGAATCAGCCCGGGTCTCGACAAATCTCCTGCCAACCCGTCCACAGCGGCGGCCACGAGCGTATCAATCGACAGCCACCCCGGCAGATCCCATTCTGCCAGCAGTTCCGTTGCGATCCTGGCGAACGCCTCCGGACCCGACGCCCGCGAGAAGCGGTGTTCAGCCTGCTGTCCAAATTTTTCAAGCTGAGTGACCAGGTCAGTCTCCCTGAAACAGAAAACGCCCCGCAGCCGGGTGGGGGACTGCGGGGCGCTTCAGTCAGCAAACGCTAGTCCCAATAAAGGACGCGCTTGGCTTTCGGAGCGGATTTCCGCAGATTCTTGAGCTTGAGCATAGCTGTCTCCTCCAAACAAGCGTCCGGCCAACAGGACCGGCACAACCACTGCTTGCTTTGATTCGGAGGTGCCCGTAAACGATTTGATTACAATTCAGGCCGCGGATGCCCGGCTGGCCTTCTTTCGTTCATGCTCTTTCAGCCAACGCTTGCGAATACGGATCGAGTCCGGCGTCACTTCGACAAGCTCGTCATCGTTGATGAATTCGAGCGCGAATTCCAACGTGGTACGGATCGGTGGCGTCAGAATGATCGCTTCATCAGCTCCAGCGGCGCGAATATTCGTCAATTGTTTGCCCTTGGTGGGGTTCACAGCCAGATCATTGTCCCGGCTGTGAATGCCGATGATCATGCCTTCATAGACATCGGTTCCGTGACCGATGAAAAGCTTGCCGCGCTCCTGCAAATTCCAAAGCGCAAACGCCAGAGCCTTGCCATCCACCATTGAAACCAGCGAACCGTTGTGGCGCTGGCCAATCTCGCCTGCCGCCCGCGGAGCATAATGGTCAAAGGTGTGGAACATCAGACCGGCACCGGATGTCGCGGTCATGAATTCTGACCGGAAACCGATCAGGCCACGCGTTGGAATTTCATAGTCGAGCCGGACACGCCCCTGCCCATCCGGCGTCATGTTTTTCAGCTGACCCTTGCGTTCGCCCAGCTTCTCCATGATCGCGCCTTGCGAGTCTTCGGGAAGGTCGACGACCAGCGTTTCCCAGGGCTCGCAAACCACGCCGTCGATTTCCTTGGTCAGAACCTGAGGCCGAGAAATGGCAAGCTCATAGCCTTCACGGCGCATATTCTCGATCAGGACAGACAGGTGCAGCTCGCCACGGCCGGACACTTTGAACTTGTCGGCATCACCCGTCTGTTCGACACGCAAGGCGACGTTATGGATCAGTTCGCGCTGCAGCCTTTCGCCAATGTTCCGGCTGGTGACATATTTACCCTCGCGGCCGGCAAAGGGGCTGTCATTGACCTGGAAGGTCATTGCGATCGTCGGCTCGTCCACGGTCAGAGGCGGCAGGGCTTCAACAGCATCCTGAGCACAAACCGTGTCGGAAATATTGAGCGGGTCCAGCCCTGTAAAAGTGATGATATCGCCGGCTGAGGCTTCTTCCATTTCCACGCGCTCCAGGCCGTGAAAGCCGAAGACCTGCTGGATCTTGCCGCGACGCGTCTTGCCTTCCGGGTCCACCACCGTGACTTGCTGATTGCGTTTCAGCTTGCCCCGGCGGATACGGCCAATGCCGATGACGCCTGTATAGCTTGAGTAATCGAGCGCACTCACTTGCAGCTGCAGCGGGCCATTCAGGTCCACTGGCGGAGGCGGCGTATGGTCGACAATCATCTGGAAGAGATCGGTCATATCCTCGCCCGGCGCGTCGGCATCGAGCCCCGCATAACCGTTCAGAGCTGAGGCATAGACAACCGGGAAATCCAGCTGTTCGTCCGTCGCACCGAGGCGGTCAAAGAGGTCGAATGTCTGATCAATCACCCAGTCCGGGCGAGCGCCCGGCCGGTCGATCTTGTTGACCACCACTATCGGACGCAGGCCGCGCTCCAGTGCCTTGCGGGTCACAAAAGCGGTCTGCGGCATGGGGCCATCCACTGCATCCACCAGGAGCAGCACGGAATCCGCCATCGACAGAACACGTTCGACCTCGCCGCCGAAATCCGCGTGCCCGGGCGTATCGATGATATTGATGCGCCAGTCGCGCCAGGTCACAGCCGTATTCTTCGCCAGAATCGTGATCCCGCGCTCTTTCTCGAGATCGTTGGAATCCATCATCCGTTCAGCGACCTCGGCGCGATCGCCAAGCGTTCCGGACTGCTGCAGCAACTGGTCGACCAGCGTTGTCTTGCCATGGTCGACGTGAGCGACGATGGCGATATTGCGGAGTTTGTCCGGAGAGACGGCCATGATGATACTCTGAAGCTAAGAGGCGATGCGCGCGCCTCTTAGCTCTGTCCGGCCGTTCCGGCTAGTCCCCTTGGCTTCAGGCTCGCGCGAAATGACCGGCCTTGCGGCCCTGATCGATGCGCCAGCGGCGCTGCCAGCGATAAAGACCCACCACGATGTGCTGCAGGAAAACGCCAAGGAAAGAGAAGACGAAAATCATTCCCGCAATTTGCGATGCCCGCGAGTGGATCAGCCAGACCGGCCGCGTTGTCACGAAATACCAGCCGGGAGTTTCAATTCGCGCGTAAGCGACGATCCGGCCATCATCGCTGGTTACAACGCCGGTACTGCGTCCATCATGCCGGATAATTTCTGCCAGATGTCCTGCACGCGCTTCCTGATTGGCTGCACTGACAGCGTCGGCGGTCAGTACGTCGAGGAAAAGCAGATCCCGGTGGGCAATGAGGTCACCCTCACGCGACAGGATCATGTTCTCGCTATTCGGCTCGGCGTCGACAATCGCATTGGCCAGATAATTCTGCATGGAAATTGTGATACCGAAGGCGCCGACATGATGCCCGCCATGACGCACTGGGGTATGACACCCTGTTGTCAGGGCCGATCCATCCGCGACATACATCAACCGCGACAGGCTCGTACACGCCGTTTGTCCGGTCGGATTATTCTGAGGTTCAACGATCTGGGCCAGCTGCTCGGACTGGAAATCAAAGTCAGCCGGTGCCTGCATGCGGTAATATTCGAGATGATCGTCCCGCTGCGGCGCAAATATGATCAGATCATTGAATTGCGTAACAAAATTCAGATTGTCGAACCGCGGATTGATCGCTTCACCATGTTGACGCACGGTGTGAAAAGCGGCCAGCAGGCGGCGCTGGCGCTCAACCGGCACGTCGACATCGGAAATGAAGGCGCCTAAGCCATAGACATAGTCGCCATTTTCCAGCGTCAAACCGTCGTAGAGTGCCGGATCGGACCGGCGTGTACCATCGCCATAAGGTGGAAACAGCCGGTTGAACTCTTCCGATACATCGGCATCCGCGATCGCATTATAGCGGCGCAGAAAGCTACGCTCTGCGGCGTACGAGATGGCCCGCACATCGTCGAACAACACGTTTTGGCGCGCGACACGTTCATTGATCTGATACGCACTGTCGTCACGCAGCTTATCAGCGAAGTACTCACGAGCGGTGACATAGCCACCGATCGCAGCAATAGAGGCGATTCCCACCGCGACCAGGAATGTGATCCCGGCCGACTTCCAGTTGATCTTGGTCATTGGCTTCCCGGAGTATTTTTTAGTTATCCCCGAAGCCTGCTTAGCCTATCCCGGTTAATATCTGGCGAATGCAGCGAGGCCGCTTTCGGTGCTTGATCCCGACCAGTGCCTGCGGCTAAACCCGGCAGTGGAGACGTGGCCGAGTGGTCGAAGGCGCTCCCCTGCTAAGGGAGTATACCGCAAGGTATCGAGGGTTCGAATCCCTTCGTCTCCGCCACTATTTCAGTCTCATCAGCAGAGATATTCCCTGATCGGAAATACCCACGAAGTTCCGCGGGTTAGCGGCTAACGCTGATGCTTATAGCCGGAGCGTGGCCGGGATTCCGCGCGCAAATCTGCGAAAGTCTCAAACCGGTGCAGCTGGCGCTCCGGTTGTCGGAAATTTGGCCCTTATCTCCAGCGCATAATATCGATTATGGGATCGAGCAGCTATGAGCACGCGCTCAAATTTCGCCCAGCCTGGTGCTAGCAATCGTCAGTTGGATCATCGTGTGTAATAGCACAGATCATCAACTCAGCCCTGGCTGATCCATACTCAGATTCCAGTGCGTGCTGGAAAGTCTGCCATTGATGAGCGCTGTCCTCGATAGCGGCGATAACCGCGCGTTCGAAATTATTGCCAATCATGCCCCGGCGAGTGGTGGGGTTGGCAATTTCCGGATCAATCTGACCGGTATCCTTGTTCAGATCGAGGTGCCGAACCCGGTGGGCGCCGCTTTCACTATATATACAGCCGCGCTCTTCCCCCAGGAATGATTCATTATCGAAACAACCGGATATCAGCCCCTCAGGGAAGTCCGGATCCTCTGTCCGAAGATCCAGCCAAGCTGCCCGCCCCGTCCGACCAAGGCCTGGCGGGTTTTCTGCGCTAATAGGTTCGCTGGGGTCAGCCTGATCAACCCAATTACTGTGGGAATAAAAATCCTGACCTGCATGCAAAATCCGCCCGAGATGGGCGAGCACGTTGCACTTTGCCCGGCCATGCTCTGAACCTGCATATATGCAAGAAATAATTCCGGGCAGCTGGCTGGATCTAATATCGCCATCGTCATCGAGCAATTCTGCGGCGTCGATGACTGCATGGAGAAGGTTTTCGCGCATATAGTTCCGGCATTCTGTCAATGTGGCTTGCGCCTCTTCCTGCGTGTGTGGGTATTCGGGCACATCGAAGTAATCGCCGCCGCTGCAATGGGCAAAAGAGGTCAGCATTCCTCGGCCCCTGTCGGGTGCGCCTACAGCACCGAAATCGCCACGCGAACCGGCTAGGCTGTCGAGTGTATCCGGCTGAAAACAATTAATAGGCGCTGTACTGCTTTCGCACCCAAGCGCATGTCGGGTTATCCGGCCATGTTCGGCATCCTGGCCCATACCCCTCACCGTTCCAAAGCCGCTTAGGGCTGCGGCCATGCAAATAAAAACTAAGCCCAAAATAGCCAAGCCGGAAGCGCGAGGAATATTCATACCTAAATCCTTTTTGGCGTTTCTCACGAATGCTCTGGGCGGGGCGAATTCGTGTGAACCGATTAACCGCCAAATTGGCGGTGCGAGCAAGAGCCCATTTAGCCTTTCTGGAGGCCCCGCCATTGGCACCCAACCTGCGACCTACACCACAGGGAAGGTTCAAGGACCAGGTCTGAATAGAACTGAGTCCGAATGAGAGATACCAAGTTGGTGACAAGCTTGGCGAAAACCCACCCGCACAAAGATGAGAGCACTTCGCTTTCGTCGGACAGCACCGCCACTATTCCGGGCATTGCGGATTGAGGCGGCCAGTTTAGTTCCGGCTTTTCAGCCAGATCGTCTGGCTGTCACCGGCCTCGGGCCGCGGGCGCAACTCGGACGGGTCCTGGTTTCTCAGGAATTCCAGCAAATCCGGCAACGAAATGGCCTTCGCAATCAGATAACCTTGCGCATGGTCGCAGCCCATCGCCTGCAATGCCGCCAGGACCAGTTCGTCCTCAACACCCTCTGCGGTCAGTGTCATGCCCAGATTATGTGCGAGATCGACGGTCGACTTGATCAGCGTGCGATCCTTCGTTGAAGTCTGGGCCCCCATGACAAAGGCTTTGTCCAGCTTCAACTCATTGCAAGGTAGCCGCTTCAGATAGGACAAGGACGACAGGCCTGTGCCGTAATCATCGATCGCAATCTTGCAACCCGCGTCCACCCAGAGATCGAGATTATGCAACGCGGTTTCGGGCTGATGCATCATCGCCGTCTCGGTAATTTCCAGAGTGAGCCCGACACTGCCGAAGCCGATGATGTCCAGCACCCGCTGACCGAATGTCGGATCCGACAAGAGACGCCCGGAAATATTGACCGCGATATCGATCGGGAACCCGGCCTGGGCGAGCTGAGCCTTCTCCCGAATGGACTGGTGGATCGTCCATTCCGTCAACTCGCGGATTTTACCGGTTTCCTCGGCCTGCGGAATGAAGTCATCCGGCGGGATGTAGCCGCGCTCCGTATCCGTCCAGCGGCACAGCGCCTCCGCAGCCGTTACACGGCCGGTCCGGATATCCAGCTTGGGCTGGTAATGAAGAACCATGTCACCGGACAGAAGCGCTGATTTCATGCGCGTCATCAGGCTGAGATTCTCGGTTGGATCACCCAGCTGACGGGCATTGAAGAAGGCGTGATAGGCCTGTTTGCTCTCGGCCTGACTGGTCGCAATGATCGCGTTGCGAACCGCGAGATCGCTTTGTTCATCAGCTGCAAGACCAACAACAACGCTGACATCGAGATCCACACCGTCCAGATTCAAAGGCCGGCAGAAATCCTGTATGAGTTCGCCGATTTCGTCCTCAAGCAGGAGTTCATCATCGGTATCCAGAATGGCACCGAACAATCCCGGTCCGATCAGACCGAAACCGGTAACGCCCTGGGCTTCGGCGAGTCTTTGACCGAGTTGTTTCTGAAGTTCGATGAAGGACTGAAAGCCGAGAAGGGTTTCGTAATTCGATGCCCGGTCAAGCTTGATCGCCGCGAAATAGACCTCCGCCCCGCCCTTCTCGATGGCCTTGTTCCGGTCCCGGACAAGAGCGTGCTTTGTCGGCAGTCCTGTTTCGGTATCCACGAACAGAAGATTCTTCATCATCCGGTTGCGCGCTTGCGCGGCGACAACAAAAACACCGGCGATGATCAGCAGGACAAGCAGCAGCCCCCCTGCTCCGATCGCCAACATTGTGCGCTGACGCGCTTCTGACTGGGCAAGGGCCAGATCCCGTTCCAGCCCATCCGTTCGCAGCTGTTCGATCTCCAGTTCCTGAGCCGCAAAGTCGAATTGCGCGCCCACCAATGCAGAATTGGCGGAGGCCGCAAAATCACGGCTGTCATCATCCAGGCGCTTGAACGCCTCGAAATGTTCGAGCGCAAGTTCGTAATCGCCCACAGCCTCATAGATCTGCGCTGCCGTTTCGTGGAAATCGGTAAAGTGCTGGTTGGTCTGATCAAGCGGAATTCCGTTGAAAACCAAACTGATATAGCTGCGGGCAGCCTGATAATCGCCGCGGCCAAAGGCGGCCTGCGACCTTACGCCATATAAGAAGCGTCCCCATTCTGCATCGGCCGCATCGCCAGCCGCCTCGAAGGCTTCAAGGATCGACTCGTCAGCCAACTCCCATTGTTCCGCGGCAATGTGCAGCGATGCGATATTGTTGAGGATACGCGCCTGCAAGAGGCCACTTTGCATGTCTTCGGCAATCGACAACGCCTGATCATAATAACTGAGCGCTGAACCATAATCTTCCAGCGCAGTATAGGCATTACCGAGATTGTTGAAGGCCGCCAGATCCAGATTGGCGTCATGATGGCGCTCTGCGGCATCGGTGTAATATTCAACAGCGCGATCATATTGGCGCGCATCATTATAGATCGATCCGATCGACTGGAGGACGATCGCCTGGCTGCGCGTCTCGCCGATCTCCACATAGACATCAAAGGCCCGCCGGAAAGTTTCCAGCGCCGCGCCGTGTTCGCCGGTCAATTTCTGGGTCCTGCCGAGTGACAACAGAATATCGGCAAAGAGCTTTGATGCCGGCGGGTTGGCACCAAGCAGCGTCAGAGCGGATTCGGCCACCGGACGGGCCTCTTCCGGACGGCCAAGCCGGGTCAGGGCTTCCGATTGCAACCAGCGTGCGGTCGCTACCGATATGCTCCCGGATGTCCCGTCCATGGTCGCGGGCACCAATTGCTCGGCCCGCTGGGCACTTTCCAGCGCAGCGGCGGGGTCCCGCATCATGTTCGTGCGGGCTTCTTCAACAGCTGTTGTGTAAGGCGTTTGCGGTACCTGGTTATCCTGCGCCCATGCGGCAGCCTGCAGCATCGTGGCTGCAGAAACGAAGGTGACCAGAAAGCGCCAAAATACAATCATGAATTGAACCGGCAATCTTTGGCGTTACGACGTTCAAATACATCCATAGATGCCGTTAAAATTTAAAGAATCCGGATGACCGCCTGAACAAAGAAAAACCGCCTCCCCGGGGTCAGGGAGGCGGCCAGTTTGTGGTTGCGGTTGGTAACTAGAATTCGAGGGTCAGACGGCCACCGGCGGTTACGCCGCTGAAGTCCTCGTACTGGCTGTCACCCGCCAGCTCCACGCGGGAATAGAGGCTGAACCCGGCCAGGCCGTCGAACAGCGTGTTTCCATACATGGCTTCCGCATACAGCGGACGCTCGCCGCCCAGGCGCCAGGTCTCGGTCGACGCGGTCATTTTACCGGTCTCGCGATCGGCTATCCGGGCCGTCGAGTATTGCAGTGCACCGCTTTCGATGTGCAGCGGCTGGATGACGCTGAAGCGCAGCGCATCGCGGCCATTGAACACACCCTGGCGGGTCATCGTCACCTGGAAGGCGCTGGAGATGGCGTCTTCCGACAGGCTCAGCGTCTCGCTGCCAAAGCCACCCGTGCGGGTCCGGCCCACAGTCGCCGAAGCATCGAAGTTCAGTTGCATCGGAAGCGCGGCCGAGACGCCGAAGGTCGCCGCATCAGTCAGGGCGCCACCGGAGAAGTCGAGCGGGCCCGTACCCTGAGCGCCGAGGAAGCCTGTATCTTCGCGCAGCAGCGTGTAAGACACATTCAGATCCAGACCGTCGCGGACCGTATGGGTCGCCGTCAGGCTGAAGGCAGCCGCATCATAGGCACCCAGGCCCGGAGCCACGCTGCGCTCCTCGCCGGAATAAGGCAGGATCGTCGTCTGCTCGTCATGGCTGGTGGTTGCACCGAAGGTTACGCGGGTATTCTCCGAGACCTCATAGCCGGCCATGCCGTAGACACCGCCCGAAGCAAAACCGAGAACCGGGTTCACACCGCCGGTTTCCGGACGATGGTCGGAGAAGAGACCGAAGCCTTCCTGGGCCGACAGAGCCAGAGCACCCTCACCGTGACCGAAGCGCAGCTCGCGGCCAGCCTGATCGTCGGCGATACGGACGCCGACCTGGAAGCCCAGCTCGTCATTACCCACGCGGTCCTGCGGATCCAGCGTCGAGGCAAAGGCGCTGACGCGCAGATTGCCACGGGCCGACATGGCGACCGCGAACTCGGTCGTGTCGCGGAAGTCCGCCGTGCCATCGCGATCGCTGTCAGCGAGATTGTTGCGTTCCAGCAAATAGGCTTCGGCATCCAGCGAGGCATCCAGTTCTTCCTGGGTCATCTCGATATTGAGATCATCCAGTGACACCACGAAGTCACGGAAGGTGTCGTTGATATCCTCGAACAGAACGACGCTGTTTTCGTCGCGCGAGTGGAAGGTCAGACGACCGCGGCTATAGGCTATAGCACCGGCCGATTGGCGGCCCATATCGCCCGTCACAAAATAGAGGCTGTCAGCATCCAGCGGCGACATGGCAGCACCGATGTCCAGCATGCCGCGGCCATAAACGGCATCCGTTCCCGGCTCACCCAGATCACGGGCCGAACGCAGGAGGACGTCAGCGACATCATTCGATTGCAGCCAACCCCAGCGGCCCTGAACCAGGGCAGCGGCTCCCGACACCAGCGGTGCGGCAAAGGACGTGCCCGACTGACGGACAAACCCGCCCTCACCGTCGGACACCATGATCAGTTCGCCCGGAGCCACCAGGAAGCGGTCCATCAGGCGGTTACCCTCCGTGCACCGGCCATTGACGGTGAAGCAGGCCTCACCCGGGCGGTTGGAGAAGAAGGAGATATTGCTGGCCGGATCGACAGAGCCAACGATGATCAGGTTGGACACATTCCCCACGCTGGACCAGTCCACATCGAAGGTTTGTGTGTGTCCATCATTACCAGCCGCGACCACAAACAGGGCCTGACGGGAGAAACGCGCAACGCGATCGCTGGAAAAGACATCCGCCCATTCTTGCGAGAAGGTCGTGCCCGGCACACCCAGCGACATGTTGATGACGCGGGCATTGCTTTGCAGCAGCGTTTCGAGACCGGTCGTCACCGCATCGAAATTGGTCGACAGGGTTTCATCGAACGGATTGTAGGTCACCAGCATGGCGCCCGGCGCGATACCCATAACGCCCTTGCCATCCAGCGGCGCATTGATCAGGCCGGCGACGGCCGCACCATGATTGAAGTTCAGATAGTCACGCTCACCGGCCGAACGGCGGACATTGAGCGCTTCATCTGCGGTAAAGCTGAAGTCCAGAAGGCCGACAACGACGCCCTCACCTGCACCGGCAGCCTGCGACAGCGCCGGCGTCCAGTTCACATGCGGCATCCAGTGATCGACACGGTCGAGGCCGGTATAGCCCATCAGCCCATCATAGAAGTCCAGGAAGAAGGCTGACCGGTCAGCCGCGCTCAACTCGGAAAGGCTTTCCGGATTGCTGAGATCGAGACCGTATTTGGCCAGCAGGTCTGCGAGGACCACCTCTTCGAGAGATTGTCCGGTCTGGTGTTCAACAGACGCGCCAAAGACGGCATCGGCCTGGGCGAAGATTTCCAGAAGGTGATTGACGACGCTCTGGTAATCATCTGCGGCCGTTTCGGAGAACGGATCGATATCACCCCAGAACGCGTTGATGTCGCCCCAGAACGGACCGATATCGCCCCAGAACGGTGCGATGTCACCGTAGAACGGATTGATATCGCCGTAGAAGGGATCAATGTCGCCATAGAAAGGAGAGATATCGCCCCAGAACGGCGAGATGTCGCCATAGAACGGGTTGATGTCCCCATGGAAAGGATTGATGTCGCCCCAGAACGGCGAAATGTCTCCCCAGAATGGAGAGATATCGCCGTAGAACGGGTTGATATCACCACGGAAGGGATTGATGTCGCCGTGGAACGGATTGATGTCGCCATAGAAGGGCGAGATGTCTCCGTAAAACGGATTTATGTCCCCGTGATAGGCAAACAGGAAAGTCTGTTCACCTGCGTTTTCTTCGCTACCGCCATCCGCGAAAGCCGTGCTGGCCGTCATCGGTGTGATAACGCAGGCCAGAGCCGAAAGGGCGACGGTGGTCTGCAGAAACTTTTTCATGTGATCCCCCATGAGGATTACCCAACATGAGGATCGTTTTCGGGCATTTTATTCAAATTCGAACTAATATTGTTGGTTTCCAAAGCCTTAACTGAGCCAATGGTTTCCAGATTGATAACCTTTTGGTTCAAATTGCGCATATGTTTGCCGTCACAGATCACCTTGCTTTAAAGTTGAGTCCGGGCTGATCCTTTCCCCCTGCATAAAGTCCGCGGCAATTCGCTTGATATTGTCGAGGTTCAGATCATGTTTGTCGCCGGAGGCTGTTCATGAGACGTGCTGCTACTTTGCTGGTCGTTGCCGGCGTATTCATTGCCATGACGGCAATCGTCATCTTCCGCACCATGACAGGTGACAACGCCGAGGAAGGTGGCGGATGGGGCGGTGCCGTCACTGTCGCCGCCTACACTGTGGAGCCATCGACCTTCGCGGATATTGTGGAAGCTCTGGGGACAGCCCGGGCCAACGAGACCGTCACCGTCACGGCACGGGTCTCGGACACTATTTCCCGTGTGGATTTTGATTCTGGCCAATCGGTCGAAGCTGGCGACATTCTCGTCGAGCTGACGGACACAGAAGAAGCCGCCAGCCTGGCCGAGGCCCGTGCAACCTTGCGGGAAGCACGGCGGGAATTTGACCGGGTCGATGGTTTGATCGAGCGCGGGATCGCTCCGCGCCAACGTCTGGACGAAGCGCGGGCGGCGGTTGAGCGCGCTGTCGCGCGGGTCAATTCCATTGAGGCCCAACTGGCCGACCGTATCATCCGCGCGCCGTTCTCCGGCCTGGTAGGTTTGCGAGAAGTGAGCGTCGGCAGCCTGGTCCGACCGGGCGACCCGATCATCACGCTGGATGACACCAGCATTATCAAACTCGACTTTTCGGTACCCGAACGCTTCATAGCAGCCTTGGAGTCCGGACTGGAAATTGCCGCGCGCACCTCGGCCTATCCGGACGAAATCTTCTTCGGTCAGATTGCCCAGATTGATAGCCGCATCGATCCCATCACGCGTACCGTCGCTGTGCGCGCTGAGATCAACAATGAAGATTCACGTCTGCGTCCGGGCCAGTTGATGACCGTTGAAATCCGCCGCGACCAGCGAAACAGCCCCTCCATTCCGGGGTCTGCCATCACCCGCTATCTGGACACGAGCTATGTCTTCGTCATCGAGGAGACCGGAAACGGAACAAGTGTCCGTCAGCAGACGGTCGAGCTCGGCCGGCGAAACGGCAATTATGTCGAAGTCCGCGACGGCCTCGAAATCGGAGACATGATTGTTGCAGAGGGCGTGCACCGCGTGCGTGATCGCATGCCGGTTGTGATCAGCGAACGCTGGCCGGCGCGCGCCGGGACGATGATGAACGCCGGAAATGTTTCCAGCCTGACGAGCCAGCCATGACACTTTCGGAAGTTGCTGTCCGCAGACCCGTTCTGGCCTTTGTTGCCAGCGCGCTGATCATCGTCTTCGGCGTTTTGGGCCTGCAGCAACTTCCGCTGCGCGAGCTGCCGGATGTCGACCAGCCGATTGTGTCGGTCTCCATCCAGTATCCGGGCGCCAATGCCGAAGTCGTCGAGAACCGTGTTACCCAGGTCATCGAGGATCAGCTTTCCGGCATAGACGGGATTGATCTGATCGAGTCCTCTTCGCGCGACGGCAATGCGCGTATCTCCGTGACTTTCGACCTCAGCCGGGACATCGAGGCGGCGGCCAATGACATTCGCGACGCCGTTTCCCGGATCTCGGACCGGTTGCCTCCTGACGTAGAAGAAATCGAAATCCAGAAACAGGATTCCGATGCCCGCCCCTTCATGTGGTACGCGCTGATGTCCGACCGCATGACCTCGGAAGAATTGTCGGATTTCGCCGCGAGAGCCCTGATTGACCGGCTCAGCGTGATTGACGGAGTTGCCCGCGTCCGTATCGGCGGCGAGCGCCGTTATGCCATCCGCATCTGGCTGGATCCCCAGGCCATGGCCGCTCGCGGCATTACCGTTGCCGATATCGATGGCGCCCTCAGAACCCAGAACGTCGAGGTGCCGGGCGGCTCCATCGAAACCGCGGACACACAGATCGTGGTGCGGGTCGAGCGACTTTTCGAAGAACCTGAAAGCTTCGAACGCCTGCCCATCGGTCGAGGCGAAGGTGGCTATACCATCCGCCTGGGTGAAGTGGCCGATGTTTCGCTCGAAGCTGAAGAACCGCGCACCCTCTTTCGGGGCAATGGCAACAACATGATCGGGCTGGGCTTCGTCCGCCAGAGTCAGGCGAATTCTGTTCAGGTCGCCGAGGATGTTGCCGAGGAAATGGAACAGATCATCCCGACGCTGCCAGAAGGCATGACGGTGATTGTAGCTTCGGATGATACTGTCTTCATTGAGGAGTCCATTCGCGAAGTCTGGCGGACCCTGTTTATCGCGGCCACTCTGGTGGTGTTCGTCATCTATCTGTTTCTCGGCAGCTTCCGCGCAGCCATCATTCCGGCCGCTGTTGTACCGGTTTGTCTGATCGGCGTTTTCGCCGCGCTCGCGGTCGCCGGCTTCTCGATCAACATTCTGACCTTGCTCGCACTTGTTCTGGTGATCGGCCTGGTCGTCGACGATTCCATCGTTGTCCTGGAAAACATCCAGCGCCGGGTCGATCTGGGCGAAGGCCGTGCACTTGCCTCACTTCGTGGTGGTAACCAGGTCTTCTTCGCGGTGATCGCAACAACGGCTGTTCTGGTCGCTGTCTTCGTGCCACTGGTTTTCCTGCCGGGCTTCATCGGCCGCATGTTCAACGAGCTGGCGCTGACCATCGCTGTCGCCGTCATGATCTCGAGCTTCGTGGCATTGACCCTGTCGCCGATGATGGCGTCCAAGCTTCTGAAGCCGTCTGCCTCGGCCAAAGGGCCGGCGAAGTGGGTGAACGCGATCGTCCGAGTGCTCCGGCGGAACTACCGGTCAAGTCTGGAAATCGCGGTGCGCGCACCATGGATCGCTTTGCCGATCATTCTGGTGGCCCTCGCCGGCTCCGGCTTTCTTCTCAACAAATTGCCGGGCGAATTGACGCCGCCGGAAGACCGCGGTGCCTTCTTCGGCTTTTTCTCCGGCCCCGAGGGCGCCAGCTTTGATTACATGCGCGACCAGGCCGCCGAGGTCGAAGATATCGTATTGGAGTATGTCGAGAACGGTGAATTGCGCCGCATGCTGGTGATCTCTCCCGGCTGGGGCGGCTCCGGCTATAATTCCGGCATCGTCATCGGCACGATGGTGCACTGGGATGACCGGCGTGATGGCACCGAGATCATTAACGAGATCAACGGGCGGTTCGGCCAGCTGACCGGGGTTCGTGCTTTCACCTCGATGCGCTCGGCGATCCGCGGAGGTGGTGGCGGTGATGACATCCAGTTCGTTTTGCAGGGGCCGGATTACGGCACACTGGACGCGGAGGCCGAGCGTTTGCTGGCCGCGATCCGGACCGGCAATCCGAACCTGCTGCGCGCGCGCAAGAACTATGAACCGACGAGTCCTCGTTTCGTGGTGCAAATTGACCGCGAGCGGGCCGCCGATCTCGGTGTTTCCGTTGCCGATATTGGTCAGACGCTTCAGACACACCTCGGCTCACGCCGTGTTGGACAGTTTGTTGAGGGCGGCGAGGCCTACAATGTCATCATGGAAAACCGGCGGGATGCGCGGTCGAGTTCGGAAGATCTTGAGTCCCTCTATGTCGAGGGCCGCGAAGGTCGCCTGATCGCTCTGTCCAACCTCGTCTCCCTGTCAGAGGTCGGTGAAGCCTCGTCGCGTAACCGGGTCAACCGGCAACGCGCCATTACCATCTCGGCGACGCTGGCAGACGGGTATACCCTTGGCGAAGCCGTTGAATGGCTGGATGGCTGGGCAGAACAGGAGCTCGCGCCGGGCCTGTCGACCACCTATCTCGGTGGCGCAAAGGAATTCCTCGAAGCCAATGCCGCTTTGCTCTTCGCTTTCGGCATGGCGCTATTGATCGTCTTCCTTGTGCTGGCGGCCCAGTTCGAAAGCTTTATCCAGCCTTTCATTATCATGCTGACTGTCCCTCTGGCGGTGACGGGCGGGCTATTCGGCCTCGACCTGATCGGCTCCAGCCTCAATATCTATTCGCAGATTGGCCTGGTCATTCTCATTGGTTTGGCGGCCAAGAACGGCATCCTGATTGTCGAGTTCGCCAATCAGCTGCGAGAGGACGGGCGTGGCTTGCTGGAGGCGACTCTGGATGCCTCGGAAATCCGTTTCCGTCCGATCCTGATGACGGGTCTGTCGACAGCGATCGGCGCAGCCCCGCTGATGATGGCCGATGGCCCGGGTTCAGAAAGCCGGATTACCATCGGCGTCGTGATCTTCACAGGCGTGGCAGTCGCCACACTTTTCACCCTGTTTGTCATCCCGGTCGTCTACAGCGTTCTGGGCCGGTTCACCAAGACGCCGAACTGGATGACGAAGAAGCTGAATGCTGAGGCCGAGGCCGCCGGCGGCGAGCCGATAACAGACGTTCAGGGCTGACCCCTTCGGCAGGCTCACATCTTTGCGAGATCGCTTTCCGTCCGGCTTCTGAATGCCCATATCAGCGGGAAGAAAAGGACTGGAACGATGACCCGCACATACAAAAAGGATGCCGACAAAATCGCGAAGCTGACGCCGGAGCAATACCGCGTCACGCAGGAAAACGGCACAGAACGGCCTTTCACCGGCGAGTTCAATGATCACACCGATGTGGGACTCTATGTCGATATTGTCTCCGGCGAGCCGCTTTTTACATCCATGGACAAGTTCGACTCCCATTGCGGCTGGCCCAGTTTCACGCAACCGGTCGACTCCGATCATATCAACGAGCTCCGCGACACAACCCACGGCATGATCCGGACGGAAGTCCGCTCGGCTCATGGTGACAGCCATCTGGGCCATGTCTTTCCCGATGGTCCGTCAGACCGTGGCGGGCTGAGATATTGCATCAACTCCGCTTCATTGCGGTTCGTGCCTGTCGAAGACCTGGAAGCTGAAGGCTATGGCGAATATCTGAAACTGTTCCAGAAACGCTGAGGGTAAAGTCCCCGCCTGCAGGTACAGGCTTGCCTGCTGGACGGGGCGTCGTCTTTATGACGGTTGTGATCGAAGAAACCCTGAAATCCCTGCCGCGCCTCCTGAGCCGCGGTGACTGGACGGGCGCCCGCCATATGGCGGCGGATGCCTTGCGCGCGGCGCCAGGGCATCCTGACCTCAATGCCTTTGCCGCTTTCATTGCCTTGCGGATGGATGACCGGGATTCGGCGATCGATTATGCACGGACGGCTGCAAAAGCGGGCAATACCTCGCCGCGCGCCACCGCACAGGCCGCCAACATTCTCGCACAATTGCGCCTTTTCGATAAGGCCCTCAAAGCCGCCCGCGCGCTGGACTTGCAGACAGTCCGGGATCCGGTAGTCCTTGATCAGGCTGGAGCCGCCTTTACGGCCTGTGAAGCCCATGAGGAGGCGGAACATGCCTATCGGCTCCTCGTGGCCCTCGCCCCGGGAAATCCGCAATGCCTGTTCAATCTGGCCGCCGCGCAGCGCTTTACAGGCAAAAGCGATGAAGCCGCCTGCAATTTCGATCAGGTAATCGCAGCCCAACCCGGGCGTGGCGAAGCCTGGTATGCCAGAGCCCTTATCCGCAAGGCGACACCATCAGACAATCGTGTTGACCGTATCCGGAAAGTGCTTTCCCAGGGAAAAGCCCTGCCAGGCATGGAGCGAGCCTCACTCGCCTTTGCGCTCGGGAAGGAGCTGGAGGATATCGGCCGTTATGACGAGGCGTTTGAGGCCTGGGGTATCGGCGCCAGGCTGATGCGGGAATTGCGCCCCTATTCGCCGTCATCGGAAATACAGGCGATTGATGAAACCGTGCGGCAGTGGGCCGGGGCAAAACAGACCCGCAAAGACGCCGGCCTGGCACCTGTCTTCATCGTCAGTCTTCCCCGGTCCGGCTCGACACTTGTCGACCGGATCCTGTCATCACATCCTTCCGTGACGTCCCTGGGGGAGACAGAGGACTTCATCGTCAGCCTTCTCGGAGCACCGGAAATGGCGGGCGCTCATGATGCCGTCACCCTCGCCCGCAAGACGGCTGAAGTAGACATTGAGAAGGTCGGCCAGCGTTATCGCGAAGCGCTTCTCAAGCGCGGCCATAAAACCGGTGTAGTGATCGACAAGACACCGACCAATTTCCTCTATGCCGGGCTGATTGCGGAAGCGCTCCCCGAAGCGCGGATCATCCATGTCACGCGGGACCCACGGGATTCCGCCATCGCCACTTACAAGACGCTGTTCCGTGACCGTTATTTCTGGTCTTACGACATCGGTCATATCGCCGATTATGTCGTGGCAAAGACCCGGCTGACCGAGCACTGGTGCACGAACTGGCCGGAGCGCATGGTCACGCTCTCATATGAGGATCTTGTCGCCTCTACCGAGGCTGAAGCCCGGCGGCTGGTTGCTGCCATCGGACTGGAATGGAATGCCGCCTGTCTCGACTTTGCAGCCAACCGCACCGCTGTTTCGACGGCCAGCGCCGATCAGGTTCGCCAGCCCGTCTACGATTCATCGGTCGGATACTGGAAAAATTTCGAGCATCACCTCGAACCTGCAATCGAGATCTTCACGGCGGCCGGCCTCGTCTAGCTTTCGCCAGGCTCCAGCGGGCCTTCGACATGAACGCGCGGATTCTGGCAAAGATCGTGTGCCAGATAACCCATCAACTCACCCGTCGCGCTGCGAATACTTTCATAGCTGCGGCAATTGTCGGCGCTTTGGAAACGCTCACGCATGAAAATCGTCCGCCCCTCATTCAGGTGAACCTCCGTGGCATCAAGCTCCCTGACCGAGGCGAGCCGTTGACCGCTATTGACGATCAGGCACTCAAATCGGGATTGATCAACAGTCAGTACCCGAATGGCGGTGTTTTCCGGCGACGGGGCATAGGCATCGAGGACACCAATCGCATTCTCGACTTCTTCAAGGCAGACAAGGATTTCCGTATATCGGCTTAGAAGATCCCGGCTCCAGTCCCACTGCCCGCCAGTCTCCCGCGCGCAGCCTTCAAATATGGAACCATCGACCTGTATTGACGCAAAATACTCCCGTTCAACACCGAGCGCATCGACACACGGTCCGGCCTGATAATTGGCGGATACGCGCGGCCCATCGGCATCCACTGATACATAACTTCTGAATCCGTCCACCAGATTGCCCGGCGCCTCTCTCAAGGTCACGCCAAGTTCACCGGCATCAGCTGCAACCAGTGAGAAACGTGCCAGAATTTCCCCGTCGAGCTCATAGAATTCCGCATCCGAGCGCCAGTACGGTGCTTCGCCATTGGCCTGCATCGCATAGGGCGTTTCCGGGCGGGCGGTAGCAAATGCCGAGCCCATCGCCGGATAAATGAAGCCGCTGCCCGCTGAGCCACCACCGCCCGATCCTATGGCTCCCATATTACCGATACCGATTGTCCCTTCACCACTGCCGCCACCGCCGGCGCCTATGCCGCTCAGGTCCAGCTCGATATTGCCTTCCGGGCGCTGCATGCCTCCGCCGCGGCCGGTGCCGTGCAAGACAATTTCACCGGACGAGGTATCACCGACCGGCTCTCCCATCAGCTCGGCCAGCTCGTCCATATCGTCGGCTTCCATGCCTTCTGGAGGCGGTGCCGGAGAGGCCGTAACGGTGGAGATCAGCTCTTCGCTGGTCAGGCCCGATGGTGACGACGCACAGGCAGCCAGCAGAAGACTGCCGAGCCCGAGTACAAGAATATTCCGGATCATCACCACCCCCAATTTCACGTTTCGCAGTGAATATACTGGCTTTTTCCGGACAAGCGAAGCCACGCTTTCAAACTTTGCTAACCATAGCTGACAACCGAATCTTTTCGTTATTGGGGCATTATCCGGCTTGAACCAATTTGATCGGAGCCGGTCATCATGTCTGATCGTCGCCAGAATTCAGCGCCTCTTTCGCCTGCAAACGATGTTTCGCCGGGGTTTGCCGGCATGGAAAATGGCCGCGGTCGAATTCATCTTGCCGAGGCAACCCGGGCAAGCCTCGAGCCGCCCGCCAACCGCATTGACCGGCCAACGCTTAGCCGCGCCCTGCAAATGGTCGATCTGGCTTTGATGGGCATTCTGGCAACGACAGCCTTTATCAATTTCTCGTCAGGCTTCTGGCCGATCCTTGTCTTTCTTGGAGCATCGCTGGCTCTTTTCCACATGACCGGCGTCTATCAGGTACGGGCAAGGCGTCCGGCCTGGCGCCACATGGCCGGGGCCATCATTTCCCTGTCAGTGTCAGGCTCCGCTGCCATCAGCCTGGTGCAATGGTCGGACACCTCGCTGTCCCTGGCCGCTGTTCAGCAGGCCGGAGTTGCAGCTGCAGCCATGTTTGTGGCGCACGGGATCTATGCCTTTTTTATCGAGCTGTGGGCCAGCCAGGGCCGGTTGGCATCGAATGATGTAATTGTCGGCGCAACGGCCAACGCACGACGGCTGATCGAAACCAACAGCCATAGCAAGTCGGTCAACATTCTTGGCGTCTTCGACGACCGTCAGACTCGCAGCCCCTCTTCTCTGGCTGGCGCCCCCTATCTGGGCTCCATCAACGATCTCATTGGCTGGCCGCACCTGCATGAGGTCGACCGTATTGTCGTGACCGTTACGCCGCATGCAGTCCAACGCGTACAGGCGCTTCTGGCTCGCCTTTCCAGCCTGCCGCAACCGGTCTGCCTGCTGCTGGATTTCGAGCATTTCAATTCGCGTCAGCATAAGCTGGAAGACATCGCCAACTCTCCCGCCGCCCGCCTTTCGGGTGCCGCAAGCTCGCCGGGTTGGATCATCGCCAAGCGCTTGGAGGACCTGCTGATTGGATCGGCCATGCTTCTGGCCGCTCTGCCTGTCATGGCGCTGCTGGCCATCCTCATCAAGCTCGACTCACCGGGGCCGGTCCTTTTCCGGCAGAAGCGTGAAGGCTTTAACGGCAAGCTCATCGAAGTTTTGAAATTCCGCTCCATGCGAAATGATCCGCTACCTTCGGATGGCACTGTTCGGCAAGTGGAACGCGACGATCCCCGGGTTACGCGTATCGGCAGGCTTATCCGCAGCACATCGCTCGACGAACTTCCGCAGCTCTGGAACGTTTTGAAAGGCGATATGTCGCTTGTCGGACCTCGCCCGCATGCCCCGGGCATGAAAACGGGGGGAACCCTGACCTCCAGCCTTGTCGCCGAATACGCGCACCGCCATCGCGTGAAGCCGGGCCTGACCGGTTGGGCTCAGGTCAATGGTTCACGCGGTCCGCTTCATACCCCCGAAGCTGCACGGGAACGTATCCGCTACGATGTGGAGTATATCACTCGCGCCAGCCTCTGGTTTGATTTCTGGATCATGCTGCGGACCGGCCCGGCCCTGCTGGGCGACAAGATCAATATCCGCTAGGGCCGGATCGAATTTCGCGACCAGTAGCGCCTCAGGACCTGCAGCAAAGGCGCATTGGCCATCCGGCGGTTATTTCCTGTATCAGACCCCATGAGCGGGTTCCAGGCATTCTCGACCTGTTCATAAACCTGCCAACCGGTTGGCCAATGAAAGAAAGCGGAATTCGCCCCCTGCTCTTCCAGCGACTGCAAGCGTAATCTCAAAAACAGATCGGCATCCCGCACCCAACGCTGCACACCGAATTCACCGATCGCCCATCGCGTTGCAGACGGCGGCGAAATCGCAGCATCCGCCTCGTTAAAATAGGCCGCTCCACGTGCCGGTGCGTGCGTGTACTCATAGGGCGAATAATCGTGCAGCATCAGCACGGATAACGGAACAAGCGACAGATCAAGTTCCGCAGCATAATCGGCGTTGGCATAGCCGTCCGGGCTTAACAATACAGGTGTTTCCGCATCGGCCTCACGGATCGCGTTTGCCATCCGCATGGCAAATCGTGGCCAGTTGAAGTGCGTAACCACATGGCTGGCATTCGGCTCGACCATCGGCAGGTAGCCGGCAATGCCCCGATGTCCGGAAAATTGCTGCGCAACATAGCGCCACATGCTGCACCAGGCATCCTGGGCAAGCGGGTCTTGCCAGACACGCTCATTGATCATGGAAGCCGGGAACCAGTCGCCGGCACTGTCACGATGAAAGGTGAACTCGGAACGCCCCGGGCCGGACCGAAACCCGATCACCACAAAAATTCCGCGTTGCACGCAGCGCTCAACCAGCTCCGCCAGATGATCCTCGATCGCCGGGTCGGGCTGGTACGGCGCCCGCTCGGTGAATATTCCGGGATAAGACAAGAGGGCCAAATTGGCGCCCGCTGCCGCCAGCTCGTCCAGCGAACGATTCGTTATGGGGGCACCGACTGGCCCCGGTCCGAGAAACGTGTCCCCATCAATTTCCGGGTAAACGCGCCTTTGCGGGAAAACGACGCCGCGCAAATGCGGTCCGGACGCGTTGTCCCAGAGATCTATTTTGCTCCGGGTCTGACGCGTAGCGCTTCCCAGACCAAACGCCGCGCTTCCTGCGATCAGCACATGTCGGCGGCTGGGACCCGTTACCATGCGTAGAACGCCGCAAGCTTGTCGGCTTTCCGCATGGCGCGGCGCGGAAAGGACGCCAAACCCGGAACGGGCAGGCGTTCAAATCCTTCGGCCAATGCGTCTGCCGTATGCCGCAAGAGGCATGGGGCTGACCGTGTCATCACGCAGCCTTGCCAAAGCGGAACCTGATAAGACCCCATTTCTTCCTTGAAGCGATAATTCCCCGGTCCCAGATCCATCCCGATCTCGCCACGAGCGGCTGCGTCCCGAAGAATTTCCATTAACAGTAATATGCCGGGACTGACCCGGCTGTGATCGGGGTCATACACCGGGAACCAGTAGTGTGAGAGCTTTTCGCTAGCCATTCCGATATGGGCGGCCGCGATCTTGTTCCCGATAAGCAAGGTTGAACATGTTCCCCGGAAACGGTCGGAACGTTTGGCCAGAAGCGCAGCGAGCAGTTTGCCGGTCCAGCCCACTGAGAAAACGTCAAAAACGCCAGTGCGGCGATATTGTTCGCGCTTCCAGGCAACCACTGTGCTCAAGACTTCCGGACGGAAGTCTTCGATTCGGTATTCAAAGCCTTCTTCCATCGCTTCCAGACGTCGCTGACGAGAGCGTATGTTCCGCATTGCGCTGGAACTCATTTTCTTCCGATTGTCGACATAAGCATCAAATCCCGAGGCCAGGTCGCAGATCCACGATCCGTCCTGGACCACGCCATGATTGCGCCATGCCTGCCGGACACCGGCGGCACTATGAAACTCCAGAAGCCCAACATTAGCTGCGCGCATATAGTCTAGCGGATCTGCATCATAGCCCGGCGGCACAATCAGCCCGTGAACGTCGCCCAGAGGCCCGGCGAGCGGCCGAGCATATCCGAATTTGCCAAGCTGCAAGGGCAGGAAGCCGGCGATCTGATCCGCTTTCCGTCCTACGATAACGCGCGTATCGCTCCGCACCTCCTCGCAACAGTCGGCAAACTCTATCCGGAAATAGGGGCTGGCCAGCTCGTCATTATGATCCGTGAAGCTGACCCAGGCCTCGCGCTCTGCAGCGCTCAGCTCGCTCGGCTTTTTCAACTCTGCTGAAAGACGCGACATAAACCGGCACCCTGAAAACTCCGGCGAACACTAGCCGAACAGGGTTGAATATTCCTTTCGATTGAAATCAGCGTGTTCACGGCATTTTAGGTGGTTTGTGACAGGCTCCGCGTTCAGATCGGAGGCCGGGCCCGGATGCTAGGCAAACACATTCTCGGATATCTGCCGGTGCAGATTGCCCGGGCCCTTGTCGGGTTCGGCGGCGTTGCCGTGCTGACACGGCTGATGCCGGCTGAAATGTATGGTCAATACGCTCTGGCGCTGACCGCCATGCACATAACCGCAATGGCATTTCATACCTGGCTGGATGCGGCCGTCGCCCGCTTCCATGAAAGGGCCTCGGAGCGCGGCCAGCTGGCAGCACATCTTGCAACCATCTACACGACCTTTGCCTGGGTTTCTGCGGGCCTGATCCTGCTCGGTGCGCTCGGCCTCTGGGTCGCACCGCTTTCGATCGAGATGAAAACCGCTCTGGCTTTCGCGCTTGGCTCGCTGATCCTGCGTTCAATGCTGATGATCGGTCTGGAGACGAGACGGGCTGCTGGCGAAGTCACAGCCTATTCGGTCTATGAGACCTTTTCGACACTAGCCGGTTTTGCTCTCGGAATCGGCATTCTTCTGGTCACACCTCTCGGGGCAGCAGGGCCAATTGCCGGGCTTGCGCTTGCCAGCCTGATCACCCTTTTCTTCGAGTTTCCGGCGCAAGCGCGCAAGACGCGTGGCGGCAAGCTGCGCAAACGGCGCATCGCGGTCTATTTTGCTTATGGCTTGCCGGTCTCGATTTCCCTGGTGTTCGAGCATTTGTTATCGGCGGGAGACCGCTTCCTGATCGCCGGGCTGATGAATGAGGCCGCCGTCGGTATCTATTCCGCCGGTTATGGCCTGGCCGACCGGACGATCGATATTCTGTTTATCTGGCTGGGCGCCGCCGCCACGCCGTTGATGATCCGGGCGTTGGAACGTGACGGCGAGGATGCAGCCCGGGAAGTCGCTGGCCAATCTGCGCGCGTGATGGGTTTGCTGGGATTTCCTGCAGCAGCAGGCCTTGCGCTGGTTGCCGCCCCATTGACCAGCGTGATGGTTGGTGAGGAGTTTCGGGCAGGCGCCACGCTTATTCTTCCCTGGATTGCCCTGGCCGGCCTGATGAAAGGCCTGATGACCTATTATTTCCACGAAGCCTTTATCCTTCGCCGGAAAACCCGCTGGATGGCCGCCATCATGGCCGCCGCCGCAATTTTCAATATCGGCCTCAACATCGCGCTGATCCCGCACTTCGGCATTGCCGGCGCAGCAGCCGCAACCCTGGCCGCCTATGCCGCCAGCCTGGTCGCCTGCGCAGTGATTGGCCGCAATCTCTTTCCACTGCCCCTGCCCTGGCTGGACTGGGGCAAGGCTGCCATGGCGACGCTTGGCATGGCGGCAATTGTCATGTCCCTGCCATTGAGCGGGCCGGCATTCGTCGTCCTGATGGCCAAGGCTATTGCGGGTGGGCTGACCTATGTGGCGATCGCTCTTGCCCTGAATATTGCGGGCTGCCGCAGCTGGCTGGGCGTTGCACAGAACTGGTTGCGGCCTTCGGAGGCGGTGTCATGAGCGAGTATGCCGACTTCGCCAATCCCGCCGCCCTGGACCTTTCGCACGCGCAATTATCAGTCCTTGTGCCATTTTATCGGGACGACCCGATGCCGCTGGCAAAAGCCCTCGCCGCTGGGGCCGAAACATCCGGCCTTCCGGTGGAAATCCTGCTTTTCGACGATGGCGAACCTGATCCCGAATTGAACGCAGCCGTCAACGTCGGAATTCGTGATTTCACGGTAGCAACGCGCCTGCTGACGTCCCGGCGCAATGTCGGCCGGGCCGCAGGGCGTAACCGGCTGGCTTCAGCAGCGATTGGCGATTGGCTTCTCTTTCTTGATGCCGACATGACGATCGGTCCGGATTTTCTTCGTGGTTGGCTGGATCTGATCAGCCAATATGAGTTCGATGCAGCGTTTGGCGGCTATACAGCTGATCCTGTCACTCGGGGCGATCACCGGCTTCACGCCGCGCTCGCCCGTTCCAGCGACGAGAACACCGCAGACCGGAGAAACCGGATCGGGGCGACGGCCTTCTGCACCAGCAACCTCCTCGTCAAGGCCGATCTGATGCGCAGCACGCCATTCGACGAACACTTCACCGGCTGGGGCTGGGAGGATGTCGACTGGGCCGTGAGAGCGGATCAACGCGGCGAACTCGTCCATTTCGACCACCCCGCAGGTCATTCCGGTTGGCAGACACCCGATATCCTGCTTCGGAAGTTCAAGGACGCCGCCGTGAACTATGCCCGGCTTCTGGAAAAGCATCCCCAGCTGGCACAATTGCCGGGCGCCAAGGCGGCTCGTTTCCTGAAAGCTGTGCCGGGGCAAGCCTTGCTGCGCGGTGTTTGGGCCTTGATGGCGCAATCCCCCGTCGCGCCGATGAAAGCACGCACCACAGCACTGAAATTGTGGCGGGCCAGCTGGGCCGCTGAGGCCATTCACTCATGACACAACAGGCTTACATCCCTGCCCGCGGCCTCCGGGGCAAGTTCGGTCGCCTCGCCGCGCGATTGTTCGAGCGTGATCCGATCCGGATTGCGCCGGATCGCTTTGTCGTCAGCTTCACTTTTGACGACTTTCCCAGATCAGCCGTCGAGAACGGATTGCCTGAACTGGAAAAGCGCGGCTGGCGCGGCACATGGTATGCAGCGGCGGGATTTGCCGGTCAGCGCAATCATCATGGCGCCCTGCTTGAACCGGATGACCTCGCTCAACTGGCGCGGTCGGGGCATGAAATCGGATGCCATACCCATAATCACATCGATCTGGGACAGGCGCCCGCTGACCGGGTTTACCAGGAAATCGACGACAACCGCATCTCGCTGGCGAATATGGGCCATGCGCAATCATTGACGGCTTTTGCCTATCCTTATGGCGAATCCTCGCCACGCACCAAGCGAGTACTGAGCGGTCAGTTCGAAACCCTTCGTGGTGTCCGGCCGGGCATCAACCGCTCCGGTGATGACCGTCATCTTCTGAAATCTGTCGGTATTGATGGCGGGCCGGAGGGCATTCAGCGCGTTCTGGACTTCATCGCCGAGGGCCGCGAGACACCTGGTTGGCTGATACTTTATGCTCACGACATTCAGGACAAACCGACCGAGTGGGGTTGCACGCCAGCGGATTTCCGCCGGGTTTGCGAGGTTGTCGATGACAGTGGTGCCTCTGTGCTGCCCGTCACAGACGCTTACCGTTCGCTTGTCCGGTCATAGCGCGCCGGCAAGGCAAGCCGTGCGGCTGTCGCGACAAACAGAACCCAGATAATGCTGTTGCGTTGCGCGAGATTGCTCTCGGATACGCTGATCAGCGCCAGCAATACCAGGAAGATCAGCGCCCAATAGGCTTCCGGCCCCCGAAACAACCGGCCCAGAGCCCTGAACAGGCTGCTACCAAGCGACAACACCATCAACGCGACTCCCGGCACCCCCACCGAGAGCGCCAGCTCCAGCCAGCCATTATGCGCGGTTGGAACATCCCATTGCGTGCGTTGGCGAACCCAGAACGCCGGCCCGTAATCACCTTGCCAGAAGGCGCTGTATCCAAAACCCGTCCAGGGCCGGGTCTGGACCTGTTCTGCGAGTACGACCCAGATGTCGGTCCGCCCAGTCAACGTCGCATCCCGGCCAAGCGCTTCGAGAACCGCCACCGGCGCGATCGACAGGACCAGCCCGGCGATAAAAGCCAGAAGCCCGCCGCCGAGAAGGATCAAGGCCGCAAACCCGAAACCGCGCCTGACCAGATGAATGGCAGCACTACCCGAGAGCGCCAGCAGCAAGGCCAGCAAGGCTGTCTTCGAGGTGGACATCAGCACCATGGCTGCCATGAAGCCCGCCATCCCCCACCAGATAAAACGCCGATGGGGCTGACAGACGGACGCTGCAATCGCCGCCGCCGTTCCGAACGCCATCATCGCGCCCAGAGTGTTCTTTTCCCAGAATATGCCGCGCCAAGCACCGACATGGATGTCATGGTGGACACCCATTGTAGGATAGCCCAGAGAGATCGCTGCACTCAGCACGCCGATCACCACAAACACCACGGCGATCAACGGGATCAGCTCGCGCCAGCTGAACCGCGAAGCCAGCAAAATGCCAAACAGGGTCGTCATGATCAGCGCAAAGCCACGCCGCTGGGTAATCCCGGAATCCACCGACCACAGAAACGATACAAAGCAGAGTAACGACAGTGCCAGAATAAGCGGCGTTCGCCAGATCACATCCAGTGTCCGGCCCGGCGTCACCGCCAGCCATAGCAGCGTCAGCCCGTAGACCGGCAGCCACATCGTCCGCAGCAGCGCAGAACTTTCCGGATCTCCATCCGCCGCCAATAACGGCCCGAGCAAACCTTGTGACAAGAGGAAAAGGATGATCCCGGCCGCCAGGAATTCCAGCGGCCGAAGCAGGTTCAGACGCGGCGCTGCGCGAAACGCATCGATATGAGGCGTGAGGACACTCAAGCGGCCCGGCGCGCGGCTCGCGCCCGGTTCGAGACGATGCCGGCGACCACACCGCCTCGCTGTTCAATGGCCTGCCGGCGCGCTGCGATGGACTGCTCGCTCCAGCGCATATCGTCGGCCACCAGAATGACGCCATCGACATCACTGGTGACCGGCAGAATTGCCCGAGAGGACCCCGGCGCATCGATAACGGCCAGATCGATACTGCCGCGAACCGCTTTCCAGTAATCGGGAGAGCGGCCAAACTCGAGCCGCTCGATGGCACCGCGTTGGCGCTGGAATTCGGTGACATAAAGATGATCGGCGACAGGGTGGGCAACCAGACGCGCTCGCGTTCCATCCGGCGAAGCCCGCCAGAAGGGCTGACGCCCGAAGGATGCATCGAACGTCTCGTCGACCTGCCCCCTGAGCTGTTGCCAATGTCCATTGCGCGCAAAGTCGAGGTCAAACAGCCAGACACCGCGCCGGGAACGCGCGGCCGCGGCTCTTGCGAATTCCCGCGCTACCGTTGACGTCCCTGCCCCTTTGCTGGCGCCGAGGAACATCAGAACACGCCCCTTGCCGCCCGGGCGCGCGATGGGCTCCAGCTGGTCTACCAGCGCTCTCATTTCAAAAGACAGATCAACCATCGAATCGCTACGAATCGCTCTTTGCACGCAGGATTCCCCGCGACCGGTTAACGGCGAGCCAACGCCGGCTATCTTCGCGGCATTCTTGCCAGCACAGGAACACCCGCGACCCGGGCCGGCATGGGCACGGGACCGCTGGCGGCCGCATCTCCAGTGCGGCGTGATTGCGGAACCGGACGCCGCGGGGCGCTCGGGCTGATATGGTTTATCCAATAGCCCCGCAGCAGCCCAAGAAGCACAGCGGCACCGGCCGCAAAGATAAAGGACGCCACAACGCCCAGCTTTTTCAGCGAAGAGCCTTCCGGTGGCGCATAGGCACGTTCGACGATCCGGACAGCGTCTGCACTGCCGGGTGCCAGGGCCTGACGGGCTTCGGCTTCGGCCTGCTGGGTCGCCAGCGAATTCGCCGCCGTTTCAGTCGCCGTCACGTCCTGGGCCAGCCGCTCATACTCGGCCCGGATCGAGCGCATGCGCTGCACCTCGGCCTGCACGGTATTCAGCTGCGACTGAATGGCCCCTGCACGCCGGTTTTCGCCTGCCGCAACTGCCTCCAGCCGCAATTGTTCCTGGATGAGGCCTTGCCGGACTTCATTGATACCCGTCCGGGTCTGGCCAAGACCTTCGACGCCACCGCCGGCAATGAACTCTTCCAGCTCGGTAATTTCGCGATCAATGGCAACGACCGGCGGTGCTGTTTCAAGATAGCGGGCCAACAGGCTTTCTCGCTCGAGACGCTTCTCGATCAGCAGGTTTTCGGCATTGCTCTCGACATAAAGCTCCAGTGTTTCAGGCATTTCGGCGACACGCGCCTCGATTGCCGCTGCTGCCGCAGACGCGGCCTGCCTTTCCGACTGCGCCGTCGCCAGTGCTGTTCTGAGGGTCGTCGCCTGTGTAACCGCAGCCTCCAGATCGGCATCGAAATCGGTGATGTCGTGCTCTGTCAGAAAGGCATCCAGCGCTGTCAACGCATTGGAATAGGCCTGATCCGACTGCAAGCGTCGGTCGGCGATTCCGGACGAGCCATCGCCGGTCAGCACTTCCTGCCGGTATTCAAGATAGGCATCAACGATCGCGTCGAGCACCTGCTCGGCCTGATCTGCGCTTTCCGACTCAAGTGTCGGGATAAGTACGGAAGCGCTTGGCGCCCGCTGAATGGAAAAACTCTGCCGCAGATTCCGCAGGGCCAGGGCCTCGGTACCGCCATGCTGCATGACGGCGCTGACACCTACCGTTTCCAGGGCCCGGCGCCGCACAGTCTCGGAATTCATGATTTCCGATTCGGACTGCATGACCTGCTCGATGATGAAGCCCTCGCCCGAACCGGCGGCCCCGGGCGTCAAATCCTCATCGTCGAGAAGAACCAGAAGCCGCGCACGCGCCTCGTAGGTCTTGTTCAGCATCAGGATGGACGCGGCGGCACCAAAAGCAAAAAGGATCAGGAAAACCACAAGGATAATACCACGCTGCGACCAGATCATCTCGATCAGGTCGAACAGATCCAGATCCCGCCGTCCCTCTTCGTCAGGGCCCGGCGGAACAGGCGGCCTCTGGCCCGGTCCGGAATACGCGCGACTCATGAAACAGAGAAAAGCGGCGGCCGGTTTAATTTTTCATTATCCGAACCGCGAAAGGTTGGTGTTCCGGTAAGATTTATCAGGCGAGTCGTTCATGACGCGTATTCTGCTTCTTCTCGCAGCGTT
Source organism: Hyphobacterium lacteum (assembly GCF_036330345.1). NCBI lineage: Bacteria > Pseudomonadati > Pseudomonadota > Alphaproteobacteria > Maricaulales > Maricaulaceae > Hyphobacterium > Hyphobacterium lacteum. The sequence goes on from NZ_JAZDRP010000001.1 coordinate 408,675, forward strand.
CTTCGCAGCCCTTTTTCTCGGCGGATGTGGTGCTACCCGCGCGGTCGGCAATGCTGTGACCAGCCCGTTCGAGCGAGCCCCCAGACAACCCGATTACTATTCCTGGGAAACAACGCGTGGATCAGGATCCACGGCCCCTGCCGGCTGGGGCGATATTGAATTCGTCCAGTGGCGAAACGAGGATCCGGCCTTCCGTCTGTTTCCGGGCGATACGATCGACGTCACGGTTCATACCGCTTCGGAACTGAACCGCACGGCGACAGTGGGGCCGGATGGACGGGTCAACCTGCCCCTGGCAGGCCGTGTCATGGTGGCGGGACGCACAGACGCCGAGGCGGCCTCTGCCATCGCCGATTCCTATACGACGATGCTGCGCAATCCGATTGTCGAGGTTACCGCCACGGAATTCGGTGCCCAGAACATTATTGTCGGCGGACAGGTAAACTCGCCGGGCATGTACGCCATGCCCTCGCGCATCGGCGCGCTGGAAGCGGTGATCCTGGCGGGAGGATTCCGGGATACAGCCGCGCGCGGCGACGTGGTCGTGCTTCGGCGTTCGCCGTCAGGCGATGGGCTGATGATGCGGACGGTCAATCTCCACCGGGCCCTCAGGGGCGATGGAGAAGCCGACGGCTTCGTGCTTCAGCGCCATGATATTGTTTTTGTACCGCGCTCGACGGTCGCCGAAGTCACCTTGTTCATCGAACAGTATGTCTACGGCATCCTGCCGCTCGACCAGGCGTTCTCCTACGCCATCGCGAACGCGATCAACAACAATTAGATCAAACGCTAGTGACGCGTCGCCAGCCAGTCGCGGGCAGCGCGCTGCGCAGCCGAAATCTGGAATGAGTCCATCTCGTCGGAGATTTCCTGGCGATAATACTTGGCCGCTTCACAGCCCATCAGCGTCGCCAGGTTGAACCATTTGTGCGCCTCGACATAGTCGATCGTGCCGCCCTGGCCGGTCGAATAGAGAATGCCCAGCTTGCAGAGATCTTCGCCCGTCGGATCGGTATTGACCGCATCGTGGGCTTGCGCCGTTTCAACGTCAGTGAAAGCCATTTTGGCCCCCCATCATTTTCCCTCCCGTGCCGGCTTTGCCGTTGTCACTTGGAAGGTGTTCCACCCAATGCCCCGGCAGTTTTCTGCCTCGGACAATTTGGAGATTCGCTGGAAGGGGTTCCCATAAGGTAAAGAAAAAGCAGGGTTAATCGATTTATTTGGTTTATTTCCGTTAGGGATTCTTGAAATCGGTTAAGCCGTCTGAATCAGCTCTGAATCGCCCTCCGAAACCCTTACTGAAACCGGCTGAACTGTTAGGACCTGTCTTCAAATCCTTACCGATGCGTCGATCCGTCCTGCACGGAAGGGATTGCGAACCCGGAGCGCCTATCTAAAGAAAAGGCAGAAAGACAGGTGAACCGATGACCGACCAGATGATCCCGCCCGTATCGCTGACGCTCGACGATACCAACCCGGATGTTTTCGCTGCCGAGCTGGGCGAGGAATTCCGGCGCTTCGGTTTTGCGGTGATATCCGATCATGGCATCGATCAGTCGATCATTGATAATGCCGTCGACCGCGCCAAGGCCTTCTTTGCACTGCCCGTCGAGACCAAGCAGAAGTATTATATCGAAGGCGGCGCCGGTCAGCGCGGCTATACGCCGTTCGGCCGTGAAGCCGCAAAGGGCGAAGCTGCGATCGATCTCAAGGAATTCTGGCATGTCGGCCGCGATCTGCCGCCCGGCCATCCCTTCCGCGCCACCATGCCGGATAATATCGTCCCGTCAGAAATCGATGACTGGGAGGCGGTCACACGGCTCTACAAGACGCTGGACCAACTGGGCATGCGCCTGCTGCGCGCTGTCGCCCGCGATCTGGTCCTGCCCGAGAACTTCTTCGATGATCCGGTAACCGACGGCAATTCCATCCTGCGCCTGCTGCACTATCCGGCCCAGGAAAGCACCCTGCCCGAAGGCTCGATCCGCGCAGCGGCACACGAGGACATCAACACGATCACACTATTGCTGGGTGCCGAAGAAGCCGGCCTTCAGGTCATCGACCGGCGCACCAATGAGTGGATCGATGTGAACCCGCCGGCCGGATGCCTGGTCATCAATGTCGGCGACATGCTGCAGCGACTGACAAATAATGTCCTGCCGTCCACGACGCACCGCGTGGTGAACCCGGCACCGGAGCGCCAGAAGTTCGCCCGCTATTCCGTGCCCTTCTTCCTGCACTTCCGGCCGGACTATGAGATCCGCACGCTGGACAGCTGTATCAGCGATGACAATCCCAACCGCTATCCCGAGCCGATCACGGCCCAGGACTATTTGCTGGAACGCCTGCGCGAAATCCGCTTGCTCTAGATCATCGTCGAAATAACGAGGGCACCCAGGCCGGCGGATGACATCGCGCCGACAAGAGTCAGGGCAAATCCGTTTTCTTTCCAGCTCTGGCCATCACGCAGGCGGCGAACGGATTCCTTGGTACGGTTGATCATGGGGAGGTCTCCTTTTGTTGTTATGGGCCTCGACATAATCAGACACCGGCCTGAAACAAGCCCATCTGGGAAACCGGAACATGGGAAAGTGAAGTCGGGAATCCCGGTTGGCGCCGAAGGTGCTTCTGGCTGCCCATAACCGGCAATCAAGTATCGTGATCGGGATACTGGCGATTTGTGGCTTTTGCCAGGGCCTCGCCTTCCGGATCATCCTCGTCCGTAGTGCCGAAGTTCGGTAGATCCGCCATCGTCGCCAGCTGTGGCAGTTTGCTCTCCATGCTCAGTTCGAACACCAGCGGGATCGAAGCGGATCATCGAACGAGCCGATGGACATCGAGATGTGTTCATTGCCGTCATTCAGGAAGAAGAGAGGGGTCCCGCAATCCTTGCAGAAGCCGCGCTGATTGCCTTGCGAGCTGAAAAAAGTTGCAGGTTCGCCGCGGGTCCACGAGAAATCATCCCAACAAACGCCGACCAGCGCCGCAAAGAAATTGCCGAATGCTTTCGGGCACATCCGGCAACGGCACAGATGCGGATTGTCTCGAAGACCTTACGCGCGGAACCGGACGGCGCCGCACTGGCAGCCGCCGGTCCTCAGCGTGTTATCGAGTTTGGTCATGAGACAAAACCTCAATATACCCCAAAAATTTGAGCTGCAACTGAGCCTCGCTTATTTTTGCCTAGGGTTCGCGAACCGCACAGCGAAAACTCCAAACCAGATCGCAACCGGCGTCAGTATCAAGCCCGACAAAAGCCCGAAGACAATAGCAGCTAAATCCACCCGGCTTTGAGCCTCAACGAATGAGCCGATCAACTCGACCGAAGCGACACTCCCACAGATTGCCAATCCTCCAGCCAAAGCGCGCCAAGCGAAAAATCGTACCGAATAAGAGGCCTTGTCTGCCAATACACCCCAAACCGAAAAGACCCAGACACCCCAAAACACAAAGACACCGAGGGTTGAAAGCACCGCGGATATTCCGGCCCAATTCGGATTGCTAAACAGCAACAAGGCAGACGTCGCAAAAAACAACATTCCTAGTGGAATCCACTGCTTCTGCCACAGCGGAAGCCGGGACCAGAACCTAAACACCCAGCTTCTTCCGCAGAATGTCGTTGACCGCCTTGGGATTGGCCTTGCCCTGCATGGCCTTCATCACCTGGCCGACAAACCAGCCCATGGCCTTGGGCTTTTCCTTCACGGAGGCGGCCTGATCGGGATTGTCGGCGATCAGCTGGTCAATCACGGCCTCGATGGCGCCGGTATCGGTAACCTGCTTCAGCCCGCGATCCTCGACGATCTGCTTCGGGCTGCCGCCTTCGGCCCAGACGATCTCGAACACGTCCTTGCCGATCTTGCCGGAGATCACATCCGTGGAGATCAGCTCGATCAGCTCGCCCAGCTGGTCGGCAGAGACCGGGCTGTCGGTAATGTCCAGGCCTTCCTTGTTCAGGCGCCCGAACAATTCATTGTTCACCCAGTTCGCGGCCAGCTTGGCATCACGCCCTTCGGCAACGGTCTCGAAATAGGCGGCACGGTCCTTGTCGGCGGCCAGCACCGATGCATCATATTCGCTGAGACCCAGCGACGAGACAAAGCGCTTGCGCTTGTCGGCGGGCAATTCCGGCAGATCGGCCTTGATCTCGGCGATCCGTTCCGGCGCAATTTCCAGCGGCAACAGGTCCGGGCACGGGAAATATCGGTAATCATGCGCTTCTTCCTTGGAGCGCATGGACCGGGTGACGCCCTTGTTGGCATCAAACAGCCGGGTTTCCTGATCTACCGTCCCGCCCTCTTCGACCAGATCGATCTGGCGGCGGGCTTCATATTCGATCGCCTGCATGATGAAGCGCATGGAATTGACGTTCTTGATCTCGCAACGCGTGCCGAGATGCGAGAAATCACCTGTTTCACGGAATTTCTCGTATGCGCCCGGCTTGCAGATGGACACGTTCACGTCGGCGCGCATCTGGCCCTTTTCCATGTCACCGCCACACGTGCCCAGATAGCGGACAATGGTGCGCAGCGTTTTCATGTAGGCCGCGGCCTCTTCTGGCGAGCGGATGTGCGGGCGCGAGACGATTTCCATCAGCGCCACGCCCGACCGGTTCAGATCGACATAGGTCGCATTGGGATCCAGATCGTGGATCGACTTGCCGGCATCCTGCTCCAGGTGCAGGCGTTCAATGCCCACCGTGAACAGCGAGCCATCATCGCGCTCGCATTCGATCTCGCCTTCTCCGACAATCGGAAACTGGAACTGGCTGATCTGATAGCCCTGCGGCAGATCCGGATAGAAATAATTCTTCCGGTCGAAGCGCGAATACTCATTGATCTTCGCGTTGAGACCCAGGCCCGTGCGGACGGCCTGCTCCACGCAATAGGAATTGATCACCGGCAACATGCCCGGCATCGCCGCATCCACCAGGCTCACCTGGGTGTTGGGTGCCGCGCCGTATTCCGTCGCCGATCCGGAGAAGAGTTTCGAATTGGACGCCACCTGGGCATGAACTTCCATGCCGATGACAATTTCCCAATCGCCGGTCACACCGGACAATACATAGCTGTGATCGCTCATTCCTGATCCCCGGGTTGAGCTGTTTCATTCTGTTGGTTGGCGGCGACGACAATGCGCCATGCCGCGGTCGTGAAGGCCCCGAAAAACACACCGGCAATGCCAAGGCAAAGCGCGACGATGCCGAACACCATGCCATTGGCCATTTCGATCCGGCCGGTCATCAAGAGCGCGCCGATGATCGCGAACACGCCGCCGATCAGGATGGCCGGGCGGGCGAAGCGGAGGATTGGATGCGGGCTCACCACCACTTCTCCGGCTTGTGGTTGAAGCCGGCGGCATCTTCCAGCGCAGCGCCGACCGAGAACATGGTGGCCTCATCCAGTGCCGGTGTGATGATCTGCAGGCCCAGCGGCAAGCCGGACGCATCCAGCCCCGCCGGCACAGACATGGCCGGAACACCGGCAATGTTGGCTGTCACCGTGAAGATGTCATTGAGATACATCGAGATCGGATCGTCAGACTTGGTGCCCAGCGCAAAAGCTGCGGACGGCGTTGAGGGCGTCAGCAGCGCATCGCACTTTTCGAAGGCCTTCTCGAAATCCTCGAGGATGCGGCGGCGCACTTTCAGCGCCTTCAGATAATAGGCATCATAATAGCCTGCCGACAGCACATAGGTGCCCATCAGCACCCGGCGCTGAACCTCGTCACCAAACCCTTCGGCGCGGGACTTCTCATACGTGTCGGTCAGATTGCTGCCTTCGACCCGCAATCCGTAGCGCATGCCGTCATAGCGCGCCAGGTTGGACGAGGCCTCAGCCGGGTTGATGATGTAATAGGTCGGCAGCGCATACTTGGTGTGCGGCAGCGAGACATCGACGATTTCGCAACCGGCCGCCTTCAGCCAGTCCACGCCCTGCTGCCACAGCTTTTCGATCTCGGACGGCATGCCGTCCATCACGTATTCCTTCGGAACACCGATGCGCTTGCCCTTAACCGAAGCGGATGCGGCGGCAATCCAGTCCGGCACATCCAGCGGCAGCGAGGTCGATTCCTTCGGGTCATGCCCCGACATGGCCTGCATCAGGATGGCAGAATCCTTCACCGTCCTGGCGAAAGGACCCGGATGGTCCAGCGAGGACGCAAACGCCACTGCGCCCCAGCGCGAGGCCCGGCCATAAGTGCCCTTCACGCCGACCGTGCCGGTAAAGGCCGCTGGCTGGCGGATGGATCCGCCCGTATCGGTGCCCGTCGCGCCATAGGCGATATCGGCAGCCACCGCAGCCGCAGAGCCGCCGGAAGAACCGCCCGGCGTCAGCTGGGCGTCAGATCCGTTCGCGCGCCAGGGATTGATGACATTGCCGAAATAGGAGGTTTCGTTCGACGAGCCCATGGCGAACTCGTCCATATTGGTCTTGCCGAGAAAAACGCCGCCTTCCGCCCAGAGTTTCGACGTCACGGTCGATTCATAAGGCGGCTTGAACCCGTCGAGAATGTGAGAGCACGCCGTGGTGGACACACCGTCGACCGCAAACAGATCCTTCACCGCAATCGGCGCGCCTTCGATCAGACCGCCCTCGCCCTTGGCCAGCTTGTCATCCGACGCCTTGGCCATGGCCAGCGTCTTGTCGCGATCAAAAGCGGTGAACGCGTTCAGCGCGCCCTGCGAGGCTTCAGCCGCATCCAGCGCGGCGGTCGCCACTTCGGTCGCGGACACTTCGCGCGCCTTCAGCTTGGCAGTGATGTCAGCAAGGGAAAGGGAGAGAAAATCAGTCATGACCCTGCGGCCTCTTTGATTGGGAGGGCGTATTCAAAATAGATGTTCTGTTCGCTTTCGGGCGGATAATCGCCAAAGGGCCCGCGGCGGACATAGCCGGCGGCCTGATAGAGGCCGATGGCGGCGTCCTGCAGCGAGCCGGTTTCGAGCCGCACGGATGAATAGCCATGCTGGCGGGCGCACTCGTGCGCAGTGTTCAACAGGGCTTTGGCAATGCCCTGTCCGCGCGCCTTAGGCGTGACGAACATGCGCTTGATCTCGGCATAGTCGGGGTAGCGCCGCAGCGCGATGGTTCCGACTTTCTTGCCATCCGCCGTTTCGGCCATGAAGAAGTCGATAGCGTCATCGACCAGTTCTTCCGGCAGGAGCGGGAAATTGTTCTCGTCATCATAATGCCCCGACAAACCGGCATCGAGCGCAGCGATGAGCTCGCGCGCTTCCGCACTCAGCGGATCAGCCGGCTTGACGGTAATGGCCATTATTCGACGCTCTTGGGGACGACGAAGAAGCCCTCTTCGGACTGAGGCGCATTGGCCAGCACCTTGTCGCGAATACCGCCATCCGAGACGACGTCCTCGCGTTGCGGCAACGGGAATTTCACCGGCGTCGTCATCGGCTCGACGCCGTCCGTGTCGACCTCATTGAGCTGTTCGATCCAGTTCAATATGCCGTTCAGCTCGCCGGTCAGCGCCGTCAGCCGGTCGCTCGGCTCGGCAATCCGCGCCAGGCGCGCAATACGCTTCACATCGTCTTCGGTGACGGCCATGACTTTCGCCCCAATTCTTGGAAGAACTCCAGAAAGCGACTGAGTAGCAATGCGCGTTGTGCGGTGCAAGAAAGCTTGACTGAATTTCGCTGCAGGCGCACCCAAAGCACACATGACCGACACTGCCTCTTTTCCGGCCACTGGCCCGCTGCTTGCCCTTGATCCCGGCGAGAAAACCATCGGCATTGCGGTCTCGAACGCCGCGCGCACGGTGGTCACACCGGTCGAGACCATAAGGCGCGGCAAGTTCACCGCCGATGCGCAGCGCGTCTTCGCCCTTTTTGATGAGTTCGGCTGCGAGGGCCTCGTAATCGGCTTGCCGATCAATATGGACGGTTCGATCGGCCCGCGCGCCCAGTCCGCCCGGGCTCTTGGCACCAATTTGCGCCGCCTGCGCGAGATACCCATCCACTTTCAGGATGAACGCCTGTCCTCCGACAAGGCGGAAGACCGCTTGCGGGCCGCCGGCAAGAAACGCGATGAAATCGAAAAGGTCATCGATGCCTATGCCGCGGCGGTTATCCTGGAGGATGCGATCGAGGCGCTGAGCGCATGAGCCCGATTCTAGGCGCACTCCTGCCCATCTTTGCGGTGATTGGCGTCGGCTGGGGCCTTCGCCGCTCCGGCCTGATGCCGGCCGAGCAATGGCCCGCCATTTCGCGCCTCGCCTATATCGGCCTGTCGCCGGCTCTTTTGTTCTCGGTGATCTCGCGCGCCGATTTCCACACCATCACGGTGGCGCCGGCTGTCCTGGCCGCGGCGCTCGGCTTTCTTTCGATGGGCATTCTGGTGATCGCCCTGAAACCGCTAATCCGGACGGATGGGCCGGCCTTCACCAGCATTTTCCAGGGAGCGGTCCGTTGGAACGGGCTGGTCATCCTCGCCCTGGCTACTTTGTCCTTCGGACTGGATGGCGAGGTGCTGGTCTCGCTGATCATGGTCGTCACCATTCCCATTGTGAACATCATGGCGGTGTCGGTTCTGACGGTCTGGGGCACCAGCGCGAAAAAGCCGGATGTCCAGTCCGTGATCTGGCGGATCATCTCCAACCCGCTCATTCTCGGCTGCCTGGCGGGTGGTGTTGCCAATATTTTCGGCTGGTTCCAGACCGGCCCGGTCGCAGAAGTGCTGGCGCTGATGGGGCGGGCCGCCCTTCCCCTTATTCTGCTAGCCGTCGGGGCAGCGCTGGATTTCTCCGCCCTCAACGCCCGCCGCCACCTGCTGGCGATCTCGGTGACACTGAAGCTGATCGTGGCACCGCTGGTTTTCGGTGCCATCGCCTGGGCACTGGGTGTGCGAGGCGATGCGCTGGCGATCGTCGTGCTCGTAGGCGCCTCACCCGGCGCGGCCTCTGCCTATGTGCTGGCCCAGCAGCTCGGCGGAGACCGGAGGCTGACTGCTGGAGACGTTACTGCTTCGACCCTGTTTTCGATGATCACCTTGCCACTTGCCGTCTGGATTGCGGTGCAAATGGGCTAGAGGCAGATCCGCTCGCCCTCGCGGGCAATCCGGTATCCGCGTTCCAGAACTTCCTGTGTTTCAGCGCTGTCATCGTAGCGGATCGGGTTTGTGTGATTGTAGTGGATGAAGCGGATCCGCTGGCGGATTTCGTCGGGATAATCCTGGAACAGATCCATGGTTTCCGTGACGCGCGGGTGCGGTATGGCGCTCATGTCCCGGCCAGGCAGCTCATGATCGTCGAAGAAGGTGGCATCGACATAGACGAGATCGTTTTCCATCACGATGTCCTCGATGCGCGTGCCCCATTCTGCCCATTCCTCCCAGCTGTCGATATCCGGGATGAAGATCACGGAAATCTCCGGCCCCTGGATGCGATAGCCCACCGTGTCAGCAAATTCGCGGCGATGCGGGACGTGCAGCGGATCGACCCTGAGGCGCGAGGTTTCCATGCTCTGGATGGGATTTTCCGAATAGTCCGGCTCGCCGGGCTGGACATCATGCGGGCGAGGTCCCGGCTGGAATTCGTCGACGCGGATATTGCCATAAGCGATCAGCTGGCTCCACGGGCCGCTATTTGTCAGAAAGTCCTGCATTCTCGGTGGTGCGAAAACCGGCACATTGTCCGCACTCATCGACTCAAAGCCCAGGAACATCAGCCCGGTGTAATGGCCGATATGGGCATGCGTGAGAAAAATACCGTCAGGCGCTCCGCTTGTGCCCGCAATGGCATTCAGATCATGGACCTGTTCGCGAAAATCCGGCGTCGCCTCGAACAGGTATCGCGTGCCGGATTCGTGATCGACGACGCCCAGCGACACGACGCGGTGGCGCAGGCTTTCATCTTCCCAGGCCGGATCGGCCTGCACATTGATCTGGGGGATACCGCCATCCTGACCGACACCCAGAACAACCAGTTCGACATCGCATTGTTCCGCCGCAGTCATCTGCAAGGCAGCCGCCGCCAAAAATCCGATCATCAATCCACCCCCACGCGCTGGCTGCGATATTCCATCAGCGCCACATCGCGCCATTCCCCGGCGCGAGGACCGAAGCCCATCCTGCCCAGCCGCTCGCGCGTTCCGACCATGCGATAGCCGCAGGCTTCATGCAAACGGATGGAGGCGAGATTGTCGGTGAATATGCCGGCATTCAGCGTCCATATGCCTGCGGCCTCCGCGGCCCGAACGAACGCGGTCAGCAGCGCCTTGCCGATGCCCTGTCCGCGCGCCGCTTCGGCAATATAGATCGTGCCTTCGGCAACACCGCCATAGACGCAGCGGTCTGACACGCCGGAGGCCGCGGCCCAACCCACAACATGGCCGTCCAGCTCTGCCACCAGGCGCGGCTGCTTCAAGCGCTTGGCGTCGAACCCGGCCCAGTCCGGAGGTTCGCTTTCAAACGTGGCATGCCCCGTCGCGATTCCCTCGGCATAGATCGCCAGCACCGGGTCGGCGTCTGCCGCCGTCATGTCACGGATTTTCATGGGCTTCTCCACACCGGGCTGGGACACTGTGCTTGCGATGGCGCTCATCTCACCCTATACCGCCCGAAATCAGCTGGGAATTCACATGGGTCGCGCCGACTTTACCTATGACTTTCCGCATGACCGCCTGATCTCGGTCGATGATCTCAATCCATTGGACATCCAGATCCTGTTCGAGCGGGCCGAGCACTGGCTCGGAATCAATCGCTCGCCGGACAAGAAGCACGACGTTCTCAAGGGGCTGACCCAGATCAACCTCTTCTTCGAACCGTCCACCCGGACGCTGGCCTCCTTCGAGCTGGCCGGAAAGCGGCTGGGCGCGGATGTCGTCAATTTCTCGGCCTCGAATTCCTCGGCCAAGAAGGGCGAGACCCTCGCTGACACGGCCCGTACGCTGGCCGCCATGCGTCCGGATATGATCGTGGTGCGCCACCAGGCATCAGGCGCCGCCAGCTTTATCCATGCGGAAACCAGTATCGCCACCGTGAATGCGGGTGACGGCATGCACTCCCATCCAACGCAAGGCCTGCTTGACCTGTTCGCCCTCACCCGCCGCATAGGCGATGTCGGCGGCAAGCGCGTGCTGATCGTTGGCGACATCCTGCACAGCCGCGTGGCGCGGTCTGATGTCGGCATGCTGAACCTTCTGGGCGCGGAAATCCGCCTGTGCGCCCCGCCAACCTTGCTTCCCACCGATGTCGACCGCTGGGGCGCGGAGATCTTCCACGATCTGGACGAAGCGCTGGAAGGCTGTGACGCGGTTATCACGCTGCGCCTGCAACGTGAACGCATGAGCGGCGCTCTGATCCCGTCCGAGCGCGAATACTTCCATTTCTGGGGCGTCACCGAGCGGCGGCTGGAGTTTGCCAATCCGGACTGTGTGATCATGCATCCCGGACCGATGAACCGGAATGTCGAAATCGACAGTGCATTGGCCGATCACCCGGAGCGCAGCCTGATCCTCGACCAGGTAGAAGCTGGCGTTGCCATCCGCATGGCGGTGCTGGAACAGCTCGGCACAAGGGCTCGGCGCAATTCCGGAGATATTGCATGACGGCCATCACGATCCGGAACGCCCGTATTGTTGACCCTGCAACAGGTCATGACGAGCTCGGCAGTCTGCGTGTGGTTGATGGTTTCATCGACGAGATCGGCGACGGGATCGCGCGCGATGAAGACCATATCATCGATGCCAATGGCGCTATTCTCGCTCCGGCCCTGATTGATTTGCGCGCCTGCGTGGAGCCGGCCTTCACCCCCAGAGGTGAGACAGTGGACTCGCTGGCGCAAGCCGCGGCAGCCGGAGGCATCGGCACACTGGTGATTGCGCCATCGGCCGAGTTTCCGATCGATACACCGGAAACCGTTACCGGTCTGAAATCCGCCGCCCGGCCCAGCCCGGTCCGCATCATGATGGCCGGCGGTGCAACGCGCAGCCTTGCTGGCGAACAACTGGCCGAAATCGGTCTGATGGCGGAATGTGGCGCAGCCTTTCTGTCGCAAGGCAATGCTTCGACCGCCAATACGAGCGCACTCAGAAACCTGTTCAACTACGCTTCCGGATTTGAACTGTGGCTCGCTTGTCCGGCGCGCGATCCTCATCTTTCTGACGGCACGGTCGCGACTGAAAGCGAAGCGGCAGCCCGCAAGGGGCTGATGACAGAACCCACCGTTTCGGAACGCATTGCCATTGACCGGCTGGCAGCCCTCGCCGAACTGACCGGTGCCCGCCTGATGATCGACCGGGTCTCGACCGCTGAAGGTCTTGAAGCGCTCGGCCGGGCCCGCCAGCGCGGCATCGAGATTTGCGCTACGGCTTCCATCGCCAACCTGACACTGAACGCCGTCGATGCGGACGGGATGGATCCGGCCTACCGGCTGACCCCGCCTCTGCGCAGCGAAGATGATCGCCGCGCGCTCGTCGCAGGCGTTATAAGCGGACAGATCGACGCGATTGTCTCCGATCACTGCCCGATGGAGATGGACCGGAAAGCGCAGCCTTTCGCAGAGGCAGCGCCCGGCTCGACGTCGCTTGAGACAGTGCTGGCGGCGATGCTGGGTCTGGTCCATGAAAACGAGCTGGATCTCGTAGATGCCCTGCGTCCGCTCACTTCAGGCCCCGCCGACCTCCTGGGCCTCAATCAGGGACGCCTGCAGGAAGGCGCACCAGCCGATCTGGTTCTGATTGATGGCGATGCGCCCTGGGTGTTCGGGGCAGAGCAGAGCCGCTCGGCCCGGCGCAACAGCGCCTGGCAAAATCGCCGATTTCAGGGACAGGTCTTGATGACAATGATCGATGGAGGCATTGTCTACAACTTAAGGGAGTAGGCCATGACCGGCTGGGAACTCATTTCGATCATCATCGCCGTAATCGGCGGCTATCTGCTGGGGTCTATCCCCTTCGGCCTGGTCCTGACGCGAATGGCCGGCCTCGGTGATATTCGCGAGATCGGTTCTAAGAATATCGGGGCGACGAATGTCTTGCGCACAGGGCGCAAGGATCTGGCGGCCGCTACGCTGATCCTCGACGCCGCCAAGGCCGGTATCGCAGCACTGATATTCGCCGCTCTGTTCAATCCGACAGCCGGCCTTGTCGCCGGTGGTGCGGCTTTCCTCGGGCATTGCTTTCCGGTCTGGCTGAAGTTCAAGGGCGGAAAAGGTGTGGCGACATTCTACGGCACCCTGTTCGCCGTCGCCTGGCCTGTGGGCATTCTCGCCGCGCTGACCTGGATCGGCATGGCGCTCTTGTTGCGGATCTCATCGCTGAGTGCGCTTGTGGCCGCCGCGCTGGCTCCGCTGATCGCCTATCTGTTCGACATGCCGGGCGTTGCCCTGCTCTGCCTTTTCCTGGCAGCGCTGATCTTCTGGCGTCACCGCGCCAACATCCAGCGGCTGATGTCGGGTGAAGAGCCGCGTATCGGCGCCAAGCCTGCGTGAAGCGGGGCGAGCTCAGCTTTCCGGAACGCATCGACTGGCTGAGGCTCGCGCGAACAGCGCAGGTCGGCCCTGTCACTTTCAACAAGCTGATCGACCGCTATGGCGATGCCGCCTGTGCGCTGGACGCCCTGCCGGAACTCGCAAGGAAGGGTGGCCGCCGCGGCGCCATCAAAATCGTCAGCCGGGACGAAGCCGAGCAGGAAATGGCGGCGAGCGAGGACTATGACGCCCGAATAATCATGGCCTGCGAACCTGATTTTCCAGACTTGCTGTTCGCTATCGACCCGCCCCCACCCGTCATCACGGTCAAGGGACACCTGACGCCCGACGATGCGCCGTGCTGCGCCATTGTCGGTTCGCGTAACGCGTCGGCCATCGGCATGCGTTTTGCCCGCGACATGGCCGCAGAGCTGGGGCGCAGCGGTATCACGATCGTCTCGGGCCTTGCGCGCGGTATTGATGGCGCGGCGCATAGTGGCTCACTGGCAACCGGCACCATTGCCGTTCTGGCCGGTGGCATTGACCACATCTATCCACCCGAACACGCCGAACTCCATGCCGCCATCGCCCGGGATGGATTGCTGGTGACAGAATCTCGTCTCGGCGCCACGCCGACAGCCAAGGATTTCCCGCGGCGCAACCGCCTGATCTCGGGCCTGTCTCTGGGAACGCTGGTTATCGAGGCGGCCATGCGATCCGGCTCACTGATCACTGCGAGGCTGGCTGCCGAACAAGGCCGGGAAGTGATGGCAGCACCAGGATCGCCACTCGATCCGCGCGCCAAGGGTTCCAACAAGCTGATCCGCGATGGGGCTGTTCTGATCGAGACCGCTGACGATGTGCTGGACGTCTTGCGTCACGCCAAGCGCCCGGTCGCCGCCGAGTCTGACCCGCAGGACTATACGCATGACGCCCTCCCCGAAACAGGACCGGCGGCTCGCGAACGTGTTCTGGACTTGCTGTCCCCTTCGCCCGTAGCGATTGACGACCTCGTACGGCATTCCGGTCTGGCCACCGGTGAGGTTCACGCTGTCCTGATCGAACTGGAAATTGCCGGCCGCGCCGTCATTCTGCCCGGCGGCACTGTCCAGCTTGGCTATGAAGAAGCGGGCGATTGAAATCCGTCAGACTCAGTCACGATGACCAGTGCGGCCGCCTCAAGCACTCTGGCGGTTCCCTGCAAATCGGATTGATGCGAGAGCCGGACCAGCTCGATCAGCATTTCATGAATGAAGGCGGCGGTCTCGTCCTGCGCCAGTTTTTCGATCGGATGCCCGCTTGCCATATAAGTCCCCATGAGAGTCCGGTTCCCATATTGCGTATACAATCTTTAATTGCAAGCGTTTGAGCCGAGTTGACAGGTCTTGCTGCCTCAATCAGTTTCCGCCGCCGTTTCCCGACCTATCATTCCTGGTCAGAATTTCCGGAAGTCATTGAATGAACGTCGTTGTTGTCGAATCGCCGGCCAAGGCCAAAACCATCGGAAAATATCTCGGCAAGGACTACGAAGTCCTGGCCAGTTACGGTCATGTCCGCGATCTGCCACCCAAGGATGGCTCGGTTCGTCCGGACGAGGACTTCGCCATGGATTGGGAGATCGACGCCCAGTCCGTGAAGCGCGTCAAAGCGATCGCCGATGCCGTGAAGGACGCTGACCGCCTGGTACTGGCAACTGACCCGGATCGTGAAGGCGAGGCTATATCCTGGCACCTGCTCGAAGCACTGACAAAGCGCCGCGTCCTCAAGGATGTGAAGGTCCAGCGGGTGGCGTTCAACGCCATCACCAAATCCGCGATCCTTGAGGCGATGAGTCACCCGCGCGCCATCGATATGGAACTGGTCGAGGCCTATCTGGCCCGGCGCGCGCTGGACTATCTGGTCGGCTTCACCCTCTCGCCCGTCTTGTGGCGCAAGCTGCCCGGAGCGCGCTCCGCCGGCCGCGTCCAGTCTGTGGCGCTCCGCATTATTTGCGACCGGGAACTCGAAATCGAGAAATTCCGCGCCGAGGAGTACTGGACCGTGGATGCAGACCTGGTGTCTGGCAGCTCCTCGCCCTTCCGCGCAAAACTTGTGAAGTTCGAGGGCAACAAACTCCAGAAGCTGTCCATTAAGGACCGCGCCATGGCGACGGCGGCCGCCGAGGCGATCAAGGCGGCATCACTTTCGATCACCGCCGTCGAAGCCAAACCGGCCAAACGTAATCCGCTTCCGCCATTCACAACGTCGACCCTGCAGCAGGAAGCCGCCCGCAAGCTCGGTTTCAACGCGCAGCGCACCATGCGGACTGCGCAGAAACTCTATGAAGGCGTGAATATCGGCGGCGAGACCGTTGGCCTGATCACTTATATGCGGACCGACGGCGTCGATATGGCCCCCGAAGCCATCACCCAGGTCCGAGACGTGATCAGCGCGCGCTATGGCTCGCTCTACAGCCCGTCCAGCCCGCGCTATTACAAGTCCAAGCAGCGCAATGCCCAGGAAGCTCACGAAGCCATCCGGCCGACCAGCTTTTCGCGCGCACCGGAAGATCTGCACCTCGATGAGGACCAGGCCCGGCTTTATGAACTGATCTGGAAGCGCGCCGTGGCCAGCCAGATGGAAAGTGCCCGGTTCGAGCGCACCACGATCGATATCGACAGCGCCGACAAAAAGCTTGCCCTGCGTGCGACAGGCTCGGTTCTGCTGTTTGACGGCTTCCTGACGCTTTACCAGGAAGGCCGCGACGACGAGGACGAGGAAGGCGAAACGCGCCTTCCGAAAGTGGAAAGCGGGGCCTCTGCCGAAGCCAGGAAGACCCACGCGGACCAACACTTCACCCAACCGCCGCCGCGCTTTACCGAGGCCTCGCTGGTCAAGCGCCTGGAAGAACTCGGCATTGGCCGTCCGTCGACCTATGCCTCCACGCTGACGGTGCTGCGCGACCGCGAATATGTCCGGATGGAGAAAAACCGCTTCATCCCCGAGGACAAGGGCCGCGTTGTCACTGCCTTCCTCGAGAATTTCTTCGAGCGCTATGTCGAATATGATTTCACGGCCGATCTTGAAGACCAGCTCGACAAGGTTTCGCGAGGAGATCTCGACTGGAAGAAATTGCTGCGCGATTTCTGGGCCAATTTCTCCGGCGATGTCGAGAAGATCGGCGAATTGCGCATCGGCGAAGTTCTCGAAGCCCTGAATGAAGCCCTGGCGCCGCATATCTTTCCGGAAAAGGAAGATGGCACCGATCCGCGTCTTTGCCCGTCCTGTAATGAGGGCCGGCTGTCCATCCGCCTCGGCAAGTTCGGTGCCTTCCTCGGCTGCTCGAATTATCCCGATTGCAAATTCACCCGGCCTCTGGGCGCAACCGAGGAAGGCGCAACGGTAGAAGGCGATGGCGAGCTGGGCGTTGATCCGGAAAGCGGCGAACCAGTCTATTTGAAGGATGGGCGTTTCGGCCCCTATCTCGAGATCACCCTGCCCGGAGAGGAAAAGCCCAAGCGCTCGTCTCTGCCCAAGGGCTGGAGCAAGGAAGACATCACGCTGGAAAAGGCACTCCGCCTGTTGTCATTGCCGCGTGAAGTGGGACCGCACCCCGAAGACGGCGAGATGATCGAGGCCGGCCTTGGCCGCTATGGGCCTTTCGTCAAACACGGCAAGCTTTACGCCAATTTGCCCAATATCGAGGAAGTTTTCGAGATTGGCCTTAATCGGGCCGTCACCGTTCTCGCCGAGAAAAAAGCGTCGCGCGGCGCGCCCCAATCCCTGAAGGATCTGGGGGAGCATGAGGGAGAGCCGGTGCGCGTGATGAGCGGCCGCTATGGCCCCTACATCAAATACAAGAAAATCAACGCCACGATTCCGCGTGGAACTGACCCCGAATCCATCGATCTTGAAACGGCGATGAAACTCGTCGCCGAAAAAGAGGCCAAGGGCGGCAAGAAACCGGCGCGCAAGAAGGCGAGCTCTGCTAAGAAGAAGGCTCCGGCCAAGAAGAAAGCGGCAGCGAAGAAAAAGGCGTGACCTCAAAGTCCAAGTCAGGCGAACAGCCCCTCAATCGCGACAGCGTGCTCGAAGCCATCCGCCTCGGACAGGGTGAGTTTGGCAAGCGCGAGATTGCCAGAGCCCTGCGCCTGAAAGGCGACGACAAGATCGCGCTGAAATTCTGCCTGCGTGAGCTGCTCGACGAGGGCCTGATCCGCAAGGAAGGCCGCAGCGCCTTTGCCCTGACCGAAGCCCTGCCCAGCGTCACAGTCGTTATCATTCATGATCGCGACAATGATGGTGAATTGCTCGCACGCCCTGAAAAGTCCCGTGACGATCCGCCGATCATCCGCATGGCCCCCGGCGAAGGCGCTGGCGGACGCGGGCATCCGGCACTCGGGGTTGGCGATCGCGCGCTCGTCCGGCTCTTCCCCGAAGACGATGGCAGCTATGAAGCCCGTCTGATCCGCAAGCTGGGACAAAGTGCTCACAAAATTTTGTGCGTTTTGAAGAAAGGCCGCGGTCAGCCGCGCCTGAAGCCTGTGGACCGTCGCGCGAAAAACGAATTGCTTCCGGCAAAGGGCGAGGCCGAAAAGGCAAAGGACGGCGATCTGGTGCTCTGCCGTCTCGGCCGCGAACACCGGCACGGTTTGAAAACGGCGATCATCGAGGAAGTGATTGGCGATGCGAACTCGCCGCGCGCGGGCAGCCTGATTGCCCTTCATTCCCATGGCATTCCGACAGGATTTGGGGATGAGGAACTCGCGGAAGTCCAGCAGCTGAAGCCCGTTACCATCGGTGACCGGACCGACCTCAGGGACATCCCGCTGATCACGATCGATCCGATCGATGCCCGGGACCATGATGATGCGGTCTGGGCGGCTCCGGATGATGACCCGAAGAATCCTGACGGCTGGCGGGTCATCGTCGCCATTGCCGATGTCGCTGCCTATGTGAAACCGGGCTCTGCGCTGGATCGCGGCGCGCTGAAGCGCGGTAACTCCGTCTATCTTCCGGACCGCGTTGTTCCGATGTTGCCGGAACGCCTGTCCAACGATCTCTGCTCCCTGCGCGAGCTGGAGGAGCGGCCCTGCATGGCCGTCGAGATGATCTTCGACGCCAATGGTCACAAATGCCGCCACCATTTCATCCGGGGCTGGATGAAGTCCGCGGCAAAGCTGGCCTATGACCACGCGCAGGCGGCCATTAATGGCCATCCCAACGACAAGACCGGGCCATTACTGGAGCCGGTTCTGAAGCCCTTGTGGGGGGCCTATCGTGCGCTTGCGAAAGCAAGGAAGGAACGCGGCCCGCTTGAAATCGACGCCCCGGAACGGAAAGTCCGGATCGGCGAAGACGGGCATGTCACCCGGATCGAGACCCGTGACCGCTTTGATGCTCACAAGCTGATCGAGGAGTTCATGATCCAGGCCAATGTCTGCGCCGCGGAAACGCTGGAGCAGAAGGGCCGGCCACTGATCTACCGGGCACACGAACCGCCCAGTCTGGAGAAAATGGAATCCCTGGCGGATTTCCTGTCCACGATTGACATGAAATGGTCAAAGGGTGAGCCACCGCGGCCTGACCGCTTCAACCGGCTGCTGGAGCAGGCGCGCGGCGGCGAGCACTATGAAACCGTCAATGAGGTTGTTCTCCGCAGCCAGTCGCAGGCCGTCTATTCCGTTGAAAATCCCGGACATTACGGCCTCAATCTGCGCCGGTATGCCCACTTCACATCGCCCATCCGGCGCTATGCCGACCTGACCGCTCACCGCGCTCTGATCCGCGGATGCAAGCTGGGCAAGGACGGTCAGACCGACGCAGAAGCCTCGCAACTCGAAGCCATCGCCGAAGACATTTCCACTCTGGAACGCCGGGCCATGGCCGCGGAACGCGATGCGACCGACCGCTTTATCGCGCAATTCCTCGCCGAGCGCGTGGGTTCAGAGTTCGAGGGACGGATAACCGGTGTCACCCGGTTTGGCTGCTTCGTACGTCTGGAGGAAACCGGCGCCGACGGTCTGGTTCCCGTCAGCCGCCTGGGACAGGAACGCTTTTTCCATGATGAAGCGCTTCACGCGCTTGTCGGAAATGAAACTGGCAACATGTACCGGCTGGGCATGCCTGTGACAGTGCGCCTCGACGAAGCCACACCCATCACCGGCGGCCTGCTGTTTGAAATGCTGACGCCACCTGAAAGGGGGCCGAAACGGCGCAGAGGGGCCCAGCGCGGCCGCCCAAAGCCGGCATTCCGCAAAGGCCCGAGGAAAAAAGGGCGGCGCAGATGAGTGGGCAAAAACCCAGAGCCCTGCGCCCCAAGCTGGCCGGCACACTGATTCTCACGCGCCGGACAAGGCGCGGCCGCGAAATCCTGATGGGAAAGCGATCCTCCAAGCATGCCTTCATGCCAGAGCAATATGTCTTTCCCGGTGGCCGCGTGGACCGGGCCGATCACTATGCCCCGCTGGCCGGTATGATGACGGGCGATGATGCGAAATGCATGACCCGCATTCTTGGAGAACGGCGCGCCTGGGCGGCCGCAGCAGCAGCCATCCGGGAAACCGCCGAGGAAGCCGGCTATCTGGTGGGGCAACCCGGGAAGCTTGAGGCTCGGCATGCCAATTGGCGCCCGTTCAGACGGGGCGAGGTTCGCCCGGATGCCTCCTCGCTGCAACTGATCGCACGCGCCATCACACCGCCCGGACGGGTTCGCCGCTTTGATGCCTGGTTCTTCCATGCGGATGCGGATGAAGCCATTGCCGGCGAGGTCAGGCTGAAATCCGAGGAATTGCTGGATATCCGCTGGGTGACCGCCAAGGAAGCCGAAGGCCTTCCCTTGCCGCATATCACTCGCTTTGTCCTGGGTGAGCTGGAACGCCGCCTGTCCGATCCTGACATCCGCCCCCGTCACTTCAGAGAATTGGCAAGACGCATGCGGGTTGATCCGCTATAGGCGCGCCATGTTCGCTGCCTGGATGATCTCGCCGGAATACGGCCGTTTGCGCTCGCTGATCGCTGCGATCTTCTGCGCCACGCTATGCGGCTGCGGCTTCACCCTGCTGATGCCGGTCATGGCACTGAACCTGGAAGCCATGACCGGGTCAGGCGTGGTCGTCGGCCTGAATGGTGCCGTTACTGCCCTGTCGACTATTGTCGCAACCCCCTTCGTTCCCAGACTGATGCAGCGCTGGCGGGGCCGGCCGCTGATCGTTACCAGCCTGGCTGTGACCGCGCTGACCATCCCTTTCTTTCCGCTATTTCCCGAGGTCTGGCTGTGGTTCGCACTTCGCTTTGCGATGGGATTGGCGATCACCGTTGTTTTTGTGGCATCCGAGACCTGGATCAACCAAATCTCCCCACCGGAAAAGCGCGCCACAGTGCTGGGGCTTTATGCAACAGCCCTGGCAAGCGGTTTTGGCGCGGGAGGGCTTTTGCTCGCGGCACTGGGATCCAGCGGCTGGGCACCCTGGCTGGCCGCTTTCCTGCTGTTTTCAGGCGGCTCTCTGCCCATACTCTTCCTGCGTGGCCCGGGTATCGAACAGCCGGACGCCGATTCGGCCAGTATCTCGGCCATGATCCGCGCAGCTGGCATTGCCCCTGCGGCCATCGGCGCCGGCCTTCTGTTCGGCGCGACCGAGACCATGTTTTTTGCTCTCTTCCCGGTTTATGGCGAACGCATCGGCCTGATCGATACCGCGATCGGATTCATGATGGCCGCAGGCGCTCTGGGCGGAATCATTCTGCAAGCCCCGCTTGGACGTCTCGCCGATTCTGTCGGCCGCCTGCGTGTAGCGATCATGGCTGCAATCGTATGCGTAATCGGGCCGGGACTTGTGTACCTTTCGGGCGCGGCACCACTGGCCCTTTATGCCGTGATGTTTGGTTATGTCGGCATCGCGACAGGCCTCTACACGCTTGGTCTGGCGCTGATCGGCGAACGCTTTGACGGCGGCAGCCTGGTTGGTGCCAATGCGGCTTTCGTCATGGCCTATGGCGTGGGCTCGCTTTTCGGTCCAGCGATCGGAGGTGGAGCCATGGATGCCATTGACCCTCAAGGTGTTCTGATTGTTTCGAGCGCGCTGGCCCTCACCTATCTGATCTTCCTGCTGGTACGGCATTTCACACGGAAGCAGCAGTTGACAGGCGGCAAGCCATGAGTATGTTCCGCGGCTCGCTCGCCGGATAGGACCGGTGGGCCGTCATGTGCATCAGGGAATAACGTCATGGCCAAGCCGACAACCATCAAGATCCGCCTGAACTCGACGGCGGGAACCGGCTATTTCTATGTCACCAAGAAAAACGCCCGCACGATGACGGAAAAAATGGTCGTCCGGAAATATGATCCGGTGGCCAAAAAGCATGTCGAGTTCAAAGAAGGCAAGATCAAGTAAGCCGTTAGGCTCGCGATCTTCAGGCGGCCTGGGCCGCCTCATCCGCTACAACTCTGTTCCGTCCTGATGCCTTGGCGCGATAAAGCGCCTCGTCAGCTCTACGCAGCACTGAATCGCCATCCTCTCCAGGGGCGATCTGCGCGACACCGATCGAAACCGTAACATTGAGAACGCCGGCATCACCGGGCAGCCGGAAGGGCTGCTCTGCTATCGCGTTTCGTAATCGCTCGGCGCCGATCCTTGCGTCAGCCAGGCTGGCCTCCGGCATCAGAACAACGAATTCCTCACCGCCGAAGCGGGCCGCCAGATCGATCGCACGCAATTGTTTCCGGACCCGCTCTGCAAATTCCACCAGCACGGCATCGCCGGCATCATGGCCATAGGTATCATTGACCCGCTTGAAGTGGTCTAGGTCTGCAATCACAACCGATGCCGCCATCTCGCCTGATGCGACCAGTTCGGAGGCCTGCTGCAGCCGGGATGAAAGGTATCGGCGGTTATTGAGGCCGGTCAGCGGATCGATCACGGCCATTTCCAGACTGTCTTCCAGCCTTTCGCGCAGTGTGTCGGCGTAACGCTTGCGGCGCAGCTGGGTGCGAATCCGGGCATTCAGTTCGCCGCTGTCGATCGGCCGGTTGACGATATCATTAACGCCCAGGTCCAGCGCCCTGACCGAACGGGACATCTCATCAGGATCAACGATCGCGAGGATGGGGACATTTCGCGTTTCATTGTTTGACCTGATGCGGGCGCAGATGCGCAGCGCGTCATAGCCCTTCGCCGTCAGATCAACGAGGATCAGATCATAGCCCTGGCTGGAAAGCTCCACCGCGCGTTCTGGTGACAACTCGACGTCAACGAACAGATTATCGGGCAGTTTCCGGGCAATATGCTGGGCGACACGTTCTTCTCCGGATGCCAGGAGAATTCTCGCATCATCAACGAGGTCATTTAGATTTTCGCTCAGTGAGACGCCCCGCTCCTCGGCGCGCTCCTCCCGCAATCGCAGCTCATCGAGCAATTCTTTCAGGCGGAGCAGCGAACGCAGACGGGCAAAGAGTGGCAGATTGTCGACCGGCTTGGTCAGAAAATCATCGGCACCGCTGTCCAGCCCCCTGACGCGGTCCTCGGGCTGATCGAGCGCGGTCACATGGATGACGGGAATATGCCGTGTGCGCTTGTCGGATTTCAGCCGCCGGCAAACTTCAAAGCCATCCATTCCGGGCATCATCACATCCAGCAGAATTACATCCGGCTGTTCTTCGCGCGCTTTTTCAATGGCTGACGGACCGTCATAGGCGGTCACGACCTCGAAATACTCGGCTTTCAGCTTGGCTTCGAGAAGTCGGACATTGGCTTCCTGGTCGTCGACGACGAGGACCCGAGCACTCATGCCGCCTCCTCGCCAAGGAAGCTGCGGATGGTCTCGATAAACACCGACACGGTAATCGGCTTGGACATGTAGGCTTCGCATCCGCCCTCGCGGATCCGTTCCTCGTCCCCCTTCATCGCAAACGCCGTCACTGCCACAACCGGGATCGGCGACAGTTCTTCATCATCCTTCAGCCACTTGGTCACTTCCAGCCCGGAGACTTCCGGCAGCTGTATGTCCATGAGAATGAGATCGGGGGAATGCTCGCGGGCAAGGTCGAGCGCGTTCAGACCATTATTCGTGCCGACAGTCTCGTAGCCATGGGCTTCGAGCAAATCGGAGAAGAGCTTCATATTGAGCTCATTGTCCTCGACGATGAGAACCTTTTTGGGCATGACCTGAAGCATAACGCCGCCGCGTTCCCGTTGTTCTGGCAAGCTTGAGCCTGCCCTTGTTTCACCCCGCTGACATTAAGCCAGATGATCCTTAATCAAGGATGAGTCGGCGTCGAACTTTTCTCCCTTTCCGGAACAAGATAAGAACTTCAGGATAATCACAACCGGGCTGGAATCGGAAGCATGGATCGAATCGGTATTGATCTTGGTGGTACCAAAACCGAAGTCGCGGTAATCGATTCGGCTGGCCACACACGCTTTTCCAAGCGCGCCCCGACCCCGCGGCCCTATGCAGAAAAAATCGTGGTTATCGCCAGCCTGGTGAGTGAGGCCCGCGAATTCTGCCAGAGTGATTCGGTTTCAATCGGCATTGGCCACCCCGGATCCATCAATCCGGCGACCGGCAAAATGCGCAATGCCAACTCGACGGAACTCAACGGACACCCGCTGGACAAGGATATCGAGGCCGCCATCGGACAGCCGGTCCGTTGCGCCAACGACGCCAATTGTTTTGCCCTTTCGGAAGCCGTTGACGGCGCCGGTGCCGGCGCCTCGAGCGTCTTTGGCGTGATCCTGGGAACCGGCGTTGGCGGCGGGCTGGTCATCGATGGCAAACTGCACCAGGGACATGGCCTGCTGGGGGGTGAATGGGGGCATAATGGCCTTCCCTGGCCCAATCAGGATGAAGTTCCCGGCCGCGACTGCAAGTGCGGACTTCGCGGTTGCATGGAAACCTGGCTGTCCGGGCCGGGCCTAACAGATGACCATTTGAACCGGTCGAAGGCATTCCTTTCACCCAGTCAGATCGTGGCTGCGGCCATTGAGGGCCACTCCGGCGCGACCCTGACCATGGAGCGCTTTTACGATCGCCTGGCGCGCGGCCTGTCGACCGTCATCAATATTGTCGACCCCGAAGTGATCGTGCTGGGTGGCGGACTGTCGAACATCAACGGATTGGCAGACGCCGTTCTCGAACGCCTTCCAGCCTATGTTTTCTCCGATCAGGTCACGACAAAGGTCCGCAAGCACAAGCATGGCGACAGCTCCGGCGTGCGCGGGGCCGCATGGCTCTGGCCACTGGAATGAGCGATATGGCTGGATATTGCCGCGCCTGCCTCGGCCCTGCCGGGGACGCCGGCACATGCCGGAATTGCGGCCACCACCGCCTCATCAGGCATCCCGAGATCAATCAATTGTCCATCGCCCATATCGATTGCGATGCCTTCTATGCAGCGATCGAAAAGCGGGACGACCCGTCTCTTGAGGACAAGCCGGTTATTATTGGCGGTGGCAAGCGCGGCGTCGTGTCTACCGCCTGCTACGTGGCCCGCCTCTACGGCGTTAAATCCGCCATGCCCATGTTCAAGGCATTGAAGGCCTGTCCGGATGCCGTGGTGATTTCGCCGCGCATGAGTGTCTATGCCGAGGAAGGCGGACGTATCCGCGAAATAATGCGTGAGGTCACGCCCGTCGTTGAACCCTTGTCGATTGACGAAGCCTTTCTCGACCTTACGGGCACCGAGCGCCTGCACCATGCCCCGCCTGCGCTGACGCTGCTGAAGCTGCAGCGCAGAATTCGCGACATTGTCGGCATCACGGTCTCGGTCGGACTGTCCTACAACAAGTTTCTCGCCAAGACGGCTTCAGATCAGGACAAGCCTGACGGCTTCTTTATCCTGGGCCGCACAGATGCGCCGGCCTTCCTGGAGCGACAGCCGACGAGAGCTGTTTTCGGCGTTGGCCCGGTATTTGCCGCGCGCCTTGAAAAGGATGGTATCAAGACCCTCTCCGACGTGATCAAGGTGGGCGAGAAAGCCATGGCAGATCGCTATGGCGATGGAGGCTATCGCCTGGCGCGCCTCGCGAAAGGTGAAGACTTCCGCAGCGTAACGCCGGATCGCCAACGCAAGAGCGTATCGTCCGAGACAACCTTCTTTGAAGATATCGCCGGCTATGAGGAGCTGGAAAAGCGCTTGTGGAAACAATGCGTCCGGGTCGCCGACATGGCCAAGAAAAAGGATATTTCCGGCTATGTTGTGACCCTGAAGCTGCGGACCCAGGCCTTCCGGATCATCACCAGAAGACGCACGCTTTCCGAGCCCACCCAGCTGGCCGATACGCTCTTCCGGGTCGGCCGGGAATTATTGAAAACCGAAGCGGACGGGCGGAAATTCCGGCTGATCGGGATCGGCATTTCAAATCTCGTGAATGGAAGTTCGGATCCCCGGGATTTACTGGACCCTGATGCTCCCAAACGCGCCGCAGCCGAACGGGCGATGGACAAGGCTCGCGCCAAATTCGGCTCTGAAGCCGTGATCAAGGGACGATCGCTCAAGTCCCGCCAATAGCCCGCCCTGGCCAGCACAACCCGGCAGGCCAAGCCGCTTGCCTCGCCTCCCGCACAGTGTAGGAGTGAGGCGAAAGCGACAGGAGCCGTGCCATGAGCGATGCCGAAAAACGACTTTCCGATCTGGGCCTTGCCTTGCCTGAAGCCGCTGCCCCGGTGGCAAATTACGTGCCTTACGTCACCACCGGAAATCTCGTCTTCGTCTCCGGCCAGATATCCCTTGGCCCCGATGGGCTGGTGACGGGACGGCTGGGCGAGTCGATGAATGTCGAACAGGGTCAGGCAGCCGCGCGCCTTTGCGCACTGAACCTTATGGCTCAGCTGAAAGCCGCTCTTGATGGCGACCTCTCCCGCCTGGTTCGCGTGGTCAAACTGGGCGGATTTGTGTGCGCCACCCCCGAGTTCGAGGCGATTCCGAAAGTCATCAACGGAGCCTCGGATCTGATGGTCGAAGTTTTCGGTGATGCCGGGCGGCATGCACGCTCGGCCGTATCCTGCCCGGCCCTGCCTCTGGGGGCGGCCGTCGAAATCGACGGTATTTTCGAGATTGCCTAACCCGCCAGCCGGGCCTGCAACTTGCCGACACCCACAAACACGAGACCGGTGAGGATGAAGGCGATGATCAGCCCCGCCAGGTTGACCAGCACACCGACATATCCCAGCGCGCCTACGTCCATGAAATTATAGGGATAAAACCCGGTCACAGCGCCCTTGGCCAGCGTGTAGAGTGTGTAGAGGAAGGGATAAATCTGCCACGCGAGAACCTGCCCATAGCGGGTTGAACGCTGACCGGACAAAAGCAGCCATTCCAGGAAAATCGCGGCTGGAACCAGCGTATGAAGCACCTGATTGGCGTACCAGGAAACGCCCGTGGGATGATGGTCGGCTGCCAGGAGCAGGTGATAAACAATCCCTACAAGCACGATATACATCGTGATGGCCGTGCGAATGCTATCCCGGCCAAAAACCCGCGCCACGCGGCTATCCGGTGCCAGCGCCATAGCGCCCCAGCCAATGGCCACCAATGAATTGGTCAAAATAGTGAAATAGCTGAAAAATCGTATGGTTGCGCCAAATGCGCCAATGTCCACATCGCCCAGAAAGGCCCAATACTGGATAATGACCGCAAGCCCGGCGGCCAATGCGATTACGCCACGGATCAGTCGCGTCATGCGGTCATTCCTCCGCAAACCTTCAGCGTGGTTCCATTGATATAGGAAGCCTCATCGCTGGCCAGGAAGGCCACCGCCGCAGCAACCTCATCAGCTTCGCCATACCGGCCCAGCGGTACCATCATTTTCTGGAGATCAGCGGTCTGGCCATCGGCCGGATTCATGTCGGTATCAATCGGACCCGGCTGGACCACATTCGCCCGGATACCCTTGCGGCCGAATTCGCGGCCGGCAGCGCGGGTAATCAGTTCAACCCCGGCTTTCGACGACGAATAAACGCCGACACCGGCCACCTGCGCGGCATCGCCGGCAACAGAACCGATCGTCACAATGGAACCGCCCGCCCCCATCACCTGATAAGCGGCCCGGAGACCTTCGAAGACGGCCGTGAGATTGATTGCCAGCATATTGTCCCAGACTTCGTCGGAACATTTGGCTAGCGAGGTCAGAGGATAGACGCCCGCATTGTTCACCAGCACATCCAGACGGCCATAGCGATTGGCCACATCGGCGATGACCGCCGCCGTGGTACCACGCTGGGCGGCATCACAATGGACGGCCTCGGCCTTGCGGCCCATACCCCGTATCTCCTCGGCCACAGCTTCGGCTTTCGCCTGCGAGCCCCCATAGGTCAGGACGACATCGGCGCCCTCCGCGGCCAGCCGACGCGCTATCGCCGCGCCGATCCCGCGCGATCCACCGGTCACCAGCGCAACCTTGCCATCAAATCTGTTGGTCATGTCATTCCCTCCCGTTTGGGACAGACATATTCCGAAGAACAACTTTCCCCAATAGCTGATTGCGCCTATCTCGGAGAAGATGACCGGGATCACGATCCGCACTGTTTCCAGCCTGTCCGAAGTGGAGAAATCCGCCTGGGATGCCATTGCGAATCCGGCCGGAGAGGCATTCGATCCATTCCTGTCCTGGGATTTACTTCAGGCTCTGGAGGAAAGCGGCTGCGCCACAACGCAAACCGGCTGGCAGAATGTCCATTTTCTCGCCGAAACAGATGATGGCGGCCTGGCGGGCGCCCTGCCCGCCTATGCCAAGGCGCACTCCTATGGCGAATATGTCTTCGACCACGCCTGGGCAGACGCCTTCGAGCGGGCCGGCGGGCGTTACTATCCCAAGCTCCTGAGCGCCATCCCCTTCACACCGGCCACCGGGCGGCGTCTTCTGGCAAGGGATCCAGAGGTTCGGACAGGCCTCGCACGGGCAGCCATGCAGATCACCGAACAGAACGGTCTGCCGGTCTGGTCCATCAATTTTCCGGCCAATGCCGATCTCGAAACCGGCCGGGAACTCGGCATGCTCCATCGCATCGACCGGCAGTATATCTGGGAGAACCGGGAATATGCCTCATATGAGAGTTTCCTCGGCGATCTCTCTTCGCGCAAACGGAAGGCGCTGAAAAAGGAACGCGCAGCGGCCAGTGAGGGCATCGAGATTGTCGGCCTGACCGGCGATGATCTCAGGCCCGAACACTGGGATGTGTTCTTCAAATGCTATCAGGAGACCGGCAGCCGCAAATGGGGCCGCCCCTATCTCAACCGGGACTTCTTCGATCTGATCCACCAGCGCATGGCCGACAGGATCCTGCTGGTCATGGCCAGGGAAGACGGGCGCTATTTTGCCGCCGCTCTGAACTTCATCGGATCGGAAGCCCTCTTCGGGCGGTATTGGGGCAGCCTTTACGAAAAGCCCTTCCTGCATTTCGAGCTCTGCTATCACCGGGCCATTGATTTTGCGATCGCCAACGGCCTCGACCGCGTCGAGGCCGGCGCCCAAGGCGAACACAAGCTGGCGCGCGGCTATCGTCCGAGAGCCGTGCATTCCCTGCACTATTTTCCCGATGAGAGTTTCCGCAACGCCGTGGCTGATTATCTTGACTATGAACGCTGTGCGGTATTGGCCGATATCGAGGCGCAGCAGGCTGAATTGCCTTTCAAGAAGCTCGACTGACTGCTAGAGGTTGAGTATGGATCGCATGGTTCAGATCGCAGACTTCTGGTCTGCCGGCGAAGCCGCAACGGCGGTGTCTGCCTTGCGGGCGGCCGGCATTCCGGCGATTTGCCCGGATTATCATAGCGGTCATTATCTGCCCTATTTCGGCATGGGAGCTACCGCTTGCAGGGTGATGGTTCCGGAACCGGATCTGGACCTTGCGGAATCGATCATCGGCGTCAAACCGGACAGCGAATACCGGCTGAACCCCTGCCCGGAATGTGGCGGCAATGGCCTGCAGAAACGCAACTGGTTGATCACCCTGCCCTACATGTTCTGGATGTTGATCACGGGATCGTATGGCTACGGAAACCGGTTCTGGCTCCAGGATCGCAGGAAATGCATGTCCTGCGGTCATGAATGGTTGCCGGACAACGCTTCGAACCTGCATCCTGACGACCTCCAGAACACCAGTTAAGGGGCCACCCGATGAGCCTTTCAGGCAGCTATGACGACCAGAATATCTTCGCGAAAATCCTGCGCGGTGAAGCGCCGTGCGTTAAAATTTTCGAGGACGATGCCGTCATCGCCTTCATGGATATCTTTCCGCAATCGCCTGGCCATTGCCTGGTTGTGCCCAAGGAGCCGGCCCGCAATCTGCTCGAAATGACGCCGGACGCTTCTGCGGCCGCTATTCAACGCGTGCAGAATCTGGCCCGGGCCGTCGAGACCGCGCTGGAGCCGGATGGCATTGTCGTCACCCAGTTCAACGGTGGCCCGGCCGGCCAGACCGTGTTTCACATCCACTTTCACATCATTCCGCGATGGGAGGATGTACCGCTCGGCCGCCATGGGGGCGGCCAAGCGGATATGGACGAGTTGAAAGCGCAGGCCGGGAAGATCGCCGCTGCGCTGGACTAGACGTGCGGGCTCCACATCATCATCCAGGCCCCGAAAACACCCAGCGCCGTAATGCCAGCGGCCACCAGCATCACCCCTGATGTGGCCAGCTTGAAACCGGACGAACGGCTATCGGACGCCGCCAGATAGATTTCCAGAATGGCCAGGGGCAACAGATAGCTGCCAAAGGCGATGAAAATGTCGAACGGGCCATTCAGGCTCCGGCTCATGCCCGCACCGCCTGTCAGGATCGCCCAGGCCATATAGCCGAGCCGCGTGAACCAGACGCCACTCAGCAGGATAAAGGTCCGCATGGCCCAGCGCCGGTGGCGGTCAATCTCGCGGCGCCTGGCAAAATAGAACGCCACGGCGATGGTCACGAGCGCCAGAAGGCCGTTGATCGTGGTTCCCCAACCGCCGATCTCTGTCAGCCGCGAACCGCGCCCCCAGATCATCCAGATACCGCCAATCGCCATGACAGCGCCGATCGTCAGATAGGTGCGGCCGGTCCAGCGATGCAGGGCCGGGAATCTCTTCCGGACGGGCGGCATGAGCTGCATCGTGCCGCCGATACAGATAATGACCGTCAGCAAGGTATGAGAAATGAAAGCCAGATTGCCGACCAGGTCTCCGGCCGTGAAACCCTGGATCAGGCCGGTTTCATCCCACTCAGCCCAATTCCCCGCCACCGTCTCTGGCGCATAGGCGGCGATGACATAATAGGCAAACAGCCATTGCCCGATCATGGCCGTCAGGAACCAGAGCAGCCCGCTGGATTTGAGAATTCGTTGGGGAGATACCGCCGTTTTCGGCGGCTGTGCGATAGCGTCGACCGACATTTTTTAATCCTCTGCTTCGACGACTGCCCTGACCGGCAGACTGCCCGCAGAGGACAATGAAAATCCGGGCCAATCTCGCCGATTTGCAAATCGGCCAAAAAAATCCTGCGCACTTGCCTCCAACGGGGCATCAGGCGCATCATGCGCCGATATTCAGGAGGAAGACATGCTGGATTTCGGCATGGGATTGAAATTGCTGGCAGCATTGGCCGCCGCCGGTTGGCTGGCATGGATGGTATTCCACCAGCGCTGGTCGCGCCTGCACATCATGTGGGCCGTTTTCTGTGCCGGGCTCGTTGCCATCATGGCGATCGAGGTTTTCGGGCGGCAAGCTGTCGGCCCCGCTTATCCGTTTCTGGCCATCATCAGCTGCGCGAGCTGCTCCTTCTTCTGGCTGACATCACGCGAATTATTCCGGCACAAACCGGCTCTCGGATGGCCGGAAATGGCGCTGGTGTTCGGCATTTTCCTGCCGACCATATTTGACCAGATCGCACTGGCCACCGGATTCGGCGCAGTTATCGGCGAAGCCGCGCTGGCCAGCACAATGGAACGGCTCGACGGACTTCAGACCCTTTTCAGCTCCGCTGCGCTGGTTCTCGCTTTTGGTGAAGGTCTGAACGGCTGGTCGGGAATCAGTGATCAGGAAAAGCGCATTCGCTACATTTTCCTGTCCAGCTTCGGTGCGGGCGTCGGGATTTGCGTCATGCTGTTCGACCATGGTCGCCTGGAATTGATATCGCCAGGGGTCACCATGGCCATCCAGGGCATTTGCGCAGCTGGAATCATGGTCACGGCCAGCATTGCCATTATCCATCGGCAAGGACACCCGCTGCCCGCAGGCTCCACACGCAAGGCCCCTCCGGCCAGCGAAGAAGAAATTACGCTTGCAAAGCGTGCTGAAACACTGGTTGCCGGTGGTGCCTATCTTGATCCCGACCTGAAGGTGGCAACACTTGCCCGGCGTCTGAATGAAAAGGATTACAGGCTGTCGCGGGCTATTGTGGCAGGGCTGAACCAAAGCAATTTCAATCGCTTCGTGAACAAGTTTAGAATTCAGCATGCCAAGCAATTGCTGGCGGATCCAGAGCACTCGCGCCGCGGCATATTGAATGTGGCACTCGATAGCGGGTTTGCATCGCTTGGCCCCTTCAACCGCGCCTTCAAGGAAGCCACTGGCCTTACGCCACGCGAATACCGCGAACAGCAAAAAGCCGCTGCCAGAACCGGCAACGGCCTCTCGTCTAACGAAGTCTTTGCGGAATAGGCGCGCTAGCGCACCGGCTCCTTGGTTTTCTTCTTGCCGCCGCCGCGGGATTTCTTCGGCTTGATCCGGTCACCCGGTGTAATGTCGAAATCGAGGCGCTCCTTGTCGGCCGCATCGACGTCCACTTTCACCAGTCCGCCGTTTTTCAGCTGACCAAACAGGATCTCGTCAGCCAGGGGCTTCTTGATGTGCTCCTGTATGACACGGGATAGCGGCCGGGCACCGAATTTCTGGTCATAGCCGCGCGTTGACAGCCACTCGGTGGCCGCGTCCGACAGCTCGAAAGTCACACCACGATCGGCCAGCTGGGCTTCCAGCTGCAGAACGAACTTCTGGACGACCTTGGCAACGATGGGCTGCGACAGGCCGGAGAACGGAATGATCGCATCCAGACGGTTGCGGAATTCCGGGGTGAACAGCTTTTCAATGGCTGCCTGATCCTCGCCCTCCCGCTTGTCGCGGCCAAAACCAATGGCTTCCTTGGCGGCATCTGCCGCGCCGGCATTCGTGGTCATGATCACCACGACATTGCGGAAATCGACCGTCTTGCCGTTGGAGTCTGTCAAACTGCCATGGTCCATCACCTGCAAGAGAATGTTGAACAGGTCCGGATGCGCTTTCTCGATTTCATCGAGCAGCAGAACGGCATGGCGATGCTGGTCAACCGCATCTGTCAGGAGACCACCCTGATCATGGCCAACATAGCCGGGCGGTGCGCCGATCAGGCGCGAAACGGTATGACGCTCCATGTATTCGGACATGTCGAAGCGCAACAGCTCGACGCCCAGTATGGAGGCCAGCTGCTTGGCGACTTCGGTCTTGCCGACA
This sequence comes from Hyphobacterium lacteum, assembly GCF_036330345.1. NCBI lineage: Bacteria > Pseudomonadati > Pseudomonadota > Alphaproteobacteria > Maricaulales > Maricaulaceae > Hyphobacterium > Hyphobacterium lacteum. The sequence continues at coordinate 441,536 of NZ_JAZDRP010000001.1, forward strand.
CCGGTCGGACCGGAGAACAAGTAATTGCCAATCGGCTTTTCCGGTTCGCGCAGGCCCGCACGGGCCAGCTTGATCGCCGAGGCCAGCTTTTCGATCGCTTCATCCTGGCCGAACACGACATGGCGCAGATCGGATGCCAGTGACTTCAGAGCCACCTCATCGTCCTTCGATACCGACTTCTCCGGGATCCGCGCCATCTTTGCGACAACGGTTTCCACGTCTTTGACGCTGATTGTTTTCTTGCGCTTGGACGCCGGTTGCAGCCGCATCCGGGCGCCCGCTTCATCGATCACGTCGATGGCTTTGTCCGGCAGCTTGCGATCCGTGATGTACCGGGCCGACAGATCCACCGCCGTTTTCACCGCATCATTGGTGAAACGCACATCGTGGAAATCCTCGAAATACGGCTTCAGGCCCATCAGGATCTTGACCGTGTCGTCCTTGGTTGGCTCGACCACGTCGATCTTCTGGAAACGCCGGGCCAGCGCCCGGTCCTTCTCGAAGTGCTGGCGGAATTCCTTGTAGGTCGTCGAGCCCATGCAGCGCAGGCTGCCAGACTGCAGCGCCGGCTTCAGCAGGTTCGAAGCATCCATGGCTCCGCCCGATGTGGCGCCGGCACCGATCACGGTATGGATCTCGTCAATGAAGAGCACTGCGCCATCCGTGTCCTCAAGCTCCTTGACCACCTGTTTCACGCGCTCTTCGAAATCACCGCGATAACGCGTACCGGCCAGCAGCGAACCCATGTCCAGCGAATAGATCGTCGCGTCCTGCAAGACCTCGGGGACGTCCTTCTCGACAATCTTCCGGGCCAGGCCTTCGGCGATGGCCGTCTTGCCAACACCCGGGTCCCCGACCAGAAGCGGGTTGTTCTTGCGGCGGCGGCACAGCACCTGAACGCAGCGCTCCACCTCGGCTTCGCGGCCAATAAGCGGATCAACGCCGCCCTCACGCGCCTTGGCATTCAGGTCGACGCAGTAGGCCGACAGCGCGTCGCTGTCTTTTTCCTCTTCGTCTTCCTCTTCCATCGCACCGCGCACGGGCCGGGCTTCGCTTTCGCCCGGGCGCTTGGCAATGCCATGGGAAATATAGTTCACGGCGTCATAGCGGGTCATATCCCGCTCTGCCAGGAAATGAGCGGCATGGCTTTCGCGCTCTGCAAAGATCGCGACCAGCACATTTGCGCCGGTTACTTCTTCCCGCCCGGCATTCTGAACGTGAATGACCGCGCGCTGGATCACACGCTGGAAACCGGTCGTTGGCTTGGCGTCCTCATTATCGTCTACGGCGAGCTCGCCCAGTTCGGCATCCACAAAAGCAGTGAGAGTGGCCTTCAATTCTCCCAGATCGACATCGCACGCCTTCATCACACCGGCGGCATCCTCGTCATCGACAAGGGCCAGCAGCAAGTGTTCGAGCGTTGCGAATTCATGTCCACGCTCATTCGCAAACCCGAGGGCGCGATGCAGCGTGTCTTCGAGGGAGGTTGAAAATGAGGGCAAGTTCTATTCCTTTTCCATCGTGCATTGCAGCGGGTGCTGCGCGCGCCGGGCCAGATCCATCACCTGTGCCACCTTCGTCTCGGCGATCTCGAAGGTGAACACACCGCAGACCCCCACGCCATTCTGATGCACATGAAGCATGATCTGCGTCGCTTCTTCCGGCGACTTGTTGAAGATGCGCATCAGCACCTCGACGACAAACTCCATCGGAGTGAAGTCGTCGTTCAGCATGATCACCCGGTACATAGACGGTTTCTTCGTCTTGGGCCGGGTTCGTGTTGCGACTCCGGTCTGGCGGTTCGGGTCGCTGGGTTTATCGCGGCGCTCACTCATCGATTCGGCTCGTCGCTAGAGCCTTATTAGATATGCAAGCATCGCGAAGTTGGAAGACCTTTCGCGTTGTCATGCACAGCTTGAGTCGGCTGTGGAGCGAAATTGTGACACAGGATCGGTTAAAATCCGGCAATCAGGCAAAGAAAAAGGCCCGGCGGAAAGCCGCCGGGCCAGTTGGGGAGAAAATGTTCAGGGCAGGCTCGGGGAGAGCAAGCCTGCCCTGAAGCCGGCCTTAGCGGGCCGACTGAACCATTTCGACCGATGCCGCAAAGCGGTCATTGATCGGCTTGGATACTTCCTTGACGGCTCCGGCATACAGGTCGGAGGTCTTGTTCAGCTCTGCCAGGAACAGGTCCATGGAAGACTTCACGAAATCGGTCTGGACTTCGATCATGTCCTGAACCGACTTGGCGGTCGTCAGGGCTTTCGTCGCGGCAACAGCCGATTCCATCGACGTCTTGGCGTAGGCCACGGCGTTTGCGTTCAGCGTTTCAGCATTCTTACCAGCAGCGGTGGCAGAAGCGATGACCGCGTCAACGTTTTCCTTGGCGTAGGCGTTGATTTCGTTGACAGATTTCAGCGACTTCTCGAAACCTTCCTTGAAAGCCTCGTTGCCGGCGGCGGTCATTTTCTCGATCGTCTCATTGACGGCGGTGGTTTGGGCATTGGTCATGATCTTCACGTCCTTTTTCGGGGAGGATTTGGCTTTTGCCGGCTTGCGGGCCGGCTTTTTCTTTGCGGTTTTGACCGCGGTTTTCTTGGCAACCGGGGCGGCTTTCCTGGCCGCACGCTTGGCCGGAGCTTTCCGGGCGACCGGCTTCTTCGCCGTGTCGACCTTGGCTTCGGTTTTTGCCGCTTCAGCGGCCGGTTTGGTAATCTCTTCAGTCATTTCGAACTCTTTTTCGCGACTCATTTGTTCGCAGTTGCAGCATTTATATGCCGCATTCTCGCACTTGCGTCAATAAAATTGTTGCGCTGCACAATAATTATTTTTGTGCCGGTTTTAACGCCCTCGCAAGACCTTGCTGCGTGTATTTCCGGCCATGAATGCACCGCGCGGATGGATTTTGGCGTTCCTGGTAGCGCTGTCCGCTTTGCTATCCGGCGAAGCGCAGGCGGACACGCGCCGCTATGCCGCTTTTGTTGCAGACGCGAACACCGGTGAAATCCTGCATAGCCGATTGGCCGATGCCCGCCGCTACCCGGCATCGCTGACCAAGATGATGACGCTCTACTTGCTGTTTGAGGCGATCGAAAGCGGCGAATTGAGCCTCTCCGACACGTTGACCGTCTCTCGCATCGCCGCTGGCCAGCAACCGTCAAATCTCGATCTCGACGAGGGCGACACCCTCACCGTCGAGACAGCAATCCGGGCACTCATCATCAAGAGCGCCAACGATGTCGCTGTTGTTGTCGCCGAGGAGTTGGGCGGAACCGAACGCGCCTTTGCGGTCGAGATGACAGCTCGCGCCCGCGAACTCGGCCTGTCCAATACGACCTTCCGCAATGCATCGGGATTGCCGAATTCACGTCAGGTGACAACTGCGCGGGACATGGCGCGGCTAACCATCGCCCTTCGCCGCGATTTCCCGCAATACATGCCTTATTTCTCCGAACGCAGCTTTACCTACGACGGCCGGACCTACCGCTCGCACAATAATCTGATCGGACGTGTCGAGGGCGTGGACGGCATGAAAACCGGGTATATCCGGGCATCGGGTTTCAATATCGCCACAACGGCCCAGCGAGGTGACCGCCGTCTTGTCGCTGTCGTCATGGGCGGACCGACGGCCGCCTATCGTGACACGCACGCCGAACAATTGATCGAGGCCGCATTCCGGTCACTCGACAATCGCCAGTCACTGATCATGGCGGCCCGGACACTCACCCCGCGCCTCAACCCGATCCGCGAACAGGATTTGCTGGCAACCCACATAGCATCGCTTGATTTGTCACTGCCTGTCGCCCAGGGCGACGGTGAAAGCCTGCCGCCGCTGAGGGTCGAAATGTCCGATGATCTCGGCCCGGCGCCCGGCTCGCTGCGGGAGCCAACGCTGACCGGTCTCGCATCGGACTGGTCAGTTCAGGTCGGTGCGTATGCCGATGAGGCGGCCGCGCGAGCACGCCTGGAAACGGTGCAGGCGATGACGGATGATCTCGCAGAAGCAGCGCTCTACACGCCTCGTTTCGAAACAAATGGCCGGACTGTCTTCCGCGCCCGCTTTACCGGTGTTGGCGCCGAAAGCGCCCGGCGGATCTGCGCCCATCTGGCAACGCTGGAAGAGCCCTGCTTCGCTGTCGCCCCCGGCGGCTAGCGCTTCAGCAAGATATCCCGCGCCTCGGTCAGGCGCCGCGACAAGCCATCCGTACCGCCGGAATCCGGGTGAACGCGCTTCATTAACGACCGGTAAGCCGTATTGATTTCATCCTCTGAAGGATCTCCGGCCAAGCCGAGGGTTTCAAGGGCCTCGGCGCGGCTCATGCCCGTAGTAGCCGGCGGATTATCCCCTGACCGCTTCTTTGGTTTGGGCCGGAACCCGGCACCAACCGCCATCAGCCCCACACCGAAAGTGGCCAGCGGTGCCCCCAGAACGGCAAGCCCGCGAAGCGTCAGCAATCCGCCGAAAACGGCCGCAGCCAATCCCATCAGGATGCGCGACCAGCGCGCGGCTTCGGCCGTTTTCATCCGCGAAAAGGCCCGCGCTGCAATGACAAGAATGATCAGAAGGGCAAAGCCCAGAAGCAGAAATGGCATCAGAAGGGCAGTTTAGTGCCCGCCAATTCGGGAAGTTTCAAGACCGTCAGCAGATCGCGCAATTCCTGCCGGGCGGCAACGTGGCTCATGGAGAACACTACGCTTGAGCCGTCTTCCGTCAGGTCCAGCAGGGTCAGGCCCAGAGGGAAGAGTTCGCGATAGATCACCCGCTCGGCAAAGCCCGGAGCCATGCGGAAACCAATCCGCTCGGACAGCGCCTTCAAACCTTCGCCGACCCGGCGCTTGTTGCGCGCATCCAGCTGCGACATGCGATTTCGCATGACAACCCAGTCAATGGACGTCTTGTCATTTTTCGCGCGCTTCTTGCGGCAGTCCCAGACCATCTCGGAATAAACGCTGGGCCGGCCGACTTCGAATGTCTTTGCATCAATCTCGGCCAATAGATCGAAATCGATAAAGCTGTCATTGACCGGCGTGATGATGGTGTCGGCCTGTGCATGCGCCAGTCGCGAATAATGCGTATCGGCGCCCGGCGCATCAATCACGATGAAATCACAACTCGCCTTCAATTCGCTGAAAGCGGCCTGGAAACGGGCATTTTCCTCGGTTTCTGCCTCATCAAGATGGCGCAACGTGCTGGCTTCGACACGGCGTTCGATCGGCATCGGTAATTCGACACCGTAGGAGTTGATCCAGTTCTGGCGGTTGGACAGATAGCGCCCGAAAGATCGCTGACGCAGATCGAGATCAATCACGCCAACAGATTTGTGCATCCGCAACAACGCGACGGTGAGATGCATGGCGACGGTCGACTTGCCCGCCCCGCCCTTCTCATTGCCAACAATGATGACATGCGCACCGGAATTACGGCGAATAAGGCGAAAGCCACCGGAGCGCTCGGAACGCGTGGAAAAATTCATCGGGACACCAGATGTCGGAAACCGTTCATGCCCCTTATAGAGCAAGTCCGGTGCCATGCCTAATGACTGATTCGTTTTGTGAAGAATCTTACGGTTCGAGCGGGCGCCCGGTGAAATCTGTCACGGCGCACCAGCCACCCGTCGCTTCGACTTCCCGGCAAGCCAGACGGGCGTCTGCAGCGGTATCAAACGGACCCGCCTTCAGCCGGAGGAAGAGACCGCGCGAACCGAGATCGGCCTCCTCAATGCGAGCCATGCGATCGCCAAACAGGTCCGGGAACAAACCCTGAAGCATCATCCAGCCCGACACCGCATTGGCCTCGTCCCGATATGACGCAAGATGCACTGCGTGCATCAGGCTGATGCCCCCATCGGGGTCGGCGGCAATCGGGTCCGGTTCGGGCGGTGGCTCGGCGGGCGCCGCCAGCCGCAGCGCCAGGGCCCGCATCTCATTATCAACAGCCTCCAGCGCTGCCGGGTCATAGCGCGCGCGATAATCGAGTTCTGACGCGAGTTGGGCAGCGACAATGGCGCCATGCGTATCCGCCACCGGCGCTTGCGCAACGGGCTCTTCCCGCGTGGTCATGCATGCGGACAGGCCAGCCGACAGAGCAAGAAAGATCACAAAGCGCATCATGATGACTGTCTAGTGCGAGTCGCCTGTCTTGCGTCCAGCGTGCAGCCGCATTATCCGGCAGGAATGAGTGATCTTTCTGCCCTGCCTGTCCCTGCGACGGCTTCGACCGACGAGCTGCGGAGCATTGTGGCCGATTGGCGCCGGGCCGGGCTTCGGATCGGATTTGTGCCAACCATGGGCGCCCTGCATGAGGGCCACCTCTCCCTGATCCGGATGGCGCACGAAAATGCCGACAAGGTGGTCGCGAGCATTTTCGTCAATCCGACCCAGTTTGCACCGCACGAGGATTTCGACGCCTATCCGCGAACACTGGATGAGGACGCCGCCAAGCTGGCGAACGCCAAATGCGATCTGCTTTATGCCCCCCTCGCCTCGGAGATGTATCCGGAAGGCTTTTCCGCCAGACTGACGGTGGAAGGCCCGGCCCGCGGGCTCGAAAGTGATTTCCGCCCGCATTTCTTCGGCGGCGTGGCGATCGTGGTTGCCAAGCTGTTCAACCGCGTCCAGCCCGACATCGCCGTCTTCGGCGAGAAGGATTACCAGCAATTGCTGGTCATCCGTCAGATGGTCCGCGATCTGGATCTGCCGATCGGGATCATCCCCGGGCCAACGCTGCGCGAGCGGGACGGGCTCGCCCTCTCCTCGCGCAATGCCTACCTTTCGACGCACGAAAGGGACGTTTCGGCCGGCCTGAATGTCATCCTCAAGGACTTCGCTTCCGACCTTTCCGCCGGCACGGACTGGGAAACGGCCCAGGGCAAGGCGCTCGCCAAAACGGCCAGCGCGTTTGATCGTGTTGATTACATCGAAGCCCGCTGCGCTGAGACGCTTGCGCCCCTGCCTGCCGGACCGGTCCGGCAGCCCGCCCGGGTTCTGGCTGCGGTCTGGCTGGGCAAGACGCGGCTGATCGACAATTTGCCCGTGGAACAAGCGCTACCAGGCGCCGATTTCGAGTAGTTTGCGGCGAAGCTCTGCGGGCAATTCGGCCCCGCCTGCAGACGGATCAGACAGATCCATGGGCGCATCATCCGGCTTCAGATACCGCCAGCCCTGGAAAGGACGCCGCGCGGCGGGTGCTGTCCGGACCAACTCATTATCCAGGACGATGGCGCAGCGCTTGATGCCGTCATCGCCAATGACTTCCTGCAGATCAATGATCTTCTGGCGTACCTGGATCACCCGCCGGATCACCCAGTAAAGACTTCCGCCATCCAGCAGCTTGTCGGCCTGTTTGGGAAACATGCGGGTGACATGCATGGACTGCCAGATTTCACCCCGCGCCTCGGCCGAGGCCTTCGCTCCTGAGCGATAACGCTCGAGATCCTCGATCGAATCCGCGCCCACGCAGAGTTTCACCAGATGCATCGTCATGGCTTCAAGAGCTAGGCCAAACGCCCGATATGGCCAAGTCAGGGCTCCACATATTCCACATCTGAAAAGCGGAAGGACAAATCCTGCTGCTGCCGCTGGAACAGGGCGCTCACATCCACCTGCGTGGACATGGAGGTCATGACCGGCGCCGGCAGGCCTTCGATCTGCTCGAAGCCCAGCAGCATCTCGAAACTGTGAATCCGGGCCGCGGGGTGCGGCTTGAAGCTGCGCGGCGCGAAAATCCGGATCTGGTCGACATGGCCCAGAGGCGCGATCCGTACCTCGCCGTCCAGAAATTCGTCCATCCCGTCATTTTCCTCGCCGGTCTCGAGCACAGGCTGAAAGCGATAGGACAGACCAAAGGTCACGCCTTCAACGAGCTCGACATCGCCGGCGATCATCGCCGCTGTCTCCGCATCGAAAAACAGACCCGAACGGCCTATGGAGACGGAGCCATCGGCTTCCTCTTCATCGTCATTGGCGGTGTTCATGTCCGACCACATCTCGGCCAGCTCACCGTCCAGCGCGTCTGCATTAGCAGGGCTTACCAACGTCCAGTCGGCACCATCCGGCTGAGTGCCATCGAAGCGCACCTGCATGGTTTCGCCGGCAACATCAATGTCCAGTGTGAACCGCCAGACGGCGGTTTCAGGCGCCTCATAGGTCCGTGACAGCGCGTCTGCGAGCGGCTGCGGATAAGTGGAAAGGTCGGAAGAATAGGCAGCGGACGTGACAAGCAACGCCACCGCGGAACAAACCCATTTCATGAAAGCAAAATCCCTTTGCCCGATCCTGTGTCCCCCGACGCAGCGAGCAAAGGGATTTTCCCCACTCAATTCAAGTGACAGTTATGTCAGGCGGCCCGGTCCCGGAAACCGGTGGGCGAATTGCCGTCGATATCGAAAGTCCGTTCGCTGACCGGCAGAGGCTTGGTGTTCCGCCAGATCACTTTCGCCATGCGGGACAAGGCGATTTTCAGATAGGCCGCCGGGCCCGACGTATCCGTAGATCTCGGGGTTATTCCGAAACGCCGGCGCAAGACACCATTGGCGTGCAGCACGCCGTTTCTCAGCATGGATTCCGGAGTCACGATTTCCATCGTGACAGAGACATTCATGCCCGACAGATTCTGAACCCGGTGCGGACCATGCAGCGGCCAGGATGCGAACATGCCCGGCTCGAGATCAATCGCTTCACACTCATTGTCCCAGCTCGGTTCAAACGGCAAATCCTCGGTGGTTTCCTTGTGCAGGATGGCTTCAAGGCGCTCTTCGGTGACGTAGGGCGCTTCAGCCGGATAAACCCGGAAGCGCTTCTTGCCGCGAACGTGCCAGAGAATGGTTTCTGACGGATCGGAATGGATGAAGACCTGTGCGGTGGGCGAGGAGATCAGAATGCCACTCTCGGCGCTCAACACCTTGTAGCCCGGATTATTGGCCTTCATGTCGGCGAGCATCTGATCATACAGCGGGCGGTAGACCGGATCGACCGACATCGCCTCGCGCAGATTGATCCAGAGCTTTCCGGCGCGAACCGCTTCCAGCACCTCCATACCGGACAGATCGCCGGGATCGCCGGTGCGCCAGCTGTCGGCCCCGTCGTCAAGCTCACCCATTGTACAGAAATCAATCAGGTCCGCCGGATGGCGTTCGATGAGCGCCGCCAGCGCCTCGTCGGAAAATTCCGGGCGCGTATGCAGATCATGCTGGCCCACAACGAACTTCTTGCGGAATCCGGATTGCGCTTCATTGCCCCATTCCGTGACAACTTTCGCGTTTTTCTGGGTTTCGCCTGTCCCGATCATGGTCATCTCCCTGTTTCCCCTAAGAGGAGAGCAAGGATCGGGCCAGTTCTGGCTTTTCTCCCCCTGCTTGCGGGGGGAGTGGCCTGAAAGGCCGAGGGGGCATGGCCCCCTCCGTCAGCTTCGCTGCCACCTCCCCCGTGAACGGGAGAGGAAAATCAAGCCGCGGCCTCTTCCTCATCGGCCAGAGTGACGAGCGCATCACCCTCACCCACCTGATCGCCGGCCGCGATGGATATGCTGGCGATGACACCATCTCGCGGAGCGGCCAGCGCATGCTCCATTTTCATGGCTTCCAGCACGAGCAGTTTCTGGCCCTTTGAGACGGTGTCACCTTCAGCGACATTCAGCGACAACACCTTGCCCGGCATGGGCGCCTTGACCAGACCGCCAGCCTCGGCGGCATCGGCTGCCGCGTCGGGGCGAAACTCCGAGAACAAATGACGCTCGCCGTCGAGCATTACGGCGAGTTGGTCGCCCTCAAAATGGCAAACAAGCTCTACACGTTCTCCCGAGTCATTGGTCCAGAACATTCGCGGCCACGCTGCGAAAACGCCGTCTACCTCGAATTCATGCGTTTCTCCGCAGCAAACAACGCTGACGGATTTTTCTTTGACTTCAGCGACCGGACGATAAGAACCGGCCTCATCGGACAACGCCAAAGCGAAAGTTTTTCTTCCGAAAGGGCGCCAACCATCGCCAGTATTCCAGGGCGAGTTGGGATCATTCGAATGACTGGCTATCCGGTTCATGAATACCGACGAAATCCCATTTGATCGAACATAGGGGCCAAGGTCAGCTTCGGCGAATGTCGACGAGAAAGTCGAATTCAAGTTCTCGCTGAAAACAGCCAACGCAGCGACAGCTGCGCTTGCCGCAGCTTCTGAAGAAAGAAGCGGATCGACCAAATCTCGAAGGTTTCGATCTATAAATCCGGTTTCGACATCGCCGTTGATGAATGCATTGTGCTTCAAGCACCGAACCAAAAACGCTACGTTGGTTTTCACGCCCAATATCGCCGCATGCTTGAGGCTGTCGGATAGGGAAGTTAATGCGGCAACGCGCGTCGGTGCCCACGCAATAACTTTCGCGATCATTGGGTCATAATGCATGCTGACTTCGCCGCCGCGTTCGACGGCAGAGTCAATCCGACCGTATTTATTCTGGACAGCCGATAGGTTTGGAGCAACCGAGTCCGCCTCATATTGGAGCGAGACGGGGATGCCGCGATCCGGCCTCGGCAGTCTTATCTGAAAAGCATCCAACCGCCCGATACTCGGCAGGAAGCCGTTCGCCGGGTCCTCGGCATAGAGGCGCGCTTCGATCGCATGACCGTTCAGGTGAATCGCGTCCTGTTCCGGCACCGATCCACCGGCAGCCACCTTCAGCTGCAACTCAACCAGGTCCAGCCCCGTCACCATTTCGGTGACCGGGTGTTCGACCTGAAGGCGGGTATTCATCTCCATGAAGAAGAAGCCGTCCTCGCGCAGCGCGCCGGAGCCATCAACGATGAACTCGACCGTGCCGGCACCTTCGTAATTCACGGCCTTGGCGGCCTGGACCGCCGCTGAACACATGGCGGCGCGCACATTTGGCGTCATGCCCGGCGCCGGGGCTTCCTCGATGACCTTCTGATGGCGGCGTTGGAGAGAGCAATCGCGCTCGAACAGGTGAATGACGCGGCCACGGCTGTCGCCAAAAACCTGCACCTCGATATGGCGCGGATTTTCGATGAATTTCTCGATCAGCACTTCGTCATTACCGAAGGAGGATTTTGCTTCCCGCTTGCAGCTGTCGAGCGCGTCGGCAAAGTCTGCGGCCGCAACGACCTTGCGCATGCCCTTGCCGCCGCCACCGGCGACCGCCTTGATCAGCACCGGATAGCCGATCGCATCGGCGGCATTCTGCAGATGCTCGGGGTCCTGATTGTCACCGTGATAGCCGGGCGTCACCGGCACGCCGGCCTCTTCCATCAGCTTCTTGGCGCGGTCTTTCAGCCCCATCGCCTCGATCGATTCCGGCGACGGCCCGACAAACTTAATCCCCGCTTCCGCACAGGCGCGGGCAAAGTCAGCATTTTCGGACAGAAAACCATAGCCGGGGTGAATGGCTTCCGCGCCGGTCTGTTTGGCGGCCTCGAGGATCTTGTCGGCGCGCAGATAGCTTTCCGCGCTTGGTGCCGGGCCCAGCAGCACAGCCTCATCCGCCTCGCGGACATGCGGCGCATCCGCGTCGGCTTCGGAATAGACCGCCACCGTCCTAATGCCCATCCGCTTGGCCGTGCGCATGACACGCCGGGCGATTTCCCCGCGATTGGCGATCAGAAGCGTCTTGAACATGTCAGGCTTTCCCCGCTTTTGGCGTGCTCGTGCTGTGAACCCCGGCCACAAGCACGAAACTGATGATCATCAGGAGATACCACGATCCCAGCTTTTGAATAGACACCATGCGCCAGCCGGCTTCCTGCCCCGGATAGGCCCAGGCCCGCGCAAACGTCCCGATGTTCTCGGCAAACCAGATGAAAAGCGCCACCAGAAGCAAGCCGATCACCAGCGGCATGAAACGGTGTTTCTCGTCCGGCCGGAACCAGATCACGCAAGGCCCATAGATCAGGATGGTGGCCGCATAGAGCGCCCATCGGATATCGATCGTGAAATGGTGGGTGAAGAAATTGATGTAGATCGCGAGCGCCAGCAGGCCTTGCAGCCACAGCGGCGGAAACCGGTCGAACCGGAATTCGAAGATCCGCCAGACCCGCGCGATATAGCTACCGACGCTGGCATACATGAAGCCGGAAAACAGCGGCACGCCGGCGATCCGCAAATAAGCGTCCTCGGGATAGATCCACGAACCGGCGTAAGTCTTGAAGATCTCCATCACCGTGCCGACGACATGGAAAACCAGGATGACTTTCGCCTCTTCCCAGCTTTCCAGTTTTGTTGCCAGCAAGGCGATCTGGATCGCCAAAGCGGACAGGGTCAGGAAATCATAGCGCGGCAGCGGCGCGTCATCGGGATAGAAGAGAAACGTCCCCAGAAGCAGCGCAACCATCGCCCCGCCAAACAGGCAGGCCCAGGCCTGCTTGATGCCGAAGGAGACAAATTCGAACAGGAATTGCGTGACGGGTCCGCGCACATAGGCTGCCCGCCAGGCTTCGCGGCGGGCGTGCAGAAAGGCGCGTGGGTCGCGGAACAGCTCCAGTCCCGTTACTCCAGCCAGCTCGGCTTGCGTTTTTCGAGAAAGGCCGTCAGCCCCTCCTGCCCTTCCTCGCTGGCGCGGCGATTGGCGATCCGCTTGGCGAGGTCGCCCATCAGGCCATGATTGATGTCGTGCCCGGCAACGTCATCGACCAGCTTCTTGGCATCGGCGATCGCGCCGGGCGCCGCACCAAAGCCAAGACGGGCCACATGTTCAGCCATATCATCCAGCTCGTTGGCATCCCCGACCACGTACTGGACGAGGCCGATCATGTGCGCGAACTGGGCGTCAAACCCTTCCGCCGTGGCGAACAGCGCCCGGGCCCATTTCGGGCCGATGGCGCGGATCACGAAAGGCGAGATCGTCGCCGGCGTCAGGCCCAGCCGAACTTCGGAAAACCGGAACTGGGTGTCCTTCTGGGCAATCGCCACATCGCAGGCAGCGACGAGACCTGATCCCCCGCCCATGGCGGCGCCCTGCACCAGGGCAATGGTCAGTTGCGGGAGGTGGAAGAGCTTGTAGAGCATGCCGGCCAGCGCCTCTGCATCCTCGATATTCTGTTCACGGGTATAGCCGGCCGCATCCTTCATCCAGCTGATATCGCCGCCCGCACAGAAGATTTCACCGGTGCCACGCAGCATCACGACGCGCACCTCGTCGGTGTTTTTGGACAGGAGATCGAATGTCTCGCTGAGCCGGTTGATCGTGTCCCGGTCGAACGCGTTCTTCTTTTCAGGCCGGTTGATCGTCACCACGGCCATCTTGCCGGGCGATACATCAAGAAGAACGGGATTGTCATCGGACATGGCGGGCAACTCCTCCTGCTTTCCTCCGGGATACAAAAAGCCGGGCATGGCCGCAAAGAAAAAGGGCCGCTGGCGCACCGCCAACGGCCCTGATTTCCGGTCTACAGCGAAACTAGTCGCGGAAGATCATGCCCTTGATCATGCCAAGGACGAGAATACCCAGGAAATAGCCCACAGCCAGGGCACCCAGATATTTCAGATAGGTCACATCGGTGAAATTCCCGGCAAACGCGCCGAAATCGAATCCGTCCATTCCGCCCCCACGGATCATTGGCATCACGACATCCACAATCACGTGAATGATCACGCCAACGATGGTGAAGATCAGGATGGCACCGGCCGAACGCAGCAGCAGGGCCAGGACGAGAGCAATGACGCCGAACTGGATCGCCAGCGGCATCCAGTTCACCGCTTCACCATTGCCTGCATACATCAGCAGGCCCGGTTCGAAGAACGCATAAGCCTGGTCGAGCCAGCCCCGCGCTGTATCCAAAAATTCCATTACGAGTTACCCCTCAATTACGCCCACGCGCAAAAACACTACCCCGGAAAGCGCGTCTTGTTAAAACATTCTTAGCAAATCGAGCCGCTTGCAAGCCTACTCGCGTGACAGGGGAGAATTGTGACAGCCTGTTCATCTAACGCGTTCAGAGTCACATCAGAAAATGAGCAAATGCCTGCAATAGAGGGATTTCCGGCCGATAGCTCCGACCGCAGCAATGCGACTAAAAAGTGTGAAAGCATCGGCATTTAGCGCATATTGCCCGGCGCTAATGGTCCAAATGAGCATAAGACTGAAGGTTTTCCCTACCCGGTGTCAGGAAAATATCACACAGGGCGGGTCGGCCTACATCCTGAATACGCCGAACTTCGTATCCCCGAACGGCGCATTCATGGCGGCAGACAGGGACAACGCCAGCACCCGGCGCGTATCTGACGGCGCGATAATGCCATCATCCCAGAGCCGCGCCGTGGAATAATAGGGTGAGCCCTCTTTCTCATAGAGGTCGCGGATCGGTTGCTTGAAGCTTTCCTCGTCCTCGGCGGACCAGTCTTCGCCGCGGACCTCCATCCCGTCCCGCTTGACGGTGGCCAGCACGCTGGCAGCCTGCTCTCCGCCCATCACGGATATCCGCGAATTCGGCCACATGAACAGGAAACGCGGGGAATAGGCCCGGCCGCACATGCCGTAATTGCCGGCACCGTACGAGCCGCCGATGATCACCGTGATCTTCGGGCCTGCAAAGCAGGACACTGCCGTCACCAGCTTGGCACCATCCTTGGCAATGCCGCCGGCTTCGTATTTCGAACCGACCATGAAGCCGGTGATATTCTGCAGGAAGACCAGCGGAATTTTCCGCTGCGCGCACAGCTCGATGAAGTGCGCACCCTTCTGGGCACTTTCGGAAAACAGGATGCCATTATTGGCGATGATTCCGACCGGCATTCCATGCAGGCGGGCAAACCCGCAGACCAGGGTTTCCCCGAACAGTTTCTTGAATTCGTCGAACTCCGATCCGTCGACGATGCGGGCAATCACCTCGCGCACGTCATAGGGCGTGCGCAGATCCACCGGCACAATGCCATTCAACTCGTCCGGATCGTAGTCCGGCTCGCGCGGTTCAGCGATATCCAGACCATGCGACTTGGTCGTGTTCAGGGTTCCGACAATGCGCCGGGCAATGAACAGGGCGTGCTCGTCATTCGTTGCATAATGATCGGCAACGCCCGACTGGCGGGCATGAACATCCGCCCCGCCCAGATCTTCAGCGGAAATCACCTCTCCCGTTGCTGCTTTCACCAGAGGCGGACCGCCCAGGAAGATGGTGCCCTGCTTGCGCACAATGATGGTCTCATCCGACATCGCCGGCACATAAGCACCGCCCGCCGTACACGATCCCATGACCGAGGCGATCTGCGGAATACCCATCGAGGACATTTGCGCCTGATTGTAGAAGATCCGGCCGAAATGCTCGCGGTCCGGAAAGACCTCGGCCTGGTGAGGCAGATTGGCGCCGCCGCTATCGACCAGATACACACAGGGCAGACGGTTCTGCATGGCGATTTCCTGCGCCCGCAAATGCTTCTTCACCGTCATCGGATAGTAGGCACCGCCCTTGATGGTCGGGTCATTGCAGACCACCATCACTTCGCGGCCTGACACTCGGCCGATGCCGGCGATCATGCCTGCCCCGTGGACATTGCCCTCATACATGCCATTGGCGGCCAGGGCACCGATCTCCAGGAAGGGCGAGCCCGGATCCAGCAGGCGTTCGACCCGGTCGCGCGGCAACAGCTTTCCACGCGACAGATGGCGTTCGCGCGAGCTCTCCGAACCACCCAACGCAGCTTCGGCTGTCTTCGCCTGCAATTCGTCGATCAGGCCCAGCATGGCCTCTCGATTGGATTTGAAGCTCTCCGACTGCGTGTCGGCGGCTGACGTCAATCGGCTCATGTCCGGCATTTCCCTGCAAGCTTTGGCCGCCAATTAAGCCGTGTGGGCGCGCCGGCGCAATGCCCGGCTTGCATCCAATCAGCCCCCTGCCAGCATCCTTGAGGGGACAACACACAGGGGATCACTCATGAAAACGCTGTTTGCGGCCATTTTCCTCGCCGCCCTCCTCCCGTTTGCCGGCTTCGCTCAGGACAACCGCCCGCAGGTTATGGTGCTGGGGACATTCCACTTCACCGGTGGCGGTTCGGACTATGTGAATTCCGAGGTCGACAATTATTTTTCGGATCAGCGTCAGGCCGAAATCGCGGCGCTTGTCGACATGCTCGCCGAATTCCAGCCGACGCGAATCGTCGTCGAGTTGCGGCCAGAAGGCGAAGACCGTTTTAATGAGACCTACCGTCAGTATCTGGCCGGCGAGCATCAGCTGACCGTGAATGAGCGCCAGCAAATCGGCATGCGCCTGGCCGCGCAGCTCGGTCACCCACGCCTCTATGCGGCGGACTATGCCTCGGGGATGGACTTCGATGCCATGATGGCGGCGGCTGGCGAAAACGGTCAGACCCATCTGACCGATCGCCTGCCTGTTCTGATGGGCGAAATCCAGGCCATGGACGCCCGCCTGAATGCTCCCGACGTTTCTGTTGCCCAGCGTATCCGCGCCTACAACACGCCGGAATTACTGGCCGATCACAATGTCTATCTGACGCTGGCGCAGATGGGATCGGTGGACAATCCGGCCGGCGCCAACGAAATGACGAACTGGTGGGGCCGTAATCTGCATATCTTCGCTCAGATCGCCCAGATCACGCAGCCGGGCGACCGGGTTCTGGTGATCTATGGTTCAGGCCACAAATTCCTGCTCGACCAGTTCTTTCAGGACGCCGCCGAATTCGAATGGATCGACGCGCTGGACTATCTTCCGGAAGGCTGACCGCGATTTCGTCTTGCGTCTTCTTCAGGGACGCGGAAGGCTCTCCGCAACAGCCGGGGAGCCTTCTGTATGACCTATACCAGCTTCAACCTCACGAATGACGGCCCGATCGCACGCATCACGCTGAACCGGCCCGACAAGCGCAACACCATGACGCCCACCTTCTGGGCGGAGCTGCCCGGCGCGGTCGGACAGCTTTCCGATGATGGTGCCACGCGCGTCCTGATCCTTGAGGCAGAAGGGCCGGTTTTCACGGCCGGCATGGACATTTCGGTCTTTACCGACCCGAATGCGCTGGGCACAGCCGACGCAGCTCTGCGCGAAAGCTTCATGACTGCGGCAACAGCATTGCAGGACAGCTTCACGGCATTCGAGCGCGCCCGTTTCCCCGTCATTGCCTCCATTCAGGGACCGTGCGTCGGTGGCGGCGTCGACATGATTTGCGCCTGCGATATGCGGTTTGGAACGCGCGATGCCTGGTTGCGCATCGAGGAGACGAATATCGGCATGTTCGCCGATGTCGGCACACTGCAGCGCCTGCCGAAACTGGTCCCGGAAGGAATTGCCCGGGAGCTGGCCTATACCGGTGAAACCCTGTCGCCGGAGCGCGCGGAAACCATCGGACTGTACAATGGTGTGCTGGAAGACACCGAAGCGCTCAGAGCTCATGTTGGCCGCATAGCCGAACAAATCGCGTCCAAGGCCCCGCTGGCAATATCTGGCACCAAAAGGTCCTTCCTCTATGCCCGCGATCATGGCGTGGATGACAGCCTGTCTCATGCCATGACGCTACAGGCAGCGCTTTGGTCCACCGACGACATCATGGAGGCCATCACCGCCCGGGGCGAAAAACGCGAGGGCAATTTCAGACCGCTCGCTCCCGTTCGCCGGATGGGCCGCAATAAATGATCACAGGCCGCTGTCATTGCGGAAGTGTGCGTTGGGCCGTTCCGGATTGGCCGGATTGGGTAACACAATGCAATTGCAGTTTTTGCCGGAAAGCCGGCGCACTGTGGGGCGAAGTGGATCCACAAACCGCCGAGCTGACAGCCCTGGTACCACAGAAAACCTATATGCATGGCGACAGGACGTTGGTATTCCACCGCTGTTCGCAATGCGGAATCACGACCCACTGGTCAGGCGTGGATCCGGCCATACCGAACCGCATGAAAATCAACTTCACGACAGCCGACGAGGCATTCCCCGCAAATCTGCCTGTGCGCCATTTTGACGGCGCTGACAGCTGGGAATATCTGGATTAAGACAACGCGCATGGCGCTCAACCTTTCTTTTCTCAGCTTTTTTGACGATGTCGGCAAAGCCGCCCTGAAAGCCGTCGAGCATGAAGTCGAATGGTTCTGCCTGCCGGCCGGGCATCTGCTGTTTGCCGAGGGTGAGCCGAGCGACGCGCTATACCTGTTGCGGTCCGGCGCGCTGGCGGCGTTCCGCGACGGCGCCATGGGCCGCCCCAACCTTCTGGGATACATCCGCGCTGGCGAACCGGTTGGCGAAATGTCGATGCTTGAGGAGCGCGCGCACTCGGCCAGCGTTTATGCCATGCGCGACAGCGAGATCGTGCGTTTGCCAACGGCCTCCTTCGAAAGGCTGGCCGACAAGCATCCCTCCCTGATGCGGGAATTGTCCAAGATGATGCTGCGGCGGCTTCGCTCCGGACCGCAGCGCGATGGCTCCGAACCGAAGGTTTTTGCACTCGTATCATGCTCTCCGACCATTGATGTCGAATACCGCGCCCAGGAACTCCAAAGTGCGCTCGCGCGCATCGGTGTGACCTCGGCCATCATCGGAGAAGAAGCCGCTGACTGGCCCGGACCGAAGCTGGACGCCTATGAACAGGATCATCAGATCGTTCTGCTCATGGCCAGGCTGGGAGATACCAACTGGGCACGTCGCGCCATGGGTCGGGCTGACCGAGTCTGGCTTCTGGCGCGCGGTGACGCCAAGCCATCCACGCCTCTATTGCCCGAGGACCCGACGCCGGCTGCACGGCTGAAATTGCTGGATGTGCTTCTGGTCCATGATGGTGGCAGCCGTCCCGCCTCGCGCCCAAGGGAATGGGCGGAAGCAGCGGAAGCTGCGCGGGTCTTTCACTGGCGGCAGGAACGGCCGGATGATTTACGGCGCCTCGCCCGGACGCTGGCCGGCCAATCGGTCGGGCTGGTCCTGTCCGGTGGCGGCGCGCGCGCCTACGCGCACATCGGGGCCATCGACGCATTTCGCAAAGCCGGCATGGAGTTCGATTTCATCGGCGGCGCATCCATGGGCGCCATCATCGCCGCCGGCCTCGCGCTTGAATGGACCCAGGAAGAGCTTGTCGAGCGTGTCTATGAAGCCTTCGTTGCTTCCAATCCACTCGGCGACTGGCGCCTGCCAGTGATTTCACTCGCACGCGGTCATCGTGTGGATGA
The DNA here is from genome assembly GCF_036330345.1 of Hyphobacterium lacteum. Classification (NCBI taxonomy): domain Bacteria; kingdom Pseudomonadati; phylum Pseudomonadota; class Alphaproteobacteria; order Maricaulales; family Maricaulaceae; genus Hyphobacterium; species Hyphobacterium lacteum. The sequence continues at coordinate 460,632 of NZ_JAZDRP010000001.1, forward strand.
ACGGCTGGAAAAGCATTTCGGCGATGTCGACATCTCCGACCTTGCGCGTCCCTATTTTTGTGTCTCGTCCAACCTGTCCAACGGCCGGCCTTTCATTCATCGAAGCGGGACGTTGCGGAATGCCCTGAGGGCTTCCATTGCCATTCCCGGCATTCTGCCGCCCGTTATCGAGGGTGAGAATGTTCTGGTGGATGGGGCTGTATTCACCAATTTTCCGTCCGAGCAGATGAAGGCGTTTCACCGTGGCTGCAGCGCAGGCTGCGATGTCACCCGTGCAAAGGGCGTCAATCCCGCGGATTTTCAGGACGCGCCAGGTTTCTTCGGCTGGGTTCGACAACACGGGCTGAACGAATTGCCGCCGATCGCCTCTCTGCTGATGCGTTCTGCAACCGCGGGGGTCATGGTCGGCAAGCACCAGGCCTATCGCGAAGCGGTCGACCTGCTTGTTCTGCCGGACACCGACACCGATCTCAGACAATGGAAACGGTTCGAGGAAACGATTGATGCAGGACGACGGGCAGCCGAGTTCGCCTTGTCAGAGCTCAGCCGCGACGAAGCCGCTGCATTCGGACTCTAGCCCTCGACGAACTGGTTTCCCAGCCAGATGGCGCGCTGCGCCGTGTGAGTTTTCAGGCAATCAATTGCAACCATGCGGGCAAGCGATCCGCCTTCAAACATGCCTTGCTCGAAAACACAGTCGGCATCTCTGGAAATGATCCAGGCCCGTTGAGCGTCCCGCAAGCGCTCACGCTGGGTGGCAAGATATTCGGTATCTTCATCCTGCCGGTACTGAGCCATCAGATCGCGATAGCGCTCGTTCAGCACTTCATCCCAAAGTTCATATTCCCGCGCAGCACAGTCCACCATTTCCAGAGTGGTGTAGGCGCCCTGATCCAGACAGGGCTGCATCACAACACCGCGGCATTGCTCATCCGGTCCGGATTCCAGACAATTCCGGAAGGTCTCACGTTCTTCGGCCGAATATGAGGGCGTATCCTGGGCTGCCGCCAATCCGGCGAACACGAAAAGGCTCATGACCAAGGGAAATTTCATAGCAGGCTCTCCTTTTCAACCGGCCTGATCCGGAGCAGCCACTTGCTGCCACAACTCCAGCTTCACACCGTCGCAATCGATAATCCAGGCAAACTTGCCATAGCCTTCATCGGAATAGCCAAGAATTTCGAGGCCCTTTGCCTTTAGCGTCTCGATAAACGCATCAAGATCATCGACCCGGAAATTGATCATGAAGGGCTTCTCGCTGGGTGCGAGATATTTGGCTTCAGTGAAATGACTGACCAGGCTGTAGGGTTGATCACCGGTCTCCTCCGACCAGCGCAGCATGGGACCGTATTCACCATCCAGTCCGAGATATTCCTTATACCAGGCGCGCGTTGCGGCCGGGTCCTTTACAACATGAAATATCCCGCCCAGCCCTGTGATTTTCGCCATCATGCTCTCCCGTGCTGTTGGAACGATAGCAGGGAAAGTGCAGGGAAAAAGGCCTGATCAGACGGTTTCTTCGAACAGTTCGCGGCCGATAAGCCAGCGGCGAATCTCGCTTGTGCCGGCGCCAATCTCGTAAAGTTTGGCATCGCGCAGCAGGCGTCCGGTCGGATATTCGTTGATATAGCCGTTCCCACCCAGCAGCTGGATGGCGTCCAGTGCGGTCTGCGTCGCTGCTTCAGCAGCAAAGAGGATCGCGCCTGCGGCATCCTTGCGCGCCTTCTCGCCCCGGTCGCAAATCTTCGCGACTTCATAGACATAGGCCCGCGCCGCATTCATCCGGACATACATGTCCGCCAGCTTGCCCTGAACCAGCTGGAAGGAACCGATTTCACGATCAAACTGCTTGCGCTCGTGGATGTAGGGCAGGACCGTATCCATGCAGGCCTGCATGATACCGATCGGACCCGCGGCCAGAACGGCGCGCTCATAATCAAGACCGCTCATCAGGACGGTCACACCCTCATTGAGCGGGCCCATGATATTTTCTTCGGGAACTTCGCAATCCTCGAAGACCAGCTCACCGGTTTCCGAGCCGCGCATGCCCAGCTTGTCCAGCTTCTGCGCGATCGAAAAACCCTTCATCCCCTTCTCGATCAGAAAGGCCGTGATGCCTCGCGAGCGGGCAGCCGGATCTGTCTTTGCATAGACGACAACGACATCAGCCGACGGCCCGTTGGTGATCCACATCTTCGATCCGTTGAGGATGTAGCGATCGCCCTTCTTTTCCGCCTTCAAACGCATGGAGACAACATCCGACCCGGCCCCCGGTTCGGACATGGCCAACGCGCCGACATGTTCGCCGGAGATCAGCTTGGGCAGATAGCGTGCCTTCTGCTCGTCATTGGCCCAGCGCCGCACCTGGTTCACACACAGATTGGAGTGCGCACCATAGGACAGGCCGACAGACCCTGAAGCCCGGGAGATTTCCTCCATGGCAATGCAGTGCTCGACATAGCCCAGCCCTGTGCCGCCCCACTCTTCCTCAACCGTGATGCCCAACAGGCCGAGATCGCCCATCTTCCGCCAGACATCCGCCGGGAAAGTATCGGTCGCATCGATTTCGGCGGCACGTGGCGCCAGCTCGTCAGAGGCAAAGCTGCGGACGGTATCGCGGATCATTTCGGCCGTGTCGCCAAGGTCGAAATTCATGGAAGGATATTGGTTCGGGATCATGCCCGGGATTTGGCGCAAACACCGGTTGAGGTCAAGCAGATCAGCGCCGCTACTTCCGGCGCCCGCCCAGCAACCAGATCGTCGCCCCGGCCGCCAGGATGAACCCTGCGACCAAAGCAGCCAGCCCAAAGAAGAGGCTCGGCTGTTCGGCTCCCGAATTGAACCGGGTAAACATGTCCCAGCCACCACCACCCAGCAGCGCCAATCCCAGAATCAGGACGATAACCTCGCCCAGATGGCCCCCATTCCGGCCCGGCGCCGGCTTGGAATCGCCGTTTGCCCAGCTGTCCTGCTCGGCATCTTCGGCGCTCTCGGCAAATTCAGCATCGATTTCAGACGGCTCTGGCAGATCATCATGAGCGTCCTGATCGTCGGCATCATCCGGATCAGCCGCGTCGCCGGCACCCGATACTTCGCCGGCAGCGCCGTCGGCGTTCACCGCACCCGCTCCGACAATCGGTGGCAGACCTTCGGGCTCCTCGCTGGTCTCAGGTTCTTCATCGTCAATGTCCGAGGACTGCGTGAAGGTGAAACCGAGCGAACTCATCGTGGTTTCCGGTGTCGATAAGGAATCCGGACCGGGTTGCGCCTCGGGTTCAACCGGTTCGGGTTCGGCGTAACCGGTCTGCCGGATCGGGCCAGACAGTTGTGCACGCATACGCATGATAACCTGCTCTGCCAGAGCAGAGCGTTGCGGCCCGGCCCTTGTGATTGCCGGCATTTCGGCAGGCTCGGCCTCAGGCTCAGGCTCAGGCTCGGGTTCAGGCTCGGCCTCAGGCTCGGGTTCAGGTTCAGATTCAGGTTCAGGCTCGGCGCCTGCAATTTCGGATTCGACGTCGACCGGCAGAATATCAGCTTCCGGTTCATCATCCGGATGATCGAACTCGATCACCAGCTCGACCGGGGACCGGTTGGCTTCTTCCGGCAGGTCTTTCAGGAACAAATTGCGCTCTGCCTGATGCCGCGCGGATTCTCCGCCATTCCAGGCAGCAATCGCATCGGCAGCCTCCAGCCAGCGTTTCTTCCGGATCAGACGAACGACGGCACTACTGCGGAAAGCCGGCAAACCGATACCCAGAGCAAACGAGACCAGCGCATCGCGTTGTGGACTTCCAAGGTCCCCGCCAAGAGATTCATCAATAGCCTGTTCCGCGCGCAGCACATCATAGACCAGAAGCAGCTCGGCTTCTTCCTGGCCGACCGTAACGCCGGACTTGGCGGCCGCACGGTGTCCATACCCAACCGTCCACCCGTCATTGTCCTGACGGGCAGTGGAAATGAAAGGCTCATGGGCCTTTATCAGCTCGCGCGCGGCGGGCGTGGACTTCAAACGCGGCTTCATCGCTGTTCCATTTCAAGACGGTCCGCTAGCTACTCAGCGACCCCCCTGCAAATGTGACGCCGGTCGGGTTGGCTTATTCCGGCGTAAAGACGTCAGTGGCGCCAATCGCTGTGAATGGCGCAAAGAAACCGCCACCGGCTCCACCACCGATCACCATCAGTTCGCCATTGATGCTGACAGCCGCAGCATCGGTGCGGGGCGCCTGAAGCGCGGTCTCATCCACCCAGTTTCCGGTCGCGGGATCCAGGCGCAAATGGCTGTCCAGCGTCGAGGTCAAGGCCTCGCTACGACCACCCAGGACGTGGATTTCACCGTCCAGCACGGCAGCGGCATGCCCGGCCCGGGGGGCGGGAAGCGCCGGACCGATCGTCCAGTTGCCATTTTCCGGATCGAAAATATCGACGCGGCCGGTCGCCGCGCCGTCGTCCACGCCACCGATCAGATAGATATGTCCATCAAGTGCCACGGCGGCCGCACCGCGCCGGGCGACCTCTCCCGGTGCCGGCAAAATATCCCAGCTGCGGCTTTCCGGATCAAACACGAAGACGCCCTCGACTCCGTCCTCTCCGCCGACCGCATAGAGCCGGCCATTCAACGCCACAAGCTGGAAGGATGCCTTCGGGCCCGGCATGGAAGATTCCCGTTGCCAAATGCCTTCGGCCGGATTCAGGGACCACATTTCATTACTGGGGCTGAGCGGCTCGAATTCAGGACGGCGATATTCTCCGAAATCGCTGTCGCCAATGCGGCCCTCGGATCTTCCCGCATATCCGCCAGCCGCATAGATACGGCCATTCAACGCAGCGAAGCCGAAACGCTCGAGCCCGCGCGGCAGGGCTGTGTGATCACGCCATTGAAGTGTCGAAGGATCATAGACCTCGACCGTATTGTTGGGTTCGGTCAGGCCCGAACCACCGGCCGCATAGACCCGGCCGTCGAGCTCGACTGCCGCCAGACCCGCGCGGGGGTCCGGCAGTTCACCGACCTGCCGCCAGTAACCATCGGCCAACGCAGCCGCCGAAACCATCAGACTCAGGGAAAGCCCGCTGAAGGCACGCAAAATCATCATATCACCCTTGCTCCTTCCCCCGCGAAACTCTTCTGCATCAGATTTATAGCAGGATGATGGCAGCCAATCCGAGAAACGCAAAGAAGCCGATCACATCGGTTACAGTCGTAACAAATACAGACGAGGACACGGCAGGGTCCGCTCCGAAGCGGCGGAGCGCCAGAGGGACCGCGATCCCCGCCAGGCCTGCAAAGGCCAGATTGATGACCATGGCAAGCCCGATCACTCCCGCCAGCGTCCAGTTCTGGAACCAGAGCGCCGCTACCAGCGCCATGACCACCGCGAAAATGACACCATTGACCAGTCCTGTCAGAATTTCGCGGATGATCACCCGGCGTGCATTGGCAGACGTCAAATCGCGGGAGGCGATGGCCCGCACCGCGACGGCCAGCGACTGGGTGCCTGCATTCCCGCCCATGGACGCAACGATCGGCATCAGGACGGCCAGCGCCACGACTGCTGCCAGTGCGTCCTCGAAAATCGCGATAACACCGGAAGCCAGGATCGCCGTCGCCAGGTTGACCAGCAGCCATGGCGCACGCGAGCGCACGGAATCGATCACCGAGTCCGACAGGCCCGCGTCGTTCACGCCGGCCAGCGCCAGCATGTCTTCCTTGTTCTCCTCCTGGATAACGTCGACCATGTCATCGATGGTCAGCATGCCGGTCAGCCGTCCCGCTTCGTCGATCACGGGCGCAGAGAACAAATGGTATTTCTCGAAAAGATAGGCGGCCTCTTCCTGGTCGACATCCGGCTCTATAGTGACCCGTAAATCACTCATCAGATCCGACAGCCGGGCATCCCGCTTTGACCGCATCAGCTGGCTGACAGCGACCGCCCCCATCGGCGCGAAAGCCGCATTGACGACATAGATATCGAAAAAGACGTCGGGCAAATCCTCGCCCGCGGCGCGCATGTGGTCGATCGTATCGCCCACAGTCCAGTGTTCAGGGGCTGCCACGAAGTCGCGCTGCATGAGGCGGCCCGCGGTCTCTTCCTCATGCTCGAAATGGGATTCGAGCAGGGTCCGGTCCTCATCGGACACTTCCGACAGAACCGCCTCGCGGACATCATCGTCCAGCTCTTCGAGAACCAGGGCCGCATCATCCGAATCCAGATCGCGGATGGCTTCCGCAATCTGCTGGGGCTCGAGCACTTCGGTGATGTCGTCGCGCAAATCCCATTGCAGCTCGGACAGTAATTCACCGGTAAAGGCCTCGGGGGCCAGCTTTGCGGCCTGAGAAACCTGTTCCTTCGAAAGCTGTTCGAGAATGTCAGCCGCATCCGCCGGGTGGCATTCATCCAGCAAGCCGCGGATCGCCAGCCCGTCGCGGTCGGCAATGGCTGCGGCCAACCGGCCGACAGCAGCAATATCGGTTTCCGCGGCGCTGGCGGTTTCCTCGATCTCGATTTCCGGAGCAATTTCGGACATGGCAGGCCTCGTGGACTGGGCCTGCGAGATTAATCACACCCGCGTCAGGATTTCACCTGCATGATCAGCGGTAAATCGAAATCTTTTGCAGGAAAACCGGACTATCTGTGGAGTGACAGGCCTATTTAACCGCGTCGGTCGCCGCCCTCGCCAGACTGATCAGGCGTTGGCTGTCAGCCGACATAGGCGACGGTGCCGTCACCGTCGCATAGGCCTCGGACTGAGCCAGCAGCGCCGCTCCCAGCGCCTCGGCAACGCCGCCTTCCATATCCGCAATCGCATCACGATGGCGATCGAAAATGGTCTGGGCGGACATGTAATAGCCATAACCGTCGAGATAGGGACCATTGGGACTGTCAGAGCCCTGAGCAAAGGCATATTGCAACGCACCGCGCTCCAGCATGTTAGCAATGACGCGGGACTGGACCTGCGCCGCGGATTGTTCGCTTTGCGGTGTGAATTGCTCGGCTGTGTCGATGGCGTCGAGGACGGTATCGACCGAAGCCCTCACAGCGTCATCGCTGGAGCCATCGTAAGGCGATTGGGAGGCCGTCAGCAGGCTGTCATAGAAATCCGGGGCGCCCAGATCAGCGATAACCGGTTCCAGATCGACATAGATCTCGGAGATCGGATGGCTGAACATTTCCGCGCCGACAGCGCGCCGGCCTTCATCGAAGGCCGCCAGTCCCGCCAGATAGTGCGCCCGCATGACTTCCAGAGCGGTCAGATAAACGACCGGATCGGCCCGGGCCATATCGGGGTCGATACCGAATTCGCCGCCCCCGGCACCGCCGCCTTCATCGCCTTCACCGTCGGAGCCGCCTTCGCCCTCGCCTTCATCCATATGACCGGCGCTCTGCGCAGCATGACGGGTGGATGCACCCTCGCCTTCACCTTCCCCCTCACCGGCCGGTGAGCACGCCGCGAGGCCCAGAACCAGAGCCGCAACGCCGGCCTGTCCCAGAAGTTTCTTCCGCTCGATTCCCATCACGCACCTTTTCAATGCAGCGAATTTGAGGAGAATACTTATTGAAGATGAGAACCACTCGCAAGCACTCTTGATATGATCCAGCTGGAAAAAGTCTGTTCCCCTGCCGATATCTCCGCCCTGATCGGCCTGGCCGGTCATGGCGAATTCCGCGATGGCAAGACGACGGCGGGCCGTGCAGCCAGGCAGGTGAAGGACAACACGCAGCTGGCACCGGGTGCTGTAAGAGAGACCGTCAGCAAGATGGTCCAGAAAAGCCTGGAACAGCATCCCCTGTTTAAGGCTTACGCCCAGCCCAAGAAATTCATCCGCACCATGTTGTCGCGCTACACCGAGGGCATGGAATATGGCGCTCACACCGACGAGCCCCTGATGAGTGGCTTGCGCGTGGATCTTTCCTTCACCCTCTTCCTGGCCGAGCCGGATACTTATGAAGGCGGAGAACTGGTCTTGCTGGGCGCTTCTGACCAGACCGAGATCAAGCTGGCAGCGGGCGACGCCGTTCTGTATCCAACGCAGGCCCTGCACCGGGTCAATCCGGTGATCAGCGGCGAACGCCTTGCGGCTGTCGGCTGGGTCCGCAGCTATATCCGCGATCCCCTGCAGCGCGAGACCCTGTTCGAGCTGGATATCGCCTTGCGGTCAGTCTTCGAAAAGGATGGCAAGACGCCACTCTACGACACGCTGTCGAAGACACGGGCGAATCTGTTCCGGATGTGGGCGGACGATTAGAACATCCATCCAGGGATGGTGCGGCCGAGAAGACTCGAACTTCCACGGGTTTTACCCCACAGCGACCTCAACGCTGCGCGTCTACCAGTTCCGCCACGGCCGCATCCCTGGAAGGCGCGCGGGATAGCAGTCCCCGATGGAAAAGTGAAGCCGCCTTGTGCGTGAAAATCAGGCTGCGTGTGCGACGAAGTCGTTGACGTCCGCCGGACCGAGAATGGCGACGGTCACGCGATCGCCCTGGATTACGATTTCACCGCGCGCAATCGGATGCCCATTGGCCAGAATCCAGACCGGTTCCTCTTCCTCGCAATGCAAAGGAATGACAGCACCACGGCCCATGCGCAGGAATTGCGCAATCGGCATCGCGGACTGCCCCAGCACCACCGAAAGTTCGACCTTTACCGACCCCAACTGACTCAAGGCTTTACTCCTGTTCGCGCTTGAAACATCCAAGCCCGGCGCCGATGTTGAGTCATGTGCCTTTCCGGCAAGTTAAGGACCGCGAAAAGATGAGCAGAATTCGCACAGAATGGGCCGTTTCAACGGAATTTGTGCCGTATCCGGAAGCGGTTGCCTTCATGGAGGCCCGCGCAGCAGCAATTGCGGCCGGCGAAGCCGACGAACTGGTCTGGATGCTCGAACACGCTCCGCTCTATACAGCCGGTACCAGTGCAAAGATCGAGGATCTGAAAGACCCGGAACGGTTTCCGGTGTTCGATGCCGGCCGTGGCGGCGAATACACCTATCACGGCCCCGGCCAGCGGGTCGGCTATGTGATGCTGGACCTGACCAAGCGCGGGCGGGATGCCCGGAAATTCGTCCAGGGCCTTGAGGACTGGATCATTGGCGCCCTCGCCGAGTTCGGCATTGAAGGCGGCCGCCGGTGCGGGCGGGTCGGCGTCTGGGTCGATCGCCCGGATAAAGGCGATGGCTATGAGGACAAGATCGCCGCAATCGGCGTTCGCCTGCGCCGCTGGGTGTCTTTCCACGGCATCGCCTTCAATGTCGCGCCGGATCTGACGCATTTTGACGGCATTACACCCTGCGGCATCGCGGATCCCCGCTATGGCGTAACCAGCCTCGCGGATCTCGGCATGGAAAAAAGCCTGGCCGAAACCGACCAGGCTTTCCTCAGATCATTCGAAAAGGTCTTTGGTCCGGTCGAACCGACAGAGCCCCCGGAATTCTGATCCTATTGGCTGGGCAGCCTGAACATGTAAAAGCCCAGCGCGCCGTTCACGATGATCGTGGACAGGATATTCTTGAAGACCATTCCGGCTCCCATCGTCTGCATCGAAGCCAAGCTGGACATATCGACACCGAATATCGGGTTCAGAACCAGATTGAGTATGATCGAGATCACGATGGCTGCACCGATGGCGGCCAGCGTCATCCAGCCCGATTTCCCGGCATCATGGAAGCGCTTGGAAAAGATGCAGACCCAAGCGTAGATCGATGCCAGAGCAACCAGAAGCCCCAATAAACCGAAGATCATTCCCAAGCCGGGCACAAGCACCAGAATACTGAAAACGATGTTTACAGCGACGATCGCCAAAAGCCCGCGCGCAAAATCGACCGGCCCGAGCTTGCCGCTGGAACCGATCAGAACGCGCTGTGCATCGCCCATCGGCAGAATGAAATCTTGAACGTTCATGGAATTGGCCTCCCCTGCCAGGTTAGGATTCTTAACCTGAAAGGGGAGCCCCCATCCTGTCAATCGCTTTACAAGAGAATTCCGTGGGTTGTTTTGAAATGCCCCGGCGCCGGACGATCATTCGAACTCGATCAGCAACTCATCCGCGGACACCGATTGCCCCGCCTCGACCGATATGGATTTGATGACGCCATCCATTTCCGCGCGGATGACATTTTCCATTTTCATGGCTTCTACCACCAGCAGCGGTTCACCCGCCTTCACGTCCTGGCCTTCCGAGGCTTCCACGGTGACAACAAGCCCCGGCATCGGGCTTGTCACCTGCTTCGCGGAAGCGCTGGTGTCCTTCTCCGGCAACAAGGCATGCAAGTCCGCCGACCGGTGTGTGGCGACAATCGCCGTGGTCGTATAGCCCCTGTGGCGCAGGCGATATCCTTCGGTGAGATTCTTGAACTCGACGGCAAAATGTTCGCCGTCCAGGACGCCTTCAAACACATGCTCGCCCGGATGCCACGGGCTCTCGAATTCGACAGCCTTTCCATCCAGCTCCGGCATCCAGACCTTTGCGGGCGTTCCGCCGCCGATCGCATCATCCGGCAGTTCCATCTCGATCGCGATACGCTGACCGTCCATGAGCACATCCCATTCTTCCGAATGGACACGGGGCGCAGGCGTCATCCGCCCTCCGGTCCGCGCAGCCCGGCGTGTGAAGACCGTATGAATGAACGCGGCGGTGCTGGCGATAATTCGGGTTTGCTGCTCTGTCGGCTCGGTACCCGAGAAACCCTCGGGGAATTTCTCCGCTATGTAGCCGGTATGGATATCCCCGCTGCGGAAATCGTCTTCCTCGAGGCAAGCCGCCAGGAAGGGCGTGTTTGGCTGCAGGCCTTCCACATGATAGCGGTCCAACCCTTCCAGAAGCGTGTCGATCGCGGCTTCGCGGGTTTTGCCATGGGCCACGACCTTGGCAATCATCGGATCATAGAAGAGCGATATCTCGTCGCCTTCCCGCACCCCGGAATCAATGCGCAACGTGCCTTCGCCCAGCGGCCCCTCCGCCGGCTCGGCATAGCGCTTTAAGCGGCCAATGGATGGCAGGAAGCCGCGATAAGGGTCCTCGGCATAAAGCCGGGCCTCGACCGCCCACCCATTGATCTTGATATCCTTCTGGCGCAGCTCCAGCTTTTCGCCAGCCGCAACGCGGATCATCTGCTCGACCAGGTCGATGCCGTGGGTCAGCTCGGTCACCGGATGCTCCACCTGGAGGCGGGTATTCATCTCCAGGAAGTAGAAATTCTTGTCCTTGTCGACGATGAACTCGACCGTGCCGGCGCTGTCATAGTCGACCGCCTTGGCCAGGGCGACGGCCTGGGCGCCCATGGCTTCGCGGGTCGCCTTGTCGAGGAAGGGTGATGGCGCTTCTTCCAGAACCTTCTGATTCCGGCGTTGAACCGAACATTCACGCTCATTCAGATGCACGACATTGCCATGCCGGTCGCCCAGAACCTGGATCTCGATATGCCGCGGGCGCTCGACGAATTTCTCGATGAAAATCCGCTCATCGCCAAAAGACGACCGCGCTTCATTGCGTGCCGACTGGAACCCGTCGCGGGCTTCCGCATCGGAATAGGCGATGCGCATACCCTTGCCGCCGCCGCCGGCCGAGGCCTTGATCATCACGGGATAGCCGATTTCTGACGAAATCTTCACCGCCTCGTCGGCATCCTCGATCAGCCCCATATGGCCAGGCACAGTGCTGACATCCGCCTCGGCAGCAAACTTCTTGGACGTGATCTTGTCGCCCATCGCCTCGATGGCGTGAACATTCGGGCCAATCCACTCGATTCCCGCTTCCTTCAGCGCGATCGGGAATTTCGGATTTTCCGACAGGAAACCGAATCCGGGATGTATGGCCTCGGCGCCGGTCTGTTTGGCCACTGCAATGATCTTCTCGATCTGCAGATAGCTTTCACCGGGCGCTGGCGGGCCGATAAACACAGCCTCATCCGCCATGTCCACGGCCTTCGATCCCGCGTCCGCCTCGGAATAGACAGCCACTGTCTGGATGCCCAGCCTCTGGCAGGTCTTGATTACGCGCACGGCAATCTCGCCGCGATTGGCGATCAGTATCTTCTCGAACATGAGAGCCCTTTTCCTCGCCCCTTATGAAGGGTTTTGCCCCGTTTACCGCGCTTGTCACACGGCGGGCAAGTCACCGGGTTAGTCGATGCCTTCGCGCAAACGGTCCAGCCAGTCCATTTCCATGGAACGCATCCGTCCGATCACTGCCACAAGGAAGGCGGTAGACCAGCCGATCAACAGGAAACCGTTGAAGCTTTCCAAGGCTCCGACAATCCGCCAGTCGCTTTCGATGTTCACATCACCAAAGCCCACCGTGGTGAATGTGGAAATCGAATAATAGAGCGACTCGCCCATATCGGGGAAAATCCCCATCGCCGTATAGAAGACGGTGTAAATCCAGATCTCGATGGCGTGAATCACGACCAGGCCAAGCATGATCGTCACGATGAAAATGCCTTGCCGCACCGGCGATTCAAATGGCCGGAGCCGGCGCGACCGTGCCTGCAGGAATCCCATCAGCAGTATCAGGCCGACCATGTGAATGATCACCGTCAGCGTCATCAGCACTGCAGAAACAAGAAGCGGCATAATCATGGATCGCAGCTTAGACCGCTTCCCATCTCATCCGATAGGGATAAGTTGGCGCGCAAATCAGGAAATCATGATGAGCCATCGCATCCACAAATTCTCCTCGCTCTCGCGTCCGCTGGAACCGCAATATCCGACCAATCTGGCGGTAATCATTCTATTGCCAGCCATCGCCATTGGCCTTTTTGCCTGGCTGGCGATCGGCGGTGCCGGTATGGCGGCTGCCGCCTCGTCGGCAATCCTGGGGATGCTGGCCGCCTTTGTCGGCTGGGCACTGGGCCGCGAGATGGACCCCGATCACAACGCCACGGCCTTCATCGCCATGGCGCTGACCGTGCTGGCCGCAGGACTTGGCTATGACTTCGACGTGCTGAGCGCTGCAGCGCTGCTGTTCGCAGTGCGAATCGTCAACCGCACGGTCGGGCCGCAAGCCCGCACCGGCGACATCGTCATGCTTTTCCTGTTCAATCTCGGCGCTCTTTTTATAGACGGCGCCTGGTGGATGCCCTTCATTTCCGCGGCCGCTCTGGCCATCGACGAGGTTTTCGAGCGCAGCAATTTGCCCCAGCGCATAACAATGCTGATGCTTGTGCTGATTGGCGCGCAAGCGCTGCTGGTCGGCGAACAGGCTGACCTGTCAGCGCACGAAACGCTGATCCGCGGCTGGATCGTGACGGTGGTGGTGATCACCATTCTGGTCGCGGCCAATATCCCGGGAACCACAGAAATCCGGGCCAGAATGGATGCTGTGGACGCGCCCTGTCAGGCACGCCGCGTGCAGGCCGGCATGGCAATCCTTCTGGCTGGCGGGCTGGCCAGCCTGCTGGGCGGTCAGCAAGGACTGACGGAAGCCGTGGCGGTCTGGGCCGTTCTGGCTGCCAGCCTTGTCGGACGCAATATCAGCCTGGAAAAATCGGACGAAGCCTAGCGGTCCGCCCAGGCCAGACCATCCGGTTCGTCACCGGTCGGAATCTGAGCCGATACCGTGCGGGTTTCCGTATCGATCACGGTGACAAAGTCATCTTGCGTATTGGCAATGAAGGCCCGGTCACCATCGGGTGAAATCAGAATGCCGATCGGCACCGCGCCGACATCGATCGTGGCCAGCAATTCACGGCTTTCCGCATGGAAGACCGCTACCTGGTTGGACGTACCGTTCGAGATGTAGACTTCTTCACCGTTGGGCGTGAAACGCGCGCGGATCGGCAGTGTCCCGCCCGAAGAGAAGGTCTCCAGAACCGTGTCGGTCGCCACATCGATCACCGAAATCGTATTGTCGGCACGATTGGTCACCCAGACTTCGGTGCCATCCGGCGACACATCAATCCCTTCAGCCCCTGCCCCTGTCGGCACCGTCATCACGTCATTGGACAGGCGATCAATCACCGTGACCGAACCGGATCCGATATTGGCGATATACAGCTTTGAGCCATCCGGCGTCGGCACCAGCTGGTGAGAAACGCGCTGGCCGGTCTCCCAGACATTGGTGATCTCGCCCGTCGTGGCTGAAAGTTCGATGACCGTTCCGCTGGTCTCCGTGGTCGCCCAGACATGGTGGCCATCAGCAGACACCCAGATGCCGTGCGGGCCACGATTGCCCTGCAACTCCCACACATCGGTGCGCGTGGCGCTGTCCAGATCGACGACCGAGATCGTCGTACCCTGTGCGCTGCCATAGTCCGAGACATAGGCGGTGGCACCGTCCGGGGAGACGTAGACTTCGTGCGGGTTGACCCCGACCGACACATCGCCGGCGCTCTCATAGGACGCCGCATCCAGGATCGAGATCGTGTCATCGCCCTTGTTGACGATAATGATCTGATCATCCGCCAGCGCACCGGTGGCGCTGATGATCGCGGCAAGGCCTGCATAGGTCAGTTTCATGTCGGTACTCCCCGTCTCGTGTTGCGGCAGACTTGTGGTCGCACAAGGCCGGATTCAAGAGGCGGCAGATCACGGCTTTGCGAACTGGCCGGACAGCGTGTATTTTCCGCCACATGACGGCCATCTCGCTCTCCGATGCCCTGACCCGCGAGGAATTGCGGGACATGTCGCGCACCGCCAACTGGCGCGGCGCGCTGATGCTGGGCGGGGATTTCGTCCTGCTGATTGCGGCGTTTGCACTGGCGATCTGGTCACCATGGCTTTCGCCGGTTTCGGTGCTGATCATTGCCGGGCGCCAGCTGGCATTTGCCATCGTCATGCATGATTGCGCGCACCGCTCGCTGTTCCGGACGAAATGGCTGAACGAGTTTACCGGTAAATGGATTGGCGGCGCCTCTATCGATGCGCCCTTCCTCGCCTATCGCGACTATCATCTGAACCATCACAAATATGCCGGCACACCCGATGACCCTGACCACGTGCTGGTCGAAGGCTATCCCGTGACGAAGGACAGTCTGCGCCGAAAGTTCATCCGCGATTTCACGGGTCAGACCTTCGTGAAGGAGCTGGTCTTTTCCTGGAAGGACGCGACTTTCACGGGAAAGCTGCCCTTTCTGGTGTTCCAGGCTGTGATGATCGGCGCGCTATGGCTCGCCGGCGCCGTCTGGGCGATCACCCTGTGGTGGGCGGCCCGGATCTTCGTCTTCCCGGCCATCATGCGCCTGCGCAATATTGGCGAGCACGGCGTCGCGCTGGACCGCTATGATCCGGAGCCCCGGCGCAATACGCATACGACGCGGGCGAGCTGGCTCGAGCGGCTGACCGTGGCGCCCAACCACGTCCACTATCATCTCGAACATCACATGTTCGCTGCGGTCCCGCCCTATCATCTGCCGCGCCTGCACCGCACCCTGTCCGAGCGCGGCTATTTCGAGGGCTTCGACTGCGTCAGTCCGGGCTATGGCACGGTTTTGAGGAAAGCGGTACGGGCCTAAAGCGGAATATTATCGTGCTTCTTCCAGGGATTTTCGCACTTCTTGTTGGCCAGTGTCCGTAGCGCCTTGATCAACCTTATGCGCGTATTGCGCGGCTGGATGACGTCATCAATATAGCCACGGCCCGCGGCCACGAACGGGTTGGCGAAGCGGTCCTCATATTCCTTGACGTGTTCGGCCATCTTCGCCTCATCGCCCAGATCCGCGCGATGAATGATCTCGGCGGCGCCCTTGGCGCCCATCACTGCGATCTCGGCGGTCGGCCAGGCATAGTTCACATCGCCGCGCAGATGCTTCGAACTCATCACGTCATAGGCCCCGCCATAGGCCTTGCGGGTGATGACGGTCAGCTTGGGCACGGTGGCCTCGGCATAGGCGAACAGCAGTTTCGCGCCATGCTTGATGAGGCCGCCATATTCCTGCTTGGTGCCGGGCAGGAAGCCGGGCACGTCCACGAAGGTGACGATCGGAATGTTGAAGGCATCGCAGAAACGCACAAAGCGGGCGCCCTTGCGGCTAGCATCAATGTCCAGCACGCCGGCGAGGCTCATCGGCTGGTTGGCCACAAAGCCCACAGGCTGACCATCCAGGCGGCCGAAACCGACCACGATATTCTTGCCATAGTCCGGCGCGATCTCGAAGAAATCGCCCTCGTCCGCCGTCTTCTCGATCAGCTCGACAATGTCATAGGGCTTGTTCGGGTTCGGTGGCACCAGCGAATCCAGGCTGGGCTCTGACCGGTTCGGACTGTCATAACTCGGGCGCACGGGCGGCTTTTCCCGGTTCGACAGGGGCAGGAAATCGACCAGCCGGCGCATCTGCACCAGCGCTTCCAGATCATTGTTGAACGCGCCATCGGCGACGCCGGATTTCTTGGCATGGACGGAGGCGCCACCCAGATCCTCGTGACTGACCTCCTCATTGGTGACGGTCTTCACCACGTCCGGCCCGGTCACATACATGTAGGAGGTGTCTTTCACCATGAAGATAAAGTCGGTAATTGCCGGGGAATAGACATCCCCGCCCGCGCACGGGCCCATGATGACGGAGATTTGCGGCACCACGCCGGACGCCAAAGTGTTCTGCAGGAAGATGTCGGCATAGCCGGCGAGCGAGGCAACGCCTTCCTGGATACGCGCACCGCCGGCGTCGAAAATGCCGATCACCGGTGCGCCGTTCTGGATCGCCGCCTTCTGGATCTTCACGATCTTCTGGGCATGGGTCTCCGATAGCGAACCGCCGAACACGGTGAAATCCTTGGAGAAGAGATAGACCAGGCGGCCATTGATTGTGCCATGGCCGGTAACAACGCCATCGCCGGGGATCTTTTTGTTCGCCATGCCGAAATCGGTACAGCGGTGCTCGACGAACATGTCCCATTCCTCGAACGAGCCTTCGTCCAGCAACAGCTCGATACGCTCGCGCGCGGACAATTTGCCCTTCTCGTGCTGTTTCTCGATCCGTGCCGCACCGCCACCCTGACGCGCGCGTTCGCGCCGGTTTTCCAGCTCTTCAAGGATGTCCTGCATGAATGCCCCTCTTGGCGTCTTCACTTTGCGGCTCAGTTAGCACTGTCCGCATACGAAGGGCAATTTCCGTCCTGCTACTGGAAGGGGTTCAGCTTTTTCAGGAAATACTGCAGCCCGCCGCGATTTTCCTTGCGGTCGAGCTCTTCCTGCGAGGTCAGGAATGTGGTCTGAACCACATAGCGCTCACCCTCGAACGGCAGATGACCATGCCAACTGTCATCGGAACGCAGGAAGGCAAAGACATAGCCCTCCAGCGGCGGCACTTCTTCGGTGTAATCCTCGAAATCCTCCTTGCCGTTGAGGACGCGGATACAGCCCGCGCCCGTCCCGTCCCAATCGGGATTGAGATAGGTCAGCATGGTCAGGATTTTGGATTTTGAATCATTGTGGATCGGCCCGTCGGACTTCTGCGACAGGCGGCGCACGGTGATCATGCGCGGCTTGTCGGTGAAATCGACGCCAAATTTCTCGGTCAGTACTTCGGCCAGTTCCGGAGAGTTCAGATCCTCCATCAGGCGCTGAAAGGCGCCCGACGATTCCAGCTTGGACAGGGGCAGATAGCCGGGCTTATCGATGGCCGGATAATCCTTGCGGACCTCGGCCGATTCCTCGGACGAGAGCGCATCCTTCGCGATGAAATAGCTGTAGGGCGAGGTCTTCACCTCGGCTGACCGAAGCACATCAAAATCGAAAATTCCGCCCGGACCCGACTTGGCCATCGCGATGACTCCCAAAGCTGTCCGACCTAGATACCGCTCAAAAGCCGGAAATCAAAGTGCGGCAAGAAGCTGCCCGATGGCCAGGCATTCGCCTTCCAGACGTTCGGCGCGCTTTGACGCCTCGGCATCCTCGCCCCAACGCTCGATCTGGTAATCCTCATCCACCCGGCTGGCCTTGAAAATATCGGCAGACGTGGCCCGTCCTTCGACCAGGGCCAGCCCCAATACGGCCGATGTGGTCAGCGCCGTCGCCTGTCCCAGCGCCGTCAGCCGCCAGCTGTCATAGGCGCCAGCGCGGGTTTCCAGCGCCGCCAACGCCTCAGGCATGGTCTCCGCCGGCATGATCCCTGACACCGCTGGCAGCCGTGCGCCCAGCTCGGCTTCGGCCCAGTCGAGATAGGGGTCCCAGCATTCCCGCTGGCGGGCGGCGAGCTCGGCTTCCTCCGCGCGGTGACGCAAGAGATCGGTACCGGCATATTTCAGAACTTCAGCGATCACTGCATCGCGATTGGCCGCAGCGCTATCGATGGCGCCATGCGCCAGCCGGGTCACCGGCATGGTGAAAGGATCAATCCGCTCACCCTGGGCCTCCCATTCCGCCGCCATGATCTCGGCCAGCGCCCTGGTTGGCGCAATCAGCCCGTTTTTCATTGGCGTCTTGATACCGCGCCCGTCCAGCAGAACGGTCCAGCCGCCCTCAGCCTCACCAATGCTCACCGCCTTGTAGAAACGCTTGGGCAGGCTGTCCTCGCGGCTGGGGAGCTTTACGCCCTCTTTCATCTTGTCACTCATGCGGCCATCTCACCGAAAGCGGCCAGCCCTCGTTCCAGACACGCGAAATCTTCGTGTACCGAATGCGCGCCGGCGGCGTCCAATTCCTCTGCCGTATGGAAGCCCCAGGCGACGCCAGCCGCCCGCACCTTCGCATTCCGCGCCATCTGGATGTCATGCGAGGAATCGCCGATGACGATCGTTTGATGGGCCTCCGCGCCGGTTTCATTCATGGCTTCAAGCACCATGCGCGGATTGGGCTTGCCCGGCCCGGTGCAGCTGGTGTTCAGCGTCACAAACAATCCGTGCAGATCATGGGTATCCAGCACATGGTTCAGTCCCCGCCGCGGCTTGCCGGTGGTCACGCCGAGCAGCCAGCCATCCCGGTCCAGCCTGTCCAGCAAGTCGCGCGCACCGGGATAAAGCCCCTCGGTATGAGTGCCGTCTGCCCGGTTACGCACAAAGATTTCCCGGAAGGTGTTGGCGACCTTCACGGCGCCTTCCGGCGGATAATCCTCCGGCAACAGCATCGGAATGGCCTCGAACAATTCAATGCCGACAATCTGGCGGACCTGATCATAGGAACAGCCCGGCAATCCGTTGACCCGGAAGGCCTCGTCCATGGACTCGGCAATCAGCGCCCGGGAATCGACCAGCGTTCCGTCCAGATCAAACAGGGCCAGCTTCAGCCCGCTCATGACAGCAGCTCCGCGATTTCGCCTTCATCGACATGGCCCAGTTCAAAGCCCAGCGCCCTGAAGCTCTTTTCCATGTGCGGCGGCAGCGGCGCTTCCAGCACCAACGGCTTCTTGCCCAGCGGCAGCACCTGCCGCCGCGCATGCAGATGCAGCTTGCCGGACAGGTTTTCCGGCGCCTCGCGATGGCTGGTATATTTGCCATCGCCGACGATCGAGTGGCCGATCAGCGAAGCATGAACCCGCAACTGGTGTGTCCGGCCGGTAATCGGCCGCATGGCGATCCAGCTGGCTTTCTGCCCGGCCTCGGCGACCACGGTATAGCGTGTCAGCGCATGCTGGGCGCCGGGCTCGCCATGTTCGGCGGGCATCATCTGCTCGCGCCCGTGCGCACCGCCCGTATCCTTTTTCAGGAAGCCCTTGATCTCGCCCGTCTTGGGTTTGGGTACTCCTGCGACGATCGCCCAATAGGTTTTCTCGGATTCGCGCGCGGCAAAGGCTTTGGCCAGCTTGGCCGCGGCAGCCGGCGTTTTTGCCGTCACCAGAACGCCGGATGTGTCCCGGTCCAGCCGGTGCACCAGTTTCGGCTTCTGTTCGCCCTTGCCGAAAGCCGCCAGCAGCCCGTCGACATGCCGCACAGTCCCGGAACCGCCCTGCACCGCCAGCCCGGCCGGCTTGTTGAAGGCGATGATGTCATTGTCCTGATAGATCACCAGTGACCGGATGAACTCCGCGTCCTCCCGGCTGATGCCGGGTTCGGGCTTTTTCTCTTCCGGTTCAGGCAGCGGTGGAATGCGGATGGACTGGCCAGCCTCGACCTTGGTGTCAGCCTTCGCCCGCCCGCCATCGATGCGGATCTCGCCCTTGCGCAGGGCTTTCTGCAAGCGTCCGTTAGGCACATGCGGAAACTTGCGCTTGAACCATTTGTCCAGCCGCGCCCCGGCTTCGCCCGGCTCGACAATCAGGGTCTGGACGCCGCTCATGCGAACAGTCTCCGTGCAATCATGAGGCCTGCAAACAAAGCCAGAATGGAAAGGATCACTGATGCCAGCACATAGCCGATGGCATCGCCATAGGCGCGCCGTTCGATCATCACCACCACATCCAGTGAAAACGCCGAAAACGTCGTGAACCCGCCCAGAATGCCAACAGCAAAGAAAGCCCGCAGCTCATTGGCATCGGCACGTCCGGCTTGCGCCAGCCAGCCGATGAAACCGCCCATCACAAGGCCGCCAATCACATTCACGGCGAATGTGCCATAGGGCCAGTCCGGCCCCACCGCTCGCAGAAAGGCCTGCCCGGTCAGATGCCGGCTGACGGCACCGATGGCGCCACCTGCTGCGATCAGAAGAAGATTGGTCATCGTTGCGGGAGATATTGGAGTTACGCGCGGGGTGCAAGCGCACGTCATCCATGCATTTTTGCATAGCCGACATGGCGTAACGTCGATTGTGCATCCAAATGAGCGGCTTAAGTCATCTCATATCTGTCGGCACCAATGACCGGCACCATAACAAGGATAAAGATAATGGATCGATTGAGCGCAACTCTCGCAGCTGTCCTGCAATTCGGACTGGTCGTCGCCGTTTTTGGCGGCATGGCCGTCGCCGTTCTGCCGACGCTGGCATAAGAGTTAAAACGGGGAGCCAACGCTCCCCGTTTTCATATCCGGATCAGTCTGCCGGTTTGGCCAGGAAGGCCAGAACCAGCATCAATACGGTCGCGACGATCACAATCATCGCCCCGATCCCGGCCATCATGCCGAACTGGTCCGTCGGATTTCCACCGTAGAGGTGGAACAAGGCATAGATAATCACCGCAGTTCCCGCCTGGTGCAGGCCCAGCTGGATCCAGGCCAGAAGCCCGGAGCCGATCGACCAGACGCGATTGATAATCCCCCACAAGACAGACAAGACGCCACCCACCAGCATGATATGCGCATGGGTCGGCATCTGGCCGTGATCCTGGCTGCGGCCCATATGCTCGCCGAGCAGCATGCCGCCGATCAGCCAGAGCAATCCTGCAATCAGGTAAATTCGATCAACTTTCATGGAAATCTCCCCTATTCCCGGCATCGGGATAGGGCAGTTCGCTGCGGTCATAAAGCGGAATCTAGGGTTCGATCGTCCGGACCGCGTAATACTCCTGGTTCCACATCAGATAGAGCAGCCAGGCCGGCACGCCGGTCGTCTCGCGCAGATAATCCGCCTGCGAGGCATGAATCCGCCAGGCGCGGGTCTTGAGTGAAGCATCCACATCCAGCGCGAAACCCGGATCCGGTTGAAGGTCGGCCACCCGGGCATAACGTTCGCCACCAAAGCGGCGCGATCCCGGCCGCGAATTGAGCGTATAGGCCAGTGTCACGGCTTCTCCCCGCCGGCTGGCATAGCGTTCGGTTGCCGCCAGTGCTGCCCTTCCCATAGCCATATGATCAGGGTGCAGCGAAACACCACTCGGCGGATGAAAGGTCACCACAGCATCGGGCTCAAGCCGTTCGAGTTCTTCCAGAACACGGGCCGCCAGCTGCGCATCGCTCATCGCCTCGGGTACACCGCCATCAGGCAGCCCCAGAACCACCTGCTCGTCCAGTCCCAGCGCAAATCCGTGCCGGCGCAGCTCTCCTTCGCGAACCACGCCCAGATGAGCCTGATCGACAATCTCCGGAAATTGCGTGCCCGCTTCGCCGCGCGTCGCTGTGATCGTGGCCACGAATGCGCCCTCTTCCACCGCGCGGCTGATCAGCTCGGTCGCGGTGATTTCGTCATCAGGGTGGGCGAATACCAGCACGATCCGCTGTGCATCCAGCGCTTCGGTAACGCTGGAGACCACGTCAACATCCGGCTCCTCGAACAGGGACCGGCCATACCAGAGCGCCGCCTGTGACCCGACCAGCAGGACAATGGCCAGAACGATGGCCGAGAATATGAGCCCTCTGATCATTTTCTCCTCCGCTGCTCACGCAATTTCCGCCAGTTCGCCAGCCGTTCACCGATCGCCGCCTCGCGGCCCCGGTCGGTAGGTTCATAGAAGACCGGCCGGTCTTTCATAGTGTCGGGGAAATAGTCCTGTCCGGAAATCCCGCCCTCGACATTGTGATCATATTCATAGCCGTCGCCATAGCCCTCATCGCGCATCAGACGCGTGGGAGCGTTCAGGATGTGTTTGGGCGGCGCGAGGCTGCCGGTTTCGCTCGCGGCCTTTCTGGCGGCCTTGTAGGCCGAATAAACGGCATTCGACTTCGGCGCGCAGGCGAGATGCACCACGGCCTGCGCAAGCGCCAGCTCGCCTTCCGGCGAACCCAGAAAGTCGTAGGTCTCCTTGGCCGCCAGAGCGGCATGGATCGCGGTCGGGTCCGCCAGGCCGATATCTTCGTTCGCCATACGCACGATACGCCGCGCGAGGAAAAGCGGATCCTCGCCGCCCTCCAGCATGCGTGCCAGCCAGTAGAGCGCCGCATCCGGATCCGAGCCACGCACCGATTTGTGCAGGGCGGATATCAGATTGTAGTGCTCGTCGCGGTCGCGGTCATAAACCGGCGCGCGCCGCTGAAGGTAGGTGGACAAATCCGCTGGCGTCAGCGGTTCGTCGCGATCGAGCGCGAACAGCTCCTCCACCAGATTGAGCAGATAGCGGCCATCACCATTGGCTAGTTCGAGCAGAGCAGTCCGCGCATCGGATGTGGCTGGCAGTTCGCGGCCTAACTCCGCCTCCGCGCGCTGAACCAGCAATTCCAGCCTGTCGGCTTCCAGCCGCTTCAGAACCAGAACCTGCGCACGGGACAACAGGGCCGCATTCAGTTCAAAGCTGGGATTTTCTGTTGTCGCCCCGACCAGCGTGATCACGCCTTCCTCCACCACGGGAAGGAATCCGTCCTGCTGGGCGCGGTTGAAACGATGGATCTCGTCCACGAAGAGCAACGTCCCCCGGCCAGCCTGCCGGCGGGCACGTGCGCGCTCGAAGGCTTTCTTCAGATCCGCCACACCGGAGAACACGGCTGACATCGGCTCGAATTCAAGTCCCGACTCGTCAGCCAATAGCCGTGCGATTGTGGTCTTCCCGACCCCCGGCGGGCCCCAGAGCACGATGGAGGCAAACCGCTTCTGCTTGCGCATCCGCGCAATCGGCCCTTCCCCCTTCAGAAGATGATCCTGACCGACCACCTCGTCGAGGCTCCGCGGACGCAACCGGTCCGCCAGCGGACGCGGTGCTTCATTTTCCAGACCGGCAGCTTCGAAAAGTGAGCTCATGGGTGTAGTCTAGGCGTGATCCGGGAGGGACGCACCATGAAGAAAGCGGTTGCGCCATATCTGAGCGTCCGTGACGGCGCCGCGGCCATCGAATTCTACAAGCTGGCTTTCGCCGCCGAGGAACTCGAACGCTTCGATCATGAAGGCAAGGTCGGACATGCCACCCTGCGCATCAACGAACATGTCCTGATGCTGGCTGACGAGTTTCCCGACATGGAGGAACTGATCGGCAATGTCGCGCCGCCAACGCTGGGCAACCGCACGACCTTCACCATCAATCTGACGGTCGATGACGCGCAGACATGGTTTGATCGGGCCGTTGAGGCCGGAGCCGAAGTGATCCGCCCGCTGACAGAAGAATTCTTCGGCCGGCACGGAAAGCTGCGCGATCCGTTTGGCCATGTCTGGAGTGTGGTTCAGCTGAACCCGGACCGCAGCGCCTAAAGCTGTAATGTCCGCTCCAGCAAGCGGCCCCGGCGCTCGATCGCGACGGGCCAGGATTTCAGATCATCCTGCCCTTCAATCAGGCTTTCGACATCGTCGATTTCCTCGATTCGCGTGCCCAACAACTCGATCACTCGGTCACCCGGCCGGAAGCCGAAATAATCCGCCGCCGAGCCACGCTGGACGTTCAGAACGACCACGCCGCGCGCAAACGGATCAAAGCCAACCGCTTCGTTGAAGGCCGGAGAGAGTTCAACCAGTTCCACACCGGCCAGCGGGTTGCGGCCTTCAATAGCCTGCCGCAAGGGCTCGGTCGATCCCGGCGCTTCCTCGACCGGCACTGAAATCGTACGCTCACGGCCGTCCCGCAGGACGGTGAAGTCCGATTCACTGCCCACGGCGTTGATCGCATAGCGGAAGCGTGCGCCGGGCTCGTCATTCACATCCACATCATCAATCGCCAGAATGATATCACCCTGCTGCAGACCGGCTTCATCAGCGGCTGCGCCCGGATAGATATCCGCCACAAGCGCTCCGCGCGGGCGATCGAGACCCAGGGAATTGGCGATATCGCCGGTTACCGTCTGCAGACGGGCGCCCAACCAGGGCTGGACCAGCTCGCCTTCGGTCAGAGCCGCATCAACAACGCGGCGGACCATTTCAACCGGAATGGCAAAGCCGATCCCGTTGGAACCACCCGAGCGCGAATAGATCGCCGAATTCACGCCGATCAGATCGCCATCCATATTCACCAGCGCGCCACCGGAATTGCCCGGATTGATGGCCGCATCGGTCTGGATGAAAAAGGCAAAATCGGTAACACCAACCTCGGTCCGCGCCAGCGCTGATACGATACCGGAGGTCACGGTCTGACCGACGCCGAACGGATTGCCGATCGCCAGCACCAGATCACCGACCTCCGCATTGCCCGGCTGGGCCAGCATCAATGTCGGCAAGGGTTCATCGGTTTCGATCCGCAACACGGCCAGGTCCGTGCGCTCGTCCGCCAGCAGGACTTCCGCGTCGAACTCGCGGCGATCGTGCAGGACGACCCGCAATTCATCGGCGCCTTCGACAACGTGGTTATTGGTAACGATGACACCCGTGGAATCGACAATCACGCCGGACCCCAGTGCGCTTTGCTGCTGGGGGCCGCGGCGGCCCAGGAAACGCTCGAAGAAAGGGTCCATCTGCCGCTGCACCGTACGGGTCGTGAAGACATTCACAACGGCCGGCGCGGCATCACGGACAATCGGCGCGAAAGAGAGCTGCATCTCGGCCTGGCTGGCCGGCACTTCGCGGAAGCTCTCATCGGCCAGTGTTTCCGCCTGTACAGCTGCCTCCTCTTCCAGGGCGACAACCTCGTCCTGTGCATGACAGGCAGTGGCGAGGAATGCGGCTGAAGTCAGAAGCGTCAGTGCAAAGCGTGTCATCTCATCCTCCCGGATTGTCCCTGGACCCTAGATAGGAAAAAGGCGGCCTCTCGAAAAGAAGCCGCCCTGTCCTGAATTCGCAATGAATTGAAGATTACTCTTCAGCAAACTCGTCCATTTCGGCCACACGGGCCCGATCGGCAGCACCACGTGCTTCCGGATCGCGATCGACCAGTTCGATCACGGCCAGCGGCGCATTGTCGCCATGGCGGAAGCCGGCCTTGAGAACGCGCGTATAGCCGCCATTCCGCTCGGAATAGCGCGGGCCGAGCGTTTCAAACAGCTTGCCGACCTGTTCGACATTGCGGACTTTCGAGATCGCCTGACGGCGAGCGTGCAGATCGCCGCGCTTGGCCAGCGTGATTAGCTTGTCCATGAACGGCTTCAGCTCTTTCGCCTTGGGCAGGGTCGTAACGATCTGCTCGTGTTCGATGAGCGAAGCGGCCATGTTGGCAAACATGGCTTTGCGGTGCGAAGTGGTGCGACCGAGCTTGCGGTGTGCGATGCCGTGGCGCATGGCGGTATCTCCAAATGGTCTGGATCAGAGGGGCTTCACAGCCGCCCGGATCAGACGTTTTCCTCGTATTTCTTGGCGAGATCCTCGATGTTCTCCGGCGGCCAGTTCGGCGCTTCCATGCCCAGGTGCAGACCCATCTGAGCGAGAACTTCCTTGATCTCGTTGAGCGATTTGCGGCCGAAATTCGGCGTCCGCAGCATTTCTGCCTCGGACTTCTGAATCAGGTCGCCGATATAGACGATATTGTCGTTCTTCAGGCAGTTGGCCGAACGGACCGACAGCTCCAGCTCGTCGACTTTCTTGAGCAGCGCCGGGTTGAAGTCCAGCTCCGGACGATCATCCTCGGCCGGACGGGCCTCAACGGCTTCCTCGAAGTTGATGAAGATCTGGAACTGGTCCTGCAAGATCCGCGCGGCAAACGCCACAGCGTCTTCCGGCGTGACCGTGCCATCGGTTTCGATGTCCAGGATCAGCTTGTCATAGTCGAGAACCTGGCCTTCGCGGGTGTTCTCCACGCGGTAGGCCACGCGCTTCACCGGGCTGTAGAGCGAGTCGATGGCAATCAGGCCGATCGGTGCATCTTCCGGACGGTTGCGCTCGGCCGGGACATAGCCCTTGCCACTGTCGACGGTCAGCGTGAAGCGGATCTCGGCGCCCTCATCGAGCGTGCAGATCACATGGTCCTTGTTGACCACTTCCACATCGGCCGTTTCCTCGATGTCACCAGCGGTAACCTCGCCCGGACCGGACTTGCGAAGAACGACGCGCTTTTCACCTTCGGAGTGAACGCGCAGCGCCACGCCCTTCAGGTTCAGCACGATATCGGTGACGTCTTCGCGCACACCCGGGATGGACGAGAACTCGTGCACCACGCCATCAATCTGGAGCGAGGTGATCGCGGCGCCCTGCAGAGAGGACAGCAGCACACGGCGCAGGGCATTGCCCAGCGTCATGCCGAAGCCGCGTTCCAGCGGTTCCGCGATGATTGCCGCGCTGCGCTCCGGGTCATGGCCCGGCTTCACTTCGGGTTTCATCGGACGGATGAGTTCTTGCCAGTTCTTCTCGATCACGGGTTAGACCCCTTTTCCTCGCGCGCCCAGACGGACAGCCGCCGGCGCGAATTCAAATGTGTTCCAATTCACCCCTCAGATGAGGAGCAATTAGACCCGGCGGCGTTTCGGCGGCCGGCAACCATTGTGCGGGATCGGCGTGACGTCACGAATGGACGTGATCGTCAGACCGGCCGCTTGCAGAGCCCGAAGCGCCGACTCACGGCCGGAACCCGGACCGGAAACGTTCACTTCCAGCGTCTTCATACCGTGATCCATCGCCTTCTTGGCAGCTTCCTCGGCAGCAATCTGCGCCGCGTACGGCGTGGATTTGCGCGAGCCCTTGAAGCCGTTCGCGCCAGCCGTCGACCAGGAGATCGTGTTGCCTTGCGCGTCGGTAATGGTGACTTGCGTGTTGTTGAAAGACGCATTCACGTGCGCAACACCGGACGTGATGTTCTTGCGCTCGCGGCGCTTCATGCGCTCAGGTGCTTTAGCCATCGTCTAACCCGCCTTATTTCTTCTTGCCGGCAATCGGCTTGGCCGGGCCTTTGCGGGTCCGGGCGTTGGTGTGAGTGCGCTGACCGCGAACCGGCAGACCACGGCGGTGACGCAGACCGCGATAGTTGCCCAGATCCATCAGGCGCTTGATGTTGACAGCGACTTCACGGCGAAGGTCACCTTCCACCATGTAATCACGGTCGATCGTTTCGCGGATCTGGATGACTTCCGCGTCCGAGAGTTCGTTGACACGCCGCTCAGAGGCAATGCCGACTTTCTCGCAAATCTCTTTTGCCTTCGCGGGACCGATCCCGTGAATGTAGCGAAGCGCGATTTCCACGCGCTTGTTCGTCGGAATGTTGACGCCGGCAATACGGGCCACAATGCTCTCCTTACCTCAATTCGCGCCAAACGCGGACGGTGAACCCCTCCCCGGCTTTCGCCGGACAAGAAATCGCCGCCCTTTTCGCGAAGGGCGCTATCTATATTGTCCGCCTACCCCCCGTCAACCGGGCAGTTTGCGGGATTTCATTAGCCGTCGAGGGCTGTGGCAATCGAAGCGGCAACCGCTTCGACGCTTCCCATCCCGTCGACTTCAACGACCTTGCCCTGGCCCGTGTAGTAAGGGATCAGCGGCGCGGTCTGATTTTCGTAGACATCAAAGCGGTTGTTGAAGACCTCGACCGTATCATCGGCGCGGCCCTGTTCGGCGGCGCGCTTCTCTACCCGCTTGGTCAATTCTGCACGGTCCACAATCAGGCGAACCACTTTCTCGATCTTCGAATCGCGCCCGGCCAGCAGCTTGTCCAGCGCTTCAGCCTGGGCGACGGTGCGCGGAAATCCGTCAAAGATCGCTCCGCCCGCAGCCTCGGCTTCCGGCAGACGCTCCTCGATCAGCTCGATCACGATCTCGTCTGAGACCAGCTCTCCGGCATCCATGATCGCCTGGACACGTTTGCCCAGGTCGGAACCGGCAGCGATCGCAGAACGCAGCATGTCACCCGTCGACAGCTGTACCCAGCCGCGGGTTTCAACCAGCAGCTTGGCTTGCGTGCCCTTGCCGGCATTCGGCGGTCCGAACAGGATAATGTTCATCGGTTCCGGCCCCGAAGACGCTGCTTCTTGATCAGCCCCTCATATTGGTGAGCCAGAAGGTGCGACTGGATTTGCGTCACCGTATCCATGGCAACGGACACCACGATCAGGATCGAGGTCCCGCCCAGGGCAAACGTCACCACGCCCGCCGCGCCACCGGTCAGGACTTCCGGTATCAGGCAGACGATCGCCAGATACAGGGCCCCGACCACCGTCAGGCGGGTCAGAACATAATCGAGATATTCAGCCGTCCGCTTGCCCGGACGGATGCCCGGCAGGAAGCCGCCATACTTGCGCAAATTCTCGGACACTTCTTCCGGATTGAACACGATCGACGTGTAGAAGAAGGCAAAGAAGATTACCATGCCGCCATAGAGCGCGATGAAGAGCGGCTGGCCGCGGCCCAGCTGCGCTGCAATCAGCTGCAGCCATTCAGGACCGGTCGATGCCCACATATTGGCAACCGTTGTCGGCAACAGCAGAAGCGACGTCGCGAAAATCGCCGGAATAACACCCGCCGTGTTCAGCTTCAGCGGCAGGAAGGACGTGTCGCCGCCTACCATGCGCTGGCCCTGCTGGCGCTTGGGATACTGGACCAGCAAACGGCGCTGTGAGCGCTCCATGAAAACGACGAATACGAAAGTTGCCAGCATCAGCGCCAGGATACCCAGCAGCGATCCGCCGGAAATCTGACCCTGACGGGTCTGTTCAAACAAACCGTAGAGCATGCCCGGGATAACCGTCACGATACCGGTGAAAATGATCAGCGAGATACCGTTACCCACGCCACGCGAGGTAATCTGCTCACCCATCCACATCAGCAGCATGGTCCCGCCGACAAAAGTCAGCGTGGTGGTCACAAGGAAGAACATGCCCGGATTCAAGGCAATCGTGGCGCCGCCGGAACCCGGCTGCATCATCGACAGGGCAATCGCCCCGCCCTGCACCGTTGCCAGCAGCACGGTGAGGTAACGCGAATACTGGTTGATCTGCTTGCGGCCCTGTTCGCCACCTTCCTTCTTCATCTTCTCCAGCGACGGAACCGTCGCGGCCATCAGCTGCATGATGATGGACGCCGAAATATACGGCATCACATTCAGCGCAAAGATGGCCATCCGCTCGACGGCACCGCCGGCGAACATGTTGAAGATGGAAAGAATGCCGCCCGATTGCTGCTGGAACACCGACGCATACTGGACCGGGTCGATACCCGGAACCGGAATGTAGGTTCCCAGACGATAGGCAACGAGAACGGCCAGCGTGAAGAAGATCCGCTGCTGCAGCTCCTTGGCCTTCGCGAAAGACGCGAAGTTGATATTCGAAGCAAGCTGTTCAGCAGCAGAAGCCATGTTTTGTCCTCGCGAAGCTGCGGATTATTCCGCTGCGGCGTCAGATTTCGCGGCCTTCGGTGCAACAACCGTGACTTTGCCACCTGCTTTTTCAACAGCGGCAATCGCGGCTTTGGTCGCACCGGCGACCGTGATCTCTACTTTGGACTTGAGGGCGCCTTTCGCAAGGAGGCGCACACCATCCTTTGCACGGCGGATCACGCCGGCAGCAATCAGAGCCTCGGCATCGATCGGCTTCTTGGCGTCGATCTTCTTGTCCGCAATCGCAGCTTCCAGACGGCCGATATTCACTTCGGCGAAAGCCAGGCGGTTCGGCTTGTTGAAGCCGCGCTTCGGCAGACGCATGTGAAGCGGCATCTGACCGCCTTCAAAGCCCTTGATAGCCACGCCCGAGCGCGACTTCTGACCCTTGACGCCACGGCCACCGGTCTTGCCCTTGCCGGAACCGATACCACGGCCGACGCGGGTGCGGGACTTCGTGGCCCCTGCGTTATCGCGCAAATCATTCAGACGCATGTCTCATTCTCCTTCGATGGAGCGGCCCGCGGCCTACTCCTCGACGATTTCCACCATGTGCGACACCTTGCGGATCATTCCGCGGATCGCCGGCGTATCTTCAAGTTCACGCGTCCGGCCAACCTTGTTCAGGCCCAAGCCTTTCAGCGTGTCGTGCTGTTCCTTCGGACGGCGAATAGGGCTTCCCGTCTGACGGACCTTCAGGGTCTTCTTCGCAGCCATGATCAGCTCTCCAGCGCTTCCGGAGCCGAAGCACCGTCATTCCGGCGGTTGACCAGGTCAGCCACTTTCATGCCGCGCTTGGCAGCGATCGCACGCGGGCTTTTCTGATGCTTGAGAGCATCAAACGTCGCGCGGATCATGTTGTACGGGTTAGAGGTGCCGGTGGACTTGGCCACGACGTCCTGCACACCCAGGGTTTCCAGAACCGCGCGCATCGGACCGCCGGCGATAACACCGGTCCCCGGAGGCGCAGCGCGGAGCACGACCTTGCCGGCGCCGTGACGGCCCGGAGAATCGTGGTGCAGCGTGCGGCCTTCGCGAAGCGGAACACGAACCATGTTCTTCTTGGCTTCCTCGGTCGCCTTGCGGATGGCTTCCGGCACTTCGCGTGCCTTGCCCTGACCGAACCCGACACGGCCCTTCTGGTCGCCAGCGACAACGAGCGCGGCAAACTGGAAGTTCCGGCCACCTTTCACCGTCTTGGCGACGCGGTTGATGTGAACCAGCTTGTCGACGATTTCGTCCTGCTGATCCTCATCCCGGTCACGACGCCGTCCACGGCCGCGGTTTTCTTCATTACGAGCCATAAACCGCTCCCTTAAAAGTTCAGACCACCTTCACGCGCCGCATCGGCCAGAGCCTTGATGCGACCGTGAAAGATGTAACCGCCGCGATCGAAGACAACGTCCTTGACCCCGGCCTTGGTGGCGCGTTCCGCCAGGCGCTTGCCGACACCGGCAGCTGCGTCGACATTCGCACCGGACCCCTTGGTGTCCTTCTCGGCCGTGGAGGCCGAAGCGATGGTGACGCCCTGCTTGTCGTCGATCAGCTGCGCATAGATGTGCTTCGACGAGCGGAAGACCGACAGCCGAGGACGGCCGCTGGCTACCTTGCGGAGCTTGATCCGGTTGCGCTGCGCCCGGCGCTGCATTTTTTCGCGTGAGCTTTTCATGATCGTCGCGCCTACTTCTTCTTGCCTTCCTTGCGGCGGATATACTCGCCCTGATACCGCACGCCCTTGCCCTTGTAGGGTTCCGGCTGACGGTAACGGCGGATTTCCGCGGCAACCTGGCCAACTTGCTGCTTGTCTGCACCCGTGACGACGATTTCCGTCGGCTTGGGAGCCTGGATCTGGATACCTTGCGGCGGCTCGTAAACCACATCGTGGCTGAAACCGAGCGACAGCTTCAGGTTCGAACCCTGCATCTGCGCACGATAACCAACACCCTCGAGCTCCAGCGTCTTGCTGAAACCGTCGGATACGCCGGTCATCATGTTGGCGATCAGCGCACGGGTCATGCCCCACATGGCACGGGCCCGCTTGCTGTCATTCGCCGGCTTGACCTCGATACCGTCATCGCCTTGCGACAGGGTAACGTCTTCAACCACGGTCAGGCTCAGCTCGCCCTTCGAACCCTTCAGGGTGAGGTCGCGGCCATTGAGGCGGACTTCAACACCGGAAGAGACAGGAACCGGGAGTTTTCCGATACGTGACATGGATCGTGCTCCCTAGCTGACCTGACAAAGGATTTCGCCACCGACATTCTGCTCGCGAGCGGCAGCATCGGACATCACACCCATCGGGGTAGAGACGATCGCGATACCCAGGCCGTTCGAGATCAGCGGCAGGTCCTTCACCTTTGAATAAACACGGCGCCCCGGCGTCGAGACCCGGCGGATCTCGGCGATGACGGGTTCGCCTTCGAAATACTTCAGCTCGATTTCGAACTCGCGCTTGCCATCGGCATGCTCGACTTCGGAATAACCGCGAATGAAGCCTTCATCCTGGAGCACATCCAGAACGCGCTTGCGCAGATTCGAGGCCGGTGTCGTGACAGAGGTCCGGTTACGCATCAGCGCATTCCGGATCCGGGTCAGCATATCACCGAGAGGATCATTCATAGACATTTCTCAATCTCTCCCGATCACCAGCTCGACTTGACCATGCCCGGGATAAATCCGGACGAGGCCAGTTCGCGCAGTGCAATCCGCGACATCTTCAGCTTGCGGTAGAAACCCCGCGGACGGCCCGTCACTTCGCAACGATTGCGGATACGGGTCGGTGCGGAATTCCGCGGCAGCTGGGCCAGCTTCAGCTGAGCAGCAAAACGCTCCTCAACCGGCTTGGACTGATCGCGCGCGATCGTCTTCAGCTCGGCCCGCTTGGCCGCATACCGCTCGGCCATTTTCTGACGCTTGCGGTTGCGCTCGACAGCACTTGTCTTCGCCATTTACTTCCTCCTGCGTGCGGAACCACCTCGGTTCCGCCCTCCTGTTGCGTCAGTTCGAAAACGGGAAATCGAACTCTGCCAACAGGGCTTTCGCCTCTTCATTGGTTTTCGCGGTCGTGCAGACCACAATGTCCATCCCCCGGATCTTCTCGACCTTGTCGTAGTCGATCTCGGGAAACACGATGTGCTCTTTCAGGCCCATGGCGTAGTTGCCACGGCCGTCAAAGCTCTTGCCGTTCAGACCACGGAAGTCGCGAACGCGCGGCAGCGCAATCGTGACCAGGCGGTCCAGAAATTCATACATGCGGTCCTGGCGCAGCGTGACTTTCACGCCGACATTCTGGCCGTCACGAAGCTTGAAACCGGCAATCGAGTTGCGCGACTTCGTCTTCACCGGCTTCTGACCAGCGATCAGCATCAGATCTTCGTAGGCACCGTTGATCTTCTTGGAGTCCTGGGCAGCTTCACCCACACCCATATTGATCACGACCTTGTCGATCTTCGGGATCT
Source organism: Hyphobacterium lacteum (assembly GCF_036330345.1). Lineage (NCBI taxonomy): Bacteria > Pseudomonadati > Pseudomonadota > Alphaproteobacteria > Maricaulales > Maricaulaceae > Hyphobacterium > Hyphobacterium lacteum. The sequence goes on from NZ_JAZDRP010000001.1 coordinate 493,905, forward strand.
CCATCGGGTTCGCATAACCGAACTTTTCCTTCAGGCGATTCCGGATCTCTTCGCGGTACTTGGCGCGCAGACGCGGTTCGTATTCTTTTACATCAGCCATCGATGACCTCACCGGATTTCTTGGCCACGCGGACCTTGCGGTCGCCTTCCATCTTGAAACCCACGCGCGTCGCTTCGCCGGTCTTCGGATCGGCAAGCGCCACGTTCGAAACGTGGATGGGCGCTTCTTTGGTCTCGATGCCGCCAGCAGACGTCTGGGTCGGGCGCTGATGGCGCTTCACCATGTTGACGCCGCGGACGATGACGCGGTTTTCGGACGGGATCGACTTGACGACTTCGCCAGTCTTGCCCTTGTCGCGGCCCGTCAGGACAACGACGTTGTCGCCCTTTTTGATCTTGGCAGCCATGACTACAGAACCTCCGGAGCCAGCGACACGATCTTCATGTGGTTCTTGGCGCGAAGTTCGCGCGGAACCGGTCCGAAGATACGGGTGCCGATCGGCTCTTGATTGTTATTCACCAGGACAGCCGCGTTGGAGTCGAAGCGGATCACCGATCCGTCCTTACGCTTGATGTCCTTGGCAACGCGCACCACGACGGCGCGGCGCACTTCACCTTTTTTGACGCGGCCACGCGGGATCGCTTCCTTGACCGACACTACGATGATGTCGCCCACATGAGCGTACCGGCGCTTGGCACCGCCGAGAACCTTGATGCACTGCACACGGCGGGCACCGGAATTATCGGCGACGTCCAGATTGGATTGCATCTGGATCATATCGATCCTCCTTCAAAAGGCTGACCCCGGCGCTTACGCGTCGGCGGTGACAACCTCCCACCGTTTGGTTTTCGACTTGGGCGCACATTCCTGAATAAAGGTCTGGTCACCCACTTTGAGGACATTGCCCTCATCATGCGCGTGATAGCGCTTGGAGCGGCGAACCGTCTTGCGGAGCAGCGGATGAAGAAATGTCCGCTCCACCTTCACGACGACGGTCTTGTCGCCCTTGTCGCTCACCACGACGCCTTGCAATACGCGTTTAGGCATCGCCTAGCTCCCTTGTACCGCTTGCGCTGCACGTTCGGCCTGGACCGTCTGGATGCGCGCGATCGTGCGGCGCACCTTCCGGAATTCGGACGTCTTCTCCAGCTGGCCCGAGGCCTGCTGGAAGCGCAGATTGAATTGTTCTTTTTTCAGCTTCAGGAGCTCGTCCTTCAGCTGATCGTCGCTCATCGCGCGGACATCAACAGCATCCATGACACTCACTCCTATTCGCCGATCCGGGCGACGATCTTCGTCTTCACCGGCAGCTTGGCTGCGCCCAGAGACAGCGCTTCACGCGCCACATTCTCGGGAACACCGTCAATCTCGAACATGATCCGGCCGGGCTTGACCTTGGCGGCCCAGAATTCTGGCGAACCCTTACCCTTACCCATCCGGACTTCCGTCGGTTTCTTCGACACCGGCACATCCGGGAAAATCCGGATCCAGACCCGGCCGGCCCGCTTCATGTGGCGAGTGATCGCCCGGCGAGTGGCTTCGATCTGGCGTGCGGTGACGCGCTCGGGCTCCATGGCCTTCAGGCCATAGGAACCGAAATTCAGCGAGAAGCCGCCCTTGGCTGCACCTTTGATGCGGCCCTTGTGCGCCTTCCGGAACTTGGTGCGTTTCGGTTGAAGCATTGTTTTTCGCTCCGTCGTCCCTGACCGTTATGCCGCGCGGTTGCCGCCGCCCTGACGGGCGCGCTGCTCACCGGACTCCTGCAGGCGACGTTCTTGCGCCATCGGATCATGCTCGAGGATCTCACCTTTGTAGATCCAGACCTTGATGCCGATGATGCCCATCGCCGTGGAAGCTTCCGCGGTTCCGTAATCGATATCGGCGCGCAGCGTGTGCAGCGGCACCGAACCCTCTTGATATTGCTCGACGCGAGCGATCTCGGCGCCGCCGAGGCGACCACCGCAAACCACCTTGCAGCCCTTGGCACCCATACGCATCGCCGTTTGCAGCGAGCGCTTCATGGCGCGGCGGAAAGCCACGCGGCGCTCGAGTTGCTGTGCGATGGATTCGGCGACCAGGGTCGCATCGATTTCCGGCTTGCGAACTTCGACCAGGTTGAGGAAGACCTCCCCCTTCACGATCTTTTGCAGCTCGCGGCGCAGAACCTCGATATCAGCGCCCTTCTTGCCGATCACGACACCCGGGCGAGCGGTGTAAACCGTCACCGTGCACTTCTTGTGCGGGCGCTCGATCACGATCTTCGAGACACTGGCATTTTTCAGCCGCTTGCGCAGCATATCGCGGATTTTCAGATCCTCGTGCAGGAGATCGGCATACTCACCGGTATTCGCGTACCAACGCGATTCCCAGGTGCGGTTTACGCCGAGCCGCAGCCCGATCGGATTGACCTTCTGACCCATCAGGCGGCCTCCTCAACTTCGCGAACGACAATCGTAAGCTCGGAAAACGGCTTCATCACTTTCGCTGCGCGGCCACGGGCACGCGCACGGAAACGCTTCATCACCAGGTTCTTGCCGACATAGGCTTCCGACACGACAAGGCTGTCGATGTCGAGGCCATGATTGTTCTCGGCATTCGCGATCGCGCTGTCGAGAACCTTCAGAACATCTTTCGAGATCCGCTTGCGCGAGAATTCCAGCGTGGCGCGAGCCGATTCGACCTTTTTGCCGCGGATGGATTGCGCAACCAGGTTCAGCTTCTGAGGGCTGATCCGGATCATGGTCTGCTTGGCGCGCGCTTCATTATCAGCAACGCGGCGGACATTCTTGCCGGACTCGTCTCTTTGGCGGGTCTGGGTCATCATTAGCCCCTCTTCGCCTTCTTGTCCGCCGCATGACCGTAATAGGTCCGGGACGGAGCGAATTCACCAAGCTTGTGGCCAACCATGTCTTCGGTCACCAGCACCGGGATGAACTTGTTGCCGTTATGCACCTGAAAGGTCAGGCCCACGAATTGCGGCATGATCGTCGAACGGCGCGACCAGGTCTTGATCGGCTTCTTGCGGCCGTCAGCGTGAGACGCTTCGGCTTTCTTGAGGAGGTATCCGTCTACGAACGGACCTTTCCAGACTGAACGCGGCATAGCTAACGCGCTCCCTTAGCGTGACTTGCGCTGATGGCGCGAGCGGAGGATGAACTTGTCGGTCGCCTTGTTCTTGCGGGTCTTGCGGCCCTTCGTGGGCTTACCCCAAGGCGTCACCGGGTGACGGCCGCCGGACGTACGGCCTTCGCCGCCGCCATGCGGGTGATCGATCGGGTTCATGGCGACGCCACGAACCGCCGGACGCTTGCCCATATAGCGCTTGCGGCCGGCCTTACCGAGATTCTGGTTCATGTGATCCGGGTTGGAAACAGCGCCAACCGTGGCGACGCACATTTCCGGGATCGCACGAAGTTCGCCGGAATTCAGGCGAACCTGAGCATAACCACCGTCGCGGCCAACGAGCTGAGCGTATCCCCCAGCCGAGCGGGCGATCTGACCGCCCTTGCCCGGCTTCATCTCCACATTGTGGACGATGGTGCCGACCGGCATGGACTTCAGCGGCATGCAATTGCCCGGCTTCACGTCTACGCCCGTCGTGCCGGAAATGACCTTGTCACCCTCGGCCAGCCGTTGCGGCGCCAGGATGTAGGACTTCTCGCCATCAGCGTATTCGATCAGCGCGATGAACGCGGTCCGGTTCGGATCGTATTCGAGACGGATCACCGTGGCTTCGACGTCATGCTTGTTACGCTTGAAGTCGACCTTGCGGTAAAGCGTCTTGGCACCACCGCCCTGACGGCGAGCGGTAATCCGGCCGGTATTGTTGCGGCCACCCTTCTTGGTCTTGCCTTCAACAAGGCTTTTCTCCGGACGGCCCTTGTGGAGGCCTTCGCGGTCGACCAGCACCAGGCCGCGGCGGCCCGGAGAGGTGGGGTTATATGTCTTCAGCGCCATGGTTCTACAGTCCCGTGGTCACGTCGATCGCATCGCCCTCGGCGAGCGTCACGATCGCTTTTTTCATATCCGAGCGCTGGCCGATCTGGCCGCGGAAGCGCTTGGTCTTGCCTTTCAGGCGCAGCGTGTTCACCGCCGTCACCTTCACCTTGAACAGGGTTTCCACTGCCTCGGCGATTTCCGTCTTGGTCGCAGTCAGCGGCACACGGAAAACAACCTTGCCATCTTCCGACAGCAGCGTTGCCTTCTCGGTGATCACCGGACCCAGGATCGCGTCATAGTGGCGGGCTTCAGCCTTTACCTTGGCCATTACGCGGTCTCCTTCGCAGCAAAGCGCTCGTGGATCTTCTCCACAGCGGCCTTGGTCAGGACCAGCTGGTCGTGACGCAGCACGTCGTAAACATTCAGGCCCTGCGCCGGCAGCACGTCGATGTGCGGAATATTGCTGGCAGCCTTGGCGAAGTTCTCGTTCACGGTGTCGCCATCAATGATCAGCGCATTGCTGAGCTTCAGCTTGGCGAATGCATCGCGGGCGGCCTTCGTCTTGGCATCCTTCAGCACCGCCTCATCAACAATGATGAGCGATTCGGAACCGGCCTTCGACGACAGGGCGTGCTTCAGCGCCAGCGTCCGGACCTTCTTGGGAAGATCGTGCGCATGGCTGCGGACACGCGGACCGTGAGCCTTGCCACCACCAACGAAGATCGGCGCACGGCGGTTACCGTGACGGGCACCACCGCCACCCTTCTGGCGGCCATATTTCTTGCCAGTGCGCGCAATCTCGTTGCGCTCCTTGGCTTTGTGCGTGCCAGCCTGGCGGCGAGCCAGCTGCCACTTCACCACGCGTTGCAGGAGGTCGGCACGAACCTCGCCAATGCCGAATACGGCATCATCGAGATCCAGCGCGCCCGCATCCTTCGCGGCGAGGGTTTTTACCTCGACCTTCATGATTTGGACTCCTCGTCGCCCGCAGCATCAGCTGCCGGGGCCGCATCTTCTGCCGGAGCACCCTCAGCCGTCATCTCGGCTTCCGGGGTCGCCGGCTCTTCATTCGCCGGAGCTTCTTCACCGGCCTTGCGGATCGCACCCGGCAACGGCAGCTCGGCATCGCCAGCGCCCTTCACCGCGTCACGAATCTCGACCCAGGAGCCAGCAGCGCCCGGAACCGAACCGCGAACCAGGATATAACCGTCTTCCGCATCAACGCGGACGACTTCCAGATTTTGCAGGGTGATGCGCGCGTCACCATAGTGACCGGCCATCTTCTTGCCCTTGAACACCTTGCCCGGGTCCTGACACTGACCGGTCGAACCATGCGAGCGGTGAGAGATCGACACGCCGTGCGTGGCGCGCAGACCACCGAAGTTCCAGCGCTTCATGGCACCGGCAAAACCCTTACCGATGCTCTTGCCGGCAACATCGACCTTCTGGCCCGGCACGAAGTGCTCGGCCGTCAGCTCGGAACCCGGCTCGATCAGATTGTCTTCGGAAACGCGGAACTCCACGACGCGCTTCTTCGGCTCGACCTGCGCCTTGGCAAAGTGGCCGCGCATCGCCTTGGAGGTGCGCTTGGCTTTCGCCTTGCCCGCACCGAGCTGAAGAGCAACATAGCCGTCACGGTCAGCAGTACGCTGAGCGACGACCTGGCAGTTGTCGAGTTGGAGGACAGTCACCGGGATGTGTGCGCCGTCTTCGGCGAACACGCGGGTCATCCCGACCTTTTTGGCAATCAGGCCCGTGCGCATGACTTAGGCTCCCAGCTTGATCTCGACGTCCACACCGGCCGACAGATCGAGCTTCATCAGAGCATCAACCGTTTGCGGGGTGGGATCGACGATGTCGAGAAGGCGCTTGTGAGTCCGGATCTCGAACTGCTCGCGCGATTTCTTGTCAATGTGAGGACCACGAAGAACCGTAAAACGTTCCATCCGGGTCGGCAGCGGGATAGGCCCGCGCACATTGGCGCCCGTGCGCTTCGCCGTCGATACGATCTCGCGAGCGGAAGTGTCCAGCACGCGGTGATCGAACGCTTTGAGGCGAATGCGAATATTCTGCTGTGCCATCGTAGTTCGTCCACACAATTAAAGGCGCACAGACAGGTGGACTCTTCCGGCCACCGATCGGCGCGCTTGAAACCAGTTTGTTCGCTTCATGGAGCTGCGTTTGCCGAAGGGCACAGTCAGCTCATTCACGAGGGGCGTCGTCTACCGGTATGAGTCGCCGCCGTCAACACCCAGAATCCGTTTTAGGAAGCGATTTTTTGCATATCGGCAAGAATGCCCGATCCGATTGCGTCACGGCCTGATATTCAGAATGGCCGGATATCGCTCAGCCAGTCCTCAGGCTCCGGCGCTCTAAGGCCTGAACATCAGCTCTTCCCGATCGGGCACCGGGTCCAATTTCGGCCGGCGCTTTGAGAAACCGGACGATGTCATCCGGCCCGGCATACGCTTCTGCATCGATCCAGCCCTTGAAGACCGCCAGGCAGCTTTCTGCCAGCTGTAGCGCAACAAGCCGTACAGGTAGATCGAAAGCATAGGCCTGGCTCTGCAACCGCTCCTCCACCAGATCCGCAAGAAGCACGGCCACTTTTTCGCGGAAGTCGGGAAAATTTTCACGGATGCGCCGGCGGTGGGCCCACGCATCCGCGAGAATCAACTCCCCCTGTAGCCCGTCTCCGGCACCGACAATCAGATCGGCAAAAATCTCAAGCCGGGACCTCAACGCACTCAGGCAAACCTCATCCCTGTTCGTAAAATGCTGATAGAAGGTGGATCGCCCCACATCCGCCTCGTTAATGATATCAGCGACGCGAATATGGCGGCCGGGCTTCTCATGCCAAAGCTTGATGACCGCATTCACTATAGAGGCACGCGTTTTTCGACTTCTTCGATCTAGCAACATATTTTTCTCCGAAACTGACTTTTTCGGCATTTTGTTCAGTATCCAACAATCAACCGTGATTGATTGTTTTAATCCTTACTTCTTCCCCTAAAGACAACTCACAACAATGGAAGAGAGGATCACATGTCTGTAATCAAACAACTTTTAAGTGAAGAAAGAGCGCTTCTGATACCTGGGACCGCCCTCGTGCTTGCGTCGCTGATTTCAATTCTGGTGATGCAGGGCCACCCGACCGGCGGTGAAGGGCACCACGGCGAGATCGCCTCCGAGAGTCTCAGCATGCATGCCCAGATGCTGACCCTGCGGGCACTCATGGTTTTCGGCCTGTTCGCTTATGCGGCTCATCGCGGCATTCAAAGGCCACTTGTCCTGGCAGGCTCGGTTGCGCTGATCGTCAGCACAATCTGTTTTGTCGGTGCAACGACTATCGATGGCTATGTCATGCCATTCCTGACCAACCCCGACCACCAGATACCGCGCTACAGCCAAATTGCCTGGGCGCAATTGGTCACCGGCTTTGGCTTTACCGGCATGTTCGCTACCGCCACGGTCTACGCTTTGTTGTCACTGGATATGATGACGGACATGAAGACACGCCCCTTGGCAATCGGCATGTCGGGCCTGGCCATCGCCAGTTTCGTCATCTTTCTGGTCGTAACCAATAACGGGATGAACCTGCCCCTCGCCTTCAAGATAATCAGCTCGATTGGCATCTGGGGAATGATTCTCGGCCTGCACATGGTCTTCACCCGGAAGGCCTGACCGGTTTTCCCAGCCTCGCAGCCAACAAAAAAGGGGCGCCAATGGCGCCCCTTTTCCATTTCGAGAGAGGATAATCCTACTCGATGATTTTCGAGACGACGCCGGCACCGACGGTGCGGCCGCCTTCACGGATAGCGAAGCGCAGGCCCTGGTCCATCGCGATCGGCGTGAT